>JABGRN010000001.1:168313-199732 GCA_018648265.1 Prolixibacteraceae bacterium | reverse complement strand
TTCAAAGCAGTTTGATTTCGGAATAGATAAATTTATGAATAGTTCAGGTTAAATATTCGATTGCGATGAAGAACTATTAGTCCACAACTTTATGAATTGAGCCATAGTCTGGCACTTACGACTAAAATGTCTTGTTTTTCGGGTGTACCGCATAAAGTTTATAATTAACGTAAGTTCTACATAAGAAAATTATCCGAAATTGGCGCAGACACCCTTTAATACCGATTTAACAACCAAATGTCGCATACTTTCGTTTTACTCAGCATACTCCTTTGTTGTAGTATCGGCATTAACCATTGTAAACTTCGAAATTGCCATGCGGCATTTCAAAGTACAATTGGTATAACTATCATCTGGTTATCTGATTAGTTGGGGCTTTGCCCCAAACCCCACTTCATTTCTTTTCCTTGATGAAAAGAAACGAAGCAAAGAAAAATCATATCAAAATTAACCTTAGTGTTTTTTCATAGCAAACAATTAGCCCGATTTACTGTCCGTCAGCTGACGGATGACGCGCCCGCATAAACTAAGCTGCTAATATTACAATCCTTACCAATTCTCTAAGGTCAAACTCTCGTCAATTAATAAATTAAAAATTCAAAAACTAATGCATTAAATTTTATAGCCACCTTACAAATTTTAAAGTTCATAAAATTATGATTGTGGTAGCATAATTTTTATTTGGGTATCTTTCACGGAAAACCTGCCACGTTTTTACTATCCCGGAAACCCAAGAAATTATTACGTTTCTATTTTAATTGGCTTGGAATAATATTGTGTTGATAATTCGAATTCACTTTATTATGGCTATTTTGAAATCTCTACTACGGGTACATCCGATTTTTAAACTATTCAGGATACCCTGTTATTTCACGAATTTCATGGTAAAGCGGTTCTAATCTTTTGTACATTTTTTTATACACTTTTTTGAATAAGCGCTTATAAATTTCAACGTGCTTTTTATTGGGTTGAAATTCATTTTCGTAACAAACCATTTGGCTAATTGCTTCCGAAATTGAGGGATATTCACCAAGTCCTTTTGCTGTAATTATTGCTGCACCAAGCCCCGAAGTTTCTGTAGTTTTTCCCCGGACCAATGGCAGGTTGAAAACATCGGCGGTAATCTGGCAAATTTCATCGCTTTTTGATGCCCCCCCTGAAACTGCCAGTTTTTGTATTTTCCTTTTAGAAACTTTTTCAATTTTCTCTTTTCCTTCCAAAAGCGCAAAAGCCAGGCCTTCGATTACGGCGCGATAAACATGTGGTTTTTTATGTACATCGCCAAAACCAATCATAGCACCTTTTGCAGCGGGTTCCGAAAGTCCGGGGCTCCAATAAGGCTGAACAACCAATCCCATTGCTCCGGGGCAGGATTCTGAAAGCAAACCATTTAACACTTCCTCCGTTGAAATCCCTTTTTTGGCTGCTTCAACTGCTTCTTTTTGTGCAAATTGATTTTTAAACCAGGTAATCATCCAAAATCCCCGAAAAATTTCTACTTCAGGATTAAACATCCCTGAGATAGTTGCCGGGTACGACGGCATAAACTTAATGGGTTCCAAATACTTTTTACATGTTGTTTGAATAGTTGCCGTTGTACCAAAACTCAGGCTTGCCATTTCAGGTTTTAAAACCCCCATTCCAAGGGTTTCGCAACCTTTATCCGATCCGCAGGCAATTACCGGCAACCCGGTTTTCAGACCTGTTTCCTCGCTGGCTTGCTTTGTGATTTTACCAAGTATTCCGCCTGGTTCAACTAATTCCGGTAGCTTCCCCTTTTCAACCGGATAAAGTTTTGTGCTAAAAGTGAGCAAGTGTTTGGGGTTTCCCCATTTTTGTTTTTTATAATCGAACGGAACATGCCCGATTTGTGAAGCAGTTGAATCTTTAAATTCTCCGGTTAAACGATAATTAAAGAATCCAGAGACCTGTAAATATTTATGTGTTTTCTTCCAAACATCGGGTTGATTTTGCCTTAGCCAATTACATTTCCCTTCGCGTTGGGCTTTGTTTAACGAATCGCTTAAGCCGATTGTTTTTATCAATAATTTCATGCCAATCCCGGGTTTGTAAACAGGTTTTGCCTTTCGTTGGTCCAGCCAAACCATTACGGGGCGTAGCGGTTTTCCATGTTTATCAACATTGATCATCGAATCGCGGAGTGTTGTCACACCTACCCCGGCAATATTATTAAAGTATCCCGGGTAATTCTTTTTCAATAAATTACAACCTTTTTTTAGTGCTCTCCAGTACACTTCAGGATTTTGTTCGGCCCACCCCGGGACCGGGCTTGTGTAGGGCTCAAAGGGAATTCTTTCGATGGCTAAAACATCACCCTTTAATGAAAAAACAATTGTACGCAAACTTTGTGTCCCGCAGTCGATTGAAAGGATAGTTTTTTGCATAAACTTTTCTTTAAAAGTAAGAAAAGAATTGGAATTCTAAAATGCAACAGGTATAGTTGCTATACCGATTTGACAATAAAATGTCGCAAACTTTCACTTTGTTCAGTCTGCTTCTTTGTTGTATTATCGGCATTAATACCCGAAATAAGTTCGCGACAGATAACTTCAAAATTTGCTATGCGGCATTTTGAAGAACAATTAGTATTACAACATTCTGCCAGAGTTTGCCCCGATTATTAGTTTTTAAATACCAGTTCAACAATTGCTCCTTTTGCCCCGCTATTATTCCTGACTTTGATTTCTCCTTTGTGGGCATCCATTATCAGCTTTACCAGTGCAAGTCCCAAGCCTTCGTTTTGGTCAACGTGTTGTTCTCCCGGGGCAAATAATTTAAACAGATTTTGCATGGCTTTGCTAGAGAAACCATCTCCCTGATCGATAAATGAACAATTGGTTTGTGCCTGATCTGTTTTTATATTAACAGTGACAACCCCGTTTTGTGGAGAATATTTTAGCGCATTTTCGAGTAAGCTGTCAACACAGAATTCTAATAAATACAAATCGCCATGAACAATTGAATTCTCTATTTCACCTTCGACATTTAATTCTATACCACTTGAACTTAACTGATCTTTAAATTTATATTCCCCCTTCTCAATCAACTGTGCTAACCCGACATTTTCTAAAAATATTGAAGCATTATTAGTTTTTAACCGGGTAATAAGCAGGCTTATTTTAGCAAAATGTTCAAGGCGTTTTGCCGAAACATCAAGGTTATCAAGCATTTCGAGATGCTCAGGATCTTCGAGTACCATTTTTAAAATATCGATAAAACCAATTATGCCATTTAATGGTGTATTTATTTCGTGGCTAATAATTGACAAAAAATCTGATTTTGCCTGTTCGAGTACCTGAAGTTCCCTGTTGGCATTTTCCAGTTCGATTGTCCTTTCTTTAACTTTTATTTCCAGTATTTGGTTCTGGTTTTCGAGTTGCCCGTGAAGGAATTTTGTATTAAGCAGGTTTTTTATCCGAAGATCAACTTCCACCAAATCAAAAGGTTTTGTAAGAAAATCGCTTGCTCCACCAGCAAGTGCCCTGGTTTTAGATTCGGGGTTAACATCGGCAGTAAGTACAAGAATTGGGAAATAAGTATCAGCCGGGATTAATGGTCCCAACTGTTCCATCACCTGAAACCCGGATAAATGGGGCATCATCAGATCGAGTAAAATCAAATCCGGTTTAAAAGTGTTGAATAAACCGACCACGCTCCGTGGATCTGTTGTGGTTTTAATATTTGTATAACCAGTCATTTCGAGCATATCGTTGAGGATATCGATATTTGCCTGCTGATCGTCCACAATTAGAATGTGTGCTTTATTAAGAGTTGAATCCATTTTGGTTTTTTTATTCTGGTATTTCAAAATTATTAATAAAATTTCAATTTGTAAACAATTTGTCACCTAAAGCCCGATTTTAATTATGAATTTTATTACTTCCGGGCTAATCTGTTTCTGTATGCAGTTCACCGGGTGACTTTCTTTTGTATTTTATTTATATTCATCCGGTGACGGACAATTTTTATTCACCCGGTGACGGACAATTTTTATTCATCCGGTGACGGAAAGTCAACGGGTGAACAAAATGGCAAGCCCAGACGGAAAGTCGCCGGGTGAACAAAATGGCTAGGCCTGACGGAAAGTCAACGGGTGAAAGAAAATTATCAACTTTGTGGTCAGCTACTAATTAGAAACCGGCAGGCTAAAACTAAAGGTGGTTCCCGTCCCTAATTCACTCTTTACCCAAATTTTACCACCTTGTTTTTCGATAAACTCTTTCGATAGCAACAAACCTAATCCGGTACTTGGTTCGCCTGCTGTTCCTTTGGAACCAACTTTTTCGTCAATCCTAAAAAGTTTTTTAATGTTATTTTTCGATATTCCAACCCCGGTATCACGTACATCAATTTCAAGCAAATGTTGATTCGCCGGTTTGGCAGAAATCGTAATTTCCCCGCCATTATTTGAGAATTTAACGGCATTGGTCAAAAGGTTGCGGACAACGGTCCTGAGCATATTTTCATCAGCAAAAATTTTCTGCTTATCCGAAATTTCGTTTACAATAGAAATCCCCTTTTCGATTGCCATTTGCTTAATTGGCCGAATATCCTGCTTAACTATTTCATTAAAGAAATAACTTTTAGGGTCGAAATTAATGTTGCCTTTTTGTACCTGTGCCCATTCCAACAGATTTTGCAGCAGTTTAAAAAGGTTCTCTGCTGTTTGGTTCATCTTTTTTGCAAGCCTTGATAAATCAATAGTAGAGAATTCGCTAATATCATCGGCCATCAATCCTGTCAACCCTAAAAAACCCTGAAACGGGCTTCTTAAATCGTGTGCAATAATCGAAAAAAGTTTGTCTTTTTCAGCATTAAGTTTCACCAGATCTTTGTTTGATTTTTCCAATAATTTTTCAGCTAATTTACGTTGCGTTACATCGCGGACAATTCCATGCATCCCCATAACTTTATTACCTTTTTTAATTGGTACCGCAGTTATTTCCAAAAAAGCAGTTTGTCCGTTTATTTGATTAATTTCCACATCAAAACCATCGTTGCTTAAATTTTGCTCAATACCTTTTCTGTACCTGTTTGAAAATTCGGCAACTTTACCAGAAGGGATAAACTCTAAAAAATTACGCCCGATCAATTCCTCAGAATTACTTAGTCCCATTATTTTTGCAAGTGCATTATTAACAAATGTAAAACCTCCATTACTGTTGGTAACATAAAAGCCATCGTTAACCTCATTAACAAGTTTCCGGTATTTTTCCTCACTTTCTTTTAATTTATTTTCTGCATTTTTTTGTTCGTTAATATCGCATATCGAAATACTGCATTTAATTTTATCATCAGTTTTAGCCGATAAAACTGATTGAAAACGAGCCCAGAAAACAGTGCCGTTTTTCTTTTTCATTTTTAATTCGAAGGTCTGATTTTTACTGGTTTTAATAAGATTTTTCCTTGCAACGTAATAAGTGTCTTGATTTTCGAAACAAATAAATTGGGTAATAAATTTATTTTTAATTTGGTTTAATTCAACACCAAGCAATGTTGAGACTCGAAGATTTGCCTCCAAAATTATTCCTTCTTCCGAAAGGGTAAGGAAACCAACCGGTGCCTGGTTAAAGAGGTTAAAATATTTTTCGCGCGATTTATCGAGATCGAGTTGTATATTCCGTAACTCATCGTTTTGCATTTCAAGTTCGATTTGGTACACCTGAATTTCATGCAAAAGTTCTTGTGTTTGTTGCGGGGTCAATACTTCTGTTTCATCAATAAGTTTATTCATCCTTGCCTCGGCGCGTTTTCGTAATTCGGTATTTTTATATTCTGGCATTTTTCTAAATATTTAGATTGGGCAATTAGTCATTGAATGTTGAAAGTTCAAAGTTCAAAGTTTAAAGTTTAAAGTTGGTCATATAATTGTCATTGAGTGTTGAATGTTCAAAGTTCAAAGTTGAGTCCACTCCGAAAAGTTTCTTTTGCCACTAAATCTCTAAAACACCAAATTCACTAAAATGTAAATGTTTGTATTTCTGCGCTTTGTGAATTTTTGTGCTTTTGTGTTTTCGTGGCATTTCCTTATTTTTTACTTTTCGGAGCAGACTCAAAGTTTAATGTTTAATGTTGGTCATATAATTGTCATTGAGTGTTGAAAGTTCAATGTTCAAAGTTCAAAGTTTAATGTTGGTCATTTAATTGTCATTGAATGTTTTATGTTTGTCATTGAATATTATTTTAGGCCCATTTTTTTCTATAATCACACAATAAATTACTACATTTTACAAATACTAATTACTTACTACTTAATACTCACTATTAAATACAATTACTCATTACTTAAAACTATTTCTATCCGAAATTTCCACAAATGTAAGCACCGCGCCTTCAATCACATTTTCGACTGTCCGGTATGGTTGAATCCGCATATTAAAAAAGCTTCCGTCGGTTGTTTGAACTTTCGCATCAAACGGAATAAGTGTGTCTAAAACATTTTTTACATCATCAATAATATTTTCGTAATCGATCAATCGCGAAACAATATGGCCTACCGGACGCCCCACATCTGTTTGGATTAGGTTTATTATTTGCGTGGCCGCTGGCGTAAAACGCTGGATATTAAGTTGGTGATCGACGAAAATTGTCCCAATATTAGTGGCGGCAAGCAAATTGTTCATGTCGTTGTTAACAAGCGAAAGCTCATCGATTTTTTTCTGAAGTTCGGTATTTACAGTTATTAGTTCTTCGTTTACCGATTGTAGTTCTTCTTTTGATGTTTCCAACTCTTCGTTGGTTGATTGCAATTCTTCGTTTGACGACTGTAATTCTTCGTTGGTTGATTTTAATTCTTCGTTAATCGTTTCCAGTTCTTCGATAGCAGTTTGAAGATATTCTTCTTTGGCCCTTACTTCCATTTCAAGATCGACAATTCGTTGATCTTTATCGGTTTTCAAATTGCCTGTAACTTCAACTCCGCTTGAGGGCTTGACGGTAACTTCTTCGAAGAGTACCATAATAAACCCATTCAATACCGACTGTTTTTTAACCGGTTTTACAACTAAATTTACAGTTGAATAACCCCCATTGCTTTTTACCTTTAAGCCCTCGTACCTGACCTCGGTTTGCCGGGTAATAACTTTGCGCACTGCGGCTGTTAATTCCAGTTTTAAACCTTCGCGCACCATTTTAGTGAGGTTCAAACTTGCTTCGCCGCTTGCAGGTTCGAGGTATTTGCCCGTTTGCCCGTGAATATAAAGTACATTGTATTCGGCATTTATAATTACACATGGCGGGGCATAATCGTCTAATAAAGTATTCTTGACAATTTCTTTGACATTTAGTTTTATCTCTTTATTAAGGCCCATGATTTTCCCTTCCCTCGATAAAACATCAATTAAAGGTGGTGTATAAAATGTTCCCGGGGCGCGATGAAAAGCGATTCCTTTACCACGGTATATTTTCCATTTTTTATCGACCGTCGAGAAAAGATTGCCAAACTCGCCTACAGTTTCCGAATTTCCAAGAAAAAGAAAACCATTGGAATTTAAAGCATAATGAAATAGTTGCATCATTTTTTTTTGCAAATCGGATTCAAAATAAATGAGCATGTTTCGGCAACTTATAAAATCGAGTTTCGAAAATGGCGGGTCTTTAATAACATCCTGTTTTGCAAAAACAACCATGTCGCGAACTGTTTTACGTATTTTGTAGGCTCCGTTTTCTTTGATAAAGAATTGTCCTAACCTACTGTCCGACACATCGGCTGCAATACTTTCGAGATAAATTCCGGCACGTGCTTTTTCTATTGATTCGGAATCGATATCTGTTGCAAATATCTGCACATTAAAATTTTGTTTTATTTGGTCGATATATTCCTGAAATAAAATGGCAAACGAAAATGCTTCTTCGCCGGTTGAACAACCTGGTATCCAAACACGGATTAATTCGCCAGAGGTTTTATCTTTAAAAATTTCCGGGAGCACATTTTTTTTAATTGAATCAAAAGCCTCGTGATCGCGAAAAAAATTTGTGACACCGATCAATAATTCCCGGAACAGGATTTCGACTTCCGACATATTAGCCCTTAAATAATTGACATAATTATCGATATTGCCAATTTGATTAACAACCATTCTCCGCTCAATGCGCCGGTTAATTGTGTTTCGTTTATAATTAGAAAAATCGTGCCCGGTTTGATTCCGTAAAATAACAAAAACCTTTTTCAATATATCTTTTGCATGAGTTACCGCATTTATTACAGGCAGAAGTTCTTTTCCAAATGATTGTTTCACATAAATTAATAATTGCCCTATCATTTTTTCGGGCGGCACAACAATATCTACTAAGCTGGTAGATATTGCGCTTCGCGGCATTCCGTCGTAAGCTGCTGTTTCGGGCGACTGGACAAGCGCCAGGCCACCCTCGCCTTTTATTGCTTTTAACCCTAATGTGCCGTCGGAACCAGAACCCGAAAGGATTACACAAATTGCTTTTTCGCCTAAATCCATAGCCAACGATCGGAAAAAATAATCGATTGGAAGACGCAGGCCCCTTGGTTGGCTTGGTTTCATTAAAAGTAAATTCCCTTTCAGGTAGGCCATGTCGTAATTAGGCGGAATAATAAATACACAATTTGGCTGCACCTCAATTCCATCTTCAACTTTAAAGACTTTCATATTTGTGTATTGCTGAACCAAATCGATTAACATACTTTTGTGGTTGGGATCTAAATGCTGGACAATAACAAACGCCATTCTCATCTCTACATTTTTGGGCATGGCTTTGAAAAAAATTTCGATTGCCGACAATCCACCTGCCGACGCACCAATACCTACAATAGGGAAATTTGGATTTAACTGTTTTTCTTTAGATTTGTTAGTGCCCGAATTACCCGCTTCTATTTTTTTTGATTTCATCTTTTATTTGAATTAACCCAATTCAGTATTAAACCTGTTTTTTCTTTAAAGTTAAAGAAAATATTCTATTTTTTCGTTTCGTTTAAAGTGTTTGGTTATTCGATGATCATTTGGTGGTCATTGAATATTGATTATTGATTATTGATTATTGAATATTGAATATTCCTCAATTGTCATTCGGTGGTCATTGAATATTGAATGTTTGTCATTTGTCATTCGATTGATTGTTGATTATTGATTATTGAATATTCCTCAATTGTCATTCGGTTGATTATTGAATGTTTGTTATGGTCATTGATTATTTGTTATTTGTTATTGAATATTTGTTATTGGTCTTTGATTGGCATTCGATAGTCATTTGGTGGTCATTGAATATTGAATGTTTGTCATTTGTCATTTGGTGATTATTGATTATTGATTGTTGATTATTGAATATTGAATATTGAATATATGTTATTGGCATTCGATAGTCATTTGGTGGTCATTGAATATTGATTATTGATTGTTGGTTATTGATTGTTGATTGTTGATTGTTGGTTATTGATTATTGAATATTTGTTATTGGCATTTGATTGGCATTCAATAGTCATTCGCTTGTTTTTAGTTATTACTAATTTACTGTTTGCAATCCAATTTTATTTAAAACTCACAACTTTCTGTCTCCCACTCACCCACTTCTGCCTTCCAACCCACTCACCCACTTCCTACTTCTGCCTTCCAACTCACCCACTCACCCACTTCCTACTCACCCACTTCCTACTTCCTACTCACCTTTCCCCACAAACTCCTCCACCACTTTTAAAAATTTTACAACATCAATTGGTTTGGTCAGATAATCTTTTGCACCCATCTCCAATAGTTTATTTATTTGCCTGGTCATTGCATCGGCACTTAAGATAACAACCGGGATATTTTTGATATTTTCTCCGGCCTGTAACTGTTTTAATACTTTCGAGCCATGTACATCTGGCAGATCGAGATCGAGAAGTATTAAATTGGGTTTGTAATCGTTGGCATGTTTAAAGGCCTGTTTTCCATAAATTTCTGTTACGAGTGCAACGTCAGGATGGTACTCACTTAAAATTTGTTTTATCAATTCAATGTTCGATTCATTATCTTCGATATATAAAATAATGCCCTTTTCCTTAGCTGCAACAGTTTCGTTTTTCCACGTGCTGCTATTCACTTCTTCATTTTTAAGTTGCGATTGGGCTTGCGGGAGTTCGATCCAAAAGTTACTGCCAAGTCCTAATTTACTTTCAACACCTATTTTCCCCTGCATCGCCTCTATTAGCTTTTTGGCTACTGTTAAGCCCAATCCTGTACCTTCAATTTCACTAACTTCTGCCCCAATTCTCTGAAACGGTGTAAAAAGTTTTTTAATGCCATCTGGCGAAATCCCTTTCCCGGTATCTTTAATATTGATGCGGATTTGAGTTCCGGGTTCGGGGTTTGGAGTTTCTGGTTCAGAGTTTGGAGTTTCGGGTTTCAGGTTCAAAGTTCCGGGTTCAGAGTTCAGAGTTTCGGGTTCGGGGTTTAACTTTGAACCAGGAACACGGAACACGGAACATTCAACTACCACTCTTCCTCCTTCGCGATTATATTTTATAGCGTTGTTTACCAAATTAATAAGTACTTGTTTTAGCTTTTGGTTGTCGGCCATTACATGCGTTGTATTAACATTGGATTCAATAAATTTAAGGGCGACATTTTTTTCAAGTGCAAGGTTTTGCACAATGTCAAGTGTTTCAGGAATAATTGTGCCAAGTTTAACAGGCTCCAGCAAAAGTGATAGTTTCCCAGCTTCGATCTTTGAAAGGTCCAAAACTTCGTTTATCAGGTTAAGCAAGTGTTTTCCGCTTTTCATAATATGGTCAACCCCTCTTTTTTGTCCCCGGGCAAGTTCCCCCATATTCAATAATTGCGCAAACCCAAGTATTGCATTCATTGGTGTTCGTAATTCGTGGCTCATGCGCGAGAGAAATTCGCTTTTTGCTTTGTTGGCATTTTCGGCTTCTAATTTTGCTGTAATTATTTCAGCTTCCACTTTTTTACGTTTGGTAATATCGTTTATTGTGATGCTACACATTGGTTTATTATCAATTCCTTTTGATAAAACTATTTCCAAATCTGCCCAAAACACATTGCCGTTTTTTTGTTTCATCCTTAATTCAGACGACTGTTTTTCGCCAATATCCTGTAATTGCTTTTTTTGTAAATAAAAAATGTCCTGATCTTCGCTGACAATAAATTTTGTGAAAGGTTTATTTTTTACCTCATCAGGGACTACACCAAAAAGGTTTGCTGCCAAAAGATTTGCCTCCAAAATTATTCCCCCGGTAGTTATGGTCAAATATCCAATGGGCGCAAGATTGTAGAGGTCGAAATATTTTGCGCGGGTTTCATCGAGCGCAATCTGGGCTTGCCGAAGCTGGTTGTTTTGTACTTGTAATTCGGTTTGATTAATTTCCAGTTTGTGCGACAATCTGGTTTTTTCTATTATTTGTTCGTTGAGTGATTTATTTAATTTGTCAAATTCTTTGTTTTTAATAAAAAGTTCCTGTTTCAAATAAAAATTCCGGCGTGCAAAATATTCCAGAAAATAGCAACCACACATACCAAGTAAATTTGCACTTAAAAGAAAAAATATATTATTAAATACTAAAACGTTGGAAACATCGCGATAACTTAACAAGGATATCAGGTAGAATACAATTAGCAAAAAACCAGTTAGCGATGCATGAAGAAACCTCAATTTTGTCAATAAGTAGTTATAAATTAGGACCAGGATAATACCAACATAATAAAAGACTTTCCCGTTGGATGGTGATAATAATATTATTACAATTATCCCGGATCCCGACAATAAAACTGTTATCATGGCTGCCAACTGCCACCATTCTTTAAATTTTTTTTGAAAAGAAAATAAATAGATTGCCAATAATAAGGGAAGTACAATTACAAAGCGGACAATTATAGCCTGGGTTAAAACTTCGGGAATTAAAATAATGTCTAACAGTACAAATAAAATATAGAGTACCATACCTAAAATCATTGCTACCCTTAGGATTTGGATCGAAGAATAGAAATAATCTTTTAGGAAATCATCTTCGGATTTGCCTTCGAACTTTAAGGTAAACGGATTTAAGCTCATTTTTCGCGATGAACTTAAAAATTCATTTATGTCTTTATTCAGGTTAAGTTTCATTGTAATTTTATTATTTCTGATTTCTTTAGCCCTTATTTAGTAGTCATTTGATTGTCATTGGTCATTGATTGTTGATTATTGATTATTGAATGTTTGTCATTGTAATTCAGTTGTCATTGATTGTCATTGGTCATTGAATATTGATTATTGATTATTGATTATTGAATGTTTGTCATTGTTATTTGGTTGTCATTAAATCATTTTTTTAACTCTTTTTTCTTCCTGTCTCCCCACTTCCAACTAACCCACTCGTCCACTTCCAACTTCCTACTCCCCCTTCCCCACAAACTCTTCAACCACTTTTAAAAACCTTTCAACATCGATTGGTTTAGTCAGATAATCTTTAGCACCTTGTTTCATCATATTATCAATCTGTTTTGTCATGGCATCGGCACTGACGATTACTACGGGGATATCTTTAACATTTTCATCGGCCTGCAAAAGCTCAAAAACTTTGCTACCATGCAAATCAGGCAAGTCGAGGTCGAGAAGTATTAAGTTGGGTTTATAATCGTTGGCATGTTTAAGGGCCAGTTTCCCATAAATTTCTGTTACTAATAATATTTCGGGATTGTACGTTTCTAAAATCTGTTCAACTAATTCAATATTCGATTGGTTATCTTCGATATACATAATTATACCCTTTTCTTTTAATTGAACAGATCCGGTTTTTACCAAACTCCCACTCCTTTCAAAGGTTTCAGTTTGCGATTCAGTTTTTGGCAGTTCTATCCAAAAAGTACTGCCAACACCCAATTCACTTTCTACCCCAATTGTCCCATTCATCGCTTCCATCAACTTTTTTGCCACTGTTAAGCCCAGCCCGGTTCCTTCAACTCCCGTAATCTCGGCTCCAATCCTTTGAAAAGGCATAAAAAGTTTTTGAATTCCTTCGGGCGAAATACCATTTCCCGTATCTTTTACATTTATCCGAATTTTGGTTTCGGAATCGGGAGTTGAAGTCCCGGGTTTCGGGTTTAACTTTGAACCCGAAACCCGGAATTCTGAACATTCAACTGACACACTTCCCCCATCGCGGTTGTATTTTATTGCGTTGTTTACCAAATTAATAAGTACTTGTTTTAGCTTTTGGTTGTCGGCCATTACATGCGAAGTATTAACAGTGGATTCAACAAATTTAAGGGCAACATTTTTTTCAATTGCAAGGTTTTGCACAATGTCAAGTGTTTCACGAATAATCGCGCCAAGTTTAACAGGTTCCAGCGAGAGTGAAAGTTTCCCTGATTCAATCCTCGTAAGGTCGAGTACTTCGTTTATTAAATTTAACAGGTGCTTCCCGCCTTTAATAATGTGTTCAACCCCCCTTTTCTTGCTTGGTTTAAGGTCTCCCATATTCAATAATTGCGCAAACCCAAGTATTGCATTCATAGGCGTTCGAAGTTCGTGGCTCATTCGCGAAAGGAACTCGCTTTTAGCCATATTTGCCTCTTCTGCTTCCATTTTTGCACTAATTATTTCGGCATTAGCTTTTAAGCGTTCGGTAATATCGCGGGATGTTGCTACTATTAAATTTTTATCGGAAAGGGCTAAATATCTTATACTTAATTCTACCGGAATCGGTGTACCGTTTTTATGGGCGTGTTTTGCTTCGACAATAATTCCGTCTTTTGCCGCTTTTATTTTTGCCACAATTGCATCCCATTGGTCCATTGGAAAAAATGGATCCAGATCGTCGATACGCAGTTTCAGGAATTCTTCGCGGGTGTAACCCATTTTGCTGCACGAAGTTTCGTTTACTTCTAAAATATTCCTGTTTAGCGGGTCGTAAACATATAAACAGTCTGTTGATTTTCGAAGAATCTCGCGGCTAAGTTTTAACTCATTTTCAGCAATTTTCCTGTCTGTGATATCAACGTTTACTTCGGCAACTAACCACTCCCCTTTCTCGTTGCAAAACGGGATACTCGTTACCTGAACCGGCCTGTTTCCTTCTCGCTGAAGTATTCTGTCGGAAACACTTACTTTTTTATCAGAAATTATTTCCGCCAAATTACAATCGGTACAAACATCGTGTAAGCCCATTTTATAATCGTAACATTTTCTTCCCTTAGGTTTTCCATATTTTTTCTCTGTTCCCGGATCAACGAAAAGTAAGTTGTAATTTTTATCTATTATTTCGAAACTGGTTTTTGAAGCGTCCAAAATAAATTCAAATCTGCGGTTTGCTTCTTCAATCTCTTTTTTGTGTTTTTGAATTGTGCCTGACATTGCCAGATAAATAAAAATTGGCAATGTGACAATAAGCACAATCAATAATATTATGCATAAACGAATTACCCTGTTTTCAGCTTCAAACTGCAACATTCCTACAATAGTATCAATTTCAATAAGGAGAGAGGTGTTATTTTCAATAATATATTCAAGCGAAGAATCATCTTTATTTTCCAAAAAATGGCTAATGTTTTTGTGAAGAGAAATCCATAGCTTGCTTGTTTTTTCCATTTGAGTACGAATTTCACCTTCTTTTATTTTAGGTATTTCCCTAAATTCTGTCATGTCTAAATTTAAAGGGGCATCGCCACCGTTTAAAACTGCAACAGCGGTTGAATTGAATACCATAATTGTGGATAAAACGTCATTTTTTTCAATCTGCCCATATTTATAAAGAAGGATTTCTTTTGTCATTTTTTGCGACAACATTCGTTGCCTCCCTGCGAGATTAATCCTAATGCCATCGTATTTCTGTGTTTGCAAATTATCAATTATAAAAACTGAAGAAACCACTGATACTAGCAGCAATATTGATAAAGCAAGACGTAAATTTAGTTTTTTTAACATTGTGGTTTTTTTATATTTATTCAGTTGTCATTGAATATTGATTAATGATTATTGATTAATGATTATTGAATGTTTGTAATTGTAATTCATTTGTCAATGGTCATTGATTATTGATTATTGAATATTTGTCATTGTTATTTGGTTGTCATTGGTCATTGATTATTAATTATTTGTCATTGTTATTCAGTTGTAATTCAGTTGTCATTATATCATTTTTTCAACTCTTTTTCATCCCAATGCACCACTTCCAACTCACCCACTCACCCACTTCCCACTCACTCACCTACTCACCCACTCACTCACTCTCCCACTCACCTACTCACCTACTTCCCTCCTAAATACTCCTCCACAACTTCTAAAAACTTATCTACATCAATTGGTTTTACTAAATAGTTTTTAGCACCCTGTTTCATTAGTATATCTATTTGTTTTGTCATTGCATCGGCGCTGACTATAAGCACCGGGATATTTTTTATTTTTGTTTCGGCTTGTAAATGCTTTAATACTTTACTGCCGTGCAAATCGGGTAAATCCAAATCCAGTAATATTAAATCGGGTTTGTAATCTATTGCATATTTAACCGCGTGTTTCCCGTACTTTGTAGTTACCAATACTATTTCAGGGTGATAAGTCGATAATATTTGCTCTACCAAATCAATGTTCGATACGTTATCTTCGACATACAAAATTGTGCCGGTTTTAGTGGTTTCACCAGTTTTGGTTTTTTCCAGCCCTCCATTCCGCTTGAGGTTTTCAATTTGTGTTTCGGCCTCCGGCAGTTCAATCCAAAAAGTACTTCCCTTACCCAATTCGCTTTCTACCCCAATTGTACCATTCATAACTTCAAGCAATTTCTTTGCTAAAGATAATCCCAGCCCTGTACCTTCATTTTCCAATAACTCGGTTCCAATACTTTGAAAAGGTTTAAACAGGTTTTTTATTTCACTGTGGGCAATCCCAATTCCGGTATCAATAATGCTAATCCTGATTTTGGTTCCGGGTTCCAGGTTCCGGGTTCCGTGTTTCGGGTTCAAGGATCCGGGTTCGGAGTTGCGGTTTGTAGGTGTGGTTTGACCGTTGTTTGACCCGGGATCGGAAACCTGCCTCCTGGAGCATTCAATTGTTACTGATCCCTTTTCGCGATTATATTTTATTGCATTGTTAATTATATTCAAAAGAATCTGTTTTAGCCGCTGTCTGTCTGCTTCTACAAAAAATCCATTTATCGGTAAACCCGACAATCCGATTTTAACCCCACTCTCGTTGGCAAGTGCTTGTAAAATATACAATGTTTCAGAAAGGACACTTTTTACTCCCACCGGTTCAAGCGATACTGAAAATTTTCCCGCCTCAATTTGCGAAAGGTTTAAAACATCGTCAATTAGTTTCACGAGGTGTTTCCCGTTTCTAATAATTTGACCGACCCCTTTTTTCTGGGGAGGTTTTAATTCGCCCATTCCCATTAATTGTGCGAAACCCAAAATGGCGTTCATTGGAGTCCGGAGTTCGTGGCTCACCCGTGAAAAAAATTGGCTTTTTGCAATATTAGCTTGTTCTGCTTCTATTTTTGCTTTAACAAGTTTTTCTTCAGTCCGGTAATGTTCGTCTATTTCCAAAGTAAGGTTTTTATTTATTTCGGCTAGTTCTTTTGTTCGTAGTTCTACTTTCTTTTCGAGAGATACATTTAAGTTCCTGATCTCAGTTTCTGCCTGTTTAATTACACTGATATCTCTGGAAACACCAATTGTACCAATTAATTCTCCATTTTTATCTAATATTGGTGCAGCAGAAAAAATAACATGGAAGTCAGTTCCATCTTTTCTTTTGTTAAGCACTTCGCCGCTCCATTTTTTGTTGTTCATTACCTTCGCAAAAATACGGTCGGTAAGTTCTTGCGGATTGTTTTCGGAATGGATAACTGCAATTGGCTGGCCTACAATTTCATCTTTTTTGTAACCATAGGTTTCAACAAACGATTGGTTTACATAGGTAAAACTATATTCTTTACCTGTTATCCCGATACAATCACCCGAATTCTCAATTGCCTGGGCAAGCAGATTTATTTTTTCTTCAGCAATTTTACGTTCCGAAATGTCCTTGACAATTGCCTGAATATAAACCTTGCCAGCGAGTTCAATTTTGTTCAAACTAACTTCGGCATCGAATGGTGTACCATCGAGTTTACAATGTTTCCATTCAAATTGTTGAGGTTCACCTTTTAGCGCACCGGTAATTTTTTCCGTTGCTTTCTCAAGCGATAAGCGACCGTCGGGTTGATATTCGGGCGAAAAAGTTACAGGGGAATGCCCGATAATATCCTTCCTTGAACATCCAAAAATTAATTCGACTTTGGCATTGCAGTCTATAACCATTTTATCGTTCGTTATAAAAATTGCATCGTTGGCCGATTCGAACAGTGCCCTGAATTTGGATTCGTTCTCCTTAATTTTTTCTACTGCTTTTTTACGTTTACTTATATCGACCATCATTCCAATAATTTCCTCGTCGTAAAGTTTTGCACTTAACAGAACGGTAATAATATTCGATTTTCTGGTAATTAATTCAACTTCAAACGAATTAACTATTCCTTTTGATTTTAGTTGTTTAATATAATTATTTCTGTCGGCTGGATTTTTATAACCATCAAAAACCAATGAATTGATTTTAATTTCGTCAAAATCGGCCTCCATCATTTGCGCAATTGCTTGGTTAGCAAAAAGGATTTCGCCTTTTAAATTGGTACAGAAAACCCCTACAAGGGAATTTTCGACCAGCCCGCGGTATTTTTTTTCTGATTTCTGCAACTCTTCCGTTCTTGCTCTCACGCGGGTTTCGAGTTCCAGATTTAGCTTTATTAAAGTTACTTCTGCTTTTTCCCCTTCAATCACGTACCTGTTAACTATAAGAAATATTAATACAAGAAAAATAACCTGAAAAAGGATACTAAATATAATAATTAGCCGGATGCTAATTTTAGGTGTTGTAACAGTGTTAACATTACCCGATAGAATATTATCGATTGTTTGCTGAAAATTATCGATACCCGAAATTGAGAAGAAGCTAAAAAAGAGGATGGCAAAACTGATAAAGAGCAAAATCCTGAATAACCTTTGTTGCAATGTCCTGATAGAAAACCAGCGATGTCGTGATGACTGGTAAATTCCAAATGCCATTACAATAAAAGTAAGGGAAGTAATTTTTGCCATTAAAGAATAATCGAAATTATCGTTTAAACCCTTGGAACCCAGCCCGAACCAGAGTAAGCCAAAAAAATTCATCGAAAAAACCAATAACATGCAGGTTTCTACTAAATACTTTAAACGCGAAAGTTTTAATGTTTGGACGAAAAGTGAAATACTGATAAGCAAAAAATTAAGCCCTGTAAAAAAATCTAAATTCCGCGGCTCTGCTTTTTCCTTAAAAAGGAAATTATTGATGCCTGGTTCCCAATCAAAAATATACCCTGAAATTATGATTAAGCCCAAAACCCCGATAATTGTGGCAATAAAATGAATCATTGTAACCGTTTGCCTGTTGTCGGGGAATGGGAAAATTGCAAAGGCCGTAAGGATAAATACCACCGCCATAATTGGTTCCATTGGAACAGTGCCCAGGCCAAATGTTGTAAGTGCCGTAACATTAAATTGCCAACCTAAAAAAGCTAAGAACCCAATTATAACTATAACTAAAGCAGCAGCGAACGCCAATTTACCGTTTGGGATTTTTTTTTGATTATATTGATAATTCATTGCAATAATTTTTAGTTGTCACTTTATTTCAAATTTAGTCATTTAGTTATTTGCTTGTAATCCAATTGGTCATTTGTTTGATATTTTTTGTCAATAAGTAAAAAATCAGTTGTGATTTATTTTGTTATTCGCTTGTTTTTAGTTGTTACCAATTTACTGTTTGCAAACCTATCTTTATTTAAAACTTACAACTTTCCGTCTTCCAACTCCTATCTTCCACTCTCCCCACATCCAACTTCCGTCTTCCAACTCCCCACTCACTCACTCACCTACTCACCTACTCACCCACTCACTCACTCACTCACTCACCTACTTCCCTCCCAAATACTCTTCCACCACTTTTAAAAACTGAACCACGTCAATTGGTTTTGTCAGATAATCTTTGGCGCCTTGTTTTATAAGTTTATCTATTTGTTTTGTCAATGCATCGGCACTAACAATTACAACCGGAATATCTTTAACATTATCATCGGCCTGCAAACGTTCAAATACTTTGCTGCCATGTAAATCGGGCAAATCTAAATCGAGGAATATTAAATCGGGTTTGTAATCGTTGGCATGTTTTACCGCCCGTTTCCCAAAAGTTTCTGTTACCAAAACTATTTCAGGGTTGTAGGTTTCTAATATTTGCTCTATTAGTTCAATGTTCGAAGCATTATCTTCGATGTACAAAACAAGTCCTTTTTTCTCTTTTTCAGGGGTTTTAGATTTTCCTAAATTTTCACCCTTTTCAATGATTTCGGTTTGTGATTTAGTTTGTGGAAGCTCCACCCAAAAAGTGCTTCCAACACCAACTGTGCTTTCTACGCCAATTGTCCCGTGCATGGCTTCAACCAGTTTTTTAGCCACTGTTAAACCAAGCCCGGTCCCTTCTACTTCCGAAAGCTCGGCACCGATCCGCTGGAAAGGGGTAAAAAGCTTTTCGACACTTTCGGGCGAAATTCCTTTTCCCGTATCTTTTATGTTGATGCGGATGTGGGTTTCGGGTTCCGGGTTCGGAGTTCCGGGTTCAGAGTTCATAGTTTCGGGTTCAGAGTTAGGAGTTTCGGGTTTCGGGTTCCGGGTTAACTTTGAACCAGGAACCAGGGATTCGGAACATTCTATTGAAACACTTCCCCCGTCGTGATTATATTTTATCGCATTATTTACTAAATTAATAAGTATTTGTTTTAGCTTTTGGTTGTCGGCCAAAACATAATACATGCTTACTTTAGTTTGCACAAAACCAATACTTATATTTTTCCCGGAGGCCAGGTTTTGCACAATATCAAGGGTTTCGGTAATAATCGAGCTGAGTTTAACCGGTACGTTCATGAGCTTAAGTTTTCCGGCTTCAATCCGTGAAAGGTCAAGTACTTCGTTTATCAAATCGAGCAGGTGTTTTCCGCTTTTCATAATATGATCGACCCCTCTTTTCTGGGGAGGGTTTAGTTGGCCCATTCCCATTAGCTGGGCAAATCCCAAAATAGAATTCATTGGTGTCCGCAGCTCGTGGCTCATTCGCGAAAGGAATTCGCTTTTTGCAAGGTTTGCCTGTTCGGCTTCGAGTTTTGCGGTTTTAATTTCGTTTTCGGCTTTTAGGCGTTTTGTAATATCCTGGACACTCGACCAAATAAACCGTTCATTATTAATTTCGAGAATTAAACCCGATAGTTCAACCGGGACAAGATGCCCGTTTTTATGGATATATTCTTTTATATAGGGTCCGTACCTACCTGTTTCTTCGAGGCTTTTTAATTGTTCGCCCTCTTGCTGTTCATATTTCTGCGGGGTTAAATCCCAGTACGTTAATTTTAACGACTCTTCAACAGTTCGGCCAATTATATTTGTACATGCCGGGTTTATATCTACAAACGAACCGTCCATCCTGCAAAGTAACATCCCGATCGGGGAATTGTTAAATTGCAGGCTCCTGATTTTTTCACTTTGATAAGCTGCTTCTTCAGCTCTTTTACGTTCTATATTTTCATCAAATAGATTTTTATTTAGTTTCTCAAGTTCTACGGTCCTTTCTTTTACTTTTAGTTCAAGGTTGGCATTCAGGTCCCTGATTTGCCCTTCAATATTTTTATGTTTGGTAATGTCGCGGGCTGCTGCAAAAGCGCCGACAATATCGCCGTTTTGGTTTGTATAAACCGTTGCATTGTACGAAACTTCAGTTTCTGTTTTATCCTTTGCTATTAAAACCAATTCATAATCTTTGACTTTGCCCTTTTCAAAAACCTGTCCGGCTCCTGCCTGAGCTTTTTTGTTGTCGGTAAAATAATCTGCGAAAGGAGTATTTAGCAACTCTGCTCGACTTAACCCAACTGCTTTTTCTGTTGCAGTATTCACATCGGTAATAATACCTTTGGTATTAAAAATTATCCAAGGATCGATGCTTGCTTCAATTAAACCCCGGTTATACTTTTGAAGGCTTGCGATTTCATCTTCGGCCCTTTTACGCTGAATTGACTGACTAATCTGGTCGGAAATAAACTCGAGCATTTTCATGTCCGATTCATCGTATGCAAATTCGTTATCGTAATTTTGAACTGCAAGGACACCAATAACATCATCAGCAATTTTTAAGGGTACACCAAGCCATATTTTCGATAAAGTCCCAAAGTGTTCTACTTTGCCCTCCCGAACAAGTTTTTCTTTTAAACCGATATTTGCCAATAATGACTTTTTTGTATCAATTACATACTGGCTTAACGTCTTTCCTGCTGGCACAGTTCTAAATTCGTCCTTTTCGTCGGAAAAGTACGGCAGGGAAAGTGTTTCGTCCTTTTTATCGTAGAGTGCAACATAAAAATTACCCGTATCGATAATTATCCCGATTTCTTCCTTAATTCGTCCGAGTAATTTTTTAAGATTATCGCTTGAAATAGCGGCGATTGAAATATTGTACAACACCTTTTGAATTTGTTCTGAGCGCTTACGTTTTGTTATATTATTTATATAACCGTGCCATAAAATACTACCATCTTTTAACTTTTGGGGAATTGCATCACCTTCGACCCAAATGGTTTTCCCAGATGGTAAATTAACACGATATTGATCGTTCCAGGGTTTTAGATTTTTTGCTGATTCATTAATTTTTTTTCCTACCCTTTCCAAATCATCGGGGTGAAGGACTTTAAAAACCGGATCCGCATTTTCAATTACTTCTTCGGGCGTAACACCGTAAATTTTAAAAATGCCCTCGCTGGAATACGGGAAGTAAGAGCTTCCATCGGGCCGCAGGCAATATTGATAAATAACCACGGGAATTTGTTTGGCAATTTTTGTAAAGCGATCGGACAATTCGGATCTTTGTTTTTCAATTAGGTTCCTTTTTGTTTCTGTTTCAATAAATTCTATGGCAAAAGAGATATCCATTGCCAAACTATCTAATAATTCCACCTCTTTTTCATCAAAGAAAAAAGCTTCATCAGAATAAAGCAGATACGCACCAATTGTTTTATCCGATACTTTTATCGGAAAAGCGGCGGAAGATTTATAGCCCAATCGTAATGCATTTTCGCGCCATAGGTTCATATCGGGGTTATTTGCGATATCGTTGGCCAAATAATGAACGCCAGTTGTAATAACCTGTCCGATTGGACTTTGTCTTCCCTTTTCATCGTTTAAATCGATGTGGACATTGTTAATGTAATCTTCTGTAAATCCGGCTGAAGCTTGCGAAATAATTTTGTTTGTTTGTTGATCGGCGATTGCAATCCACGACATTTTAAAATTACCATCTTCTACTGAAACACGGCATGTTTCGTTAAAAAGTGACTGCCTGTCTTTTACCTTTACAATTGCCTTATTGATATTACTTAAAACAGCATAAACCCGGTTGGCATTTTTAATTTCTTCTTCGGCTTTTTTGCGTACGGTAATATCCCTCGATATTGAAACTAATGATTCCAGGCTTGGATCGTCTAACCTGTTTGTGCCCTCAGCTTCAAACCAAATATAAGTTCCGTCTTTGTGCCGAATACGAAATTCAGTTTGAACATATTTTCCCGGTTTTGTAAGAATATTTGCATAATGTCTGTTAATCTTTTCAAGGTCTTGCGGGTGAATATAACCAAAAGAATCTGTTCCAATATATTCCTCGTTTGAATAACCAAGGCAGGTTTTATTACTTGGGCTTGTATATTTTATTTTTCCAGTTTTATCGAGAAGAGTAATAATATCTTTTCCTTTCTCGATTAACGAGCGGAAACGTTTTTCTGTTTTTTCCAATTCATCCGACCTCTCTTTTACACGATGTTCAAGATCCTTATTTAATTGTATTAATGCCGCTTCAGCAATACTTTTTTTCTTGTCGCTTTTAGTTAAGGAAATATATCCAAAAACAACCCCCGATAATCCTAAAATCCATACAATTAAATGCAAAAATGAAAGTCGTTGAATTGTTCCTTTCAATATAGTTTTGTATGGTTTCATTGGGATGGCCATACCAATCCCACCCCTGATATCACCTTTTACATATCCCTGATGTGCATGGCATTTCAGGCATGATGTTTCGGTAACTAATGGCCGCATGAGGCGGTAATATTCCAATCCGTCAATAGTATCGATTCCCGAGAATTCAGTATTCCCGGTTTCAAAAATTTCGAGTGCCTTTCTCTCCCATTTATCGGGTGCATTTTCGGGCCGTAGTGGATTTAAACTGGTAAAGTAGCTGAGCGCTTTGGGAGCATCCTTTTCAAACTCATTAAATTGGCGCATCATAAAAGCCGGGTTTATCAACGTTAATAATTTCCCCGATGGTGTTGTTATATCCCTTTCCGGGATATTTGTTAAAAATGGGTTGGGTTTTGTTTTGTCGGTAACGGGAACATAAACACCACCATGATGGACTCCCCAGCGGCGGAACAAATTGTCTTTTTCCTGCGAGGTTTCAGCCAGGATATAAACCGTTTGAAAAATATTCTCCCTTGAATCTTTTATATTAAACATTAATGAAATACCTAAAAGGATTGTCCACATCACAACTGAAAAAACCGTGAAAAATATTAATTGACGATTTTTACCCCTTTTAAAAAAAGTGCTAAAAACATTTAATAATTTTGTTGAATTCATAAGAAGTCCCTCCTTTATTTTAAATTCAATTATTTGTTTTATCTACTATTTGTTTTAAAATTTCAGCCACACGGATTTGAATAATGAAATACTTTTGTTATTCGGTTGTTTTTAGTTTTACTAATTTACTGTTTGCAAACCTATTTTTATTTAAAACTTACAACTTTCCATCTCCCCTCTCCCATATCCTACTTCCAACTTCCAACTCCTGTCTTCCTACTTCCCATTCAACTTCTTCCTTCTCACCCACTCACCTACTTCCCAAATACTCTTCCACCACTTTTAAGAACTGAACCACGTCAATTGGTTTTGTCAGATAATCTTTGGCGCCTTGTTTTATAAGTTTATCTATTTGTTTTGTCAATGCATCGGCACTAACAATTACAACCGGAATATCTTTAACATTATCATCGGCCTGCAAACGTTCAAATACTTTGCTGCCATGTAAATCGGGCAAATCTAAATCGAGGAGTATCAAATCGGGTTTGTAATCGTTAGCATGTTTTACCGCCCGTTTCCCATAAGTTTCTGTTACCAAAACTATTTCGGGGTTGAAGATTTCTAATATTTGCTCAACTAATTCAATGTTCGAAGCATTATCTTCAATGTACAAAACAAGTCCTTTATTCTCTTTTTCAGGGGTTTTAGATTTTCCTAAATTTTCACCTTTTTCAATGGTTGCGGTTTGTAGTTTGGTTTGCGGAAGCTCCACCCAAAAAGTACTTCCAACACCAACTGTACTTTCTACGCCAATTGTCCCGTGCATGGCTTCAACCAGTTTTTTGGCAACCGTTAAACCAAGCCCGGTCCCTTCTATTTCCGAAAGCTCGGCACCGATCCGCTGGAATGGGGTAAACAGTTTTTCGACACCTTCGGGCGAAATCCCTTTTCCGGTATCTTTTATGTTGATGCGGATGCGGGTTTCGGGTTCCGGGTTCAGAGTTCCGGGTTCCGGGTTTCGGGTTCCGGATTCCGGGTTCAGGGTTTCGGGTTCAGAGTTCAGGGTTCGGAGTTTCGGGTTCAGGGTTCGGGGTTTCGGGTTCAGAGTTCGGAGTTCAGAGTTCGGAGTTTCAGGTTCGGAGTATAACTTTGAACCCGAAACCCGGAACTCGGAACATTCAATAGTTACACTTCCCCCTTCGCGGTTATATTTTATTGCATTGTTTACTAAGTTAATAAGTACCTGTTTTAGCTTTTGGTTGTCAGCCAGAACATGATACATGCTGACTTTAGTTTGCACAAACCCAATACTTACATTTTTTGCGGAGGCCAGGTTTTGGACAATATCCAGGGTTTCAGAAATAACCACGCTGACTTTAACGGGTTCTGGCATGAGCGAAAGTTTTCCAGCCTCAATCCGCGAAAGGTCAAGTACTTCGTTTATCAAATCGAGCAGGTGTTTTCCACTTTTAATAATATGCTCGACCCCTCGTTTATGGGAAGGGTTTAGTTGGCCCATTCCCATTAGCTGGGCAAATCCCAAAATAGAATTCATTGGTGTCCGCAGCTCGTGGCTCATTCGCGAAAGGAATTCGCTTTTTGCAAGGTTTGCCTGTTCGGCTTCGAGTTTTGCGGTTTTAATTTCGTTTTCGGCTTTTAGGCGTTTTGTAATATCCTGGACACTCGACCAAATAAACCGTTCATTATTAATTTCGAGAATTAAACCCGACAATTCAACCGGAACAAGATGCCCGTTTTTATGGATATATTCTTTTATATAGGGACCGTAGCTACCTGTTTCTTCCAGGCTTTTTAATTGTTCGCCCTCTTGCTGTTCATATTTCTGAGGGGTTAAATCCCAGTACGATAATTTTAACGATTCTTCAACTGTGCGGCCAATTATATTTGTACATGCCGGGTTTATATCTACAAACGAACCATCCATCCTGCAAAGCAACATCCCGATCGGGGAATTGTTAAATTGCAGGCTCCTGATTTTTTCACTTTGATAAGCTGCTTCTTCAGCTCTTTTACGTTCTATATTTTCATCAAATAGATTTTTATTTAATTTCTCGAGTTCTTTGGTCCTTTCTTTTACTTTTAGTTCAAGGTTGATATTTAGGTTTCGAATTTTTTCATCGGCCCTTTTGCTAGAAATAGCAAGGCTTGTTAAATACGTTACCGATTCTAACAGTTTAATCTCTTCGTTTGTCGGTTTTTTTGGTTCCCTGTGGTAAATTGCAAATGTACCGAGAACCTTACCTCCATTACCAATAATTGGCTCCGACCAGCAAGATTCTAATCCTGCCTTTTTTGTTAATTCAAGAAACGGGGCCCAATATTTATGTGTATTAATATTTTCGACAATTACACGCTTTTTGGTGAATGCAGCCGTTCCACACGAACCCACCCCATTGCCGATTTCAAGCCCTTCAATAGCATTGTTATAAAAATCGGGCAAACTTGGCGCTGCCCCTTTATGTAAATGTATCCCTTCTTCGTCTAAAACAAGGATTGAACAAAGCGAGCTTATATCTTCCTCCTCAAACGATTTTACTATTAGTTCCAGGATTTCGGGCAAAGGCAAGCCTGAAACAATCGATTCGAGAATTTTGCTTTGACTTTGTTTCCGGTTTTCAGCCTTTTTATGAACAGTTATGTCCTGTATAAAACCATTTGCCAGCTTAGGATTTCCATCATCGTCCCAATATGTTTCACATTCCTGGTGTACATACTTTATTCGCCCGTCTTTCATTAAAAGCCGGTGATCCATTTTATAAGAGTTTTTATCATTTAACGAATCGGAATATGCTTTTCTAACCCTTTCCCTATCATCGGGATGAACTACATCGAGAAATACTTCGGTTGTATTCCCGGATTTTGATTTTTCGATTTCAAATAGGTTAAAAATCCCCGGTGACCAATAAAGTTCATTTTTTTGAATATCCAACTCCCAGTTACCTAACTGGGCAAGGTTTTGTATTTTAATTAATTTTGCCTCTTTTTGTTTCAGAGATTCGGTCCGTTCGTTAATTTTTAATTCAAGATTTTCATTTAATATTTTCAGCTCATCTCCAATATTTTTGCTCTCATTAAGGCTGATTTGCAGATTGAAAGCCATAAATCGATAGTCGATCACAACCGACACAAGTACAACTGCATATGCAATAAAACGGGTGAGGTGCCACATCCACCAGGTACTGTCCCAGATTTCTGAAAAAGGGAACAACAGGCCAGCCAATCCGGAAAGCAGAGCTACAAAAATTAACAAAAAAATATCCTGTTTTCTAAATTTTGAGTAATCGATTATCAGGCGGACCGCAGCTATTAGAAAAAAAACACCCGCAATAATATTCATTGCAATGGCCGGGCTTGTAAATTTACTACCGTCCACCATTATAATTAAGGGCTTCTCGAAAGAAAATGTCAAAATACCAAATAATACCAAACCACCGGTTAAAACTCTAACAGACCACTTTTTCAAACTGGTTATTTTTTTTAAACTGAATTGTGGAAACCAAATCATTACAAACCAGAAACCGCTGATAAGATTTGAGAGTGTAAACAGGAGGACAAAATCTTGTCCGGGGGCAATTACACCGTGAAAAATACTTAAAATCCCCGCACTTAGAAATCCAAGCGCAATTAAAAAAATTTTTCCGTTATATTTCTCACCTTTTCTTTGGAACAGAAAAATCGCCATCATTATTGCAGCAAATCCTCCAAGTGATTCTATTGTGCTATGAATTGGTTCATTTATAAACTGCCAATTTTTAAAATAAGTTTCAAGAATTGCAAAAGCCAAAATATGTGCAAAAACAATAAAGGCTATAAAAAAATAGTGTAATGAATTTGTACGGCGCATAATGTATTTTTATGGGTTTCTACTTTGGGTTCAGTATTTTATAAAATATTATTAGTTTTTATTCCATAATTTTTTCGAAGACAAATTGTAACCTTCCCAATTTTTCACCCCCAACTTGTAAAAGGGCTGCCATTATGGTTTTAGTTGTCATTAGCCACTTTCAACACTTTATTTATCAATATTGTGTTTTTGAATCAATTACAAATCTGTTTAATTTTTCACTCGTGGTTAGCTTTAAAACCTATCCAATTTAACGGGTTTTGTTTGTAATTGCTTTTTTAATTTTTGCTAATACATTTTGTTAGAACGGGGCTGTTCCTTAAATCTTCCTGAATGTTCCTGCGCTACTGGTAATCAGCCAATTTTAATATGCAAAATACATTTTTTTGTTGAAATTAGAAAGGTTAAAAAACATGTCAGAACATATGTTTACATTAAAACAAGTTGTGGCCGATTAGGAAAACATTTTTATTGATAATAAGGATTAGATTTGAAGAGATTCCTTTATTTTAAAAAAACCGGAAAGGAATTACAATCAACATCCTGAAACTTTTATCTTTGCTGAAACTAACCTGAATTATTCATGAGTTTTTCGTTATGAGAATTCAAAATGCACAGAATAAAGGGAAGCACAGAGTTGAGCCTCGCAGAAATAGCCTCAGCTATTTTGAGAATCGAGAATCGAGCATTCTCTTTATTCAAAGCAGTTTGATTTCGGAATAGATAAATTTATGAATAGTTCAGGATAAATCTAATCCAAATGAATTACCCATCAGTAAAAATGAAATCAATTTTTTTAATCTTTCTAACTATTCTTGTTTTCAAAGTTCAGGGTCAAAAGGAAGGTGATATTTTTCCAACCTGGAAAGCCGGTGAAATGGAAATCCACCACATTTTTACCGGGCGTGGCGAAAGTGTATTTTGCATTTTCCCCGATGGCACAAATATGTTGATTGATGCTGGAGACACCGGTCCTCACCGCGATCCACGAACAACGCATGGTTCGCCAAACGAATCGAAACAACCCGGCGAATGGATTGCCAGGTACATTTCTCGACTGCTTACTTACCGAACTGAAAAAAATATTGATTACGCTTATTTAACTCATTTTCATGGCGACCACATGGGCGGGGCATTTCCAAATTCACCAAGAACTGAAAAAGGCGGTAATTATATTTTAAGTGGATTGACGGAAGTAGCCGAGTATTTGCCCTTCAAAAAAATGGTTGACCGCGACTGGCCAACGTATCAATATCCGACACCTCAAAAAGGGAAGACATTCGAAAACTACAAAAATTTTATTGATTGGAACATCGGGAATTCAGGGATGAAAATGGAACGGTTCCAACCCGGAAGTAATTCTCAGTTTTCGCTTCTTTTTCAACCTGAAAAATATCCCGGATTTGAAGTTCGAAATATAATTGCCAATGGTGAAATCTGGACCGGGAAGAAAAATAAAACAAAAATGCTGTTTCCGGAAAATGCGAAAATTGATGAAAATAAATCCAGTTCTGGTATAAAAATTTCTTATGGCGATTTCGATTATTTTAATGGTGGAGATATAAACGGGAGAATTACCATGAATACACCTAAATGGCGCGATGTTGAAACGCCGGTTGGAAAAGTGCTTGGCCCAATTGAAGTGTGCGAGGTTAATCATCATGCCTGGGTTGATGCCATGAACGAATCGTTTGTTGCCAGCACGCAAGCACAGGTTTTTATATTACAGGTTTGGAATGTTTCGCATATTAATTTAAGCACCCTGCGAACCATGTCATCGAAAGAATTGTACCCTGAAGAAAGATTAATTATACCAACCACAATTCCTGAAATTTCCAGAACTTATCTTGGTGAATCGAGGGTAAGACAATTAAGTGGCGACGGTGGTCATGCAGTAATAAAAGTTAAACCGGGAGGTGAAGAATTCAGTGTATTTTTGTTAAAAACTGAAGATGAATCAATGCAGGTTAAATCTGTTTTTGGCCCATTCGAAAGTAAATAATTAATACAAATAATAATGAAATTCGTTTTATCATTTATAGTCCTTTTCTCGTTTGTACAGTTTACAAATATTCAGGAAATATCGGCTCAGGAAAATGTAAACTACATTTTGAAAACTGATATTCCTTATCGGACACAATCAGAAATGCAGCAAGATGAATACACAGCCGAACGTTGCAAACTCGATGTTTACTTTCCAAAAACGACTGACAGTTTTACAACGGTTGTTTGGTTTCACGGTGGTGGAATAAAAAACGGAAACAAATCGATTCCTGAAAAATTAAAAGAAAAAGGGATTGCGGTTGTTGCCGTGAATTATCGTTTAAGTCCAAAAGCTAAATGTCCGGCTTACATTGACGACGCAGCAGCTGCGGTTGCCTGGACTTTCAAAAATATTGAGAATTACGGTGGAGATCCAAGTAAAATTGTTGTTTCGGGACATTCGGCTGGCGGGTATTTGGCAAGTATGATTGGATTGGATAAAAGTTGGCTCGCAAATTACCAAATTGAAGCAAACGATATTGCAATGTTGGTTCCTTTTAGCGGTCATACAATTACACATTTTACCGTGCGCGAAGAGAAAGGTATTGACGGGAAACAACCTATAATTGATAAATTCGCTCCATTGTTTCATGTCCGTGAAGATGCACCACCGCTGGTTTTAATTACCGGCGACCGCGAACTTGAATTACTTGGCAGGTACGAAGAAAATGCATACATGTACAGAATGATGAATGTAGCGGGGCACAAACAAACAAAACTTTACGAATTGGATGCGTTTAATCATGGTGGAATGGCTTCGCCAGCCTTTGAAATTCTTTTAAATGAAATTAAAATATTAACAGAAAAGTAATGAAAAAACTGCTACTGGTTTTATCTTTTGTCTTTGCAATTGGAGTTGTTTTTGCTCAGGAAAAAATGATGTTTGGCGATACTTCACGCAGAGGTGTGCCATTCTCGAAAGATCCGCACGTTGTAAAATTCGATGGAAAATATTTAATGTATTTTTCAATTCCGCCGTTTGCCGATAAATCGAACCCGATTCAGGGCTGGAACATTGGAATTGCAGAAAGTACCGATTTGATTCAATGGGAAAAAGTAGGCGAAATTAATCCGGATGGCGATTACGAAAGTAAAGGTTTGTGTGCTCCAAGTGCTTTGGTTTTGAATAATGAAATTCATCTTTTTTATCAAACTTATGGAAATGGCCGGGACGATGCAATTTGTCATGCGGTTTCGAAAGATGGATTATCATTTAATCGAAATCCAACCAATCCCATTTTTAAACCCACAGGCGATTGGAACTGCGGCCGTGCAATCGATGCAGAAGTAATAAAATTCAACAATCAGTTTTTACTTTATTTTGCCACTCGCGATCCCAATTACAAAATACAAATACAGGGTGTAGCAGCCGCCCCGGCAAATACAAATTTTAATCGCGACGATTGGAAACAATTAACCGACCAGCCAATTATGGTGCCGGAATACGATTGGGAAGGAAAATGTGTTGAAGGAGCTTCTGTAATTCAGCGGGGAGATGAACTGTTTATGTTTTATGCCGGCTCGTACAACAACGCTCCGCAACAAGTTGGTATTGCAAAAAGCAGCGACGGCATTCAATGGGAAAAACTTTCTGAAAAACCTTTTCTTGCAAATGGTAATCCTGGAGAATGGAACTCCAGTGAATCGGGGCATCCTCATATTTTTCTTGATGATAATGGAAAAACTTACCTTTTTTATCAGGGAAATAACGACAAAGGGAAAACATGGTTTCTATCGAATGTTGAGGTTTTTTGGAACGAAGAAGGGCCTTTTTTAAGAAAGTGATCAGTTTTCAGTCACAGTTTTCAGTCACAGTTTTCAGTCGCAGTTTTCAGTCGCAGTTTTCAGTCGCAGTTTTCAGTCGCAGTTTTC
>JABGRN010000001.1:0-168213 GCA_018648265.1 Prolixibacteraceae bacterium | reverse complement strand
AGTCACAGTTTTCAGTCACAGTTTTCAGTCACAGTTTTCAGTCACAGTTTTCAGTCACAGTTTTCAGTTGTTAAATCCCGATGTCGTATTTCCTGATTGAACCTGAAATTTTTGCACAAAATTTACTACATAGTACTTCTAAAAAAACTATATATTATTCAAGTGTTTTTTAGAAAATGTCAAGAACAAGGCTTGCGAAATCTTGAAAATCAAGGAGTTTACTTTCGTAAATGACTGTTTTCAAGATGAGCATAACGCTGTTATTGGCGTTTTCTAAGAGACACTACATATTTTCTGCCATGAAAAGGCTTGGTATTATTCCCGCCAGGCTAAAAATTGGGGGAATTAATCTATTCCTTTACAATTTTTTTCCTAAAAGTACCCATCTCCGAAAAGACAGTTACGAAATAAACACCGTTTGCCAGATTATTAATATCCATTTCTTTTGGAGAATTAATAACTTCCAACTTCATTAGTTTTCCGGTAATAGAATAAATTTTTACAGTAGCTTCTTTTTCGAGAAAATCGCCATTTATCATTATTTTTCCATTTGTCGGGTTTGGATAAACTGAAATGCCGGGTAACTCATTAATATTTACACCTACTGGTACAAATGAAGACCAGAAATAGTCTGTTCTGTAGCTATTCACCCACACATTTTCTACAGTATTCCACCATTGGTTATATTCCCAGGTTCTAAATCCTTTTTCTTCATCAAAAAAATCATAAGACCTGGAGTTATTTATCCATTCATTAGTAGAACTAATCCAATTCTTGCAATAACTCTCTGTATTATCATTATTTGTGTTATAGACATAATCGCATTGGCTAATATCTACCCAATCTTCTGCATCTTTATCCCAGTTCTGGTTTTTTTCCTGCGTTAAATTCTCATTATTGTCATATACAAAAAAGGTCTGTCCTGTGTTTTGCCATTCTCCTTCAACTGAAGAATTGCCTGATTTAGTATTTACTGTGATATTATGTGAAGAACTACTGCTTTCGGGGTTAACAAAATTTTGGCTAATCATAAGGATAAGCAGGTTTATAGTATTATAGGAATAAAGCACCTGGTATAGGTTAGCCCATTGGCCCGTGAGGGGGTCCATGGAGAACATTTTAAAAAGTAATAGTAACAAGCCATAGCCACCACCCTTAGCGTCCGTTGGCCCCATTACCAAACTTTTATTGAGTAAATTAAATCTATTGGCTGCTATTGCCGTGCTTCCTTCAATAGGCTGATATTGGAATAGATACTTCACATCATCTTCCCAGTTATTGGTTTCACTATTCCAGTTTTGGATAATAATTGTTTGATCATTACCTTCCCATGAGTATAAGTGGTTGGAGCTATTAACCCAGGCAAAGGAAGCTTCATCCCAATCCTTATAGCTTACCTGCATAAGTGTACCTTCATTATCATAACTTTGAATTACTTTCATTTCATTCACCCACTTCTGCGTTTCACTATCCCAATCCAAATCAATCCTTTCGGTTACCTGCCCATTTTCATTTTGTGTGTATAGATTTTTAAAACCAAAACTAAAACTGTCGGAAAAATCATCCCAATTTTTACTAAAAAGCTGTAATAGATTTCCTGTTTCATTCCTTTTTTCAAAATAACTTGTATCCGCCCATTCCCCTGTTTTCCTATTCCATGCATATTTAACAAACTTCTCCCTCAATACTTCATCATTGATGTAAGAAATTACCCCTTTTTCCTTATTAATCCAAATAGAATTGTCCTCATCAAAATAATGCTGAATATAATTAGTTGTGTTACCAAAAGTATTACGTTCAAGGTTTTGCAAACGGAAAAATATGTTCCATTCATCACCGTTACCATTATAATAATAAACTGAATCCTGGATCGAAATATCATTTATACTAAACATGGTTGATCCTTCCAAAGGTTGATTATTTATTGCCAAAGGGTCAATTTCGAAACTGATGTTTTCGAGTTGCTGACCAGGAGTTAGCAGGTTAACTGGTATTCCTGCCTGGGCCATAACTGCTGTTGCTAAGCAGCTTGCTACTAAAAAGAAGTATAGATGTTTCATCAAGATGGTTTTTTTAAGATTAGGAATGTAATTTACATAAAATATATAATTTAACCAAGGCTCGGCAAAATAGGAAGCAAATGAAACAAGAAAGTTATTTACACACAAAGTCAAAAGAATTCAATATTTTCAATTTTCCTCTTAATTTTCTATCTTCATCGCCAAACTCAATATTAAAAAAACATGAAACGAATTTTCCTTTTTATTGCAGCATTTTTAATTCTTACAATTTCTGTAAATGCACAAAAAACACCAAGCGGAAACCCGGCAGATTTTAAAGTAAAAACCTGTTTGCACTCGGTAAGTTATCTGGGAATTTGGCGTGGACAAACCCAACTAACAGTTGACGAATTTCTTGTGAAAGCCAAAGAACTTGGTTACGAAGGCGTAATGCTGGTTGCCAAACGGCCACACGTTTCGCCACACGATTACGACAAAGCCGCCCGGGCAAAACTAAAAGCAAAAATAGATTCACTGGGATTAACATTGGTTGCAATGGCCGGTTATACCGATTTTACCGCCGGAATTGATAAACCCGGAATTCCCAATGCAGAAATCCAGGCAACCTGGGTTGGCGAAATTGCCGAACTGGCAAAAGATTTGGGAACCGACATGGTACGCATTTTTACGGGTTACGAACGTCCCGGAGTTCCTTACGACAAACAATATGCTGAAGTTGTTGCCGGGTTAAAAATGGCGGGAAAACTGGCTGCAGAACACGGCGTTACTTTAGCCGTTCAGAACCACCACGACATTGCACTTCACCACGATGCCATGAGCTGGTTATTGCGCGAAGTTAATATGCCCAATGTAATGGCCGGGTGGGATGCATGGTCGCCGGTTTTGGAAGGATTAACACCGGAAGAATTACGTGAATCAATTTTAAAAATGAAACCTTTTATTGTAAATACAATTGCGGCCGATTATGTTGCACACCCACGTTATAGTTACGTAAACCATTTAACCAACTACAAAGCCGAGCAACCAGCAATGCGGGCCGTTGCAATGGGACAAGGAATAATTGACTATAAAACATGGTTCGATGCATTAAAAGAAATTGGTTACCAGGGTTGGGTAGTTTACGAAATGTGCGAAGTTTTAGATGGTGGCGGCTCGATGGAAAATATGGATAAAACAGCAAAAGCATTTTTGGATTATATGAAACAGTTTTAAAATTTTCAATAATGAAAATCAAGTCAGTTTTAACATTCGCATACATTTTCGCCATTTTAAGTTTAAATGCACAGACTTTTCCAAAACTCGACGAAACGTTTCGCTTAAACCAACTTACTCCGCCAAGTGGAAAAATAAAAATGGTACTAGATACCGATACTTACAACGAAGTTGACGATCAGTTTGCACTTGCTTATGCCGTGCTTTCGCCGGAAAAGGTAGATTTGCAAGCGGTTTATGCAGCACCATTTCATAACAGCCGATCCAACGGGCCGGGAGATGGGATGGAAAAAAGCTACAAAGAAATTCTACGCTTATTAAAAATGATGGATAAATCTTCTGAAGGTTTTGCATTTCGCGGTTCCGACAAATATCTTTCAGATGTTACGAAACCAATTCGCAGCGATGCGGCACTCGACCTGGTAAAAAAAGCTTTGGCCAGCAGTCCGGAAGATCCACTTTACGTGGTTCCGGTGGGATGTATTACAAACATTGCTTCTGCCATTTTAATCGAACCCAAAATTATAAAAAACATTGTTGTGGTTTGGTTGGGTGGAAACGGTTTAAACTGGCCTCATCAAAAAGAATTCAATCTAAAACAGGATGTTTTGGCTGCTCAGGTTGTTTTTAATTCTGGAGTTCCTTTTGTTGTAATGCCATGCCGTCCTGTGGTTTCGCATTTTCACACAACAATTCCAGAACTTGAACATAATTTAAAAGGTAAAAATGAATTGTCGGATTACCTGTTAAATATTGTGATTGAATACAGCGGAGGCAAAACAGCCTGGTCGAAAGTTATCTGGGATGTGACAGCTGTGGCATGGCTTGTTAATCCTGCATGGATTTCAACCGATTTGGTTCACAGTCCGGTTTTAACAGATCAGGTTACATTCAGTGTTGACCAATCGCGGCATTTTATGCGCATGGCAAGCTCGCTCAACCGCGATGCAATTTTCAGGGATTTGTTTGAAAAACTTGCGAAATAATCAATCCCGAAAATAACTTCGAATTCTGCAAAAGGTATTATTTAAAGATGGCATCACTTAGAAGAGATGCCATCTTTAATTCAACTTGCCTTAACGTTTTCTAAACAAAGGCCCGAAAAAGATAATTTTTTCGCTGACACTAATTTCAACGCTTTAAATTTATTTATCCCCTTCTCAGAATAACCATTGTAGCCCCGTATCCATATTCCTTAAAAGAAGCATCCTGAAAATAGTATTTTTTAAATTTCGATTTCAGTTTTTTAGCCACTTCCAATTTAAGCACCCCTTGCCCCACACCGTGAATAAAAACAACACGTTTTACACCCGATTGAATGGCTGACCGCATTTCAGACTCCACCTTTTCCAGTTGGATATCAAGTATTTCCCGATTACTCAATCCCTTCGAATTATCAATCAGTTCGTTAATATGCAGATCCACCTCAACAATTTCGGAAGTTCTTTTTTTAAGTTCCTTTTTAACTACCAACTTCTGCTCTTTCTCTTTTACAACTTTTTGAAAATCATGTTGCGTCAGTTTATCAATTTCAGTGGTCAATATGTTTTTTCCGATTTGTAAAATCAAAGCATTTCTTTTAAAAAACTGATTCTTTTGAAAACTCGATTCTTTATAAAATTTTACCGGATTCACCTTGAATCTCTTTGTAATTGGATCTTTTAATTCTTTGTCCTCATCTTTAAAATACAAAAGTTGAAAACCAAATTCCGGCAATTCATTTAATTCGCTTTCAACAAAACTTTCCAAAGAAGTCTTTGAATTTGACTGAACATTACCAAATTTAACCGTTTCAACCCCATCGTTTTTAAAATGAGAATAATGATACATTATCTTAAAATTACTGTCATTCACCAGGTACAATTCGATTTCACCGGCCAGGGGATTTTTAGAATCAGCAGGTACAAAACAGAAATAAAAATCTGGAGAATTTTTCCCATTTATAATTTCACCTGTGGGAGTTTCATAAATTGGCTCGCTAAATACTTCTGTTTGAGAGTTTGATTTCTCCTCCGATTCAAACCCTGCATTTAATTCCGGGGCACTTATATTTAACAGTTCAGAAATAGGACAAGGTATTTCGAAACCATCCTCATTCTCAACATTCACCATATTTTTACTGATAAAACTGATTACAACTCCGCCTCCCACATCATTCAGAAACTTTACTTTATCACCTATTTTTATCATCTCTCTCTATTTTCTGCAAAAGTAGCAATTTTATGTAATGGAATTTTAAGCTATTTTTACATCATAAAAAATATAGATTTTGAATTCACACAAAGACATAAAAATTAGCGATTTTACCTACAATTTACCTGATGCCAGAATAGCTAAATACCCACTCTCCGAACGCGATAAATCGAAATTATTAATTTGGAAGAACGGTGATATTGAAGAAAATTCATTTAATGCTTGTGCTGAATATTTACCAGAAAATACTCAACTGGTTTCTAATAACACGCGGGTAATTCATGCACGGTTATTTTTCAGAAAAGAGACCGGAGCCAAAATTGAGATTTTTTGTTTAGAGCCGGTTAAACCAACTGATTACCAAATTGCATTTCAGGAAAAAGAGAGCGTTGTCTGGAAATGTATGCTCGGCAATTCAAAAAAATGGAAATCAGGGAAATTAAAACGTGAAGTTGAAATTGATGGAAAAAAAATTGTTATTCAGGCTGAAAAAAAAGAGCAAATCGGAAATTCATTTTTAATTGAATTCTCTTGGGATAAACCAATTTCTTTTGCCGAAATTATTGAACATACTGGTACACTTCCAATTCCACCCTATTTAAACCGCGAAACAGAGGACGCCGACGAAGAAACTTACCAAACTGTTTATGCCAAAATTGATGGCTCGGTTGCAGCGCCCACCGCAGGATTACATTTTACAGAAAATATTTTCAAGCAACTTTCTAATAAAAATATTTCAACCAAGGAAATCACCTTGCATGTGGGAGCCGGAACCTTTCAACCTGTAAAATCGGAAACCATTTCGGGACATAATATGCACCATGAGTCGGTAATTATTCCTAAAAACATAATCGAAGGGTTTATTAAAAATCCAGATAATATTATTGCCGTTGGAACTACTTCTGTTCGCTCGCTAGAGAGTTTGTACTGGCTTGGCTTACAAATAGAAAACAACTCATTTAACCCAAACAAACCAAAAGTTTTACAGTGGGAACCGTATGAGAATGAGGCTAACATCAGCACAAAAAAAGCACTTCAAAACATACTATATTACCTGGAGAAAAACAATCAAAATGTCATACAATTTTCAACACAAATAATAATTCTGCCGGGTTATAACTTCAAAATTATAAGTGGAATGTTTACCAATTTCCATCAGCCACAAAGTACTTTACTACTTTTAATCAGCGCATTTTTAGGCAACGACTGGAAAAGAGTTTACGACTTTGCCCTTACCAACGATTTCCGCTTTTTAAGTTACGGCGATAGTAATTTATACCTCAAATGAACGTGAATTAAAAAACCTAACGTTTTCAAAAACTTAAAGAACACCAAAATGAAAATCAAACTTTACCTACTCCTTGTCGTAATTCTCACAGTCTCTCAAATTACTTTTTCACAAGAAAAAACTAATATTTCGTGGTGGAATCCTGCAGAGAGCAAAATCGCGGTTATTGATGGTCAAGGATGGCCGAATGAAGTTCAATCGAGTTATGACCGATTGCCGGAACGAGCTGAAAAAACAGTTCGAAAACCTGTTTGGAATTTATCAAAACAATCAGCCGGATTAAAAATTCGTTTCCGAAGTAATGCTGAAGAAGTAAAAGTTCGCTACAAAGTAAATGGCAATTTCGCCAAACCTCACATGCCCGCAACCGGTGTTAGCGGAGTTGATTTATATGCCAAAGACAGCGATGGGAAATGGATGTGGTGCAAGGGAAATTATTCCTTTGGCGATACTGTTACATACAATTTCAAAAATATAACTGCAAATGATAAATACCATGAACTTGGTCGCGAATATCATTTGTATTTGCCACTTTATAATTCAGTTGAATGGCTAAAAATTGGAGTTGCAGGTGATGCACACTTTGAACCACTCCCAACCCGAAAAGAGAAACCAATTGTAGTTTATGGAACATCAATTGCTCAGGGTGCGTGTGCCTCCCGACCCGGAATGGCATGGACATCAATTTTAGAACGAAAAATGGACCGGCCGCTTATTAATTTAGGATTCTCGGGAAATGGAAGATTGGAAACTGAATTAATTGATTTGCTATCTGAAATTGATGCAAAAATTTATATTTTGGATTGTCTGCCCAATTTAGCTTTAAATGAGAATCGTTCTGCGGGAAATGTACATCAACTAATTATTTCGTCAGTAAAAAGATTACGCAAAAATTCTTCGGTTCCCATTTTATTGGTTGAACATGCCGGATATTCAGATGGAACTTCAAGCATAAAACGTTACAACGCTTTCAACGATTTAAATAAAATAATGAAAACTACTTTTGCTCAATTAAAATCGGAAGGCATTACAAACATTTTTTTATTAACCGAACCGGAAATAGGGATGAGTTTGGAAAGCTATGTTGAAGGAACTCACCCATCTGATTTAGGAATGACATATTTAGCAACTGCATACGAAAAGAAAATCCGCCAGATTTTAGATGAACCTGTTGGAGTTTATTCAACTACAATTCCCGTTACACAGGCTCGCGAACCAGGACTTTATAATTGGGAAAAGAGACACAATAAATTGCTGGAACTCAATAAAAATAGGCCTGCTAAAATATGTTATTTTGGAAATTCTATCACCCATTATTGGGGTGGAATACCAAAAGCTCCACAAAGTAATGGAACCGATTCGTGGGACAAATTTCTCGGAGATTTAAATGTTCAGAATTTTGGATTTGGATGGGATCGTGTTGAAAATGTTCTTTGGAGAATTTACCACGATGAATTGGATGGTTTTAATGCAGAACAAATAGTCGTTAATCTGGGTACAAATAATTTGCATTTAAATACAAACGAGGAAATTATTAGTGGGTTGAAATTGGTCATACAATCAATAAAAAATAGGCAACCACATGCTAAAATTTTAATGATTGCATTGTATCCCAGAAGAGATTATGAGAAACGGATTTATGAAATAAATTTAGACATTGCTCAACTTGCCGGAATGGAAAATATTAGTTTTATTGACCCTGGCAGTGTTCTTTTAGATATTAATGGGAATATTGATGAATCTCTTTTTTTGGATGGATTGCATCCAAATTCAAATGGTTATAATATATTAGCACCTGAAATTAGAAAAGAACTAACCAAATAATTAACTACAAATTTTAACCAGGTTATGAATATTAAATATTTTATTATTACTGCCTCATTCATTTTGGCAACTGCATGTTTCAGTTCCGCACAGGAAAAAACTCAACCCAATGTTATAATAATTATAACCGACGACCAGGGTTACGGAGATTTGGGAATCACCGGAAATCCACATGTAAAAACTCCGGTTATTGATAAGTTTGCAAGCGAAAATATCCGCTTCAATAAATTTTATGTTTCGCCGGTTTGTGCACCTACACGCTCAAGTTTAATGACCGGGCGATTTTCTTTGCGTACCGGAGTAAGAGACACTTACAACGGTGGCGCAACAATGGCGACAAACGAAGTTACCATTGCCGAAATGCTAAAACAGGCAAATTATAAAACCGGTATTTTTGGCAAATGGCATTTGGGCGATAATTATCCTTCTCGACCAAAAGACCAGGGTTTCGATGAGTCTGTTATTCATTTAGCTGGCGGAATGGGACAAGTTGGCGACATTACAACTTATTACCAAAAAGACAAAAGTTATTTCGACCCCATACTTTGGCACAATGGAAAAACTGAAGCTTACGAAGGTTATTGCTCCGATATATTTGCTGAACAAGCCATTGATTTTATCGAAAGAAATCATCAAAAACCATTTTTCTGTTACCTCTCTTTTAACGCTCCGCACACTCCTTTGCAAGTACCTGATAAATATTACCAGATGTACAAAAACATCGACCCAAGTTCGGGCTTTGAAAACGACGACCGCCCATTTGTTGAAATGAGTGAAAAAAATAAAGAAGACGCCAGAAAAGTGTATGCAATGGTAACTAACATTGATGATAATGTAGGTAAATTATTGCAAAAATTAGATGATTTAAATATAACTGACAATACCCTTGTAATTTTTATGACGGATAATGGCCCGCAACAAACCCGCTATGTTGCAGGAATGCGTGGACGAAAAGGTAGTGTATTTCGTGGCGGTGTTCGGGTTCCTTTTTACCTGAGATACCCGGCACTTTTCGAGGGAGAAAAAGACATTGAAACAACAACTGCGCATATCGATATTTTACCAACACTCTCTGAAATTTGTAATGTAAATCTGCCAGATAAAAAAATTGATGGGAAAAGTTTTTTACCTCTTATTAATGATGAAAAAATTGAATGGGCGAATCGTTCGCTGTTTTTCTACTGGACGCGTCGTTACCCTGAATTGTACAATAACATCGCACTTCAAAAAGGAAAATATAAATTGGTTGGACATAACGATTACAACGCAGCTATTGAAGATTTTGAGCTATTTGATATTGAAGAAGACCCCTACGAACAAAACAACATTGTATTAATAAACAAAAGTGTTGCAAACGAAATAAAATCTGAGCTTGACAAATTTTACACCGAACTTATTAATTCGGAGAATCTGGTAAATCCACAACATATAATTGTTGGAAGCAAACACGAAAACCCAATAATTTTAAATAGAAACGATGCCGATGGAGCCCGTGGAATTTGGTCACAAGAAGAGATTTATGGAAAATGGAAAGTTAGCATCGTAGAAGGAAATTATAACGTGAAGTTCAAATTTATAAAACCTCTTGAATCAACAGGAAAAATGAGTCTGGAAGCAGGGGCAATTATTAACCAAATGCAAAACGAAACCATCAACACCGATATTATTGAAATGAAAAATATCCACTTCCCTAAAATGGATTGCGATTTAATTCCATTCTATTCAACAAAAGGAAAAAATATATTCCCTTTTTGGGTTGAACTGGAAAAAATAGATTGATTAAAATTATGGATGGCAGTAACAGAAAAAATATTGAAGTTGGTTTTGAAGTAGAAATAGTTCAAAAACACCACCAAAGAACTGGAGAACTAACCGATGGAATTGTAAAACGAATCCTTACCAAATCGCCAAATCATCCACACGGAATAAAAGTTTTATTGGAAACTGGTGAAGTAGGCAGGGTGAAAAAGATAGTTCCCGAGAATTAGTTCTGGGTTTAGCGTTCAAAATTCAAAGTTTCAAGTTACACTGAAAATTGAGACTGCGATGGAGATTTTCTTTTCAGAGACTGTTCTCTGACACTGCGACTTTCCTAATTTTTTATTTTCTCCTCTGCGACTGGGATTACATCCTAAATTGAATACATAATTTTGCCCCATGCAATTGTACATTTTCAAAAATATCTATACGTGGGGCAATTGTAAAGACATGTTTATTCAATCCCAGGGCGTTGCCCCGGGCTGTTAGCTTTCGCCCCTTTGGGACTCCCAACTGCGACTGTCACTTTCTTTTTTTCCACTGCGACTGTCACTGAAAACTGTGACTTTCCTACTAATCCAACAGACTATTCCCAGCTAGCCAGCCGGTTGAATATGCAATTTGCAAATTATAACCTCCGGTTTCAGCGTCTAAATCAATCATTTCGCCTGCAAAATACAACCCAGATACAACTTTCGACTCCATCGTTTTTGGTCTGATTTCGTTGGTTAAAATACCGCCGGCAGTAATAATTGCCTCCTTAAACGAGCGATTATGAGAAATTTCAAAGCGCATATTTTTTAACAGATGACGAATTTGTTTCCGTTCTTTTCCCGAAATCTGATGACATTCTTTTTCAGGTTCTATTTCCAGCAATTCAATAAAAACAGGAATCATTGATGACGGCAACCAATTTCGAAATATATTACTGATTTGTTTTTTGCCAAATTCATTTAAATCGCGCTGCAAACGTCTGTCTAGTTTTTGCTCATCGAGAGCCGGTTTCAAATCAATTGTAATCTCAACTTTATCTTCGTTTTGTAATGCTTTCACAACAATTCTGCTGAGTGTCAAAATTATTGGTCCCGACAAACCAAAGTGCGTAAAAATCATTTCGCCAAAAGCTTCTCCGGCTTTTTTCCCATTCACCCAAACCACAGCTTTTACATTTTTTAGATTCAACCCCTGTAATTTTTGGGCAACACTGCCTTTGGTTTCCAATGGAACAAGTGCAGGAATTGGCTTCTCAATTTTATGCCCAACTTGTCTTGCCAAATCATAACCATCACCGGTTGAGCCGGTTGCCGGATACGATTTACCTCCGGTTGCCAGAATTACTTTTTCAGATAAAAAAACCTCTCCATTTGCGCGAACACCTTTTACTGCGCTATCTTCAACAACAACCTTTTCAACACGATATCCGGTTTGAATTTCAACTCCCAAATCATTCACCCATTTTAACAGAGCCCGCAAAATATCCAACGATTTATTGCTTGTTGGAAAATAACGTCCACCACGTTCCAAGGTAACTTCAACTCCGTATTTTTCCAGTAATTCAATAATATCCTTCGAAAAAAACTGTGAAAAAGCATTTCGTAAAAACTTACCATTTGGAAATACATGAGTAATAAATTCGCCAATGGCTGCATCGTTGGTAATGTTGCACCGGCCTTTTCCTGTAATTAACAATTTGCGGCCTTCTGAACGCATTTTTTCCAACACCAAAACTTTGCCACCCAACTCGGCAGCTCTGCCCGCAGCCAACAATCCAGCTGGTCCCGCTCCTACTATTATTACATCGTAATTATTCATGCGGTGCAAAGATATAGTTTACTAATTAGTGTCTCTTAGAAAACGCCAATAAATGCGTTATGCTCATCTTGAAAACAGTCATTTACGAAAGTAAACTCCTTGATTTTCAATATTTCGCAAGCCTTGTTCTTGACATTTTCTAAAAAACACTTGAAAAATACATAGTTTTCTTAGAAGCTCTAATTAATGTTTTCCGCAGAATTCAGCAAATTAAATTAGAAAGACAATTGTCTGGGTTTATTGAGCCAGAAATCACTCAATTTATTTATCACATCAACACACTGTTAATAATTCTATTACTAATAACCTCTTTCATAAACAATTATACGATAAATGTAAATTAATGCTTAGTTTTGCAAACTTTTCAAAAAATAAAGATCTAAAAATCAATTATACAGATGATTACAGTTGCAGATTTAAGAATTCAATTTGGTAAAAGAATATTGTTCCAGGATGTAAATATGAAGTTTATGGCAGGAAACTGCTACGGGGTGATTGGAGCAAACGGTGCAGGGAAATCGACATTTTTAAAAGCAATTTCGGGTGAAATTGATGCAACTGCCGGTCATATAAGTTTGGGCCCTGGAGAGCGACTTTCTGTTTTAAGCCAGGATCACTTTGCTTTCGACGAATTTACTGTGCTAAACGCTGTTATGAAAGGGTACTCCCAACTTTGGGACATCATTCAGGAAAAAGATGCGCTGTATGCCAAACCCGATTTTTCTGACGAAGATGGAATGAAAGCTGCTGATTTAGAGCAAAAATTTGGAGACATGAACGGCTGGAATGCCGAAAATGATGCAGCTACATTATTAAGTAATTTGGGAATTAAAGAGGAATTTCATTATACATTGATGAAAGACATGAGTGGAAATCAAAAAGTTAGGGTTTTGCTTGCCCAGGCACTTTTTGGAAACCCCGACAATTTACTGCTCGATGAGCCGACAAACGACCTCGATCTCGAAACAGTGGTGTGGCTGGAAAACTACCTCGCTAATTACGAAAACACGGTTTTGGTTGTTTCTCACGACAGACACTTTTTAGATGCAATAAGTACGCATACAATTGATATTGACTTTGGCAAAATACAAATGTTTGCCGGGAATTACAGTTTTTGGTATCAAAGCAGCCAGCTTGCCTTAAGACAACAAAAAGCACAAAACAAAAAAGCCGAAGAAAAGAAGAAAGAGCTACAGGAATTTATTTCACGTTTTAGTGCAAATGTTGCAAAATCGAAACAGGCAACCAGTCGCAAAAAAATGATCGAAAAATTAAATATTGAAGACATTCAGGCTTCAACAAGAAAATATCCGGGTATTATTTTTACCCCTGAACGGGAAGCTGGCGACAAAATTCTTGACGTTAGCGGGTTGAGTGCAAGTATTGATGGTAAAGTTCTATTTAGCGACGTAAATTTTTCAGCCAATAAAGGCGAAAAAATTGTATTTCTTTCGAGAGATCCACGGGCGATGACCGCTTTTTTTGAGATTATAAACGGAAAACAAAAAGCCGATTCAGGTACATATAAGTGGGGCCAGACAATTACATCTGCATATTTACCAATTGATAATTCAGAATTTTTCAGAAGCGAATTAAGCCTTTTCGATTGGCTTTGCCAGTTTACAACCGATACTACAGAATTTTATATCAGGGGGTATTTAGGAAAAATGTTATTTGCTGGAGACGAAATTTATAAACGGGTTGAAGTATTATCAGGTGGCGAGAAAATGCGTTGTATGATTTCGAAAATGATGTTATTGGATCCAAATGTTTTGGTTTTAGATACACCTACAAATCATCTCGATCTGGAATCTATCCAGGCATTTAATAATAACCTGTTAAAATATCCGGGAAATATTTTTATGTCATCTCACGATCACGAATTTATTCAATCAGTTAGCAACCGGATTATCGAACTTACGCCAAACGGCACAATCGATAAATTGATGGAATACGATGAATATATTGAAGACGAAAGAATTAAAGTTCTTCGGGAGAAATTGTACCGGAAGTAATAAAAAAACTTTAACCCAATATTTTATAATTCTACTTCTATAATTTCAGTTAATTCCTCAGTGATGTATGTATTTAAAGCTTTCATTAAATAAAGCTAAAAATCTCAATAAGAAAATTCTGTAATAAAATTTCGGTTTTTAAAACTAATATTCAATAAGTTACATTGCTAAAAAAATGTAATGAATAATTAAAATGTTTTGAAAACTCGTGACCATAAAATAATTAAAGGAATTAAGGCAGGCCGCGAAAGTTCGTATAATCAATTATTTAACGAGTATTATATTTCTCTTTCCTTGTTTGCAGCCAAATATGTAAACGATTTGGATACAGCAAAAGAAGTTGTCCAGGATTTTTTTGTGCATTTATTTGAAATCCGCGATTCATTAATTATAACCACTTCACTTGAATCTTATCTTTTTCAGTCTGTAAGAAACAGGTGTTTGAATCACATAAAACATATTCAGTTGAATGAAAAGCACCTTGACAATATAAAAATTAGCTGCGAAACGAATAATAATATTGAAGATAAATTCAGGGAAGCCGAACTTGAATACCAGATTTTTCGCGTTGTAAAAAAGTTACCCTTGCAATGCAACAAAATTTTCAGAATGAGCAGAATAGACGGGAATACCAATCAGGAAATTGCAGAGACTTTGAATATCTCCAAACGAACTGTAGAAACTCAAATTTCAAAAGCACTGAAAATATTAAGGAATAGTTTAAAAGATTATTTCAAGACGTAAACCGATTAAAAGTCAAATAATAAAATCTCATTTGTACTTCAAGTATCCACTCAAACGTCTTTACGAACTTGTTTCGGAATCTGAATAATCAACCACCACCCTCTAATACCGATTTAACAACCAAATGTCACATACTTTCGTTTTACTCAGCATACTCCTTTGTTGTAGTATCGGCATTAACCATTATAAACTTCGAAATTGCCATGCGGCATTTCAAAGTATAATTGGTATAAGAAGGTGGTTTGTCAAAAGCCAAAAGGCAAAGCCTTTTCTCGCACTTGAAAGCCCTCTCCAACCCTTGTTACAGGTTACAAGTTACAGGTTCTTTGCCACTTAAACTTGAAACCTGTAACCTGAAACATTCCATTTAATTAATGCCAAAGCCCAAAGAACATTACCACGCCCAAAGGACGTGGATTTCTAAGTTTTATTAGAAATAGATGCCGAAATAAATTCAGCATGACGTTTAAATCTTTCAAGTACGTCACAACTCCAGACTTATTTTTTGTGTTGTAGATACGTGTAAGCAAATTTTCAATTGTCATACTAGAAAGTACCATGAAAAACAATTCAAAATATCATTCCGGCGAGAACGCTATTATAAAATTTCTTAATGGTGAATTCACAAACAGTGACCACAAAAAATTTATAAACTGGTTGAATGAAAATCCTGAAAACAAGAAATTGTTTGACGAAACCAAAAAGCTTTGGGATCATTCAAATAACCTTTTATCTATTGAATCGATTGACGTTGATAAAGATTGGCAAAAGACCAAACAGAGGATGAATTTTGCACAGGATAAGTTAAAATCATCGACGTTTAAACGAAACAAAATTCAATTCTGGAAAATAGCAGCCACAATTATTATTTTATTGGGAATTGGAATTTTATCGAAACAATATTTAATTACAACCCCCGAAATGATTTTTGTTGAAACCGGTGAATTCAAAAAAGAAATCACTCTCCCCGATGGTTCAACTGTCTTTCTTAATAAAAATTCAGAACTGGCTTATCCCGAAAAATTTAAAAGAAATCAAAGGTTGGTAAGTTTAAGTGGCGAAGGATTTTTTGAAGTAGTAAAAAATCCCACGAAAAGATTTCAAATAAATATTAATGAACAGGCAGTTGTTGAAGTACTCGGAACTTCGTTTAATATTAATTCTGAAAAAGAAAATGGTTTTGTTGATATTAATGTCTTAAGTGGCAAAGTTGCTTTTTATACTCCTGAAAAAGAAAATGAAAAAACGATTCTCACAAAAGATGAGAATGCACTTTTACAAGATGGAATCATTTCGAAAAACCGCGAGAAAGATAAAAACTTTTTAAGCTGGAGAACAGGAGTGATATTTTTTGAGGAAGAGAAAATTGAAAATGTATGTAAAGCACTCTCGCAGTTTTACGACAGGACAGTTATTGTAGAAGGATTAGAAAACAAAGAAATCCGCTTTTCCAGCACAATCGATAACCAGAAACTGAAAAATGTTCTTGATGAAATTAAACTTGTTTTAAACCTCGATTATACGGTAGCAAAAGAAAAAATTGTTATTCACAAACCCCATTAAAATTTGTAATGAAACGTTTTGGAATCATATCAATTATAAAATCCCAAAGAAATAATATTTCTTTTAAACTGATTATTCTATTTACTATTCATTTCGGTTTTATTAATTCTTCTTTTTCACAAACTCCGCTGCTCGACAAGGAGTTAAAATTTAAAGAACACACAACAACTGTAAAAATATTCTTGGAAGAATTAAGGAATTCAGGTGGATTTTCATTCAGTTTTGGACAAGATGTTCCTTTGGAAAAGGGAGTTCAAATATCAGCAGAAAAACAAAATGTAAGAAAACATCTGGAACATATCTTTAAAGGCGACTCGCTTAAATTTGTTGAACAGGGTAATAAAATTCTAATCATTCCCTTTACTCCACGACCTTTTAAAAATATACCGAAACAAACTATTAGGGGAAGGATTATTGATTTAGATTCAAAATTGCCTTTAATAAATGTAAATATAGTCCTCGATTCCGTAGCTCCATTAACCGGAACCATTACCAATGAAAATGGATATTTTAAATTTGAAAAAGTTCCCATTGGAAGACATAATTTGAGATTCTCATGTATCGGATACGGCCCCAAATCAATTTCAAATATTTTAGTTGCATCAGGAAAAGAGTATGTGGTAATGGTTGAGATGGAAGAATCGGTGGTAAATCTTTCGGAAGTAAAAATTCCATTTTCAAATAACAAGTCAAAACCTATTAATAACCTGGCAATGGTAAGCGGGCGAAGTTTTTCTGCAAACGAGATTGAAAATTTTCCAGGTTCAATGTCCGATATTTCCAGAACTGCACTTTCGTTCCCTGGTGTCGTCTCAACCAACGATGGAAAAAACCACATTGTAATACGCGGGAACAGCCCAAAAGGATTACAATGGAGATTGGAAGGAATAGAAATCCCAAATTTGAATCACTTTGCCGACATTGGTGCATCCGGTGGCGGGGTAAGCGTAATAAGTAATAACATGATTGCCGGATCCGACTTTTTAACAAGTGCTTTTCCGGCTGAATATGGCAATGCTTTATCCGGGGTTTTCGATCTCAGGTTAAGAAACGGCAATAACGAAAAACACGAAAAAACAATACAAGTTAGTTTAATTGGCTCTGAAATAATGGTTGAAGGACCATTGAAAAAAAATACAAATACAACTTATATTGCACAATACAGATACAGTACTTTACGATTATTTCAACGGTTGGGAGTTCCTTTATTGAGCGTTCCTGATTTTCAGGATCTCTCGTTTAAAATATACCACCCCACAAAAAAAACAGGTGTGTTTTCTGTTTTTGGAATTGGCGGGTTAAGCCACGAAACAGGAGAAAGCGGGTACATAATGAACTCGAATATGACAACCATTGGTATTTCAAATAGTTATACGCTTAATCCAAAAACTTTCGTAAAAAGCGTAATCTCCTTTTCGGGCTGGAAATATTCCTGGGATGAGGAATACAATATGGGAACGGAAGAAACTCCAATTAACCGGGTTTGGAATACCAATGTTAGAGATTATACCGCTAAAGTTTCCATCAGTATCAACAAAAAGTTTAATACAAAACATAAAATAAAAGCCGGGATAATTTATGAAATGGCATTCAATAATTCATACATTGGCTGGTTTTCTGACACCTTGTTTAATTGGTATTCTAATCCTGACAACCCTGACTACGGAAATAAAAACTATGAATTTTCATACGTCGATTCAAAAAAGAACGCAGCCACACTTCAAACTTACTTAAACTGGAAATACCGGATAAACGATGCATTAACTTTGAACTCAGGAATTCACTTTTTACAATTCTATTTAAACAATAATTATTCAATTGAACCAAGATTTGGTGTGCAATGGAAAGCTCATCCGCGACACATTCTTAGTGGAGGTTTTGGAGTTCACAGCCGAAAAGAATCAATGACATTGTATTCAGGAAAAATCACTTTGCACGATGGGGCAGTTATTCAACCAAACCTGGATCTTGAATTAACTAAAGCAAAACATTATGTAATTGGTTACAACTTCCTGATTTCAGATTTTCTTCACCTCAAAGCAGAAGCATATTATCAATCTCTGTACGATATTCCCGCGTATCCGTTCCCACCCTATTTTTCCACAATAAATTCCGATTATGGTTTTGAAGGGAATATTCTTACAAATTATGGAACGGCGTACAACAAGGGGATTGAACTAACATTGGAAAAATTTATTTCTAACGGTTATTATTTTCTTATAAACGGCACACTCTATGAATCTAAATTCAAGAATAAACCCGGTATTGAACTTCACACAAGATACGATGGAACTTATGCTTCAAACGGCCTGTTTGGAAAAGAATTTAAAGTGGGGAAAGGGAAACAGAATATTCTAAGCGCCAGTACCCGGTATATTCTGGCAGGTGGAATTCGTCATCTTCCAATCGACAAAGAACAATCTCTTGCCCAGGGCCGCCAGGTTCGTATCTGGGACAATGGATATACAGAAAAAGCATCAGACTATTTTCGCATCGACTTGCAACTTAAGTTTACGCAGAACAAACCAAAATACACCAGCGAGTGGCACATCGATATTATTAACGTAACTAACCGTAAAAATATGCTAAAAGAATATTGGGATAATAGTATTAATGATTTCAAAAAGGAATATCAAAATCCTTTAATTCCCATGTTAACTTATAGAATACGGTTTTAAATTAGAATAGTAATTCATAAAATTAAAATAGTGAAAACTAAAAAACTCATACTACTCTTAACAATATTGTTTCTATTTTTTCTGTTCAGTTGCGAAAAAGAAGAAACAAATTTGCCCATTTCAACATCCGGATTTATTTCAACCGGAACATGGATCGGAGATTACTGGCCTACCGAAGAATGGAGAACATGCACTCCAGAAGAAGTTGGAATGGACTCTGAAAAATTGGATGAACTAAACGATGATATTCAGCTCTTGCTGGAACTGCATATTGATGTTCATAGTGTTGTAGTTGTAAAAAACGGATATATTATCGCAGAACAATACTATTCAGGTGATTATGGAATCGACAGCCTGCACCGGATTCATTCCTGCACCAAAAGCATAACTTCTGCCCTTCTGGGCATTGCAATTGAACAGGGATATATTTCGAATGAGAATACTTTAATGACAAGTTATTTCCCGGAATATGAAATTGAAAACATGACCAGCGAAAAACAGCAAATTACCTTAAAACATTTGCTAACAATGAGTGCAGGTCTCGAATGGTACGAAGTTGAATATCTTTACAGCGATGAAAGAAATACGTACAGGCAATGGATATCAAGTGATGATAAGGTTAAATTTGTTCTCGATCGTCCTACTATTACATCACCCGGAGAAGAATACAGTTACAACACTGGTATTTCGCATTTACTATCTGCAATAATTGAAAAGAGTACAGGAACAAAAACAGATTCATTTGCCCTGAAAAATATCTTTAAACCCTTGGGAATTAAAGATTATTATTGGCCAATTGATAATCGGGGGATAACTTATGGTGGAAATGGTGCAAAGTTAAAACCTCGTGATTTGGCTAAATTTGGTTACCTGTTCCTTAAAAACGGTATGTGGGATGGAAACCAAATAGTTCCTGAAAATTGGGTTGAGACTTCGCAACAAAAACATATCAATCGAAAATACATACCCAACTATTATTACGGTTACCATTGGTGGGTGAGCAACCAAAATTCGTACTCGGCAGTTGGCTACGCCGGGCAATGGTTAATTATAATTCCAGAAAACGATTTAGTAGTTGTTTTTAATAACCAGTTTACCGATGGAGACGATCTTCAAATGCGTACTCCCGAACGTTTATTAAATAACTACATTATTCCGGCCATAAAATAATTAATAAAGTCTTGAATTGTTAAGATGCCAAACTAAGTTTATCTTTACTTCATTCCTTCCACGTAATATGGGTTCAGCAAAAAAAAATACTTTGCACGTACAACCACAACCTTCATCAAAGTTTAAATTCATTACCTCGAATAAACATATTTACCTATTTTTACCACTCGAAACTTTTTTGTTTAACTTGAAACTTTTCACTTTAAACTCGAAACTCAATAATTATGAGCAACCAACCACTTGCAGAACGATTGCGACCAAAAACCCTCGACGACTATATTGGGCAGGAACACCTGGTTGGAAAAAATGCAGTGTTGCGGCAAATGATTGAGTCGGGTAATATTTCATCGCACATTTTGTGGGGACCGCCAGGAGTCGGAAAAACTACATTGGCAAAGATTATTGCAAATACGCTCGAACGCCCGTTTTATACTCTTAGTGCAATAAACTCGGGTGTAAAAGACATTCGCGAAGTAATTGAAAAAGCAAAAAAACAGCAATTCTTCAACCGGCCAAATCCTATTTTATTTATCGATGAGATTCACCGTTTTAGTAAATCGCAGCAAGATTCGCTTTTAGGAGCAGTTGAAAATGGTACTATCACACTTATTGGGGCGACTACAGAAAATCCTTCATTTGAAGTTATCTCCCCGCTACTTTCACGCTGCCAGGTATATATTTTAAAACCACTCGACAAAGACGGATTATTAAAAATTATAAAGCTTGCTGTTAAAAAAGATACCGATCTTAAAAAGAAGAAAATTACAATCCGCGAAAATCAGGCTATGTTGCGTTTTTCAGGAGGCGATGCACGAAAATTGCTAAACGTTTTGGAATTGGTTGTTTTGGCTGAGGAAAGTGAAAAAATTGTTATTACAAATAAAAAAGTTATCGATCGACTGCAGAAGAACCTGGCTATTTACGACAAGCAGGGCGAAATGCATTACGACATAATTTCTGCTTTTATAAAAAGTATTCGAGGTAGCGACCCCGATGCAGCAGTTTATTGGCTTGCGAGAATGATTGAAGGTGGGGAAGATGTAAAATTTATTGCACGCAGATTGGTAATTTTAGCTGCCGAAGATGTTGGTTTGGCAAATCCAAATGCCTTGCTGTTAGCGCAAAGTACGTTTGATGCTGTTCATAAAATTGGTAATCCTGAATCCCGGATTATTCTTTCAGAATGTGTAATTTATCTGGCAACTTCGCCGAAAAGTAATTCAGCCTATTCAGCAATAAAAGATGCACAAACATTGGTTAAACAAACCGGAAATTTGCCTGTTCCATTGCACATTAGAAATGCACCAACAAAATTAATGAAGGAAATTGGATACGGAAAAGACTACAAATATTCACATTCGTACGAAGGGAATTTTGCCGAGCAGGATTTCCTTCCCAAAGAAATAATAAACGAACGAATTTATCATCCTCAACAAAATGCATCGGAAATCAAAATTTTAGAAAGACTTAAAAAGTGGTGGGGGGAGCGTTTTTAGTCGCAGTGAACAGTCGCAGTGAACAGTCGCAGTGAACAGTATAAAAAAAGAGCCACGGTTAACCGCAGCTCTAATTTTTATAACATTTATGCATTTAAACCTTCATGCATTTATGCAATTGGTCTAAACCAAAATATTCTTACAATACTCTACACATTTAATAACCTCTTTTTGTGCATCCGAATCTTCGGGAACCTGATATTCCAATTCAATATCGAAATAAATAGGCCAGTTATTTTTTTGAACCAGTTTTAAAATATCGGCTACAGGAGTTTCACCTTCGCCCCATGGCATATTTGTATTTGCCGGATCTGAATTTTTACCAGTTTTATCTTTTAAATGAATACTAAAAATACGGTCGTGCAAGCGTTCAATAATTTTATTTGGATGAAAGCCAGTGGCACCAAAATAATGTCCTGCATCGAAATTCAGCATATTATTTGGTGAATGCGCTAAAAATTCGTCGAAGCTAAAACCGGGTTGGCCGGGTTGAGCGTGGTTGTGATAAATCGCGAACATATCGTGTTTCTCGGCAAATTTACCAAGCCGTTTGCACGCTTCATCGCCAATTTCATTAGTAATTCCTTTTGCTCCCAAAGCTTTCGCAGCATTAAAAGCGTAGTCAATTTCTTCATCTGTCCACCGTGCCGGGGCAAATTTTGCAATATGAATATTCACACCGGCTTTGTTATACATTTTCCGAAGCTCTTTAAATTTATCCATCGAAGCCGAAAGCCGCCACTCTTTTTGCAAAGCTGCGGCTTCTTCTCTCGCTTTTTGTAATTTATCTCTTTCTTCATCAGAAAGTTGAACTCCACGTGGTGGACGAGCCGGTCCCTGTGGAATTCCGGCAAATTGTTCTGCCACATTCCCCATCAATTCAATCGAACTAATTCCGGCTTCTAAACAATACTTTAAAATATCTTCGGCTGTGCTTGGCATACTTCGCCAACTATAGGTAATAGCGCCAATTTGTACACCACCAAATTTTGAATTGGGTTTAGCTGACGATGCACTGTTGCATCCAAAACTCATAGGTATAAACGATAAAGCTGCAGTTGCAGCTGTGCTTGTTCCAATAAATTTACGCCTTGAAATCGAATTTGATTTTTTAGAAGTATTCATAATAATTAAAATTTAAAGAGTTTTTTTGTTGAATTTAGCTGACTAAAATTAATACAATAAAATTAGATAACATTCAAATAAATAATTGACATCTAAAAAAGTTATAAAAAAACCACTTATCTTTAAAGTGAATTGATCGAAAAATCTGTAAACCACAAAATATGATTAAACCGTTGTATTGGGTATTTTCCCTACTAATTATTGTCAGTTTGTATTCTTGTAAAGTAACAACTGATGATTCAGAAATTAAGCCAAACATTTTAGTTTTGATGTCGGACAACCATTATTCTGAGCATTTGGGTTGTTATGGCGACAAGACAGTAAAAAGCCCTGCAATTGATAAGATTGCCGAAAATGGCGTTAGATTTACCAATGCATTTTGTGCTTCACCTTCTTGTACACCTGCCCGAGGTGCAATGTTGGCAGGGCAGGAAATTTGGCGGCTTGGCGAAGGTGCTAATTTGTGGAGTACCCTTTCCAATACAATTCCAACATACCAGGATATTTTGGAAGAAGCCGGATATTTTACCGGGCACGACAGAAAAGGTTGGGGACCCGGAAATTATGAAGCTGGCGGCAGAGATAAAAATCCGGCTGGAACCACTTTTCTTAATTTTGGTGAATTTCTGGAACAAAACATTGACAATAAACCATGGAGTTACCTTTTTTCCTCGAAAAAACCACACCGGCCTTTTGAATATGGAGCAGCCGAGAAAGCAGGACTCCAAATCGACAGTGTATTTGTTCCACCTTATTTGCCCGATTCATACGATGTTCGTTCTGATATTTGCGACTATTACAATGAAATAATGAATTTCGACAAACAGGTTGCAGAGGCAATTAAACTGATTGAAAAAAATGGAATGGCAAAAAATACAATAATTGTTGTTTGTGCCGATAATGGTTGGATGATGCCGCGGGGACTTGCCAATTTATATGATTTTGGAACAAAAGTACCTTTAATTATTTCGTGGCCCAATAATATTCCGGGAAACAGGGTAGTCACTGATTTCGTTAGTCTCAACGATTTGGCAGCTACTTTTCTTGAATTTGCGGAAGAAGAAATCCCTGAAATAATGACATCAAAAAGTTTAAAGAATGTTTTATTAACTGAAAAAGAAGGTCGAGTAGATTCGGAACGCACTCAGGTTTTTATTGCACGCGAACGTCATGCAATGGCACGAAAAGGAGGATTTGGATATCCGGGACGTGCAATTCGCACTGACGATTTTTTATACATTCATAATTACGAGCCTGACCGCTGGCCTGCCGGCGATCCTCCACTTTTTGGCGACATCGATGGGCACATGTTACAATATTTCAGCCCGGCAAAGGAATTTATGATGGAAAATAAAAACGACCCGAAAGTAAAAATTCTTTATGAACAGGCTTTTATGAAACGTCCCAAAGAAGAATTATTTGATTTGAAAAATGATCCTTTCCAGATGAACAATGTGGCTTATTCAGATGAATATCAGAATATTAAAAAACAACTTGCAGCCCAATTGAAAGAATATTTAGTATCCACTGAAGATCCGAGAGAAACTGGTGGAGAAATTATTTGGGACACTTCGACATATTTTAATGAAGCCGACTGGATTGGTACACCCCGAAAAGAAGCTCGGGAAAAGTTTATGTTGAATGCAGAATATTCATACAAATAGCAGGCAGTAAAAAAGCCGGGCTTTTCAGTCCGGCTTTCAATATATAAAAGAATTCAATTATTCTTCTTTCTTTTCTTCTGCTGAATCTTTTTCAACTTTAGGCTCCTCAGCTTCATCTTCAGCTTTTACTTCGGTTTCAGCAACAGCTTCAGTTTCTTCGAGTGGTTGTACATCTTCAACAACTTCTACTTCATCAGCAACTGCTGTTTCGGTAACAGATTCTGCTGTTTCAACCTTTTTAGCACCACCACGGCGCGAACGGCGTTTTTTCGGTTTTGCTGTTTCTTCTTTTGCTGCCAACATTGTTTCGTTGTAGTCAACCAATTCGATAATACACATTTCAGCATTGTCTCCCAAACGATTCCCGGTTTTTAAAATTCGGGTATAACCTCCAGGCCTATCAGCAACTTTACCTGCAATTTCCCTGAATAATTCAGAAACAGCGTCTTTATCTTGCAAATAGCTAAATACAACCCTACGTGAATGTGTCGTGTCGCTTTTGCTTTTTGTGATTAATGGCTCAACATACTTCCTTAAAGCTTTGGCTTTTGCAAGTGTAGTTGAGATTCTTTTGTGTCCTATCAGAGAACTTGCCATGTTTGCCAACATCGCCTTTCTGTGTGCACTTGTACGGCCTAAATGATTAAATTTTTTATTATGTCTCATTGCCTGTTATTCCTTGTCAAGTTTAAACTTAGTAATATCCATTCCAAAATTGAGCCCCATGTTATCCAAAAGGTCATCTAATTCAGTAAGCGATTTTTTCCCAAAATTCCTGAATTTAAGTAAATCATTGCGGTTATAAGTTACCAAATCGCCCAATGTATCCACATCGGCGGCTTTTAAGCAATTTAATGCACGCACTGACAAATCCATGTCAACTAATTTAGTTTTTAGTAGCTGCCGCATGTGAAGCACTTCCTCGTCAAATTCTTCATTTGCAAATTTTTCATCAGAATCGATGGTAATTTTCTCATCGGAAAATAACATGAAATGATAAATCAGGATTTTTGCTGCTTCTTTGAGCGCTTCTTTCGGTTGGACTGAGCCATCTGTTGTAATATCCAAAATCAATTTTTCGTAGTCGGTTTTTTGTTCAACACGATAATTCTCGACAGTGTATTTTACTTTTTTGATTGGCGTAAAAATAGAATCAATTGCAATTACCTCTAAATCAGGCTCAACCGGTTTATTTTCAACCGAAGGGACATAACCGCGCCCCTTGCTAATGGTTAATTCCATTTGAATTTTTACGTCAGGTTCCATCCGGCAAATTACCAGTTCAGGATTTAACACCCTAAACCCGGTCATAAACTTATTAATATCGCCGGCAGTAAATTCTTCCTGCCCCGTAATAGTAATGTTCACCTTTTCGCTATCGAAATCATCAACCTCGTTTTTAAAACGAATCTGCTTTAAACTTAAGATTATGTCCGTGACATCTTCAATAACACCTTTGATCGCAGAAAATTCATGGTCAACACCACCAATTTTTATTGTTGAAATTGCATACCCTTCGAGCGATGATAACAATATTCTACGTAATGCGTTACCAATTGTAATACCGTATCCAGGTTCCAACGGACGAAATTCGAATTTCCCGAATTTGTCATCGGATTCTATCATTATAACCTTGTCAGGCTTTTGGAATGCTAATATTGCCATAATAACCTAAATAAATTTATTATTTTGAATACAACTCTACGATAAGCTGTTCTTTTATGTTTTCAGGTATTTCTTCACGTTCGGGGTTGTTTAAGAATTTTCCGTGCATAAGCTCGCTGTTCCATTCCAACCACTCGTACCTTGAACTCCGGCGCGAATTTAATGAGTCTGTAATTTCTTCCAACGATTTTGATTTTTCCCTAACGCCTACCAGGTCGCCAGGTCTTACCGAATACGAAGGAATATTTACTATGTTTCCGTTTACAATAATATGTTTGTGCGAAACAAACTGACGGGCTGCAGCCCGTGTTTTAGCAATACCCATGCGGAAAACCACATTGTCGAGCCTTGCTTCGAGCAACTGCAACAATACTTCGCCTGTTACCCCTTTAGCAGAAGAGGCTTTTTTAAACAGCGTACGGAATTGTCTTTCTAAAACTCCATAAGTATATTTTGCTTTTTGCTTTTCTTTTAACTGTAACCCATATTCCGATTTTTTTCTCCGCTTTGCAGATAAACCATGCATCCCTGGTGGATAGTTCTTATGTTCAAACGCTTTATCGGATCCGAATATTGGTTCACCGAATTTACGGGCTATTTTAGATTTTGGTCCTCTATATCTTGCCATTATCTTTTTGTTTAATATTATACACGTCGTCTTTTAGCAGGCCTGCAACCATTGTGTGGGAGCGGCGTAACATCAACAATCTCAGTTACCTGGATTCCAACATTGCCCAAAGCCCTCATTGCCGATTCGCGTCCGTTGCCAGGCCCTTTAACGAATACTTTAACTTTACGTAGCCCAAGGTCGAAAGCAGTTTTCCCACACTCCTCGGAAGCTATTTGAGCTGCGTAAGGAGTATTTTTTTTCGAACCCCGAAATCCTTTTTTCCCAGCTGACGACCACGATATTACTTCACCGTTTGCATTTGTCAGCGTAATAATAATATTGTTGAAAGAAGAGTGGATGTGCGCCTGTCCGTTTGCCTCCACAACAACAGTTCTTTTTTTACTTGATCCTGTCTTTTTTGCCATAATTCAAATTCCTTATTTAGTGGCCATTTTTTTATTAGCAACAGTCTTACGCTTCCCTTTACGGGTACGGGCATTATTTTTAGTACTTTGTCCGCGTACTGGTAATCCAATACGGTGGCGGATACCCCGGTAACTACCTATGTCCATTAAGCGTTTTATATTCAACTGAACTTCTGAACGGAGTTCGCCCTCTACTTTAAAACTATCGTTAATAACTTTACGTACCGCAGAAAACTGATCATCGTTCCAGTCTTCTACTTTTAAGCTTTTATCAACGCCAGCTTCTTCAAGGATACTGTTTGCCCTGCTGCGACCAATACCATAAATATAGGTAAGTGCAACCTCACCTCTCTTATTATTTGGAATATCAACACCAACTATACGTGCCATAAATTTAATTTTAACAGATTAATTGTTATCCCTGACGTTGTTTAAACTTAGGGTTCTTTTTATTAATCACATACAAACGTCCCTTTCTGCGAATAATTTTGCAGTCGGAGCTACGCTTTTTTACCGAAACACGGGTTTTCATTATAAAAATTATTTAGTTTTTATATCTAAAAGTAATCCTACCTTTTGTTAAATCATAAGGCGACATTTCCACTTTTACTTTATCACCTGGCAAAATTTTGATATAGTGCATTCGCATTTTACCTGAAATATGAGCTGTAATAATGTGCCCATTTTCCAATTCAACACGAAACATTGCATTTGATAATGCTTCTATAATTTTCCCATCTTGTTCGATGGAAGCCTGTTTTGCCATAAAATTTGTTTTTTCTTACAATTTCTATTTCAATAAAATTAAACGTGGATAAAACCTGTTCCTTTTTTTTAGGGTAGGTTATAAACCAACTTTACATTACACCCGGACGTCCCTTAATCCGGCCTGATTTCATCAAACCATCGTAATGACGCATTAACAGGTGACTTTCGATTTGCTGCAAGGTATCTAACACAACCCCCACAAGAATCAACAGCGATGTTCCCCCGTAAAAATAGGCAAACGACTGATTAATCCCCATTAACATTGCAAATGCCGGGAGAATAGTAATCAAGCCCAGAAAAATCGATCCGGGCAAAGTTATCCTCGACATAACAGTATCAAGAAATTCGACAGTTCTTTTCCCCGGTTTAACACCTGGGATAAAACCACCATTCTTTTTCATATCCTCGGCCATCTGCGTAGGATTAATAGTTATTGCCGTATAAAAATAGGTAAAAGCAACAACCAGCATAAATTGTGAAAAATTATACCAAAATCCAGTAATGTTTGAAAGGGCCGCTGCCACACCGCGTAAATTTTCGGAATTGGCAACGCCAACAAGTGTAATTGGCACCATCATAATTGCCTGGGCAAAAATAATTGGCATAACACCAGCAGCATTCACTTTTAAAGGGATGTACTGACGCACACCTCCGTATTGTTTGTTGCCCACAATCCGTTTTGCATATTGCACCGGTATCCTGCGTGTTCCCTGAACCAAGAGAATAGATGCCATAAACACCAGAAATAAGATAACAAACTCGATAAGGAACATAACTAATCCACCACCTTGTTGTTCGATACGCATAGCAAATTCCTGCACAATCGATTGGGGCAAACGTGCTATAATACCAATCATAATGATAAGTGAGATACCATTACCAATTCCTTTTTCGGTAATTCGTTCACCTAACCACATAACAAACATCGACCCGGCAGTTAAAATGAGTACCGATGAAATGGTAAACATTGCACCTTTCATTGCAAATGCTGTTTCAGGTAACTGATAAACCAGATTTGTTAAGTATGCCGGTGCCTGGAAAACCAAAATCAACACGGTTAAATACCTTGTAATTTGGTTAATTTTCCTTCTTCCCGACTCTCCCTCTTTCTGCAACCTCTGGAAATAGGGTACTGCGATTCCCATTAATTGAATCACAATAGAAGCGGAAATATACGGCATTATTCCTAAAGCAAATATAGATGCCTGCGAAAAGGCCCCTCCGGAAAACATATCAATCAAGCCCAACAAACCGTCTGAAGTTTGACTCTTCAAATTTTGTAATTGAGCGGGATCGATTCCCGGAAGCGAAACAAAAGATCCTAATCTGTAAATTAACAAAAAGAACAAAGTTGTTCCTATCCGCAACCTTAAGTCTTCAATCTTATAAATATTCTTTAGGGTTTCAATAAATCGTTTCATTACAGTTTACAGTATTTCAGTGGTTCCTTCTAATTTTTCAATTGCTTCTTTGGCAGTTTTCGAAAAAGCATGTGCTTTAACATCGAGTTTTATACTTAATGTGCCTCCGCCAAGGATTTTAATCCTGTCGTTTTTTGATGCGATCCCCCCACTTATCAATGTATCTTGATCGATGGAAGTCAGGTTCCTTTTTTCAGCTAAAAGCTGCAACATTTCCAGGTTGACAGCTTTGTACTCCACCCTGTTAATATTTTTAAATCCCGATTTAGGTACTACCCGTTGTAAAGGCATCTGACCACCTTCGAAACCAATTTTTCGTGAATAGCCGGATCTGGATTTTTGCCCCTTATGACCGCGTGTGGATGTTCCTCCCCTTCCTGATCCTTGTCCTCTTCCAATACGCTTTACGCTTTTGGTAGATCCCGGAGCAGGTTGTAAATTACTCAAATTCATAATTCAGATATTTGAAATATTATTTTACTTCTTCAACACTTAATAAATACCTCATTTTATTGACCATGCCAATAATCTGAGGGGTAGCTTCGTGTTCCTTTGGTTTATTCAGTTTCTTCAAACCCAATGCTTCCAATGTTGCTTTTTGGCGTTTTGTAGAACCTATGCTACTTTTTACTTGTGTAACTATTACTTTAGCCATAACTGTGTTATCCTTTAAAAACTTTTTGTAACGAAATACCTCTATGCTGGGCAACAGTGTTGGCGTCTCTCAACTCGAGTAAAGCAGCCATTGTTGCTTTTACCAGGTTGTGTGGATTTGAAGAGCCTTTCGATTTAGCCAGGATATCGTGTATCCCAACACTTTCTAAAACAGCGCGCATTGCACCACCTGCCTTAACTCCGGTACCCGAAGAAGCAGGTTTTAACAATACATTGGCGCCGCCAAATTTAGCCGTTTGTTCGTGTGGGATTGTCCCGTTAATTACCGGGATTTTCACGAGGTTCTTTTTAGCTGCATCAACACCTTTACCGATAGCAGTTGTTACTTCGCTTGCTTTTCCAAGGCCCCAACCTACAACACCGTCTTCGTTACCAACAATAACAATGGCCGAAAAACTAAATGTCCGTCCACCTTTGGTAACTTTTGTAACACGGTTAATGGCTACCAACCTGTCTTTTAATTCAAGGTCGCTTGTTTTTACGTTTTTATTACTTGTCGCCATAATGTATTATATTTTAAGGCCACCTTTACGGGCAGCTTCAGCTAATTGTTTAACCCTACCATGGTATAAATAACCATTTCTATCGAATATAACTTCTTTTATTCCGGCTGCTAATGCTTTTTCGGCAGTTAATTTACCAACCATTGCGGCTTTTTCAGATTTTGTCCCTTCCTGACTTGCTATCTCTTTTGCTGCTGACGAAACTGCCATTAGGGTTGTTCCCTGAGCATCGTCGATAAGTTGGACGTAAATTTCTTTATTGCTTCTAAATACACTCAATCGTGGACGGCTAGCTGTTCCGGTTACAATTCTGCGGACCCGGGTTTTTATTCTTGTCCGCCTCTCTTTTTTTGTTAATGCCATAATAATTAATTTTTCAAAAATTATTTTGCAGCGGCTTTACCAGCTTTACGCCTTAATACTTCGCCAACAAACTTAACACCTTTTCCTTTGTACGGTTCTGGTTTACGGAACGATCTGATTTTTGCGGCAACTTGTCCAACCAATTGTTTATCTGTACTTGACAAAGTTACGATGGGATTTTTCCGTTTTTCAGATACTGCCTCTACTTTAACTTCAGGAGGAATTTGCAAATAAATATGATGCGCAAAACCTAAAACAAGGTCTAATATGTTACCAGGTAACAACTCGGCCCGGTAACCTACACCAACTAATTCCAACTTAATTTCGAAGCCTTTCGAAACACCAATAACCATGTTGTTTACCAAAGACCGGTACAGTCCATGCATTGATTTAAGGCGTTTTGATTCGCCAACCCTTTTGAAAGTGACATTATTATCTTCTATTGACAATTCAATTTCGGGATCAATTTGCTGTGTTAATTCACCACTGGAGCCTTTTACAGTAACAAGATTTTCCTTGCTAACTTTAATTTCTACTCCTGCTGGTATTTCAATGGGTAATTTACCTATTCTTGACATGACCTGTTCCTCTTATTAATACACGTAACATAAAACTTCTCCACCAACATTTAGCACGCGTGCTTCTTTGTCGGTAATAACACCCTTCGATGTTGAGATAATTGCTATGCCCAAACCATTTAATACACGCGGAATATTGCTTGAATCGCAATATTGGCGCAGACCTGGTTTACTTATGCGTTTTAACGCCTTAATAGCAGATATTTTTGATTCCGGGTTATATTTCAATGCAATTTTAATATTACCCTGGAAACCCACTTCGTCTTCAAATTTAAAATTTAAAATGTACCCTTTTTCTTTAAGAAGTTTGGTCATTTCTTTTTTTAGGTTTGAAGAAGGAATATCAACCACGCGATGGTTCGCCTGAATTGCATTTCTTACCCTTGTTAGATAATCCGCTATTGGATCTGTTACTTTACTCATTTTTTCAAGTTCTTATAAACGATTACCAACTTGCCTTTTTTACACCGGGAATTAAACCGGAAGAAGCCATTTCGCGGAAATTAATCCTGCTAATTCCAAACTGTCGCATGTACCCTTTGGGCCTTCCGGTAAGTTTACACCTGTTGTGCAAACGAACTTTGGAAGAGTTTTTGGGTAATTTTTGCAAACCAACCCAGTCACCTTCAGCTTTCAGTTTAGCTCTTTTTTCGGCATATTTCTCAACTAATTTTGCACGCTTTACTTCGCGGGCTTTCATTGATTCTTTGGCCATTGTTTAGTTCTTTTTTACGTTTTTAAATGGTAACCCTAGTTCTTTCAGCAAAGCAAAACCTTCTTCGTCGGTATTTGCAGAAGTAACAAAGGTAATGTTCATCCCGTTTATTTTGCTCACTTTATCGAGAACGATTTCCGGGAAAACAATTTGTTCGGGTATGCCTAAAGTATAGTTGCCCCCACCGTCCATTTTACTTTCAATTCCACGGAAGTCGCGGATACGTGGCAATGCCACAGCAATTAAACGGTCGAGAAATTCATACATTTGGTCGCGACGCAATGTAACACGCACGCCAATTGGCATTTTCTTCCTCAATTTGAAATTAGAAATATCCTTTTTTGAAATGGTTTGCACAGCTTTTTGGCCTGCAATCATTGTCATTTCGGTGGTAGCAACCTCGATAATTTTTTTATCGGCTATCGCTGCTCCTACACCCTGATTAAGGATAATTTTTTCCAATTTCGGAACCTGCATTACTGAAGAGTAATCGAACTCGTTCTTTAGTGCAGGGATTATTTCTTCCTGATATTTCTTTTTAAGAGTTGGTATGTAAGCCATTACTTTATCTCCTCTCCAGATTTTTTGGAAAAACGAACTAATTTACCTTTTTCATCCAATCTCCTACCAATGCGTGTTTGTTCTCCCGATTTTGGGTCAACAAGCATTAAATTGGAGATGTGTACGGGTGCTTCTTTTTCAACAATACCTCCCTGCGGACTTTCTGCATTTGGTTTAGTATGTTTTTTCATCAGATTTACACCTTCTACAATTGCTCTGCTGGTTTTCGTAATTACTTCTAACACCCGGCCTTTCTGACCTTTGTTATTTCCAGTAATAACTACCACCGTGTCACCTTTTTTTATGTGTAACTTTTTTTGCATTTTGCCTTTTTTCTATTTACAGTACTTCGGGTGCGAGTGAAATAATTTTCATATTTTTATCTCGCAGTTCACGTGCAACAGGGCCAAAAATACGTGTACCACGCATTTCTCCGGTTGGGTTTAACAGTACCACTGCATTGTCGTCGAACCGGATATAAGAACCGTCAACACGGCGTACTTCCTTTTTGGTCCTCACAACAATAGCACGCGAAACTGTACCTTTTTTTACTTCACTCCCTGGCATTGCACTTTTTACGGTAACCACTATAGTATCGCCTAACGAAGCATAACGTTTTCTGGTTCCGCCTAATACACGGATACAGAGAACTGTTTTTGCCCCACTGTTATCGGCTACTGCACATCTTGATTCTTGTTGTATCATGATTACTTAGCTCTTTCAATTATTTCAACTAACCTCCAACATTTAGATTTACTGAGCGGACGAGTTTCCATAATCTTTACAGTATCACCAATATTGCAGGTATTGCTCTCATCGTGGACATGGAATTTAGTTGTTTTATTAACGAACTTTCCATAAATAGGATGTTTAACTTTACGTTTTTCGGCAACTACAATGGTTTTGTCCATTTTGTCGCTAACAACAACCCCGATTCTCTCTTTCCTGAGATTTCTAACTTTATTTTCTTCCATCGCTGAATTAATTCTGATTTTCGTTTAATTCCCTATCATGAAGAATTGTCTTCAACCGTGCAATATTCTTTTTGCTATCCTTTAATATCATAGGATTGTCAAGTGGGGATACTGCGTGGTTTAATTTCAGGCGAACCAGGTTTTCCTGTTCAGTCTGTATCCTTTCGACGATTTCTTTGTTCGTCAGTTCTTTGATTTCAGATGTTTTCATAATTCACCTTTTTTTATTCTTCAACAAAATCCCGCCTAATTAAAAACTTGGTCTTTACAGGTAACTTCTGAGCAGCTAAACGCAAAGCTTCTTTGGCTAACTCAAATGGTACGCCGTCGGCTTCGATTATAATACGCCCTGGAGAAATCGGAGCAACAAATGCTTCTGGTGCCCCTTTACCTTTACCCATTCTTACTTCGGCTGGTTTTTTAGTAATTGGTTTATCGGGAAATATCCGTATCCAAATTTGACCTTGCCGTTGCATGTGCCTGGTTACCGCAACCCTGGCTGCTTCAATCTGCCTACCGGTAATCCATGCTTCTTCCAACGACTTAATTCCAAACGAACCGAAAGCTAATTGGTTACCCCTTTGTGAGTTTCCTTTCATTCGGCCCTTCTGTACTCTTCTAAATTTTACCTTTTTTGGCTGTAACATCCTAATTTATTTATTGAGTGTCAAACCACTAGTTTCTTCTTCTGTTCCGGGCGGGGCCTCTACCACCGCCTTTGCCAGCCCTGTTTGGTTTCTGTCCAACATTGGGTGAAAGATCGCGGTTTCCATATACCATACCTTTACATATCCAGACTTTAACTCCGATAAGCCCTGTTTTAGTTAAAGCTTCTGCTAATGCGTAATCGATATCGGCACGCAAAGTATGTAACGGAGTACGGCCATCTTTATACATTTCAGAACGGGCCATTTCTGCTCCGTTAAGCCTTCCCGAAACCAAAACTTTGATTCCTTCGGCTCCCATTCTCATGGTTGAAGCGATGGCCATTTTAGTTGCCCTGCGGTAAGCAATTTTACCCTCGATTTGCCTTGCAATGTTAACTGCAACTATTTTCGCATCGAGTTCAGGGCGCTTGATCTCAAAAATATTGATTTGAACCTCTTTACTGGTAATTTTTTTCAATTCTTCTTTTAGTTTGTCAACTTCCTGACCACCTTTACCAATAATAATACCTGGGCGTGAAGAGTGTACGGTAATTGTAATTAACTTCAAGGTACGTTCAATAACGATTCTTGAAATACTGGCTTTGGCCAAACGTGCGTTCAGGTACTCCCTGATCTTTTGGTCCTCAACCAATTTATCACCGTAATCATCACCACCAAACCAGTTCGAGTCCCATCCTTTAATGAAGCCCAAACGATTTGCAATTGGATTTACTTTTTGTCCCATGTACTATTAATTAAGATTTTCTTCAACAACACTTTCTTTCCTATCTACGTAAATTGTAACGTGGTTCGAACGTTTTTTGATTCGATGTGCACGACCCTGGGGAGCCGGACGTAATCTTTTCAAAATACGGCCTGAATCAACCATAATTTTATCTACGCAAAGTTCACTTTCTTCTAAACGTTCTCCTTCGTTTTTAGCCTGCCAATTGGCAATGGCCGAAAGAAGAAGTTTTTCAACCTTTCGGGAAGCTTCTTTAGAAGAATATTTTAAAATGTCTAATGCTTTGTTCACCTCCAATCCGCGGATCATATCGGCCACAAGCCTCATTTTCCTTGGAGATGTTGGGCAATTTTTTAAAATAGCAAAATATAAATGCTTATTTTCTTCTTTTCTTTTTTCTGCTGCTAGTCTTTTTCTGGCACCCATTGTCTTTTCTTTTAATTTTTAATGCAATTATGCCTTACCTTTTTTTACCAGCGTGCCCCCTGTATGTACGCGTTGGTGCAAATTCACCCAAACGGTGGCCTACCATATTCTCAGTGATATAAACCGGGATAAATTTGTTACCGTTATGTACAGCAACTGTATGGCCTACAAAATCAGGAGAAATTACTGATGCCCTGGCCCATGTTTTTACTACCGATTTTTTACCTGACTCATTCATGGTCAGAACTTTTCTTTCAAGTTTGAAATCGATAAAGGGGCCCTTTTTTAACGAACGACTCATAATTATTCCTCTTTACTTATTTTTTCCTACGTTCTACAATATACTTGCTGGAAGCTTTCTTTTTTGAACGGGTTTTGTAACCCTTCGCAAGAACACCTGTGCGCGAGCGTGGATGTCCTCCTGAAGATTTACCTTCTCCACCACCCATTGGGTGATCAACCGGATTCATAACAACACCACGTACCCGTGGCCTTCTTCCCAACCATCTTGAACGACCGGCTTTACCCGATTTTTCGAGGTTGTGTTCAGTATTTCCAACCGTACCAACTGTAGCTTTGCAGGAGGTTAGTACCATACGAGATTCGCCTGAAGGCAATTTTAAAATTGCAAATTTACCTTCACGTGAGGTCAGCTGTGCATAAGATCCTGCACTACGAGCCATAACGCCACCCTGCGAAGGGTGGAGTTCAATGTTGTGAACCAATGTACCAAGAGGTATTTCGGCTAAGGGAAGTGAATTTCCAATTTCAGGTTCGACACCTTTACCGCTCTTCACCGTTTGGCCAACTTGCAACCCATTGGGTGCCACGATGTATCTTTTTTCACCATCTTCGTATTGAAGGAGTGCAATGCGAGCGGTACGGTTTGGATCGTACTGAATTGAATCGACAACAGCAGCAATTCCGTCTTTATCGCGTTTAAAGTCGATAATCCGGTATTTGCGTTTGTGTCCCCCACCTCTATACCTCATTGTCATGCGGCCCTGGTTATTTCTTCCACCAGATTTCCGCAGGGGCTCCAACAATGATTTCTCAGGCGTAGATGCAGTAATGGTATCAAAAGCGCCAATAATTTTGTGCCTTTGACCCGGAGTTACTGGTTTTAATTTTCTTACTGCCATTTTATATTAAATATTACTATAAAAGTCAATACTATCTCCTTCTACCAAAGTTACAATGGCTTTTTTGTATGAAACCGTTTTCCCGGATATTACTCCGGATTTGGTAAATCTTGATTTGATTTTGCCACCATAAACCATGGTATTTACAGTATCTACCGAAACATCATAAAGACTTTCGATAGCCTTTTTAATTTGAGGTTTGGTTGATCTGCGATCGACAATAAACCCGTAACGGTTGAACCGCTCTGCCAGGTTTGTCATTTTTTCGGTTACTAATGGTTTAATTAATATATCCATTTCTGATAGCCTTAAAGTTTAAATGTTTCATCGATTTTCTTAACCGAGCTTTCCAGAAGAACAATCGTTTTTGCGTTTAGTATCTGATAAGTATTTAATTCAGAGGCTATTACAACCGAAACATCTTTTAAATTTCTGGAGGACAAATATATGTTATTATTTTCGACTGGTAAAACGAAAAGTGACTTTTTATCTGCAATTTGCAAATTACTTTTTACAGCCACCATTTCCTTTGTATTTGGTGCTTCCAGATTAAAATCTTCGAGAACCAATATACTATTTTCACTTGCTTTATAAGTTAATGCCGATTTTCTGGCCAACTGTTTAACTTTATTGTTCAATTTAAAGCCATAGTTACGCGGGCGAGGTCCGAAAACTGTACCGCCACCTCTGAAAATAGGTGATTTTATGCTACCTGCCCTTGCTGTACCTGTTCCCTTTTGCTTTTTAATTTTACGGGTACTTCCAGTAATTTCCGCACGTTCTTTCGATTTGTGCGTGCCCTGGCGTTGATTTGCCATGTATTGTTTAACATCTAGATAAATGGCATGATCGCTGGGCTCAATCCCGAAAATCCCGTCGTTTAATGCGACTTTCCTTCCGGTTTCTTTTCCTTCAATATTCAGTACACTTAGTTCCATTGCTTCCTAATTATTATGTATGAACCTTTGGCTCCAGGTACTGAACCTTTTACCACTAATAAATTCTTTTCGGGAATAATTTTAAGCACCAGCAGGTTTTCAATTGTCACGGTTTTACCACCATCCCGACCTGCCATTCTCATTCCCTTAAAAACACGCGATGGCCATGATGATGCTCCAATTGAACCCGGTGCCCTTAAACGATTGTGCTGACCGTGGGTAGCGTCGTTAACACCTTTAAACCCATGTCTTTTAACAACTCCTTGAAAACCTTTCCCTTTTGAAGTTGCTACTACATCAACATAATCGTTTTCGTGAAAAATGTTAACACCAACCTCATCTCCCAGTTCAAATTCTTCCTGGAACGTGTTCTTAAATTCAACTATTTTACGCTTGGGTGCAACCCCGGCCTTTTTAAAATGGCCAAATTCTGCTTTTGTGGTGTTTTTTTCCCTTTTATCACCATAAGCAAGTTGCAGCGCATTGTAGCCTTCTTTTTCTTCGGTCTTAACCTGTGTAACCACACAGGGACCGGCTTCAATCACAGTGCATGGGACGTTTTTCCCCTCGACACTGAATACGGATGTCATTCCGATTTTTTTTCCAATAATACCAGCCATTTTGGACTACTTTTAATTATCAAACTTTAATTTCTACTTCAACGCCACTGGGCAATTCCAGTTTCATTAAGGCGTCGATTGTTTTTGCGGTTGAGCTATAAATATCGATCAGTCGTTTGTAAGAAGAAAGCTGAAATTGTTCTCTTGATTTTTTGTTTACAAAAGTTGAACGCAAAACTGTGAAAACCCTGCGGTGTGTAGGCAGTGGAATTGGTCCACTAACTATTGCACCCGTAGTTTTTACGGTTTTAACGATCTTCTCAGCCGACTTATCAACAAGGTTGTGATCGTACGATTTAAGCTTAATCCTGATCTTTTGACTCATAATGAGAAACTTGTTATAATTATTTTATAATAAATCAATTCTACCTTGCACATTTTCCAGTACTTTCTCTGCCAACGAACGGGGAACTATCTGGTAATTGCTAAATTCCATCGAAGAAGTCGCTCTTCCCGATGACAATGTCCTCAAAACAGTTACGTAACCGAACTGTTCAGCTAATGGAACTTTTGCATTTATAACGCGTGCACCACCTTTTGTTTCCATCCCTGTAATATCGCCCCGCCTGCGGTTTAAGTCACCAATTATGTCGCCCATGTATTCTTCCGGGGTCACAATCTCCAATTTCATAATAGGTTCCAGTAATTTGGGGCTAGCTTTCGAAGCAGCATTTCGAAATGCCTGTTTAGCACAAATTTCAAACGCTAATTGGTCAGAATCAACAGGGTGAAACGAACCATCAATCAAAGTAACTTTTAAACTGTCAACCTGAAATCCTGCCAATGGGCCATTTGAAAGAGCTCCTTCGAATCCCTTTTGCACTGATGGAATAAATTCCCGAGGGATTCTTCCACCTTTAACTTTATCGATAAACTGCAATCCGCTTACACCTTCGTCAGCAGGTTCAACATTAACAATAATATCAGCAAATTTTCCCCGTCCACCAGTTTGTTTCTTGAATACTTCGCGAAGTTCAACCGATTGACTTATTGCTTCTTTATATGCTACTTGAGGTGCTCCCTGATTGCACTCTACTTTAAATTCGCGTTTTAACCTGTCAACAAGTATTTCGAGGTGCAACTCGCCCATTCCCCGAATTATTGTTTGACCGGAATCGTGATCTGTATTTATTTGAAATGTTGGATCCTCTTCAGCTAATTTCGCCAATCCGTTTGAAAGGCGATCTATGTCTTTTTGAGATTTTGGTTCGATTGCAACACCAATAACTGGTTCCGGAAAATCCATGCTTTCTAAAACTATTGGATTTTTAATATCGCAAAGTGTATCTCCTGTATGAATATTTTTAAATCCTACGGCAGCGCAAATATCGCCTGCTTCAATTACATCTTTCGCGTTTTGCTTGTTTGAGTGCATTTGATACAAGCGTGAAATCCTTTCCTTTTTACCTGTACGTGTATTAAGTACCTGCGAACCGGCATCAATTTTTCCTGAATAGACCCGCAAATATGCCAAACGCCCGACAAAAGGATCGGTGGCAATTTTAAATGCCAAAGCTGCCAATGGTTCATCGACACTGGCAGTGCGGATTATTTCTTTATCGTTGTCAGGATTAAGACCTGTAATATCGCCGTTATCAAGCGGGCTTGGTAAAAAAGCGCAAACTGAATCGAGCAATCTCTGAACGCCTTTATTTTTAAATGCTGAGCCGCACATCATAGGAATAATAACCCCTTCGATGGTTGCCCGACGAATAACGTTCAGCATTTCGTCTTTGGTAATTGATTCTGGATCTTCGAAATAACGTTCTAAAATTTCGTCATCAACTTCAGCAACCGATTCAACCAGTTTTCCCCTCCATTCTTCGGCCTGCTCAACTAAATCAGCCGGAATTTCTTCCAAACTATAATTAGTTCCCTTATTTTCATCTTCGTACCAACGCACCGCCTTCATTTCAATCAGGTCGATAACGCCTTCGAATTTTTCCTCGGCACCAATTGGGATTTGAACTGGTACCGGATTGGCTTTCAGCTTTTCTTTAATTTCGCTATAAACTTTAAAAAAATCGGCTCCTGCCCGGTCCATTTTATTTACAAATGCGATTCGGGGTACGCCGTATTTTTCAGCTTGTCTCCAAACAGTTTCTGATTGAGCTTCAACACCACCAACTGCACAAAACAGTGCCACACTTCCATCTAAAACCCTTAGAGAGCGTTCAACTTCAACGGTGAAATCAACGTGTCCGGGCGTGTCGATTATATTTATTTTGTGTTCAACATTTTTGTAATTCCAGAAGGTAGTAGTTGCTGCCGAAGTAATTGTAATCCCTCTCTCCTGCTCTTGCTCCATCCAATCCATGGTAGCTGCACCATCATGTACTTCGCCAATACGGTGTGTTAACCCAGTGTAGAACAAAACACGTTCGGTAACTGTGGTTTTACCCGCATCGATGTGCGCCATAATACCTATATTCCTTGTATATTTCAGATCTTGTTTAGCCATTATAAAAACCAATTTCTCTATCTTATATTTTTACTAAACTAAAATCTAAAATGTGCGAATGCACGGTTGGCTTCGGCCATTCTGTGGGTATCCTCTTTCTTTTTGAAAGCACCGCCTTCTTCGTTGAAAGCAGCAATAATTTCCGCAGACAATTTATCGGCCATTGATTTGCCCGATCTTTTCCGGGCGAATAAGATTAAATTTTTAATGCTGACAGAAACTTTTCTTTCGGGCCTAATTTCCATAGGAACCTGAAAAGTTGCCCCACCAACACGGCGGCTTTTCACTTCAACCATTGGAGAAATGTTCTCTAATGCTTTTTTCCAAATTTCAAGTGGGGTTAATTCAGTTTCCTTGACACGTTTTTCTACCAAATCTAATGTATCGTAAAAAATTGTGTAAGCGACTGATTTTTTCCCGCCTACCATAAGATCGTTGACAAACCGGGTTACCGAAGTATCATTAAACTTTGGATCCGGCAGTAAAAGTCTTTTCTTTGGTTTTGTCTTTCTCATTTGTTTGTTTTTTAGTGTTATTTTAATTGGTTGCCCTAAGGCGGTCTTCAGCTCCTCTTTTACTTTTGAGAAGATTACTTACTCAACCAAACCACTGCAAATAACTTAATTGCTTCTTATAATATTATTTCTTCTTAGGTCTTTTTGTACCGTACTTCGAACGACGTTGCGAACGGCCTTCAACACCAGAAGTATCGAGCGCACCCCGAATTAAGTGGTAACGAACCCCTGGTAAATCTTTTACCCTGCCCCCGCGCACCAATACAATGGAGTGCTCTTGCAAGTTGTGGCCTTCACCAGGAATATAAGCATTTACCTCTTTACCATTTGTTAACCTTACCCTGGCGACTTTACGCATGGCCGAGTTTGGTTTTTTTGGTGTAGTAGTATAAACGCGAACACATACCCCACGGCGTTGCGGGCATGAATCTAAAGCCGGAGATTTACTTTTCTCTACCTTACTTTGTCTTCCTTTCCTAACTAATTGTTGAATAGTTGGCATAAATACCTGTATTTTATATAGTTAATAATCTTTTCAAAAATGGACTGCAAAAGTATATTAATTTTCCCATAAAACAATGCTTTTACAGGCTAAATTGAATACGTCCCCATATTTTCGGCTCGCAAAAGTACTATTATTGAATAAAGAACAATACGTTTTCTGCTTTTTTTTCAAAAAATTAAGATTAAAGATTCTTGAGAATAAGTAGCTGAAAACAACAACAACTTATTTTTTCAGTTTTTTACGCGTTCTTTCCAAAGTGATTTTAAGGGGTTAAAAAAACGCTGGATCAATTTCAGGTTCTCGGTAATTATTTCTGACTGCCCCAGGAGCTGATTTTGAAGTTCCAGTTCTTTGTTGTAGTTTGTCACCAAACCATCCGGGAAATTCACTTCAACCATGTAAAAGTTATCTTCTGAAACCAAAGAAATGTTTTTCACTTTGCCACGGACTAAACCATATTCCATGTACGGATAATTATCGAATTTAACAATTACGTCGAGCCCGGTCTTTACCTTGCCTGAACCACGAACCGGAAGTTCTACCTTCCCAATTACTTCACCCAAATTTTCAGGGACAATTGTAAATACCTTATCACCTTCAACAACATTTTGATTAACACTCCAAAATTTATTAAATGTAATCACCCCGTCGATTGGGGAACGCATCAGATAAGTTAATTCCCACTTGCTCATTTCGCTTTTCAGGTTATTAAAAGCTTCGAATAAACCCGATTGGTATCTGTTTCTCTGATCGAGGAATATTTTATTATTTTCAATCATTCTTTGTTCAAGAACACCAATATCTATTTGTTTCTGAGCAAAAAGGGAATGTATGCCATCGAGTTCTGATTTTTTACCGAACATTTCCGATTCGGCTTTTTCAAAATCGATGGATGAAATTACCCCGTTATCATTTAATATTTTTTGCCGTTCGTATTGCCTGACTTTTATTTTATATTCTTCGTCGATAGCATTTTTTTGTTCCCAAAGCCTGTCGCATAAAACGTTAGCCATTTCGTGTTGTTGTTTCAACGACTTATTTATTTGAGGATAATAGTCCTGTTCAACAAAAATTAAAAACTCGTTGTATTTCGAAATAAACTGTGAATAAAATTCCTGGATTGTACCTAATTGCAAATTTCTATCGAACTCTTTAAATTTGGTAAGTTGTGAATTGTTTATGTTAAATTGCACAGAATCGATTATAATTTTCAGTTTTAAAATATCGTTATAATCCGATGGGTTTTGAATTAATGCAATAATTTGATTGCCTTTCACTTTTTGTTTGTCGCTAACCAAAAGTTCTGTGATAATTCCTGTCGAACGGGCAATTAAAATGGCCGGTGGGTTTTCAGTGGTAACCCTGATTTTTGAGTGGATAATATCGGGATACCTAAAAATAAAAGTAAAAGCAATAATCAGCGAAATGACAATCATAAAAATTAAAATCCCATACCTAACCAACTTCGAAGGCACACCCCCCAAAATTTCCTGGACTTCGCCCGAACGGATTTCTATTTTGTTATTATCAGTCATTATTCACTTGTCATTTACCAATAGTCAAATAATTTTCCTGTTTTATCTTTTAACCTTCTTAATTTCCCAGTTCCAACTGATTTTTAACCAGCTCGAAATATTTTCCTTTTATATTGATTAATTCATTATGTTTCCCTTTTTCAACTATTTCGCCATTTTCCAGTACAATTATCTGATCGGCATTTTTTACAGTACTTAAACGGTGTGCAACAACTAATACAGTTTTACCTTTCGAAAACTCAGACATATTTTCCATTATTAGTTTTTCGTTGTTAGCATCCAAAGCGTTTGTCGCTTCGTCGAAAAACAAGTAGGCCGGGTTTTTATAAATAGCCCGTGCAATTAAAATCCGTTGCTTTTGACCCTGGCTCAACCCAACTCCTTCCTGTCCGATTTTAGTATTGTATCTCAAAGGCAACGATTCGATAAAATCTTGAATATTAGCCATTTTAACAGCATGTAACAATCGCCCTTCTTCAATATTACCTTCCCGAACCACAATATTTCGTGCAATGGTATCAGAAAATATAAAACCATCTTGCATAACTACACCACAATTGTTTCTCCAAATTTTAGGCGAAAAATTGGCAAGCCGGATTCCACCAATCTTTATGTCGCCTTCAACAGGCGGATAAAATCCCAGCAACATTTTTATTAAAGTTGTTTTTCCGCTACCGCTAACTCCCACAATTGCAGTGGTTTTATTTTCAGGAATTTCAAGATTAATATTATTTAATACTTTTGGTGAGCGAGGCCCCTCGTATTGAAAAGCCAGACCTGTAATCGAAACAGATTTGCTTTCAGGAAGATTTTTAACATTGGTTGCCGAAATATCTTCTTCATCTTTTTTCTCATGGATTTCTGCCAGACGTTCCAAACTGATTTTAGCATCTTGCGCGTGGTGCATAAAATTAATGAGTTGTTTAAGTGGGCTATTTAATTGGCCAATTATATATTGAATTGCCACCATCATTCCCAAAGTAAGCTCGCCATTAATTACTGCGGTTGCCGAAATAATAATAATCAGGATATTTTTTGTTTCGTTAATAAATACCGAACCTGCATCCTGATACTGTTCAAGCGATAAACTCTGAACACTGACTTTGAACAACCCCGCCTGAACACGTTCCCACTCCCAGCGTTTCTCCTTTTCGTAATTATTGAGTTTAATTTCCTGCATCCCGTTAATTATCTGGATGAGTTTGCTTTGGTTTTCCGATAATTTATTAAAACGCTTATAGTCAAGCTGCCGGCGGCGTTTCATAAAAATATAGACCCACACAAAATAAAGTGCCGAACCGACAAGAAAAATCAATAATATTTTCAAACTATAAATAGCCAGGACAATTGCAAAAACCAAAAGATTAAACATTGAAAATAGCACTCCAATTGACTGTGCTGTTAAAAACCGCTCAATTCTACCATGATCTTCAATCCGTTGTAAAATATCACCTATCATTTTCGAATCGAAAAAACCAAGTGGCAGTTTCATTAATTTAATCAGAAAATCGGAAATAATTGAAATATTTATACGTGTGCTGATGTGCAGCAATATCCAAGAACGAATAAATTCAACCGACATCCGGCTGATAAACAATACCAATTGCGCAATTAATACAAGATAAACAAATCCGACATCCTGATTATTAATACCAATATCGACCACACTTTGCGTGAGGAATGGTAAAATCAACTGGATAACACTTCCCAATAAAAAACCCAGAAGAAGTTGGATGACCAGTTTTCGGTAAGGTTTCAGATAATTAAAAATGAATTGAAAACCAGTGCGGCTTATTTTTTCATCAGGTTCCTGATAAAACTCCGGTGTTGGCTGGAGCAGCATACAAATCCCCTTTTCTTCACCCTCTTTTACAGTAGCCAACCAGTGTTCGCAAAACTCTTTTTCGGTATATTCCAATCTGCCAAAAGCCGGATCAGCAATAAAAACTTTTCCTTTTTTGAATTTATAAACCACTACAAAATGCTCCTGATCCCAGTGGACAATACAAGGAAGTGGTGCCTCTTTCTTAAGTTGTTCGAAAGTTATTCTTACACCCATCGAACGTAAACCAATAGATTCGGCTGCATCGCTAATCCCTAAAAACGAAACTCCTTCGCGGGTAATAAACGATTTTTCTCTCAGGAATTCGGCAGTAAAATGTTTCCCGTAATAATTGGCAACCATACGCAAGCAGGTTGAACCGCAATCCATGGCATCTAATTGTTGAAAAAAAGGGAATTTCGACATACAACTTAATTGGCCACCAAGTTAGAAAAAAAATGGAAAATGAAATCCTGTTACGATTGTCAATGTTCCTGCAAGTGTATTTTTTGCAATTAACAAGAAATTTCGATGTGGTTAATTTTGTGTAATATTTATTTTGTAGTTTCACAAGTACTTTTTTTTAAAACATCTTTTAATACGACAAAAACTTAAACGAAATCTGCAAATTGATTAAAAAAAGATTGGCAAATAGAATTCTATATTACTAAAATTAAAGTAGTTGATTCGAAAATATCAATTATAAAATAAAACGATGAAAAACAAAATGGCTGGCAAAAGGGAGCCCGTTAAAATAGGTTTATTCGGAATTGGACTTGAAACATATTGGGATCAATTTGAAGGGCTTTTTGAAAAATTAAAAAGTTACCAGACGATAATAAGCGAAAAGATTAAAAGTTTTGGGGTAGAACTTATTGATGCCGGGATGGTTGACAATCCTGAAAAGGCACAAAAAGCTGCTAATTTTTTGAAAACACAAGATGTTGAAATTCTATTTCTTTATGTTTCAACTTATGCACTTTCTTCAACTGTTTTGCCCATAGCACAAAAATTAAAGGTCCCGATTATCATCCTGAACCTTCAACCTGTCGCTCAACTTGATTATAATAAATTTAATGCGCTTAACGATCGCGGAATAAAAACAGGAATTTGGTTGGAACATTGTCAGGCTTGTTCGGTTCCCGAAATTGCCAATGTATTTATTCGTTCTGGTATCAATTATGAAATTGTTACCGGCTTTTTAAATGATAAAGAAGCATGGGAAGAAATAAAATGCTGGACTGACGCCGCTAAAGTTGCTCATGCAATTCGTAATAACCGGATGGGAATTCTTGGGCATTATTATGGTGGCATGCTCGATGTTTATACCGATCTAACAAAACTAAGTTCAACTTTCGGAACTCATTTCGAAATCCTTGAAATGTGTGAATTGAAAAAACTCCGCGATTTAGTTTCAGAAAAAGAGATAGAAACAAAAATATCGGAATTTAATTCCGTTTTTGAGATTGTTCCTGATTGTGTGGAAAATGAAATTATAAGAGCCGCCCAAACATCGGTTGCCCTCGACTATCTGGTAAAAAATCACAATTTAGGTTCTCTGGCCTATTATTACGAAGGTGAATCAGGAAACGATTATGAAAATATTGTAACATCGACAATTGCCGGCAATACTTTGCTTACAGGTAAAAACATCCCTGTAGCAGGTGAGTGCGAAGTAAAAAATGCACAGGCAATGAAAATTATGGCTGAATTTGGGGCAGGCGGTTCATTCTCCGAATTCTATTTAATGGATTTTAAAGACGATATTATTTACCTCGGGCACGATGGCCCAGCCCATTTTGAAATAGCGGAGGGAAAGGTAAAACTTGTTCCGTTACCCATCTATCATGGCAAACCGGGCAAAGGCCTTTCAATACAAATGAGGGTTAAAAAAGGACCGGTTACTTTACTATCTGTTGTTGAAAAGAAAATGGGAGTTTCACTTTTAGTTGCTGAAGGGGAGTCGGTTCCCGGTCCGGTTTTAGAAATAGGAAATACCAATAGTCGGTATAAATTTTCGTTAAATGTAAAAGAGTTTATCAACGAATGGTCGAAGCAGGGACCTGCACACCATTGCGCAATCGGGATTGGGCACATTGCAAATAAAATAGAAAAACTGGGTAAAATCCTTGAAATAGATGTTACTAAAATTTGTTGAATAAAAATTTTGATACTTTTAGTGAATTATGACATAAAGATATTTTCCTATAAAAAGATGCCTGTAATTCGAAAAGTTTAAGCAGTTTGAATCGTAGATTCCAATGTTAACTCATTAGAATTATTTAAACAATCTTCGTAAAAAATTGAAATTTTGATGTACAATTTTCTTTTTGAGAAAGGGAAAATTTCATGAAAAATTTTAAACAATTTTAAATTTTAAACAAATGAGAAAAAAAACAAATATTTTGATTTTAGGCATAAAAGTCTTAGCACTGACTTTCATAGTTAGTTTGATATTTACAGGATGCCTTACAAAAGAACAATCACAATCGATAAAACCAAACATAGTAATTATCCTTTCAGATGATCAAGGATGGGGAGATTTAAGCTTAAGTGGGAATACAAATCTCCAAACTCCTAATATTGATAAACTTGCTTCCGAGGGTGTTACTTTCAATAATTTTTACGTTTGTCCGGTTTGTTCTCCTACCAGGGCCGAGATGCTAACTGGCAGATACCATGTGAGGGGAGGTGTATTTGGAACATCGCTTGGTGGCGAAAGGCTTGACCTTGACGAAACGACAATTGCCGATGTGTTTAAAAACGCCGGTTACCAAACTGCTGCTTACGGCAAATGGCACAATGGAATGCAATATCCTTATCATCCCAACGGGCGCGGATTTGATGATTATTATGGTTTTTGTTCTGGTCATTGGGGAAACTATTTTAACCCGATGTTGGAACATAATGGAGAATTGGTAACTGGCAACGGTTATATTACCGATGATTTTACCGACCATGGTTTGCAGTTTATGGAACAAAATAAAGACAAGCCATTTTTTCTATACCTTCCTTTTAATACGCCTCACCGCCCTATGCAAGTGCCTGATAAATGGTGGGATAAGTTTACTGATAAAGAATTAGAACTGAAAGCCAGTATTGCCGAACGAGAGGATGAACCCTATACAAAAGCTGCTCTTGCCATGTGCGAAAATATCGATTGGAATGTGGGGCGGATTTTAAATAAAATTGAGGAGCTTGGCATCGAGGACAATACAATTGTACTTTATTTTAGTGATAACGGTCCAAACAGTTGGCGTTGGAATGGCAGGATGAAAGGCATTAAAGGATCGACGGATGAAGGCGGCGTGCGTTCACCGTTAGTTATGAAATGGCCTGGAAAAATTGAAAAAGGAAATAGAATTGAACAGATTTCGGGTGCAATAGATTTGTTGCCTACATTGGCAGATTTGGCAGAAATTGACCTTCAAATAAAAAAACCACTGGATGGTATTAGTTTGAAACCCTTACTATTAGAGGATAACCCAAATTGGAATGACAGGTTTTTATTTACTTATTGGAAAGACAAGTTAAGTACACGAAATCAAAAATACAGGTTAGATAATAACGGGGCAGTTTTTGATATTGAAAATGACCGGGCGCAAGTAAATAATTTAAGCAGTGAAATTCCGCAGATTATGAATCAAATGTTGGAGGCTGCGGAAAAATTCAAGAATGAAGTTTTAATTGAACTACCTGTGAAGGACGAAAGATTGTTACCTCTTGGGCATCCTGATACAAAATTTACCCAAATCCCAGCTCGCGACGGAATAGCTCATGGTAATATCGAACGTTCAAACAGATCGCCAAATTGCACTTTTTTTACCAACTGGATTAGCCTGGATGATAAGATTGTTTGGGATGTGGAAATTGTAGAAGAAGGAAACTTTGAAATTGTATTGTATTACACTTGCCCCGAAGGAGATGAAGGTTCTTCTTTTGAATTGTCAATGGGTAACGACAAATTAATTGGACAAATTACAGAATCATTCAATCCTCCATTAACCGGCATGGAAAACGATCGCGTTTTTAGGGGGAATTCTTACATAAAAGAATTTAAACCTCTAAAACTTGGAAAAATACACGCAGAAAAGGGCAAGATTGAATTGACTTTGAAAGCTTTGGAAATACCTGGAAAATCGGTAATGGATGTTAGGTTGCTAATGTTTGAGCGAGTAATTTGAAAATACTTATGATCGAAAAACAAATGATAAATAACTGAATGTTATTGAAAAGTTACAAAAATGATTGGGCATGAGAAAAGGTTTTTGTTTGTTCATCCACTTCAACTTTAATTACTAATTGATTTTTTTTCAAAAAGACTTTTTAAATTAATTATGGAAATTTTACTTCTAAATAATATCGATGATGAAGTAATGTTGGCGTTTGAAAAATTAATTCAACAACTAAATTCAAAAACTGAAATACCTTCAAAAAATTATCTAACCGAAATTATTAAAGCAAAAGATTCATATATTTTTCTGACTAAGGAAAAGGAGATAGTTAGCATTTTAATGCTTATTTTATATAAAATACCGAGCGGCCGGAAAGCTTGGATTGAAGATGTTGTGGTTGATGATAATAGGACAGGGAGTGGAGTTGGGAGTTTTCTTGTAAATTATGCAATAAAATTTGCCAAAGAAAAAGGCATTTCACAATTTAACGAACTTCAGTACACTGCCTGTCCTATTTTCATCTGATAGATACGTACGTAAAGTGATACGAGAGGTTCACTGGCAGCGGCCAGGTCGTTAACAACCTACACACGATTATCGACTGCCATTCTTCTTCAAAGGAATTGTAATTATCTTGGGAGTATAGATTTTAGGACTTGATAATATTTCAGAAAAATTTGTATTGTTAATGTCATACGTAAGGAGCATCACATGATTTTTTGAATCGTAATATTGAATGTGTTCTCGGGGCAGGTAACAAAAATTTGATTTACTATATAATAAATTGCCTGGTGTTATTTCGGGAATTTCATAAATCACTATTTCATCAGACCATGGACCTGTCAATACAGGAGCAGTGCGCATTTTTATTTTATTGTCCATGAACCTTATATCACTAATCATTACCCATTGTTTCATTTCCGGATGATAGTTAACCGTAGTGCTTCTGAAACCATTGACTATCGTTTCCATATCATTCGTATTTAAACCTTCTTTCCATGTCTTGTTCAAGGCATAATATTCAAAAGGTTGTTCCGGATTATTTATAAAATCAATTGGTTTCCTAACCAGAACCTGAGCTTTGTCGTAACGACTTACAAAGAAATATATATAATCGTCAAGTACTATGTGAGGCCCTAATCCCATAGAAGGATTGCCAAAATCCTTCAAGGAAATATATTCAATTTGCCATTCGTTAGGTGCGTCATAGGTATTGCTGATTTTTGCCAGTGTAAATCCTAAAAGCGAAAAATTGAAAATATCGTCAGGTGATGCACCAAGCTTGCTTCCAACTTTTTCAAGCACTACATATAAATCGTTTTTAATCATAAAAGCTCCAGTCACCCAATATTTATAGCGCTTGGTATAGGTTTTAAAAATTGGTTCTGGATTATTAGAATACATATTGTTCCAGAAATATTTTATATCAGTCTCTCTATTGGGTAAACACGATTGAACAGCTACCGTGTTTGAGACCATTTGCATTCCCGGCTCCTTTCTGCTTTGTTGATTTTTGTTTCCAACATAGGTGTCACTAAAAAGGAATAAAGTTGTAGTTGCATTTAATGGAACCGAAACATCACCATCTCCACCAAGCCAGCCATCTTTAAATGGAAATTTTGGAATACATTTTTGCGAAATAATTGCTTCGGGTTTTACCTTTGAGTCTTTTTTTGTAAGATTTGTTTTTTCGGCAATATCATTATGATTACTTATTAATGTGATAGAATTTTTAAAGATCTCTTGCTCATTCTGGTGTTCCGCTAAAAACGATTTTAATTCATCTGTTTTGAGAGTCAACAACATAGCGTTTTGAACCCATTCATATTTGAGAGTTAAATTATTTTTCATAGCATAATTGTAAAACCAGGAATAATTTGATTCATGGAGTTGCAATATGTCTTTTGTTATGCTGATTTTGTAAAATGAGTGCCCGGTAACGAAAGAACTCCTATAATCTCCATCACCTAATGTATCTGGCATTACACCGCAAAGATCGAGATATATTTCATCCTTTATTTTTACAAACACGGCTTCAAAAGTGGATGCATTTGTTTCACTACCATATTTTAATAGATAGAAATTGTCTCCAGCTTTTTGAAATGAAATGGTCATGTCAAAATCCTGAATGCTCCACAAACCTTCTATTTCAGGAATCAATACGGCATCCTGTTCAGTAAATAGTGGATGAAGCGATAATACTTTTTGTGAATATGCTGATGAAAGAATACAAAATGAACAAATGAAAATGATAAATTTAACTTTCATAATTTTAGCTTTGGTTCATTGTTTATATGGTGCCTCTCATTTGGTTGCCGATAACGGTGACAATATTAAAATGTTGGGCATTTTGAAACTCCAATCTTTCAATCTACTTCACTGATTATTTAATGTTAAAATATTCATGTCCAATATGTTCGTCCAGTTTTTTATATTGCGTGTTATACACAGATGTTTATTTTCTTATCAAAATAGATTGCATAAAAAACGGAAAAACTGGTCTGATTTCAAATTCTTTAATTCCAATTCTATTCAACATAGCTTTAATTTCATCCGGTCTATATGCAGCTCGAATTGAATTGAAAAAACCACTTTGAGATTTTATATAATAAAGCCATCTAACTCTTTTTAAATCATGTATATAAATCAATCCATTATCATTCAGCATTGAGTATAAGTTTTTTATTGCCAATTCTGCATTATCCCAATGATGTAGTGTAAAAGTTGAATAAATCAAATCAAACTTTCCTAAATCTTTTATAGAATTTATATCACAAGCATCTCCAATCATATATTTAACTCTTGTCATTAAATCTTCAGTTAAATCCAGTTGTGCAAGCTTAATCATTTCGGGCGAGATATCATTTGCGGTAATTTCTACATTTGGATGTTGCGTCGCAACAACCTGTGTAATAATTCCTGGTCCAGAGCCAATTTCTAAATATTTGCCCTTAATGTCCAACTTTTTTATAGAAGACAAAAAATTATTAAATCTTGCCTTTGAAGCATTTTTTGCATCGTATAGATATTTATTTGCATTTTCAATATCATGAAAATAATCTTGATGACATTCAACAATTCGTTCCATAATTATCTCTAATTTTTCATTTGTGGCAAACACATTGTTATGTGTTTTTATTATTTATCATCCCTGTTTCATAATATTCCCTGATCTAATTTTTCTTTTCTTTTTTCGCCTTATACGAATTATAATAAATACTAACCAATACGCTGCTGCGGCAATTATAACAAAACCCAAAGGGAAAAAATCAAATCTCGGAATTATCGAATAGGCATTTATTTCCTTAAGAGATATATTTGTTAAGTCTTTGATAATAGATTCATTGCATCTGTGATTCATGCTATTTATCATAACCACAATACTCAAGTGGTGTTTCGGCAGATAAACCATACGAGCTGAAGTTCCAATATTAGCACCACTATGTCCAATTGCTTTTTTCCCATTTGAATACTTCTTTTTAAATAGTTGTACACCTAATCCGTACCCGGTCATATTGCCGCTTGGCTTGAAGGTGACATATTGTAACATTTCATCCATTGATTGCTGATTTAGGATTTTACCTTCAAAAAGAGAGTGGCACCATAAGGCTAAATCTTCTGCAGTCATAAAAATCCCTGCTGAGCCATAGGTTATACTTTCATGTGATTCTCGTGGAAGGAATGTCAAATCGAGATACGAACCATCATCATTGAAATTATCCCCAAATACATGAGCCTGGTTGTCAGGAATTTTCTCTTCTATCGACAAACGAGCACTATTGATATTCAATGGCTGCCAAAAATGTTTTTTAAATTCTGATGAAAGAGTTGATTCAGTTGCTTTGGTTATAATCATAGCAAGCAATAAATAGTTTGTATTTGAGTAACGAAAACCTTCTCCGGGTTCAGAATAAGGTTCTTTAATATAGGTCAATACTTCATCAGGTGTCCATATTTTCGTCCTGTCTTTTATAAGGTCATCCCATATTTTTTGATTACTCCAAAACATATAAATTCCACTGGTATGGTTTAGGAGTTGCCTAATTGTAATTTCACTGTTTACATGAGGATACTCAGGTAGCCATTTTGATAAAGGGTCATCAAGCGAAAGTTTGCCTTTTTCTACGAGTTTGAGAGTAAGAGAGGCTACAAAGTTTTTTGTTATACTTCCGATGGCAAAAAGCATATCCGGTTTAATGGTAACGGTATCATGTGAAATCCCACTTGTACCCGTCCATTTCTTATCCTTAGAAAAAATTATGGCAGCAGAAACACCTTTGACATCATATTTTTTAATTCCATTATCAAGTACATTTTGTAATTTTTGTTCTAATGGTACTTTCTTGTCTCCAGAGCAGGATAGAGAAGAAATGATAACTAAAAACAATATGAAAGTCGAGCAAATTTTATTTAGTTTCATAGGCTTTTTATTTTTTACTTCATTTGAATTACACACTCCAATTGCATTGCACATAACTGTTTGGCTAAGTGCTGTACGGGATTTCTAAGCACTTCACTTTCAAGTTGCACTAAGCCAATTCGTTTATTCATTTTTTCATTTTTTAAGCCAAATCGTCAAAGACGAATTGGCGTTGTTGATACGAAGAACTGCGGTTCGAATACCCGCTGTACCCCATATGGTATTTAGCTTTTGTTAGCAAACGTTTTTTGTTATTATTTTAATTCTTTCTTCAATTCTCTTTTCATAAACACCATCAGGTAGTTCGATTATCGCAAACACCAAAGGCTCAATAATTTCCAATAAGTAGAGTATTAGTACTGGTATTTTAGTATAAATGTAATTCCAAAGATTCTCAATGTCACTTGGATTTGAAAAGATAAAATTCAAATTTTGGATATCTGTTTTATTGCTTTTATTTCTCGTTGTTGATAGGTGTAAAGCTTTATTTGTAAGATTAATGAGACTATCTGATTCTTTTTGATTGAAAATCCAATCGAATATTTCTTCTTCCTTAAGTGTTTTTGAAGCTAGTAAATAGGGAAGGGAATTTTTTATTAAATCTTTTTTTTTGTTATCGGTAATATAGTTTACATCAAATGAATCCTCATTATTAAATTTATCCAGAAAATCTTCATCAAACAATATTCTTAAAAAAACAGGAAGATGATATACAAAAGGTTTTCTAAGTAGTGAAAAAGCAACTGTCAATCTCATCTTTTTAGAAGCTAATAAAGCCTCCTGCAGAAAATAACAAACGTCCATTATTAATCCATTGACAAGGCTTTTTATCACAAAGTTATCATGCTCCTCAAACTTTTCTTTTCTCAATAGATAATCGAATATATGTTCGTCTTCTTTAAAATCATCTACTGATTCTAAGTCAAATTTTTGAAAGCGCAAATCATTATAAACTTCGTTTACAATAAACTCTTCGATTTGTCTGACAAACAATTCACATTGTTTGTGTTTATCCCAGTGTCTTTTGGGTAAATATAAATATTCGCTATCCAGATTCATTTTTCGCTAATTGTTAATCTTTAATATATTTGGAAACGACATCTAAATCCAATCGTGAGCATTTAACTTGCATGAAATTTTCTTCCTTCGATAAAACTTTACCAGCTGAAATCATACCGATGACTTTACTTTCCATATTTAAAATCGGTGCTCCAGAATAACCAGTGTGACAATATCCTTCAAAGTATAAATAATTCCTGTCTATAGAAATTAGTTTTGATTGTTTTCCTGTCAGCGTTACATGCTCATTTGATTCAGTCGTAGGTCTATCATAGCCAAGATAGTCGATTGTATCTCCAACAGAAATCTTCTCATTGTCTGTTAGTTTTAATGGAGTGATTTTAATGCCTTCTGGTAGTTCTAAAACTGCTAAATCTAGAGGTGCAAAAGTCGCTTTTTTGGTTAAAAGATAATTTTTTCTGTGACTCCCTGGATGATAGTAAAGGGAATCAATGTCTTTCACAACATGTAAACAGGTCAGAACAATATTAGGCTTTAAACATACAAATCCAGAAGCTAAATAATGAGCTGTATCTCCTTCCATCCTTTCAATTGTTCCAAAGGCTTCAATCGCAACTTTTTCTTTAGGAAGGATATTCATATGAAGGTTTATTAATATGATAAAAATAATTGTTCCCATCGTGGATTAGTTTAAATGTTTGCTAACGGCTGTTTATCCGAAAACATTCGTTTATTCCCTTATTCTTTTGTTCGGATACCGTACCAAAAATTGGGGTATATCCAAACTTTTTCTCTAAATTAGTTCATCCAATTGATTTTTTAAATTTCTAGAATTATGTTCTGAAACATAAGTGTATCTTTTGTAATTTTTAAACTTTTGTGCCTAATCATTTGACTACTATTACTTCAAGTAAGCCTTTTTTGCTTTGCACACGCACGATTGTATTGTGTGATTTTTAATAGATGTATTAAAGGAACATGATAAAATTGCGCACCAACTGGTGAAATAAAATATTAGACTTATTTTTCTGGGTATGGCGATTTCTAAATTGCCATTTCCAAAACTTCGAATCGGAATCCGAAGCACCCAATTAATAAAAACAAAAGGAACCGTTCTCTTTTAAAAGAACGGTTCCTTTTTACTTACAATTGTCAAGGTCCGATTCTAAATATAGAACACTTGTAACCCGCTGGTTAGTTTTAAACTACAAAAAGAAAATCAAAAAATATCCTATCTGAATGAATCTACCGAATACAATAAATTGCTTTTTCGCCCCTAAAAATATACGAACCTTTGGCTATTGCTGTTGATGCCCAGAAAACATCGTTTAGCTTATTTTTTCCTAATTCCATAAAAGTTTTTCCGGCTTGAATAACATGGGTCGTTCCCCTGTCGTCGAGGCAATATATTTTCCCGTCGAAAGCCCATGGTGAAGCCCAAAAATCTTTTGCATCTTTAATTTTAGTGCCAGGATAAACTACTTCTCCGGTAGTGGCTTCGTAGCAAAAAATCTGTCCCCGGTTGCGGTCAACAATATAAACCAGCCCTTCGTAAAATAGGGGAGATGCTATTGCAATCCCCGACTTTGGAACCGACCAGGCCACCCAATCGTTTGAAACCTGACCTTCAGATAAAGAAATATCTCCCGCTGCACCAGCTTTTACTCCAAACAAAAAGCCCCCGCCGTCGCGCCGGGTTTCGTTTCCCATAAAAATCATATCATAACCCCATGTTGGCGATGCAATGTTACGGCCTCCGCCCAAATCCAATTCCCAAAGCAACTCCCCATTTTCAGGATTGTAAGAACGTGCTTTTTTACCCTGAACAACCAGTTCTTTCCGTACACTATTTTCCCAAATTACAGGTGTACCCCAATTCGATTTTTCGTCACGATCTATCCTCCATATTTCATCGCCTGTTTTTGAATCAAGCGCTGCTAAAAAAGAATTGTCTTCGTTGTCGATTTGCATGTACAATACTTTTTTGTACAGCAGCGGAGAAGATGAAGTGCCCCAGTTCGATTGCATCGGGTAATTCCCCAAATCCTTTTCCCAAACAAGGTTTCCCTTCATGTCGTAACAAAATATTCCGTGCATTCCAAAATAGGCATATACATTTTTGCCATCGGTGACCATTGATTCCGGTGCATAAGTATTGTCGCGGTGAGTTTTGTAACGTGGTTTGCCATTGTACGCAATATTTTTCCAGATTTCTTCACCCGAATCTAAATCAAGGCAGATTACTTCAAAATTGTAAACTGCATCAAACGGATTGTCTTGTCTTCTTCCTTCCCGTGCTGGAGGTAAAATTGATGGATCTTCCAAAACAGCATTCGTGAAAAACACTTTGTTTCCCCAAACAATTGGGCTCGACCATCCTCTGCCAACTAAATCATATTTCCAATTCAGGTTTAGGTCGTTACTCCATTCTAACGGAAGTGTTTTTTCAGATGTGAGTTGATTAGTATCGGGACCTCTAAAATTTGGCCAGTTGTTGGTATTACATGCCGTTAAAATTGTAAGTACAAATGTTAAAAGCAGAAGTTTTTTTCCGCTTAATAGTGAAGATTTCAGGTTTATCATTTTTTAGGTTTATTGATTTTTATTCAAATATAATATTTTTCTGTTATCTGAATATAGGTAAAAAATAGTACGGGTTTTTTATTGGTTTAGGAAGTCTAAAATTTCAGTATTATTTTCTGAGTCAACGGTTTCACCAAAAGCATTTACGGGGTTTATTATTTTAAATGAATCTTCGGGTAACAACGAAACCAAATCCCCGAAATCGTAAAATGGCAAACTTCCGGGAGGCACATAAAATGCCAGTTTGGGATCGTAATATTCTGTTTCAATCAAGCTCCGATTTGATTCAAAGGGATTCAATAAAAGGATTTTTGAAAAAGGATTTTTGAAGGCAGTGAAATGTAAAAAGCTTGAATTTATTTCTCCTTCAACAAAAGCATAAATTTTATTTTGTTGAAGGTTTTTTTCTTTTTCTACAAACTGAACCAATAAATCGATGGCTTCTGCCTGGATTCCCGGAACACTCAATCCTGCCATATTTGCCCCAAAAGTATAATTAAATGGAACCTTTTTAATAAAACCATCGCCACTAAATCCGGGGTCGAAAAGTTCTCCGATACCGGGCAGATCGGCAGAAATTACAGTAAATCCATTTTTTAACATTTCCGGAAGAAAAACCGATTCCAGTACTTTCTCTTTTCCTTCAGCATGTAACCAAACTAATATATTTTTTGTCTCTTTTTCAGGATTCTGAATGAGGTAAACAGGCAATGCAAAATCTTTTTGGTCGTTTTCCAAAAAATACTTTTCAACTTCAAAATCATCGTCAACAAATTTTCCGGTGTAAACAGCAGACTTCATTTCCCGATTAAACTTAATCCCCGAAATCTCCCGTATCTTTTCTTTTAATTCATTTTGCGGAATTTCTTTTTTCTCAAAATATTTTTGATTTAAGTTGAACACCGTTTCCCCTTTTATTGAATTACCTAACTGGCCGGTTTCCGTAACAAAAAGTTCTTCAACAGTAAAAAGTTCCATTTCTTTGTCAGTATTATCGCCGGGTAATTTTAAATGCTCCTGAAAAAAAGCATAAACAGATTCCCTGTTATTTTTGGTTGATTCGTGTACGCCAAAATCTTCAACCATGCCAATATTTTCAGATTTATTAAAAGCAGTATAAGATTTTTGAGCTTCCGCAAAACTTTCGCGTGCGCCCTGCTGGCTAAAAAAATCGTGAGTTGTAGTTACAATTAATGTTGGTTTTGGTACCCGTAAATGCATAAAATCGGGGTGGTCGAATCCGTTTGCAATGGCATTGTACGGATTTTGTTCGGCATCTTGTGGACCAATTGATTGAAGCAAGCGTTCAAAAGTAGTAATATAACATTCGGGAGCCGATGCATAAATCCGTTCATCGTAAGCTGCAATCATTGCCGATTGTGTTCCACCACCTGAACGGCCCGTAATCCCAATTCGTTTCATGTCAACTTCTTTTCGGGTTTCAAGGTAATCCAACACACGGACACCTTCCCAGATAAAATAATCAGTTAAAGAGGTCCCTGTCAAAAGTGTTTGTACGCCGGCGTAAGTATGTTCTTTTGTTGAACTGCCAACCATCGATTTGTTTGTTTTAGGGTCTGGATATTGCAAACGTTCTCCCTGCCCAATCGGATCGAAAGCAAAAACAATAAATCCTTTTTCAACTAAATTCAGAATAACACGCTGGTAAACTTCACTACGAAAACCAAGTTCAGTGTGCCCCGAACAATAGATAACTGCCGGCGCAGGTTTTTGCCTTTCGTTTGGCAGAAAGAAACAAGCTGTTACGTGAAAATTGGGATGCGACTCGAATAATATTTTTTCAACCGTAAAATTATCACGTTTTATTTTACCGGTAATTTTTGGGTTGAGCGGCGTTTTTTCAAATTTATCGAGCGAAACAAAAAGTTTGGTTTTTAGTTCATTTTGATAGTTAATCCAATTTCCCCGGGTTTTCAGTTTATTCACCCTTTCAGTGCGTTCCTCAAGTAGTTTGAATGCCTTATTAGTTATTATATCATACAAAGCCTGGTTATTGTTCTTATATTCCAGCCAGTTATTTTCGTTACCCCGGTTGGCATGAAAAACTGACTTTTGAGTTTCCTGAGAAAAAATGGAGTTGGTTATCAATAACAAGCAAAGTGAAAAAACAAGTGCAAAGAATTTCATTTTTGTTGGTTTTAAGATTGCAGCCGAAAGTTAATAAATGAATTTAACACTTCATATTTAAAAATTACGCTTCTTATTAATTCTGCCGATTGAAAAGAGGGATTCCTGACCTTGCTCGTTGAAGAAGAATTAATTATTCGTTTTTTATCGGTAAATAAATGTGAACTACTCAGGTTATTTAATATATTGAATTTTAAATAATTAGGTAATCCTATTCCACGCAAAGGACGCAAAATAAAAAGAACACTAAAATCGCAAAGAGTTCACAATATGTGCTTTGCGGACTTTGCGTAAGAATTTTGCGCTCTTTGCGAGAAATGTATTTATAATTGACATTTAATAAATTATCTAAATCTGAACGACCAAAGTAGTTACATAACTGTTAATAAGATCTTTTTTAGATGTTAAAAATATTTTGGCTTCCGATTTTTCTGTGGAAGGAGAGTTCATAAATATTTTAGCAGGGGCTCTTTTATTAAGCAAAAATATTTTCAAGTCCCGAATCGCGTATAAACAAACAGGTTGTCTGAGTTTCATCAACCATTTTTTCCATAAATTCAAAATCAGGGTTAGGGACTAATCCAAAAATATTAAGGTCAGCGTTTGGAGCTTTTTTTATCAATTCATTAAAATTATTGATATATACGGCTATTTCGGTTTTTGGTAACCTTGCCTGATCCATCAGATCGGCCATGAATTTACGTGCCTGTTCTTTTTGCTCTTCATTTTCGACTACCGTAACCAGGCGTATTTTAGCGTTCCAGTTTCGCTTTAATTTGTATGCCACAAGAATTGACAAATCGAGGTTGCCAATATCCCAGGAAATTTTCCAGTCGGGTGCACGGTTTCTAATCCAAACGTTTATCATTTGCCTTTGCCCGAGACCAGAATTCGGATGTTGTGAGTATATAAGTACCCCAATCTGTAATCGGGCGGCTTCATTAATGATCTCGTTAAATCCTTCTAAATAGGATTCACGGTTTATCATATTTAGAAATACAATATTTGGTTTAATAAACGACCCACGGTAAGCCTGATTGGCAAAATTTACACCTTCGGCAAAATTTTCGGTCCTGATAACTGCCCACGATGAAAATACATTGCTCTGTTGGAATGACTTTGAGAGTTCATTTACCTGATCTGCCAACTCATTACCTCTGTTTTTTGGGCCTATTCCAAGTAGTTTTATCGAACCCTGTGGGAAAGCAACATTTTTCAGAAATGAAAAAACCCCTTTTATCGATTCCGGATTGCTAACCGGAATTAAAAGATTTGGTTTCCAGGCTCTTTCTTGTCTGTGTGCCAATTGCGAAGTACGTTTTGCAGCCCACTCCGCAAACGATACAAACAATCCACTTCGTACATCTTCAAAAGGAGTAGTTAGTTTTCGTTGTAATAAAATGCCATACACCAGTAAAACCACTGCAACTGAAAAAAGACTGATTGTTGCATTTATTATAAACATGGCGAAAACTGATGTAATTAGTCCAACCCACGGTATCCATTTTGGAACTTTAAATAGTGGGCGAAAACTGATTAATCCGAGATTTTGCTCGATAATTACCACAACATTTAGCATTGCATAAGTAATCAGGAAAAACATGGTAACAAGTTGTGCAACTGCGTTCAAATCGCGAAGTAACATGGTAAAAAAAACCAGGCCACCAGTTACGATCATTGCATTTCGGGGCTGCCCTGTTTTGTTGGTACCTCCAAGCCACCGGCTGGCAGGTAATACCTGGTGTTTTCCCATGGCGTATAAAATTCGCGACGAACCAACCATAGATGCAAGGGCAGATGAAAAAGTGGCACCTAACACTCCGGCTATTACCAAAGGTGGGAAAAACGATTTGTCAATCATTATGTTATAATTGTTGAGTAATTCTTCGGTTGTTGCCGACCGGGCTACCCAGTACGCCAATCCCATATAAATTAAAAAACTCAATCCGATTGCCCACAATGTACCTACAGGAATACTTTTTCGTGGGTCTTTTAATTCGCCCGACATATTTGCTCCAGCCATAATTCCGGTAGCAGCCGGAAAAAACACGGCAAATACTATCCAAAAATCAGAACCCGAAAAGTTGTTTTCAATTGAACCAGGGAATGTTCCCCATTTTAAAGAATCGACTGTGCTGTTTTGCATCGAACCGTAATAGGCAGCCAAAACTATTACAAACAGCGACGAAATAATAATTGCCATAATAATATATTGGGTCCGAATAGCTAAATCGGCACTTTTATAGGAAATAGAATAAATTATTATAAAAACGACAAGGTCGATAATAAACGCCGGGTGATTTGGAAAAATAGAGAGCCAGCCTTCCCTAAATCCAAAAATATACATGGTAACAGCCAGCCCCTGCGAAACATATCTTGGAATTCCCAGACTTCCACCAATCTCAAGCCCAAGCGATTGAGAAATGATTGCATAAGCTCCACCAGCACCGATTTTTATATTGGTGGTTATCGACGACATTGAAAGTGCTGTTGTAAGCGTAATTAAGAATGAAATTATTATGATAAGCCATGCCCCAAGTAACCCTGCATTTCCAACAACCCACCCTAACCTGAGGTACATTATTACCCCCATAATTGTTAGTAAAGTGGGGGTAAAAACTCCACCAAAAGTGCCGAATTTTTTTACTGCTTTTGCTTTTCCCATAGTAATTTCCAAATTGACCTAATATTAATGATTTTTTGAATATAAAATTTGGAAGTAAAGAAAATCTTTGAAAATGACTATCCCTGAACCAAAAGTACAGGGTATTCCGTCAATTTCACGTCGAGAGCTTTATTAATCAATGCATTCTGAACGAATCGCTTTCTAACGAAAAAACATTGATTTTTGAATCGGAAATTATTGAAAATTTTGTTCCGGGAGGAACTGCCCGTTTTACAATCAACATAAAAAACGAATCTGAAATCGAAACTATTTTCGATGTTGGTTTTCCTGGAAAGGAAATGTCTTGTTTTGGAAATAACAAGTTGAAAAAACAATGAATTTCTAATTTCCTACCTTTGCATTTCAATTTTTAAAATGAAACGAATAGTTGTAGGTCTTTCGGGAGGAGTTGATTCGAGTGTAGCCGCTTATTTATTAAAAGAGCAGGGACACGATCTAATAGCACTTTTTATGGTAAACTGGCACGAACGAGTTGGTGCAATTACCAGTTCGTGTACCTGGGAAGAAGATGCTTTGATTGCAAAAATGGTGGCCAAAAAACTGGATATCCCTTTTCATATTGTAGATTTAAGCAAAGACTACAAAAAACGTGTTGTCGATTACATGTTTGCTGAATACCAGGCTGGCCGAACACCAAACCCGGATGTGCTTTGCAACCGCGAAATTAAATTCGACACATTTATGGATGAGGCAATGAAGTTTGATGCTGATTTTGTGGCAACCGGACACTATTGTCGAAAAAGTGATATTGATGTAAATGGTGAAACGATTCATCAGTTGTTGGCAGGAAAAGATCCAAACAAAGACCAAAGCTATTTTTTATGCCAATTAAATCAGGCTCAACTTTCAAAAGCGATGTTTCCCATTGGTGAATTGCTAAAACCCGAAGTTCGGGAAATTGCCAGACAACAAAATCTTCCCACTGCCGAACGCAAAGATTCGCAAGGAATTTGTTTTGTTGGCAAAGTTGATTTGCCCACTTTTCTGCAACAACAATTAGAACCCAAAATTGGAAATGTTATTGAGATTGCCGAAAAGTTTATGGCACCAAAGAAACAAGTCGAGATTTCTGAAGAAAATTATAAAAAACTTTGTTTCCCATATCCATACAAACCGTGGAACGGAGAAGTGATTGGCGAACATCAGGGCGCACATTTTTATACCATCGGGCAGCGAAAAGGATTAAATATTGGCGGTTATAAAGAACCGCTTTTTGTACTAGGAACAGATGTTAATCGAAATATTATTTATGTGGGCGAAGGAAAAGAGCACCCCGGTTTGTTTCGACAAGGCCTGTTTATTTCAACTGAGAACATGCATTGGATTCGCGAGGATTTAAATATGAAAGTTGGAGAAAGAAGAAATTTTGACATTCGAATCCGTTACCGGCAACCCTTGGAAAAAGGGAGCATTCATTTAAAAGAAGAGGGTGCATATTTTCTTTTTGAAAATGAACAACGTGGAATTACACCCGGACAATTTGCAGCCTGGTATTCGGGAGAAGAATTAATTGGCTCGGGCGTAATTACCTGAAAAAAACGGAAGAAAATACATATCAAACTTTGAACTCTGAACTTTGAACTTTGAACTTAATAACTAATTTAGCACAAAAATATTCAATATGATAAAATCTATGACCGGATTTGGCAAAGCCGAATTCGAAACGAACAACAAAAAATTTACCATCGAAATAAAATCGCTTAACAGCAAACAAATTGACATTAATACAAGAACTCCGGCACTTTATCGCGAAAAAGATATTATTATCAGAAAAACTCTTTCCGAGAAATTAGTACGTGGAAAAGTTGATTTTAACATTTATGTCGAAAATTTAGGCGACGAATCGAGCACAAAAATTAATGAGCCGATTTTAAAAAGTTATTTCCAGCATTTAAGAAAAATAAGTAAAGAACTAAATGTGGAAGTCGATCAATCAACCTTGCATGCAACAATGCGTTTGCCCGATGTTGTTAAAACTGAATACGAAACACTTGATAATACTGAGTGGGATATAATCTTAGTTAACATACAAAAAGCTCTGGTTGAAATCGATGAATTCAGGATTCAGGAAGGACAAGCTTTGCTTACTGATATTTCGGGAAATATTGAAAGCATAAAAAATCTACTGACGGAACTTGAACCTTTCGAAGAACAAAGAATTGAATTGGTTAGAACGCGCCTGACAGAAAACCTCGACAAAGTAAAATTAAACGGAACGGTTGACGAAAACCGCTTTGAACAGGAGTTGATTTTTTATCTTGAAAAACTGGATATCAACGAGGAAAAAGTGAGGTTGTTAAATCATTGTGAATATTTTTTGGAAACAATTGCACAACCCATCCCAACCGGAAAAAAACTGGGATTTATTTCTCAGGAACTAGGACGTGAAATAAATACAATTGGTTCAAAAGCCAACGAAACCAACATTCAACGCATTGTAGTTCAAATGAAAGATCATTTGGAACGAATTAAGGAACAGTTGTTAAATGTACTTTAGTAACAAGTAAAAAGTCGTAAGTAAAAAGTAAAAAACTCATGGCTCAAAGTTCAAAGTTAAATACTCAAAAAAAGGGAAAACTAATTATATTTTCTGCACCATCCGGAGCCGGAAAAACTACAATTGTTAAACATTTACTTCGGTTAAATTTTAACCTCGAGTTTTCAATTTCTGCAACCAGTCGTGAGGCCAGGCACACCGAAACTCATTCAAAAGATTACTATTTTATTTCCGAAAAAGAATTTCAACAAAAAGTAGATAATAATGATTTTCTGGAATGGGAAGAGGTTTACAAGGGAACTTGCTACGGAACATTAAAAAGTGAAGTTGAACGAATTCGAAACTTAGGAAAAAATGTAATTTTTGATGTTGACGTGGTTGGTGGGTTGAATATTAAAAGATATTATGGAGAAGAGGCGCTGGCCGTTTTTGTTCAGCCTCCATCTGTTAAAGAACTTCGAATTCGGCTGCAAGACCGTTCAACCGAAACCGAAGAAAAATTGAAGGTTCGTTTAGCAAAAGCAGAACATGAACTAACTTTTGCAAGCCAATTTGATGTGGTATTAATTAACGATAATCTTGAAATCGCATTAAAAGAAGCCGAGAAAATAATTAATGATTTTTTGGAGAATTAGCAAAAACATAATTCAAATAATACTCAATTCTACAATTAATAATATATCCGAAATTTTTATAGATTTTGTGATTTACCTAAAGTTTGAAATTTTCCAAATTTGTGATTTGAAATTTATTAGTAATTTGGTACTTATTATTTGGAATTATATAAAATGAGTAATCCTATTACCGACATTTTAACACCCAAAACCTATCCCCGCCAAAAAGTAGGTTTGTATTTTGGTTCATTTAATCCGATTCACATCGGGCACATGGCTATTGCAAATTATATGGTTGAGTTTACAGAAATCAACCAGTTATGGTTTGTAGTATCTCCGCAAAATCCACATAAAAGAAAAGTCAATTTACTCGACGATTATCAACGCCTGGAAATTGTACAACGCGCAGTTGAGGGCGATGAACGGCTGAGTGCATCAAATTTCGAATTCTACCTTCCAAAACCAAGTTACACGATTGATACGCTTGCATATATAAAAGAGCGACACCCCAAAAACGATTTTGTTATATTAATGGGTTCCGATAATTTAGAGAGTTTTCATAAATGGAAAAACTACGAGATTATAGTCGAAAATTACGGGGTAATTGTTTATCCACGTCCGGGTTTCGACAAATCGAAAATACGAATGCACAAAAATATTACGATTGTTGAAAAAGCCCCTTTAATGGAAATTTCTTCATCGTTTATTCGAAAAGCGATTCAGCAAGAAAAAGATGTACGCCACTTTCTTCCACCAAAATCGTGGAAATATATTGAGGAAATGAATTTTTATAAAAAATAACAGTCAGGGGCACTTTTGTTTCTTTTAATTAATAAAATATATTCGATGACGCGTGTTGCAAAAATATCCCGATTAGCTTTTTCATTTATTATCCTTATTTTATCTTTTGAATTAAGTGCGCAAAAGTCAATTCAGGCATTTCAGTTAGAATCACCACCAATTATTGATGGGATTTTTGAATCTAAGATTTGGGAAAAAGCAGACAGTGCCACACATTTTATTCAAATGGAACCCCAACCGGGAAACCCAGAATCCGAAAAAACGATAGCTTATTTTGGTTTCGACGATGAAAATATTTATGCGGTTTTTAAATGTTTTCAATCGACACCAGTAATTGCAAAAAACCAAAGCCGCGATGCCTTGAGCAAAAATGATGACATTGTAACACTGATACTTGACACATACAACGACAACCGAAGTGGTTACGGTTTTTTCATCAATCCATTGGGAACTCAAATCGACATGAAAATAAATGACGATGGACGAAACATTGATTTAAACTGGGATACCGAGTGGGAATGTGAATCAGGGATTTTCGACCAGGGCTGGTGCGCTGAATTTAAAATACCGTTCAATAGTTTAAAATATAAAAAAGGAATCGAAACCTGGGGAATTAATTTTGGCAGGATCATCCGTTCGAATTTTGAAACAAATTATTGGTCGGGAACTTTGAGCGATGATTTTCGGATTTCACAGGGAGGTACATTGAATGGATTAAAAACACCAGGCAGCAAAATGCAGCTTTCGATTTTTCCTTACCTCTCGATTTTCAAAACTTCGGGTGAAAAAATAAATGCTGATATTGGTGGAGATGTGAGGTGGCAAATCAGCCCGAATGCTTCTTTAAACGGAACAATAAATCCAGACTTTTCAACGGTGGAAGCCGATCAGCAGCAAATTAACCTCACCCGCTACGAACTACGTTATCCGGAAAAACGCCTATTTTTTCAGGAAGGAAACGACATGTACAACACCCGGATAAAAACATTTTATTCCCGGCGAATTCAGGACATTGATTTTGGCGAACGTTTAAATGGGAAAATCGGGAAAACCCAGTTCAATATATTGAATGTTAAAACGCCCAACTTATCCGCTGAAAACCCCACAACATTTTTTACTGCGGCCCGTGCAAAATTCGATTTCCTGAAATCATCAACTTTGGGTTTTACCCTGGTTGATAAAAACTGGGAGGATGGTTTTACCCGATCGTTAAGTTTAGATTATGTGATGAACCTCGGGAAAATGTGGAAATTTACCGGGCAGTTTGTTGGAAGCGCACCGGGCAATTTTTGGAGCCACAGTGCCTGGTTTATGCGTTTTGCCCGCGAAAGCAATATTTTTCATTATCATGTTCGTTACACCGAAATTGGCGAAAATTTCCGCGAGAATGTTGATCAAACCGGCTTTATTACCGACGACGACCGGCGTGAAATAGACAGCGATGTCACGTACCGGTTTTGGTTAAAAAACAACACTTTTGAATACATCGATTTACAAAGCAATAACAATGTATTTTGGAGCCTCGAAGGAATTCGTCGAAGCTGGCATTTTACCGATGCCATTAATTTCTATTTCAGAAATAAATTAAATTTTGAATACGCCTACAACAACGAATACAAATTGTTTGAAGAGGAATTTTATAATCATAAACACACTTTTAGTCTGGGTTACAACACTGATGAGTGGAGCCACGCCGCAGTTAGTTTTACAAGCGGTAAAAATTTCGATCGCGATTTTACTTTGATTAAAGGAAGTGCACGAGTTAAACTGATTCAGAACCTTTCGTTAACTTATTCTGCCAACCTTTTAAATTTTAATCCAGATCCAGATAACAGTTCGACATTAATTAATGTGGTAACAGCAAATTACAATTTTACCAAAGATTTATGGCTGAAAGTATTTGCACAAAACAGCACAAAAAACAACAATAATTATTTTTACGGAATGTTTGCATGGCGTTTCAAACCACCTTTTGGCGCACTTTACCTTATTTATTCACACGATGAATTTCGTGATGTTGCAGGGTTTTCGAAATCCGACAATCTGTTTTTAAAACTAACTTACCCGATTTCGATTTTGAATTAAAAAACTAATTAACCAATTTTCGTTGACCGGCAGTTTTACAAAATATTTGCTTGAAAATTTCATAATTGTTATTATTTTATCCACTCCTTCAAAACCAAATACTTTTTGTATTGTTATAGATTCCAAATAATTAAAAATTAAAATTACCATGAAAAAAGCAACTCAACTTTTCGCTTCGGCCATAATAATTGGCATTTTAAGTTTATCAAGCCTGCAATCGAATGCACATTGCGAAGTTCCATGTGGAATTTACGGCGACTCGGTTCGTATAACTTTGCTTTACGAACACATTACAACCGTTGAAAAATCGATGAACATGATTAACGAACTTTCAAAACAAGACAGTCCTGATTATAACCAATTGGTTCGTTGGGTAACAAACAAAGAGGAACATGCAAAAAAAATTCAGGAAATTGTGAGTCAATATTTTTTGCATCAGCGGGTTAAACCAACAACTTCGGATAACGAGGAAGCCTACAAAAAATATTTGAAACAACTGGAACTACTTCACAACATTTCGGTTTTTGCAATGAAAAGCAAACAATCTACCGATTTAGGACACATTGAAACCTTACGTGAAAAAGTTCATAATTTCGAACATGTTTATTTTGGCGGTCACACGCATTAAAAGAGGTAAAAGATAGTTTTTGAAAAAGAGGTTCTGATTTTCAGGACTTTTTTTTTATGGTTTTTTTTTGACATTGGCGCGTTATACCAAATTAACTTTATAATGCCTTTTTGAATCAATTTTTCACAGTGTTCTTGGAGAATAATCTTTTAATTTTAAGGGATAATTATTCTTTTTGAAAAATGCTCATCAGGTATTTCCAGCCCAGAACTTTTACCATCGATCTGTTTTGAATGCTATCACCTCCATAAACAAGAAACTTCTCTAATTTAAGTTCATCAAAAAGTTTATCAAAAAATCCAAAACTTTTAAAGAAATCATTATTTAAGGTTTTCCCCGATTTTATTTCAATCGCTTTTAATTTTCCTTCTAATTCTATAATTGCATCAATCTCATTTCCGTTTGAGTCGCGGAAAAAATAAATTTTGGCATTCAATTTATGGTTAAAAATGTATTTATGTAGTTCCGACATTACAAACGATTCAAAAAGTCCTCCCCTTAAATAATGAGAAAATAATTCCTTTTTGGTATTTATTCCAAGCAAGTTACATGCTAATCCGGTGTCATAGAAAAACAAACGGGGCGATTTAATTATTCTTTTATTGAAATTTCTATAATAAGGTGGTTGCAAATAAATAATAAAACTTGTTTCTAAAACCGACATCCAGGCTTTTACCGTTTTTACGTCAACACCAAGGTTGTTTGAGAATGTTGAAAAATTAACCAACTGTCCGATATGTCCAGCACATAAACGTAAAAAATTAGTAAATAACGACAAGTCTTTAACTGCCGTAATTTGCCTGACATCTCTTTCAATATACGTATTTGTATAATCTTGCAGCCAACTGTTAACATCCAGGTTTTGGTCATAAATCCTGGGGAAAAAACTTTTTACCATGTAAGCTTCGTATTCTTTCTCCTCAAAAATGGTGTTTTCCAATTCTGAAATAGAAAAAGGTAAAAGTAAAAAAAGTGCTACCCTGCCTGCAAGGGTTTGGCTAACCGACTGCATTAACAGAATATTCTGAGAACCCGTTATTATTATTCGTCCGTTCAATTGACTTTCATCAACAAAATATTGGATGGAAGACAATAACTCTGGAACGCGTTGTATTTCATCAATAATAATTCCGTTTTCGAAGTCATTCAAAAAACCAACGGCGTCGTTTTGCGCAAATTGCCTGTGCTCTGGAAACTCAAGATTGTAATATTTATAACCAGGGAAAAGATATCTTACAAGTGTTGTTTTGCCCGATTGGCGTGGCCCGGTAACACAAATTACAGGCATTTTATCTTTTGCCTGCAAAATTTTGTTTTCAATTTCCCGTTTAATCATTTTATGCAATTATGGAATTCAATTCCAAATTTACATAAAATAATTTTTTATCCAAAATTATCTCGTCTTTGTCATATTTTCATCAACACAAATTGTAAAATCTGCAAGGCCGATGTTTTCTTCTTCGAGTTCAGAAACATCACCCTGCGAAACCGTGTGAATAGTAACAATATTTAACTCAGGATTTGCTTTTTTCAAATACCAATAAATACTTTCAAAATTTTCAGAATGATATGAACCGTGGTAATGAATTAACATTTTTTCCGGCGACCAGTTTTTTAAAATAAAATGAGCCATTGTTGCATCTTTAATGGCTTGTGCTTTTGGGAAATTTTCTGTAACATGTGGACCCATTCCTTCCATTTCCATCATACTTTTGTAACAATTCAAAGTTGAGTCGTAATCAATAGGCAGTGGTGGAATAAATGTTTTGGCTTCATCAGAAAGTTCTTCCAAACCCTCAAATCCCTTTTTGTTTACCATCGACGCATAACGGCGGGGAACATTCGAAGCCACAAATTGTAATCTGTTTTTGTTCGCAAACTCCACCAAAGGTTTATAATCGGTTTTATAGTTTGGCCAAATTCTCGCTTCAGTTTCAAAACTTCGTTGCGAAATTAAACTATCTAAATATTCATTTAAAATCACCTGGTTATCGCTTTCAAACATTTCGGCCCCAAGAATCAAATTCTCCTTTTTTGTCTCGAAAAGATCTGTGGTCAACTCCAATTGCAACCAGTGTGAAATGGGATTATCGTGAGATTCGCCAAACAAAACAATGTCTGCATCCTGAACCTCTTTCAACATTTTTGAATATTTTACCGTTTTGCCTTCTTTTGCAAAAATAAAATACGCAGGTTTGTCTGATTTAAATGAGGCAAAAACAAAAAACGCAAGGGTTAACAAAATTTGTAAGTTCTTCATATTTTTTAGTATTAAAAACAATGGCTACAACAAAAAAACTAAAATACAGTTCAATGTATTTATAATTACAAACAAATAAAGTATATATTTTTCATTTTGAAAAAGAATTATAAAGTCTCTTTAACAAATAAACATGGGTGAAACAGGATGGTTCTACAGAACTTTTATCGATCCGCTTTTAAAATCGGGTCGTAAATTAATTAAAAATAATATTCGCGCCGGCGAAACAGTTTTAGATGTTGCCTGCGGAACCGGAGCTTTGGTTTTCGATTTGGCTGAAAAAGCAAAAAAAGTAGTCGGAGTTGATTTCTCGGAATCGATGTTAAAAGCTGCCCAACGCGAACAAAAAAAACGAGGAATTCAAAACATCGAATTTATAACTGCCGATGCAAGTCAATTAACTGTTTTTTCAGATAAAGAGTTTGATGTAGTTACACTTTCCATGGCATTGCACCAATTCGATCCAGGACTGCACTCCCCTATTTTGAATGAGATGAAAAGGGTAAGTAAAAAAATTATAATTGTTGATTATGCAGCACCGTTGCCAAAAAGCACAAACGGACGGGCAGCCAAATTTATCGAGTTTTTAGCGGGAAAAGAACACAACGGAAATTTTAAAAAGTTTTGCAAATTAGGCGGACTTAAGCCAATTCTTGAAAATAATGACCTTCAACTACAAACGAGCAAAAGATTTGGATCCGGGATTTTTCAAATAACAGTTTGTTCCACCTAACCCGGATAAACTGGAAAAGACAAATCTCAAAAAACAAATAACAAATAAGTTTCAATTCTAAAAAAATTCAAAATCTAAACTATTCCTTATTATGTTTCAAGCAATTTGTAATTTTGATATTGATTTTTGTGATTTATTTGTAATTTGATAATTGTTATTTGTCATTTACTGCAAAAAAACACAAATATTAAAAATAAGAAACAACAATATTTATATCTATCTTACAAATAAAAAATGAAACAGCTTTTCGAGAACATTCTTTTAATTGCAGGAAGTGGCCGAAATGTTGGCAAAACAACATTTGCTTGTGAAATTATTCGGACTGAAAAAGAAAAGGATATTTATGCAGTAAAAATCACTCCCCATTTTCACGAACCCACTCCCGGATTGATTGAAATTGAAAAGGGAGAAAACTGGATTATTTATGATGAAACAAATTCATCGACAAAAAAAGATTCGTCACTATTTCTGCAAAACGGAGCTAAAAAAAGTTTTCTAATCCAATCGAAAAAAGAAAATCTGGGTGAAGTTTTTAATGCACTTAGAAATTATCTTCCAGAAAATAATCCGGTAATTATTGAATCATCAGGTTTACTTGAAATTATTAAACCTGGCCTATTAATATTTATTTTGCCTGATGGAGAATGCCAAAAAAAAGAAATTGAATCGAGGCTGGAACAAGCCGATTTAATTGTTATTTCAGATGGAAAGAAATTTTATCCTCCACCTGAAAAAATCTCTTTCACAAATAAATGGGAACTGAGATAGTAAAATAAAAGCAGGAATTAGGATTTCCGCACGCAAATAATTTATAACTGTAATCCGAAATTTTTGTAAAAGAACTGCCAAATAACAAAACCTAACTAATCGGTGCAAAACCTGATATTTATTATAGAGTTTACTAAAGAAGCTCACCTAATAGCCATCGGGATATTTCTGTCCTTTTGTCACACAACTATTACACAAAGTTGCTCAAAGTAATACAAAGTTACTCAAAGAATAATCCTAATATTGAAAACCCTTATTATACCTACTTTTTACACCTTATTATTTAACAAAATGTGCCTCAAAAACTTAAGTTATGTAAAAGAACCCGAAACTTGAAACCTGGAACTTTTTGAACTATAGTTTAGCCATCTCCTCTTTTAACCATTTTGGCCGGTTAGTAGTAATTCCGGTTACACCTATTTCGGTCAATCTTTTTGCTTCAACCGGATCGTCAACTGTCCAGGTAAGAACTTCCAAATTCAATTCTTTAGCAGCAACAACCAATTCTTTGTCGACAATAGAATATCTAAGATTTATTCCATCCAATCCTTTTTCGGCTGCTTGTTTCATTTTGTTTTTCAAGCCTGGTTTTATTGCACTTAACCAATAACATTTATTATCGGGGAACTCATTTTTTGTATCTAAAATAGTATTCCAACCAAAAGCTATAAAAATGATTTGCTCCTGTTTGCCGCTTTTTTCAACACAGCGTTTTAGTGCAGGCAAAACTTCGCTGCCACATTTTATTTCAACAACCAATGTTTTATTTTCCGGCACTGTTTCAATAATTTCAGAAAGAAAAGGTATTTTTTCGCCTTTGTATTTTTCATCTTTCCAAACTCCCGCATCCAAATCGCGCAATAAAATAGAAGGTGAATCTTTTATAGTCAAGTTCTTTTTACCCGAGCAAGTTCGTTTTGTATCTTTGTCGTGAATAACCATTACCCGATTATCTTTCGAAAGATAAACATCAACTTCCACTGCATCGGCACCTAATTCCCACGCCAGTTTTGCTGAAGCCACAGTATTTTCAGGCGCGAGGTACGAAGCTCCGCGATGAGCGATAAATGTGTTTTGTGCAAAACTATTCATAACAAAACTAATTAAAATGAATGTAATCTGAAGTTTCATTGTATTCTGTTTTTAATTATGGAAAGATAGCAATGATAAAAATAACTTTGACAGATTTTACGTTAAAAAACGTAGATTTGTTCATACTTTAAACTATTTATGAAATCAGAAATATTTACGCAATTAGGTATCTTCTTTTTAAAAATGCTTGCTAAATTTCCGTTCCCGATAATTTATTTCCTTTCCGATATATTTTATTTCGTGATTTATTATCTCATTGCTTACAGGAAAATTGTTGTAACTCAAAACCTGAAAAAAGCCTTTCCTGAAAAAAGCGATAACGAAATTGCCCAGATTAGAAAAAAATTCTTTCGACATTTAAGCGATTTATTTTTAGAATCGATAAAAATGCATGGAATGAACAAGAACGATTATCGTAAAAGAATGGTTGTGAAAAATGCCGGGCAGGTAAATAAATATTTTGTTGATGGCAAAAGTGTTGTAGTTGTTACAATGCACTACAATAATTGGGAGTGGAGCAGTAGTTTACCATTAAGCGTTAAACAAAATATGCTGGCCATTTATAAACCGTTGCACAACAAAAAATTTGATGCATTTATTAATAATTCACGGCTAAAAATGGGTGCCGACATGACCCAAAATTCACTAACATTACGAAGAGTCCTGAATGCTGAAAAATCGGGTGAAAGAATTTTGACCTGGCTCGCCGGCGATCAAACTCCACCCCACACCCAAAAATTTTGGTTTACTTTTTTAAATCAGGAAACCTTGTTTTATCCTGGCCCTGCATTTATTTCAAAGCGGTTTATCCATCCTGTTTTCTTCCAACGAACAGTTAAAAAAGCCCGTGGAATGTACGAAACCCACCTGGAATTACTTATTGAAAATCCTGAGAAACTAAGCGAAATTGAAATTACGAAAAAGTATATCGAGAGAATGGAAGACGTAATAAAAGAAGAACCTGAATATTATCTATGGTCGCACAGACGTTGGAAACACAAACGTCCGGGTAATATTCCTTTAAATAATTAACTTGTAATTTTTAACTAAAATGGCAGAAAACGAACTTGCAATAAAAGATAAAAGATACCACGAGAACTTTCTTAAACGAACTCTAAATAGTTTGATAGTTGGAATTTTAACGGTTTTGTCTTATTTACCTTTTTGGATTTTATACGGTATCTCAGACTTCTTTTTTTTACTTATTCGATTTGTATTAAAATACAGGATCACAATAATTACTGAAAATCTAAAAGCAGCTTTCCCAGAAAAAACAGAATCGGAGATCAAAATAATCAGGGATAAATTTTATCACCATTTTTGCGATGTTTTTGTGGAAGATATTAAATTACACAGCATGAGTACCCGGATGGCACAAAAACGAATTAAAATTAAGGGCGCCGATACAATGAACAAATATTTTGAAAAAGGGACCAGCGTTATCATGTTAGGAATGCACCATAATAATTGGGAATTGAGCAGTTTTTTACCGTCGCAACTGAAACATAAAAACCTGGTTATTTATAATCCAATTCGCGGAAATCAAGCTTTTGAACAATTTCTTCTTCATTCGCGCCAAAAATGGGGAAGCGTTTTTATTCCCATTCACAAATCAACAAGAACTGTTTTACAACTTAATAAAGAAGGACAACCAACTGCACTGGCACTTGGCGCAGATCAGGCAGCACCAGCAACTTCAAAATTCTGGGCTATGTTTCTAAACCGTGAAGCACCATTTTTTTCAGGGCCCGAAAAAATTGCAAAAAGAACAAACCAGCCGGTATTTTTTCACCGCACCAGAAAACTAAAACGAGGCTTTTATGAAATTGAACTTTCACTTTTAATAGAAAATCCAAAAGAGATGGAATCAAAAGATATTCTTTTGGCTTACATAAAAAAAATGGAGGAAATTATCGGGGAAGAACCCGAATATTATCTTTGGTCTCACCGACGTTGGAAACATTCCCGACCAGAAGGAATTCCGCTAACAATGTAGAAAGCCTCTCCAAAAAGAAATAGAAACATCACAAGCCAATTCTAAATTGAAACGGGTCCTTTTCACTAAATGACAACAAACTTTTTTTACCACTGAAAACTGCAACTACAACAGAAACTAAAAACTGCGACTGTGACTGAAAACTGCGACTGAAAACTGCGACTGTGACCGCGACTGCAACTGAAAACTGCAACTGAAAACTATTCACCAAAACTTTCTCCTACTCTTCTCGCAAAAATTCATCTACATTTTTAGCCGCTACATTTCCCGCTTGAATTGCATGAACTACTAAACTGGCACCCTTTTCAACATCGCCTGCAGCAAATATTTTATCGATTGATGTTTGTTTGTTTTCATTAACCAGCACATTCCCCCGCTGGTCGAAATCTACTCCAATACTTTCGAGTAACCCGGCATGAACCGGTTGAGTGAATCCCATTGAAAGAAGAACCAGTTCAACATCAACAATTTCATTCGTACCGGGTACTTCATTCATTTTCCAACGCCCATTTTTGTCTTTCTCCCATTCTACCTGAACAATCTCAGCTTGTTTTAATTTCCCGTTTTCGCCAATAAAACGTTTTGTATTTAAACTCCAACGGCGCTCGCAACCTTCTTTGTGCGAACTGGTTGTTCGTAATGTTTCGGGCCAGTACGGCCACGGATTATTTAATTCGCGTTTTTCTGGCGGTTTTGGAAGAATCTCGATTTGAGTTACTGATTTTGCTTTTTGCCGGATTGATGTTCCAACACAATCGGAACCTGTATCACCTCCACCAATTACCAAAACGTTTTTATCTTTTGCAAGAATCTGATCTTCATCAGAAATCACTTGACCAGCAACTGTTTTATTTTGTTTTGAAAGAAAATCCATGGCAAAATGCACTCCGTTCAATTCACGTCCTTCAACCGGAAGATCGCGAGGTTGTTCTGCACCCACAGCTAATAATACAGCATCGAAACCAGCCAACAATTCATCTTTAGAAATATCTACTCCAACATTTACGTTTATTTTGAATTCAATTCCCTCGTCAATAAATATTTCTAACCTTCGGTCGATAACCCTTTTATTTAGTTTGAAATCAGGAATTCCGTAACGTAACAAACCCCCGATGGCATCGTTTTTTTCGAAAACAGTAATTGAATGCCCGGCCCGGTTTAACAAATCTGCCGCCGCCAATCCAGCAGGCCCGGAACCAATAACAGCCACTCTTTTACCTGTTCTTACTTTTGGTGGATTTGGTTTTATAATTCCGGCATCAAATGCTTGTTCAACGGTTGCACATTCGTTTTCGCGAATGGTAACCGCCTCTTCGTGAATTGCCAACACGCACGATTTTTCACAGGGTGCCGGACAAATTCGCCCGGTTATTTCAGGAAAACTATTTGTTGAATGAAGAATATAATACGCTTCTTCTTTATCGCCTTTGTAAACTGCATCCTGCCATTCCGGAATTTTACTTCCCACCGGGCAACCCCAGTGGCAAAACGGAATACCACAATCCATACACCGCGAAGCCTGCAACTGCCTGTCCTTTTCGTTCAGTGTCTGTTCCACTTCCCCGTAATCGTAAACTCGCTCTTTCACCGGACGATAATTTGCGTCCGTGCGGGGTACAGTCATAAAACCTTTTGGATCTCCCATATCTATTTTTCGTAATTTTTCAAATTAAAATAAAAACCTGCTTTACTCGTGACGCGAAGGATCGTCTTCTGTCAATTGTAATTTCTTTTGTAACTCTTTCAGCTTTTGTTCTTCCAAAACTTTTCTGTATTCAAAAGGAATTACTTTAATAAAACTGGGCAGATATTCTTCCCAGTTTGTAAGAATTTTTGAAGCAAGCGAACTTTGCGTATATAACAAATGATTGCTGATTAAAGCCTGTAATTCTTTAACATCAGCTTTGTCTTCAACCGGAACCAGGTCAACCAGACCACGGTTGCAGTAGTAATTAAAATCTCCTGCCTCATCTAAAACATAGGCAATTCCACCACTCATTCCTGCTGCAAAATTCCTTCCTGTTTTACCCAGAACCACAACACGTCCGCCAGTCATATATTCACAACAATGATCTCCGGTTCCTTCAACAACAGTTTTAGCACCCGAATTTCTAACACAGAATCGTTCGCCGGCTACTCCTCGAATATAAGCTTCACCACCGGTAGCTCCGTAAAACGTTGTATTTCCAATAATAATATTTTCTTCAGGTTTAAACGTTGACCCGGCTGGCGGAACAACAATAATTTTTCCACCCGACAAACCTTTTCCAATATAATCGTTGGAATCTCCTTCTAAACGAAAGGTGACACCCTTTACAAGAAAGGCTCCAAAACTTTGTCCGGCTGTGCCATGGAAAGTGCAATTTATTGCGTCTTCGGGCAGCCCCGCTTCACCATATCTTTTTGAAATTTCCCCTGAAAGCATCGCTCCGGTAGTACGATCAACATTTATAATTTTATGCGAGATCCAAACTTTTTCAGCTCCTTTTATAGCTTTTCTTGCTTCTTTTATTAAATCGAAATCGATGTGACCTTTGCTATGTTGAGTATTGGAACGTGTATTACGAATGTCATATTCTTTTGCTTCTTTGGGCATGTAAAGTAATTTGGAAAAGTCAACATTTTTCATTTTCCAATTGGTAACATTTTGGTTAACTTCTAATAAATCTGTGCGACCTACAATGTCATCAAATTTCGAAAATCCCATTTCAGCAAGATATTCACGAATTTCCTGTGCAATAAACCTGAAAAAATTAATGGTGTATTCCGATTTTCCGATAAATCTTTTTCTCAACGATTTATCCTGAGTTGCAATTCCTGCCGGACAAGTATTCATGTGGCATTTGCGCATCATAATGCAACCCAACACAATTAATGCTGAAGTTGAAAAACCAAATTCTTCTCCACCAAGACAAGCCAGTGTCACCACATCGCGACCGTTTTTTAACTGACCATCAACCTGCAGTTTTACCCTGCCCCTTAAATTATTTAATACCAATGTTTGTTGGGTTTCAGCAATTCCAAGTTCAACAGGCAACCCGGCATGTTTTATTGAACTAGCAGGACTTGCACCTGTTCCGCCGTCGGCACCTGCAATAATAATAATATCGGAGAATGCTTTTGAAACACCGGCTGCAATTGTCCCCACTCCATCTTCCGAAACCAGTTTAACTGAAACTTTTGCTTTCGGATTGGTAATTTTAAGATCGTAAATTAATTGCGCAAGATCTTCGATGGAATAAATATCGTGGTGTGGAGGAGGCGAAATTAAAGTAATACCCGGTGTTGAATTTCGGGTTTTTGCGATAATTTTATTCACTTTGTATCCGGGCAACTGACCACCTTCACCTGGTTTTGCTCCCTGTGCAATTTTTATCTGAAGTTCTTCTGCATTGGTAAGATAATTATTTGTAACACCAAAACGCCCCGAAGCAACTTGTTTTATTTTACTGTTTTTAATTGAACCAAAACGTTCCGGATTTTCGCCGCCTTCGCCAGTATTACTTCTCCCTCCAATAGTGTTCATAGTAATTGCCAACGCTTCGTGCGCTTCTTTACTAATCGATCCGTACGACATTGCTCCGGTTACAAATCGTTTCATAATTTCTTCAACCGGTTCAACCTCTTCTACTGGAATTGGGTTCTTTTTGAAATTAAAACAGCTACGAATAAATGCAGGTTTTTTGTTTTGTTCATCAACTATTACACTGTATTCTTTATACTTTTTATAATCGTTTGTTCGGGTTGCCCATTGTAAAAGTCCAATCGTTTCCGGGTTCCAGGCATGATGCTCGCCATATTTGCGCCAGGCATTTGTTCCACTACTTTCAAAACGGAAAGGTTCTGGTGTAATATCAACTTTGAAAGCTTTTTCGTGAAACATTACTGTTTCCTTATAGATTTCTTCCAAACCAACTCCACCAATTTTTGAAACAGTTCCTGTAAAGTATTTATTTATCAATTCCTGACTCACACCAATCGACTCAAAAATTTGTGAACCATGATAACTACGTAAAGTAGAAATGCCCATTTTAGAAAGTACTTTAAGCAATCCTTTATTTATTGCTTTTATGTAATTCTCTCTGGCCTTTTTGTATTCAATCTCAATTTTTCCTTCTTTTACCATGTGGTCGATTGCAGCAAAAGCGAGATACGGGTTGATTACACTTGCACCATAACCAAGCAACAATGCAAAATGATTCACTTCGCGAGCCTCGCCGGTTTCAACAATTATTCCCACCTGCATCCTCTTTTGAGTTTTTATAAGATGGTGATGAACAGCGGCAACAGCAAGTAACGAAGGAATTGGCGCCTGATCTTTTGAAATATTTCTATCGGTAAGTATTATATAATTCTTTTTATTGTCCACTGCTTTTTCAGCATCGGCAAGAATCTTTTTTAATGCAGCTTCAAAACCATTAACACCTTCTTTTACCTCGAAAACCATTTTGATGGTTTTATAAGAAAACATTTCATCTTTTAAATCCTTGATTTTCCCAAGGTCGGTGTTAATTAAAATTGGCCCCATAAATTTAACCAACTTACAATGTGCAGGCGATTCAGAAAGCATATTCGACTGCAACGATCCAATATAATTTGTAAGTGCCATTACCAAACCTTCGCGAATTGGATCGATGGGCGGATTGGTAACTTGCGCAAACATTTGTTTGAAGTAATCGAAAAAACGTTTTGGTTGATCAGAGAAAACCGCGGGTGGAGAATCGTTACCCATTGAACCGGTTGGTTCGGCTCCGGTTTTGCTCATGGGTTGAATAACGCCATACATATCTTCCTTTGTATATCCGAAAACATTGGAATACGTTTCGAAGTTTTCAATTGAAGACGGCACGCGGTGTTTTACCACAATATCCTTCATTTGCAAACGATTTTCTTTTAACCACATTTGGTAAGGATTTCGTCTGCTTAACTGTGCTTTTACTTCCTGGTCAGGAATAATAATTCCCAATTGTGTATCAACCAATAAAATTTTACCGGGGCGAAGACGACCCTTTTCTTTAATATCTTCGGGCTTAAAAGTCTGAACTCCAACTTCCGAACCCATTACAATCATATTGCTTTTTGTAATTACGTACCTCGACGGGCGCAACCCGTTTCTATCTAATGTTCCTCCAATATAACGGCCATCGGAAAAAACCATTGAAGCTGGCCCGTCCCAGGGTTCCATAATTGTAGAATGATATTCATAAAAAGCCTTTAAACTATCAGGAATCGGATTTTTCTGATTAAAGGATTCGGGAATCATCATGCATAATGAATGAGGAAGCGATCTTCCCGTTAAATGCAGAAATTCCAAAACATTATCGAACGATGCAGAATCAGATTTCCCCGGCTCGATTACCGGTAATAGTTTTTTAAGGTCCTCGCCATAAACTTCCGATTTCATTAAAGCTTCGCGTGCCTGCATCCACAAACGATTTCCCCGAACCGTATTAATTTCGCCGTTATGCGCTACCATTCTGAATGGTTGTGCCAAATCCCAGGTTGGAAAAGTATTGGTGCTGAACCTTGAATGAACCAGAGCAATCGCACTTTTAAATTGTTCGTTTTTGAAATCGAGATAATAATTACGCAGCTGATCGGGCGTAAACATACCCTTGTAAACAATTATTTTAGCTGAAAAACTGGGTTGATAAAAACTGTCTTTGAATTTAAGGTTCGAGTCACGAATTTCTTTTTCAGTAAGTTTGCGAACAATGTATAATTTCCTTTCCAGCGCATCTTTTTCAAGATTTGCTTTAACAAAAACCTGCTTAATTGATGGTTCAGTTGTTTTAGCAATTTCTCCCGGCGCAGAACTATCAACAGGAACATCGCGGTAAGCCACCAGTTTTAATCCTTCTGCCTCAATGTTTTTAGTCAGAATCTCAACACAAATATTGGCTTCAGTTTCATCTTTTGGAAGAAAAATAAGTCCGGTACCATATTTCCCCTGTTCGCCAACCCTTATTTTTAGAGCCTCGGCAATAAATTCGTGAGGAATTTGCATTAACAATCCAGCTCCGTCGCCCGATGAATTATCAGAACTAATTGCTCCCCGGTGATCCATATTTCTAAGAACTTCCAGACCTCTTTTTACTATATCGTGAGAAGGTTTACCTTTAATATGCGCAACAAATCCTATCCCACAATTATCATGTTCATTTTCCGGACTATATAATCCCTGTACTTCAGGTAATCTCATCTGCATCATTTTTCCTGTTTTTAAAACTGTTTCGCACACAATTACAAACATCTTGTTAAAACAACTCGTTGTTGTAAAAATGAAAGTAAAAATCAATTATTTATTACAAAGTGAAAGCAAAAATAATTATTCACGTAAAAATTCACAATGAAACAAAAAAGAAAATGTGTTTAATAACTTACGCTTAACCTTACAAATCTTTAAATCCAAGCTTTCACAAAGCTTTTAAAAAAGGGTAAAACAGACATTTGTCACATCTTCAAATACTTAAAAGTTTCATCCCAAAAGTTGTTTTATAGCAAGCTCTATTTTTTTGAATTCGAAATTCTCTAATGTCGTTTCTTTTTTATCCAAAATTTTATCGAGGCATAAATTCCCAATACTTCCCTCGTGCGAATGATCCACTTCTTTCTCAGGTTGAAATTCCCCTTTTTCGATTTGTTCACCAATTTGTTTATAGGCTTCGCGGAACGGAATTCCTTTCAATACTAATTTATTTACTTCTTCCACGCTAAAAACAAAATCGTACTTCGAGTCTTCAAGTATTTCAGAATTAACAGTCATGTTTTTAATTGCCAGCGTTGCAATATTCAAACAATCATTCATCTCTTTAAATGAAGGAAGAAAAACCTCTTTCACCATTTGAAGGTCGCGAAAATAACCACTTGGTAAATTATTGGTTACCAACGATATTTGATTTGGAATTCCCTGCAATTTGTTACATCTCGCACGAATTAATTCAAAAACATCAGGATTTTTTTTGTGCGGCATAATACTCGAGCCAGTTGTAAACTCAGTTGGAAGACTTACAAAATTGAAATTCTGGCTCATAAAAAGGCAAACATCGTAGGCAAGTTTCGAAAGTGTACTTGCTAAATTTGCCACCGCAAACGATACAATTTTCTCTACTTTACCTCGTCCCATTTGGGCATAAACAACGTTGTAATTCATGTTGTTAAACCCAAGTAAATCGGTTGTCATTTGCCGGTTTAAAGGAAAAGATGAACCGTAGCCAGCAGCCGATCCAAGCGGATTTTGATTGGTAATTTTATATGCGGAAAGTAACAATTCCAAATCGTCGGTTAAACTTTCGGCATAAGCACCAAACCACAAACCAAACGACGAAGGCATGGCGACCTGCAAATGCGTATAACCGGGCATCAAAACTGATTTTGTTTCGTCACTTCGTTCAATTAAAACATTGATAAATTCAGATGTACTTTCAACAATTTCTTTAATTGCATCGCGGGTAAATAATTTCAGATCGAGCAAAACCTGGTCGTTGCGCGAACGGCCACTATGAATTTTTTTGCCCAAATCCCCCAACTCTTCCGTTAATAGAAATTCAACCTGAGAGTGTACATCTTCCACGCCATCTTCAATTACAAAATCACCTTCAACTGCATTTTTATACAATTCCTTTAGCTTTTTAATTAAAATAGGCAGCTCATTTTTATCAATTAATCCGACAGATTCTAACATGATTATATGAGCCATCGAACCCAAAATATCGGAAGGTGCCAGATAAAGATCAAGTTCGCGATCCTTTCCTACGGTAAAATCTTCAATGGCTTTGTTCACCGGAATTCCTTTTTCCCAAAGTTTCATTTGTTTCAGATTGAAATTTTAACAAAGATATTGAATTCAAATGGATTCAAGTCAGTATCAATTCTTTCAACCTTAAAATCTAAAACTGATTTAATACCAAACATTTTTTGGGGCGACCAAACTGTTAAAACTTCTCAAAAGAATTATAGTTTTGAATTACAATTTTAGAATATCTAAAAAAATTGCGATTTTTGACCAGCTTTTCTTTTGAGAGGCCTACAAAAGTTTACCATGTTCGAAAATAAAATACTCCGTTTACTATTTCTAATTGCTGTTGTCGTCGGAATTTCAGCCTACTTCGCAGGTTTAAATATTGATGTTACTCGCGATGCAGGAAAATATGCAACGGTTGCAAAGGAAATTCATCAAAACGGTAATTTTATAAACTTAACCGTTCATGGCGAAGCTTACGACCAAAAACCTCCAATGTTGTTCTGGCTTGGAGCAATTGGTTTTACCATCGGAAATATTTCAAATTTCTGGTTTAAATTCCCCGTTTTACTCCTGGTTTTTTTAGGAATTTACTGGGCTTTTCAACTCGGGAAAAGCCTGTACAACAAACGAGTAGGTTTTATTACCGCCACTCTTCTCTTTTTTTCATTTATATATTCGTTGTACAGCATGGACATCCACACCGACACACCGTTGCAGGCTTTTGTAACGCTGGCGTTGTGGCAGCTTTTTGAATTCATAAAAACAAAAAAACACAAACACTGGATTCTGGGATTTACAGGAATTGGACTTGCAATGCTTACCAAAGGGCCGATTGGAGCTGCAATTCCTGCGTTTGCCGTTGTTGGACATATTTTGCTAAAAAGAGATTTCAGATTTTTATTGGATTACCGATGGTATTTAGGAATTGTTTTGGCACTTTTTGTAGTTAGCCCGGCGTTAATTGGATTAATGAACCAATTTGGATGGGAGGGAATTCGTTTTTTCTTTTGGGAAAATAATGTTGGACGAATAACAGGTTCGTATGTTCAGGCAATTAACGATCCTTCTTTTTATGTCCATAGTTTGGCATATTTATTTCTTCCCTGGGGTTTATTGTTTTTTGTTACAGCATTTTCTGAATTTAAAGCGCTTATTAAAAACAAATTCAAAACAACTGAATATTTTACATTTACCGGAATTTGGATTTATTTTATCATTTTAAATTCAGCAAGCAGCCAGCTTCCCAACTACATTTTTGCAATAATTCCTTTAATTGCAGTTCTTACTGCAAAATGGATTGACATTGCTCTTCGTGAAAAACCAGGGCTTTTACAAGCTTTCAATATTATTCAAATTTTTGTTGTAATTGTTTTATGGTTTTTAATTTTCGTTCTGTCGTTTTATCTTTTTCCACAACCCAAGTGGTACTATTGGATTTTTGTTACGGCCGGAATTGGAGCAACATATTATATTTACTCTTTGAATGATGTGTATTTTGCCAAATTAATTCTACCGTCGGTAGTTGTTTTTACCTGCCTGATATTTCTTGCAAACACAACTGTTTTTCCATACATGTTTGGTTTCCAGGCACCACCGAAAGCAGGTAGGTATTTTTCAGAAAAAGCAGGAGAAAACGACAAATTACACAATTACAATTACGAACAATACGAACTCTTTTTTTATAGCCAACCACAAGCAAATCAATTACATTCGTTTGATGAATTAAAAACAGTTGCCGGTAAAAAAGGGAATTGGATTTTTACAGATGAAAACGGCTTTGAGGAAATATACTCCCTAAATTTAGAAACGGATACAATAATCGAATACAAACATCTGTATTTAAATCGTCCGGCGAAATTTATTAATCCTAAAACCAGAGATGAAGTTTTGAAACCCATGTATCTTTTAAAATATTGAGAATGCAAAAACCCGGATTTCAAAAATATTGCTTGATTATAATTCCAATTCTGTTTTTGATGTACTCGGCACCAAGTGCATTGGATTATGTTTTTCATTTCCCCGACGAAAAATATTACACCGACGCAGTCCTCCAAATGATGGAAAAGGGAGATTATTTCACTCCCTACAAAGCTGACGGTTCTCCACGTTTTTTAAAACCCATTGCAACTTATTGGGTGTTAATTGGCAGTTATAAAATATTTGGAGTTAGTCCGTTTTCTTCTCGATTGTTTTTCTGGCTTGCCGGTGCACTTTTAGTAATAGTTACCTATTTAATGGGAAAATCTCTTTCTGGAAATAGAAAGATTGCAACTACCGCAGCGTTTATTACGGCTGCCAATCCACTGGTTTTAATGAGTGCCAGCCGCTCGATTCCTGACATTTTACTTGTCTTGTTTTTAACAATTAGTGCATGGGGATTTTTGGAAATTTTAATCTCCGAAAAACCTCAAAAAAAATTCTACTGGCTGGCTTATCTCGGAGCTGCACTTGCTTTCGAAACCAAAGGAATTCCGGCAGCTGCTTTTGCAGGAGTTAGTATTTTATACTTACTTTTTAATCCGTGGAAACGAAAAAAAATCAAGCAACTATTTGAGCCTGTTTCGTTGATTGTTGCAGTTTTGATTGCTTTAAGTTGGTTTGTAATAATGTACATTGAACACGGTGCAGTTTATCTCGATTCATTTTTTGCCGATCAGGTTGGCTACCGTGTTTCGTCGAAAACCATTCAGGTTTTTACAAACACCGGATTAGGAATTGCAAACCTCATTGCGTTTCTGATTCCGTGGATATTTATTGTTTTCTCAAAACCAAAAGAATTAAAAAAATACATTTCGAAATTGGATAAATCTCTAAAAGCAATTTTCGGTTTTATTTTGGTTTGGATACTACTTTTTATTTTAATGTCGGGGGCAGTATTTAAATTTTACGACCGCTACGTTCTTCCAGTTATTCCTTTGGTTTCGATTTTCATGGCGTACGTTTTTATTGAAACAAAAATCACGTTCAAAAAAACTATAGTAGTGATATTTCTTGTATTAAATGTATTCATTCTTACAATAAATATTTTGTATGCTGCATTTATTTTACCCGATACAATCTTGATTTTGGGAATTATGGTGGCTATTTCAATTCTAGTAAAATGGGGGCTCGGAATTTTTAAAAATGTTTCAAAAGAGATAATTATTGCAAACGGCATAATGCTGTTTTATTTTAACGTTTTTATTTTATTGTATCCACTTTTAATGCCAAATCCGGGCAAACAATTGGTTTCTTCACTCCGCGAAAATGGGATTTCAGAAACCGATAAAGTTTATGTTTACGGAAATATCAGGGCTGCTTCGAATATCCGTATTCATAGTAAAAATTTTTTCAATGTAATAAGTATGGACACCGTTTATACTTTACCGGTTGAACCAAACCATTTTTTAGTGTTCGACAAAAAAGAGCAGGATATGCTCGACTTGAAAAACTATGAAATTGTTAAAAGTTCGGAAGAATGGTTGCGGGTTCCCATTGAAAAAATGCCAAAATTATTACAAAAATCAGTTTCAGAATTAAAAGAAAACGGAACAAAATATTATATCGCTAAACCCAACTTACACTAATGAAAAATCTCGGAAAAACACATTATTTAATAATTGGGGTATGGTTTTTAATAAATCTGTTACAATCGTTATTTACAGGTTTACATTCCGATGAATCGTATTATTGGATGTATTCTCAAAATCTGGACTGGGGTTATTTTGACCATCCGCCAATGGCAGCATTGCTTATTTACTTTGGGCATGCAATACTTCCGGGAGAAATTGGAGTGAGGCTGGTGATTCTCTTACTTTCAACAGCAACTTTGGCATTAATATTAAACGAACTGAACGAAAAAAAAGATTTGCTTTTTGTTTCCATTTTTGTCTTTTCATTTCCATTAATTCACACACATATTGCAGGCTTTCTTGCAATACCTGACATTCCGCTTCTTTTTTTTACTTTACTTTTTTTAATTTTTTACAAGAAATTTTTAGAAAAACCCGGCTGGGGAATTTCACTACTGCTTGGCATAATTATTCCCGCGATGATCTACAGTAAATACCACGCTTTTATAATTATTGGCTTTACTGTACTTTCTAATTTTAAACTTTTTAAAAGCAAATATTTTTACGGAATAATCATTGTATCGGCAGCCTTGCTTTTACCTCATTTGCTCTGGCAAATCGAAAACGAATTTCCAACATTTAAATATCATTTGGTTGAACGTTCAAAACCTTTTCAGTTTAAATATGTTTTGCCGTATATTTTTGGTGTGCTTGCAATGGCAGGCCCGTTAACCGGTGTTTTGGTTTTTTGGAAATTGCGAAAAGTGAAAATTCAATCTCCGTTTCAACGAGCTTTACTTTTCAATATTTTGGGGTTTTTCATTCTGTTTTTTATAATGAGTTTTAAAAACCGAATTGAAGCGCATTGGGTAGCCGCAATAATTCCGATGCTTATATTTTTAACCTACCCTTTAATTCGTGACGACCATAAAATTCGGAAATGGTTCAAATGGCTGGCCTTGCCGTTAATTGCATTATTCTTTCTTTTTAGAATTTATCTGGCACTTGATATTCTACCAAACATTGGACTTTTAAAAATGACTTTTTACAATCGGGAAGCAAATGCCAAAGAGATAAAAGAGATGGCGAATGGAAAGAAAGTGGGATTCTTCAACAATTATGCAGCAATCAGTAATTATATTTTTTACACCGGCTATCCGGCTGTTCACCTTTCTACACCAGATTACAGGTTTAATCAATACGATTTGTGGGACGATGAAAATTATGCCGAAGGAGAACCGTTATTTGCCATTCAATCGAAACACCTGAACCCGCCAAACCTAACACAGATGGTTACCGGAGAGTTGAAAGGTTTTATACACATCGAAAAATTCCAGTCGTTAAACGGGCTTCAAATTGCATTGGGTAAAACTGTTGAAACAGATAATGAATTTGAGTTTAATCTTACATTAACGAATACAAATTCACGGACTATTTTTACGGATCACTTGTCGGAACCAGTCATCACACTTTCACAAAACAACGTGGAACTCGTTTCTGTTCCCTTGAAATATTCTTCAGAACAAGTTGAAATTTCACCCGGAGAAAATGCCTTGGTTCAAATTTCAATTCCAAAAAATCAAATCTCAGAATACTCACCTGTTATTATCTACACACGCTCAAAAGAAAATATTCGAGGGGAAATGGTTTCATTTCTTTTTGAAGACATTTTGAAATAACCATTCAACTAAACTATTTCAAAAATATTTTCATTTTACAGCCAGGGCTCCAATTCAGACTCTGGTTTTCCATCGTTTTTACACTTTCCCGGATTGAATTGAAAATACAATCCTGAACATAACTCGTCTAGAACAAAGAATACAAATTTGCGACTTGAATGGCATATTGTCATGTATGCTCAACTATTCTGACAATATGATACTAAATCAACCCTTGTATTAATAATTTGTTAATAGGGAATAATAAATTTATTCAAATAGGGGCATGTTTCAAAAAACATCAATATTATTGAGGAATCAAAAACAAAAAGAGGGGTCTAAAAAATAAAAAGACATTATTTGTGAAATTTATTCATTATTCGAGGGGGTCAGATAAAAAATAAGAAATATATGAAAATATCATTGAAACAATAAATACAGTTTATTTTTAAAATTTTACGACTATGAAAAAGACATTACTAATTACCGCAAGTTTGTTATTGTTAATTGCATTTACTCCTAACGCAAAAGCGCAGGAATGGAGTACCGGGCTCGACATTTACAGTAGCTATGTGTGGCGCGGAGCGAAATTCGGATCAGGTCCGGCGTTTCAACCAGCTATAGAATTTAGTGCTGGAGGTTTTGCACTTGGAGCCTGGGGATCGTACAATGCTTCGACCGACGAAGCTGCGGAAGCAGATCTTTATGCAAGTTATGGTTTTGACCTCGGCGAAAATGGGTCGTTAAGTTTTACACTTACTGATTATTATTTCCCCGGTTCGCCATGGATGAGCGGAGATGCACACTACATTGAACCAATGGTAAATCTTGGTTTGGGAGCAGTTTCTTTAACCGGTGCTTATATGATGAATGGTGGCTCGGGAGATATTTATCTTGAAGCTGCTGTAACTGCCGGCCCGGTTGATCTTACTCTGGGAGGCGGAGATGGCGCCTACACAATTGATGGCGGATTTAATATTTGTAACATTGGCGTTGCTACTTCAAAAGAAATTAAAATCACCGACGATTTCTCTCTTCCCGTTTCAGGTGCAGCAATCCTGAATCCATCTTCTGAACAATTTCACATTGTTGTGGGAATTTCACTTTAACAGTTTAAACAAAATCATAAAATGAAAAAAATTGAGGCAATAATACGCAAAACAAAATTTGAAGAGGCAAAAGATGCCCTTTATGAAGCAGGAATAGAATTTTTCTCTTTCTGGGATGTCCGGGGAGTTGGACAGGCACGGGAAGAACGTGTTTATCGCGGGATTGTTTACGACACAAGTACAATTGAACGAACTAAACTATCGATAATTGTGCGTGACAAAAATGTTGAAAAAACAGTTCAAGCGATTCTCAAATCAGCAAGAACCGGAGAAACTGGCGATGGTAAAATCTTTATCCTTCCAATCGAAAAATCATATCGCATAAGAACAGGAGAAGAAGGAGATGAGTCACTTTACATTAAAGGAAAAGAAGAATAATAACGAATAAAATTGAATAATCATGGAAGAACTTTCTATTTCGATAAATAATATTTGGGTTTTGCTTGCTACCTTTTTGGTTATGTTTATGCAACCCGGATTTGCAATGGTAGAGTCTGGTTTTACACGCTCAAAAAACTCAGCAAACATCCTCACAAAAAACTTAGTTGACTTCTCCCTCGGTGCAATTTTGTACTGGATAATTGGTTACACTTTAATGTATGGCGATTCTATTGGTGGATTTATTGGGAAACCAATCTTATTTTTAAACGACAATGGAATTGGCGATTATGCTAATAAAACTGATTTGATGTTTCAAACTGTATTTGCAGCAACTGCCGCAACAATTGTTTCCGGAGCTGTTGCCGAGCGAACTAAATTTAGTGCCTACATTATTTTTACGATCGTTATAACGGTATTAATATATCCAATTTCTGGTCACTGGAAATGGGGCGGCGGCTGGCTAGATCAACTTGGATTCTTAGATTTTGCAGGGTCAACAATCGTTCATTCTGTTGGAGCTTGGGTTGGATTGGCCGGAGCAATTGTTTTGGGGCCACGTGTTGGCAAATATGTTAAAGGAAAAGCAAAAGCAATTCCGGGACATAACCTCACTTTGGGTGCACTTGGTGTATTTATACTTTGGTTTGGCTGGTTTGGATTTAACGCAGGCTCACAACTTGGAGCTGCTGGAAACGACAATACTTTAGCAATCGGACATATTGTTTTAACTACCAACCTTGCGGCTGCCGGTGGTGCCATGGCTGCATTATTTACTTCGTGGATGAGATACAAACGACCCGCACTTTCGTTGGCTTTGAACGGCGCACTTGCAGGTTTAGTTGCAATAACAGCGGGTACCGATATTGTTAGTCCGGGAGGAGCTTTAATAATTGGTATTCTTGCCGGTATAATTTTGGTTTTTAGTGTTGAAATTATCGACCAGAAATTTAAAATTGACGACCCGGTTGGTGCCATTTCGGTTCATGGCGTAAACGGTGCATTTGGAACATTGGCAGTTGGGCTTTTTGCAACCGATGGCGGACTTTTTTACGGAGGAGGTGCCAGTTTGCTTCTTGCACAGCTAATTGGCGTTGTTGCAATTTTTGTTTGGGCTTTCGGATTAGGATTAATATTATTTAAAATTATAAAAGCAACAATTGGATTGCGTGTCTCTAAACGTATTGAAGAAGAGGGCCTCGATGTTTACGAACATGGAGAAAGTGCCTACAATTAAACTTCTTCAGATTTTAGTCTTTAGCTATCTGTTTGCCTCGCCTGCAGGTGAAGCTTTTTATTAAATATTAATTCCCAAACACTCAATTTAAAAGGTAGTTTTGATATCGTTTAGATAAATTTAGAAAATCGGAAACCGGTCTGCAACTACGCGTCCGGTTTTTTTTATGTTGAAAACTTATCTGAAATTTAATTCTTAGATAATTTCAGAAACCTATTTTTGTCGCTTCAAATTAAAATTAAAAAGAATGCAAACCTGGTTCGAGAGTAAAGTAAAATATATGAAAGTTTCTGAAAGTGGAAACGAGCAAATGATAACTGAGAATTTCCTTTTGGATGCCGTTTCATACACCGACGCAGAAACCCGAATAATCAGACAAATGCAGCAAACGGTAAAAGGCGGTGAATTTGGAATTGTTGACATTAAAAAATCGAGAATTGCAGAAGTTTTTCCGTACGATATCGGCGAGTGGTGGTTTAAAGCAACAATTAATCTGGTTACCGTTGACGAAGATGCGGGGAAAGAAAAAAAACTTAGAACATATTATCTGGTAATGGCCGATGACATTAAAGAAGCACTGGGAAGATTAGATGAAAGTTTATCATATTTAGTAATTCCCTACGTTGTTTCAGCCCTCGCAGTTAGCACAATTGTTGACGTTTTTCCGTACGAACCGGCTGAATCGATGATTCCCGAAGGTTTTGTCCCTGTTGAAAAAGAGGAATAAATATTTTTTTCTCTTTGACTGAAAAACCTTGTTTCTGTTTTAAAAAGAGTAAAAATCACACTTTCTGAGAAGTAACTAAAAGGGGCAATTAATAATTTCCGTATTTTAATATCGAACACCGATTAACGATTTTAGAACACCGAAGTATTCGGATTACATCACAAATCAACATTCGTTGATCGATATTCATCATTCAATTTTAGCTAACAAATAGAGGTGTCGAAAAAAGAACTTGACAACCACAATTCAGGTGGTTTTTTTGAGGGGAAATAAATACAGAATCAGTTAACTGTTTAAATATTCCTGTGTTAATCCGTGCAGCAATTCATATCTTTATTGCGGGTTAAAACCGAATTTTACTGATTCAAACCATGTAAAAGTTAGCATTTTAAAACATTTGTATTTAGTCAAAATCTACGCGTTTTAAAATCCAATATCCGTACATGTTAATCAAAACATAAATTTTTATTCCAGGAAACTAAATCACAAAAATTATAGCTTTTTATCGGTCATTATTGCGTAATTTCGTTCAATACTTCAATTTACAGAACCATGAATATTATCGAAAAAGACATTCGAAAAGGCGGTAAAAAAGACCGGAAAGAGATGATTCAGTGCATCAACCTGCAACTATCATCTTTGGGGCAGCCTTTATATACCAAAGAAACTGATGTCGGCACAAAACTTTCAAATGAAAGATTTATTAAATTAACCGAGGGCTTAATCAGTAGTTTTAGGGAGAAATCCAGACTTTTGTCAAACCACCTTTCACCGGTCGATACTCGAATTCAAAATTTCATAGACGACTATTTTAAAGATATAAATTTCGACCAATCACTACGTTTGCCAAATTCAACATTTGTTTTGAACCAACCGGGTTTGGCGAGGGAAGTTAGTTTGCCACCAAACGGCGATGTTTTTCAAAACGAATTAGTAAGTTCTTATCGGTTAAAACAGGGAATCCTGAATAATCCGGCAGCCGATAAACGAACAACCAAGGGAACATTTCATATTGTTGAAGGCGGATTGCCAGTGGCTTTGGATAAAATTGAGGTGCCCAAAATTACTTTTGCACACATGCTTAATTCAGCATTCCAGCCTTGCGAAAGTATGAATATTTTACCATTTACTGCAAACCAAAGCAAGCAGGCAAAAGTTATGGTTTCGTTGCTTTTAAGGCCCGTTGTTTGCCCGGAAGTAAAAGGGATTATCAGCGAAAAAAGTATGGAAATACGCTTTTTTGCGCCGGGAAGCCTGGTAAGTAACCTCGATTTTGTTGAGACAATTTTTGGAAATGGGGGAGATCACAACCTTGCCAAAAACGATGCGGCTCTCGATTTTGAACACTGGACCAGTCACACAGGATGCATTATTCTCGCACCCCAACTTACCAAACTCAAGAAAAAAGAAATTGGTTTGCCACACTTCGACAATGCTACTGAAAGGCAAAAAAGGGAAGGAATGTGCTGGAAAGATGCAAACGAACTTTACAACAATGGCAACGCTTTTAAAATTACATGCCGCGACGAACGTGGTGTTGTGGTTACCCTGATTGCTGATAATTATTATGGATATTCGAAAAAAGAGATTAAAACGCAAATCAGTTACTCTGCCAATTTATATGGATTGGTTGAAGAAGAACATGCAGGTGGTGCCATTGCATTCCCAAGAAGTAACATGGGCGACAATGTTTTTGGGAAACCGTTCACAGCAAAATTTAAAGAAAATTATTCCTTTGAAGAAGTTAAAAACCTGCTTGTTGATAAAATTAAAGTTTTCCCTGAAAATTATGCAGTTGATAAAAAATACCCGGATATTATTTACATTCCTGAATTTGCGGACATCGACATTGAAAAAAGCACAGTAAGTTGGATGCACAACAATGTTGAGCAGAAACTTAAGCTTTCGCCAAAAAAAATCTATGTACATCCCACTGGCCACAAATTCCAGTTGGTGAAACATCCGGAACAAAAATTATGGCGGATAATAGACACTGCTTCCGAAGGAATTTTTTGCCATAAACCAAGTACCGTTTCGGGTGGCGGAAAATCGGAGATTTCCAAATCGATGCAAAACGCTATAAAATATGGGGCATTTTATATTCAGGATTTAGAAGAAGACTCAAAACAGGCAGACATTCTCATCAACTATAATTATTCTGATCGATGGAAAAATATTCGTCCCGATGCACAACCTTCCAGACCTTTTCTTAGCCCGCACCGAACTCTGGGATCGGCGGTAAAATTACTTACTCCTTCTGATCAGTACAACGATGAATACAACCAGCTTCTGGAAAGCATTCCGGTTCATATTCGCACTTTGGCATTGTATATCAAGAGATTATATAGAAGCCACGAAGATGAAGGTTCGTGGAAAGAGCATTTAAATGTTGAAATTGTAAGTGGCAGAGATGGAAATTCATTACGTTATAAACACAACAAAATAACTGCAAGTTATGTGCGTGTCGGGTTTAATCCAGAAGGAAAATGGTTTTTGCACAAACTAAGATCCGACTTTATCCCCAGTCAGAAAATTCAAATGGAAGATGATATTTCCGCGACTATAACTTTGCCGTCAAATCAATTAAATAATCTTAATCCTGAATATTCAAACAAAAGCCTGAAACTGGTAACGAATTGTGAGTATCATCTGTTTCAAAGGCCAGATGAAGCAATAATCCGCGGTTACGACAAAGATTCGGAAGCTGATATTGTGCAAAACAATACTTTCCTTTCAAATTACCAACCTCTTACAAAACAAGATGCGATCGACCTTTACGAAGATGCCATTAGTTTCGATCAATACACAAAACCAGTTCAGGATTTAATCACCAATGTTGCCGAAAGCGACAAAGACGGGTATTTCGTTTCTTCATCGCATACTAGAATAGTTGACGGACGACCAACTAAAAATCCACGTTATTTGCAGCCAAACATATTTAAGGGTGAAACTCAAGACGCATATTTAGCGGAAACTGGCATTCGTTTGGTTCGCAAAATTCAACCCGATCAACCGGTTCATTTTCCCGTAAATGCAGTGCTCCCCGGGCGCAGAAATAATCCTGCCGATAAAAAAGCCGGAATTCGCGCATTGAGTGTTTACAATCCAATTCACTATCAGGAAACACCCGAACTTTTTATGGATTTTATTTGCAGCCTTACCGGAAAATCGCCGTCAACAACCGGCGCAGGATCGGAGGGTGCACTTACCAAGGGCCCTTTTAATATGCTTGTGCCAACCAGCGATTTAAACAATGCTTTGCTTTCGTATATTTTAACAGAATATCAGGGATTCAGTTCGGCTGCCGGATACGTTGGACCCGACAAAAGATTTGACCACGATATCAGCATTTTAATTCCAGAAATCTGGTCGCGCTTAGAACCCAATGATCGCGATGCAAAAAATCTTATCGAAAATGATTGTCTCGAAAAAATGGATGACTTTGATTATAACGGACAAAAAATCCTGGCAAGTCGTTTGGGATACCGGATTAACAAAAATTTTGCCTTCCGTTGTATGAACCGACTTTTCGATGAGCCGCTTGCTGTTTTTAACGAGAGAATGCTCAAACCTGAATTGCAGAATATGGAGGACTTTGTCGATGGTATAAACAACATTGTTGAGGCCCAACAAAAAGTTGCCTCACGATATTTCGAAGATGGCAGTGTGGATGCAGCAATTCCGCCATTAAAAATATTATTGAATATTATGGCTTATGGAAATTATGACGGGAAAGACCTCAGCAACCCTGAATTAAGAAAGTATTTCGATCGCGATTTTGTGCTTCAATCTGATTGGTACAAAAACAGGCTCAAACTAAAACAAAACAAAGATTCGGATTTCCTGAAAAAAGAAATTCAATATTTGGAAGATTTTATGGCAAATCCAAACAATCAGATTTTAACTGAAGAAATGGAAATTAAACACCGCCTCGAAAAAGCCAAAATTCAATTGGAAGCTGTTAAAACAGGGAAATATCTGGAAAATTTGGTTGGTACAATTGGAGCCGACCCGCTCTTTAAAAAGAAATAATTTAGGTGAAAATAAAACAGTCTGCCCAAATTTATGGCAGACTGTTAATTGAACTAAAAAATTTAGAAGTTTATAGATTCACCAAAGTTTTGTAAAAATTGAATCCGTCTCTTTTTATTGGATCAAACTGATAATAGGCGATTGCAATTCTGCAAATATCTTGTATTTCGGCATAAATTTGAGCCACTTCCCTTTTCCCATGGCTGTTTAATTTTGCCTCTCCTTCCAGGGCAACAAAACAATCTTCATATTCATTTGCCCGGTTTGAACACACCAGAATTTTATCAAACAACGAATCCATAGATCCCTTTTTTACAATTTTCTGACGGCTCTCCTCATCCAAATTTTCAGCAAAAGTTTTTAGGAATTTATACAAACTAATATGATCCCCATTTTTTGCATCGCTGAAATAATCGTTGTAACCAACCGTTTTAAAAAAATCGCGTAAAAATCCTTTATCATCTTTAAAATCTACTTTCATTGAGGCGCGCAGAACTTTTAAATGTTGCAAACCTGCAACCATAATTTCGTGCCAATTCCGATACTTGGAATCCTCCAGTGCATCCAATGTATCGACATAATGCTTCTCAATCGTGTCCTGAATCCAAATATTTAAGGAAGTAGCATACTCCGGATCCCACTCTTTTCGAACACTGGACAATTCGTAGATGTTCTCCTTGAATGATTTGGCGATTTTCTGGCAAGCTAAAATTGTTGCAGTACTTGTTGGGCAAATAGTTAAGGTTTCCATAAAGATTTTTTTGGTGTAATCGATTAACACAAATTTACCATCTTAAAAGCAATAAAACCCTACAATAACAACATAACAATCAATGTTTTACAGTTATGTTTTTAAACTATGTTTCACAACAATGTTTTTAAAAACATTTTAATATTCGTGCAAAACGAAACCTTGTGAAAATTAAGAAGATAGATGAATATTTTATGAATGTCTCTTTTTGAGTTCACGAACAATATCTTCAATTCGATATCCTTTGTGAGAAAGCAAAACAATGAGGTGGTAAAGCAAATCTCCCGATTCATAAATGAAATTTTCATCGTCGTTGGCCATTGCTCCGATGATTGTTTCCACTGCTTCTTCACCAACTTTTTGGGCAATTGTTCTTGTGCCCTTTTTAAACAAAGAAGTGGTGTAAGAACCTGCCGGCATTTCATTTTTTCTTTTATCAATAAAATCTTGTAGATAACTCAAAAACTGAACATCGCCTTTTGGATTAACTTCATCGAAACAAGTATCGGTTCCGGTATGACAAACCGGCCCAACCGGATTCACTTTAATAAGTAAGGTATCTTCATCGCAATCGACTAAAACAGAAACTACATTCAAAAAATTTCCAGATTCCTCTCCCTTGGCCCACAACCTTTTTTTTGTCCGGCTAAAAAAAGTGACTTTCCCAATTTCCTGTGTTTTTTCAATAGCCTCACGGTTCATAAAACCAACCATTAGAACTTTAAGGGTTTCATTATCCTGAGCAACAACAGGAATCAAGCCATCCATTTTATCGAAATCTAACTGAGAAATATTTTTGAGTTCATTCATTTTTGAAAAATTTAATACGAAGTTAAAAATAGGCTTTGAATCTAACGAACAACAATTCCGTTTTCTTTTAAATAGTTTTTAAGATCCGGAATTGGGATTTCGTTGTAATGAAAAATGCTTGCAGCCAACCCGGCATCGGCTTTCCCATTTGTAAAAACATCGACAAAATGTTCCTTTGCACCTGCTCCGCCCGAAGCAATAATTGGTATTTTTAATGAATCGGCCATTTGTGAAAGTTGTTGGTTTGCAAAACCATTCTTAGTTCCATCGTGATTCATCGATGTAAAAAGAATTTCTCCGGCACCTCTGTCTTCGGCTTCTTTTGCCCACGAAAAAAGTTCTTTGTCGGTAGGAATGCGGCCACCATTTACGGTAACTGTCCAATGGTTTTTTTCATCGCCCCGGGCATCGATTGCAACAACCACAAACTGACTTCCAAAATTGCGTGCCAACTCATCGATTAATTTTGGGTTTCTTACTGCTGACGAATTTATTGAAATTTTATCGGCACCGGCACTTAACAATTTCTCGGCATCAGCAATTTCGCTAATTCCACCCCCAACAGTAAATGGGATATTTAGGTGTGCTGCAATTCGTTTTACCAATTCAGCAAATGTTTTTCGACCTTCGTGAGTTGCGGTAATATCCAAAAAACACAATTCGTCGGCACCTTCGGCAGCGTATTTTGCACCCAATTCAACCGGGTCGCCAACCTCCTGGATATTCACAAAATTAATTCCTTTAACGGTTTGCCCGTTTCGGATATCTAAACATGGTATGATTCGTTTTGCAAGCATTTATTAGTTTCAAGTTCTGAGCTGCGAATTTAAAGTTTCCCGTCATGCTGAATTTATTTCAGCATCTGTTTCATGAGATTCCGAAACAAATTCGGAATGACGTTCTAATCGAAATGCTTAAACAATAAATCCCTCAATTTCATTCAAAGTTATTCTATTTTCATAAATGGCTTTGCCGGTAATTACTCCTGGCACTCCCATTTCATCTAATTTTAATATGTCGGCCATGGTTGCAATTCCGCCACTGGCAATTATTTCGATGTTTGGCAGTGTCTTCAAAATTTCCACATAAAGTTCAAACGAAGGTCCAGATAACATTCCATCGCGGCTTATATCGGTTGAAATTACTTTTGAAATTCCTTTTTTATGAAATTCAGAAATAAACTCTATTACGGGCAACGATGTGGTTTCCAACCAGCCGCCAACTGCAATATTTCCATCTTTTGCATCTGCGCCAAGAATAATTTTTTCGCTGCCATATTTTTCCAGCCAAATCAGAAATGTATCCTGCTCTTTTACAGCGATACTTCCTCCGGTAATCATTTGTGCGCCCGAATTAAAAGCAATTTCCAAATCTTTATCCGATTTTAATCCGCCTCCAAAATCAATAATTAAATTGGTTTTTGTTGAAATAGTTTCCAATATTTTTTGATTTACAATGTGTTTTGCTTTGGCACCATCCAAATCAACTAAATGCAATCTGCGAATTCCAGCAGCCTCAAACATTTTAGCTACCTCCAGCGGATTTTCGTTATAAATAGTTTTTTTGCTGTAATCGCCTTGCAAAAGCCGAACACATTTTCCATCTATTAAATCGATGGCTGGAATTATTTCTATTTTTTTATTCATAATTTTTTTAGCAAGGTCTCAGAGTTGCAAAGTTAAAATGATAATGCTAAAAAATTGCACGTCATTCCGAACTCGTTTCGGAATCTCATGAAACAGATTCTGAATCAAGTTCAGCATGACGACTTTTTAAGAGTTTTCCAAAATCATTTTTAAAACTGCTTGCGCTGTCACTTCTCTATTTGCAGCCTGATCTACAACAATTGAATTTGGGTTATCGATTACTCCATCGGTAACTACAACATTTCTGCGAACCGGCAAACAGTGCATAAATTTAGCATTGTTTGTAAGTGCCATTTTTTCTTCGTTAACCGTCCAGTTCATGTCTTTCGAAAGCACTTTCCCATAATCGCTGTACGACGACCAGTTTTTTGCATAAATAAAATCGGCACCTTCAAATGCCTTTTTCTGGTTGTATTCTACTTTCACATCGCCAATAAATTCGGGTGCTAACTCGTAACCTTTCGGGTGAGTAACTACTAAATTGTAATCTGTTTCATTCATCCATTCAACAAACGAGTTTGCAACCGCCTGCGGCAATGCTTTTGGATGCGGCGCCCACGTTAAAACTACTTTTGGACGTTCTTTGGTTTTGTATTCTTCGATGGTTACCAAATCGGCAAAACTTTGCAGCGGGTGCCGGGTTGCACCTTCCATGCTCACAACCGGAACCCCGGCATATTCAACAAACTGATTAATTATTCTTTCAGAATAATCGTCTTCACGACTTTCAAAACGGGCAAAAGCACGCACTCCAATTATATCGCAATATCTTCCAATTACCGGAATTGCCTCCAACAAATGTTCGGGTTTATCGCCGTCCATTACAACTCCCAGTTCCGATTCGAGTTGCCAGCTGTCGCCATTTACATTCATTACCATGGTATTCATTCCGAGGTTCATGGCCGCTTTTTGAGTGCTTAAACGAGTTCGCAAACTGGAGTTAAAAAACACCAAAACCATGGTTTTATTTTTCCCAAGGTGTTGAAATCCAAACGGATTATTTTTCACTTCGAATGCAGTTTCAATTGCTTTTTCAATGCTGGGAATATCTTTTACAGATGTATAATTTTTCATTTTATTTTCTTTGAACCACATAGTCACATTAGTTCACATAGTTTTTTCCTATTGTTTTCTAAGTGCCTATGGTGGTATAATATTTTTATATTTTATTTCGAACGAACTTGCCCGTCTCCTTCAATTATCCATTTATAACTTGTTAGTTCTTCCAGCGCCATTGGTCCGCGTGCATGCAGTTTTTGTGTGCTGATCCCAATTTCGGCACCCAAGCCAAATTGTGCGCCATCGGTAAATGCAGTCGAAACATTTGAATATACCGAAGATGCATCCACCATTTTTCTGAATGTTTCAATACGAACTGAATCTTCTGAAATTATTGCTTCGCTGTGTTTCGAACTGTATTTATTAATGTGTAAAATTGCTTCATCAAAATTAGCAACCGTTTTAATTGCAATTTTCATGGAAAGAAATTCTGTTCCGAAAGATTTCTCGGTTGCTTTTAAAAGCAAGTTTTCAGGATAAATTCCTTTTATTTTATTGAATGATTTTTCGTCGGCGTAAATCACCACATTTTCTTCGGACAGTCGTTTTGCAAAAGCAGGAAGTTCATCCAATCTGGTTTCGTGTATTATCAAACAATCGAGAGCATTACAAACCGACGGACGGCGTGTTTTTGCATTAAAAATAATCTCGCGGCCTTTTTCAGCGTTGCCAAATTTATCGAAATAAGTGTGGCAAATTCCAGCACCGGTTTCAATTATCGGAATGGTCGCATTTTCGCGAACAAAATTTATTAATCCCTGACTCCCGCGCGGAATAATCAAATTGATGTAACCATGCGCACGCAACATTTCGTTGGTTTCTTCACGACCGGCTGGCAATAATGAAACCGTATTTTCATCGACATTAAATTTTTGAAGTACTTTTTGAATGATTGAAACAATCGCCTGATTAGAATAAATGGCATCGCTGCCGCCTTTTAAAACACAGGCATTTCCCGATTTAAAACAAAGTGCAAAAACATCGAAAGTTACATTTGGCCGGGCTTCATAAATAATTCCGACTACACCAAACGGAACAGAAACTTTACTGATTTTTAAGCCGTTCGGGCGCATAGTCTCTTTTAATATTGTTCCAACCGGGCTTTGCAAACTTGCCACATTTTCAATGTCACTTGCAATACTTTCAATTCGTTCCTCGGTTAATATTAATCTGTCAAATTTTGGATCCTGCGAATCCATTCTATCCAAATCTTTTTTATTTTCAGCTAAAATTATATCGGAGTTTGCCCTTGCCTGAGCTGCCAATTCTATCAGAATTTTATTTATTAGATTATCCCCAATCAAATTCAATTTTCGTGAGGCAGCTAAAACGCTTTGTAGTTGTTTCTCTATTTTCATTTCAGTATCACTTCGTTTAAAAACCCTCTCCCGGGGGGGGGAGAGGGAGCTCAGAATAAGTTCCAATTAAGGCCTAAAAAGGGGAGAAAGGATAGTAATGTTTTATTCTGAGCTATTTTTTATTTTCAATTCATTATTTAATACTTTCGACGTAATTCTATGGAATTCACCGTTAATTCTTCTATTTTTTTGAATGAGCTGTTCTGCTCGTTTCCAAATACAAATAATCGTAATGAATTAGTGGCCGTTGTTTTTCCGATTTTTTCTCAATTTCAAAATTATCTGAACTAAATTGAGCTTTCCCGATTCCCACAACATTATCCGTTTCATCAACTATTTTAACTAAATCTCCTTTTTTAAACTCATTTGTTATTGCCACAATTCCAACGGGTAGCAAACTGACTGCCTTTTCAGAATTCAAAGCATTAATTGCGCCCTGATTCACAACAACCTGACCCTTTGTAAATCCATCGGAATATCCAATCCATTTTTTTACACCGCTCGATGATTTTTTATTTGGCACAAAAAAGGTGTGTTGTAAATCCTTTTTTGTATCCAGCAAGTCGACTAAAATATTTTCTGATGATCCGTTTGCAATGTGCACGCCAATTCCATCGCCGGCAACTTTTTTAGCAATTCTAAATTTGGTTAACATTCCGCCTCGTCCAAAATTCGATTGCTCCCCGGAAATTGCATTTTCCAACTCTTTTTCAGCAACCTCAATTTTATTAATTAATTCGGCATTTTTACTTTGAGGATGAGAATTGTAAACGCCATCGACATTGCTTAAAAGAATCAACGCTTCGGAATTTACCATCGAAGCCATTAAGCCCGAAAGTTCATCATTATCAGTAAACATTAACTCTGTCACCGAAATTGTATCGTTTTCATTTACAATGGGAATAACTTTATTTTCGAGCAAAGTAGTAATACAGTTTTTCATATTCAGGTAGTGTGCCCGACTCGAGAAATTCTCTTTTGTAGTTAAAACCTGAGCACAAACCAACCCGTGTTCACTAAAAAAATCGGAGTAACGCGAAATCAGTTTTACCTGACCCAGCGCAGCCCAAAGTTGACGTTGCGAGACAGCATCGATTTTTTTCGCAGGTTCAAGAACAGCTTTACCCGCTGCAACCGCACCCGACGAAACCAACACCACTTCCACTCCATTTTTATGAAGAAAAGCAATTTGATCGACCAAATGTGCAATCCGTGAAACATTTAAAGTTCCATCGGATTTCGCCAAAACATTGCTGCCAATTTTTACCGTTATTTTACCGTATCGAAACTGCACCCTGTTTTATTTTTCTGAATTATCAATTTTTTTATACGAAGCCAAAACCCCCTGAATTAACGATGAACTAAAACCTTTGTGTTCCATTTCGTTTAATCCGGTAATCGTTACTCCTCGCGGAGTGGTTACTTTGTCGATTTCGCGCTCGGGATGATTGCCCGATTGCAGCACCAGTTCAGTTGCACCTTTTACCGTTTGAGCAGTAATAAACTGTGCCATTTCTGCACCAAACCCTATTTCAATTCCACCTTGCATGGCAGCCCGAATGTAGCGAAGTGCGTACGCAATTCCGCACGACGAAAGTACAGTTGCAGCCGCCATTAACTCTTCAGGAATTTCAACCGTTTTACCCAGTTTGTCAAACAATTCAATTACATAATCTTTGTGAGGATCTGTGTTTCCGTTTGCCGAAATACAGGTGAGTGATTCCTGCAAAGCAATTGCTGTATTTGGCATTACCCTGAAAATCGGAATATTATTCCCGGCCATTTCTCCAAGCTCGCTGATTCCAACACCGGCAACAATTGAAATAAAAATTTTATCAGCAGTTAAACACGATTTAATTTCGTTAATAACTCCCTCGATATGATATGGTTTTACGGCTACGATAACAACATCTGCATTTTTTGCTGCATCCAGATTGTTTTGAAAAGTGTTCACTTTCAAATCACCCATTTTTTTAAGAATGCTCTCTTTTCTGTCGGCAACAGAAATATTGGCAGCCGGCACAAAACCAGACTTTAAAAGTCCGACTGCAATTGCACCACCCATATTTCCAACTCCGATAATTGCTATTTTTTTATTTTCCATTTCAACTAATTTATAAAATGACAAGCGAGTAAAATCTATTGTTCAATCAACCGCGCCGAAACGTCAGCGAACGCCTTCGAAAAAGCATTTAAAAACTGGTCGGCCTGCTCGATTGTTAAATTTAACGGAGGCAGCAACCTGATAATATTTTGCCCAGACACTCCGGTAAAAATCCCATATTCAAATAATAACTTTTGGCGTAATTCTTTAATCGGGAATTTAGATTCTATTCCAATCATTAGTCCTTTTCCCCGAATTTCATAATCGGAACTAATTTCAGCCAATTTTTTCATGAGATAATTTCCAACTTTTTCAGAATTCTCCACCAAACTTTCTTGCTGAATGACATCCAGGACTGCAATTCCTGCAGCGCAAGCCAAATGGTTTCCGCCAAAAGTGGTTCCCAGCATTCCAAACCACGGCTCAATTTCAGGTTGAATTAAAACTCCACCAATCGGGAAACCGTTGCCCATTCCCTTTGCAACCGTAATTAAATCGGGCTGAACATTGGAATATTGAAAGGCAAAAAATCGTCCGCTTCGTCCGTAACCCGATTGAATTTCATCGAGAATTAAAAGTGTTTTATATTTCTCTGTTAGCTTTTTTAAATCTGTTAAAAAATATTTTTCAGGAATATTTATCCCGCCAATTCCCTGAATCCCTTCGACAATTATTGCTGCAACATCACCTTTTTTTAGAATATTTTCAGTTGCTTCGATATCGTTAAAAGGAAGAATAATTGCATTTTCGGTTTCGTTAACCGGAGCAATAATTTTGGGGTTGTCGGTTAACGCAACTGCTGCAGAAGTTCTCCCATGAAATCCTTTTTTATAACTAATAAATTTCTTTTTACCTGTTACAAACGATGCCAGTTTTATTGCATTTTCGTTAGCCTCGGCACCCGAATTACACAAAAAAAGCTGGTAGTCTGAGCACCCGGAAACTTCGCCTAATTTCTCAGCCAATTCTTGTTGCAACGGATTTTGAATTGAATTGGAATAAAACCCGATTTGCGATAATTGGGTAGAAATCTTTTCCACATAATTGGGATGACTGTGACCGATTGAAATCACCGCGTGCCCCCCGTACAAATCTAGGTATTTATTTTCCTCTGAATCCCAAACATAGCAGCCTTCTGCTTTTACCGGAGTAATATTAAAAAGTGGATATACATCAAAAAGTTTCATGCTAAGAAAGTCGGAAGTTGGAAGTCGGAAGCTAGAAGTCAATCTGCTAACCGAAATTCTGTTATTCCACTATTTATGATTGCTAATTCAAATTAATTTTGTTTTAAAAAGCTACTGGTTTCAAATTTAATCCCGCTTTTTCATCGAGGCCAAACATCAGGTTCATATTTTGAACTGCCTGACCCGAAGCACCTTTTACTAAGTTATCCGTGATACTAATAATCACCAATTTGTTGCCATGTTTTTCCAGATACACAACGCCTTTATTTGTGTTAACCACTTGTTTCAATCCTGGATTTTTGTTTGTTACAAAAACAAAAGGATGATCAGCATAAAATGAATTGTATAATTCTTTTGCTTCCTCAATTGAACCATCAAATTTTGTGTAACACGAAACAAAAATTCCACGTGTGTGATTTCCACGGATTGGCACAAAATTGAAATCATCGGAAAAACCAGGCTGCAACTGTTTTAAACTTTGCAAAATCTCACCTTCGTGTTGGTGCTGAAAAACTTTATATGCCGAAAGATTATTGTTTCGCCAGCTAAAATGCGATGTTTCTGTTGGATTTTGTCCGGCGCCTGTTGAACCTGTAATCGCCTGAACATGAACTTCATCTACTAACAATTTATTTGCTGCCAGTGGTAAAAGTGCCAGTTGAATTCCGGTGGCAAAACACCCCGGATTCGCAATTTTGTTGGCCGACTTTATTTCTACCCTGTTTAATTCAGGCAATCCGTAAACAAAATTATTGTCCTCCCTTTTCAATCTGAAATCGTGACTCAAATCAATAATTTTTAATGATTCAGGAAGTTCATTATTTTCAATAAACTCTTTCGATTTGCCGTGTCCCATGCAAAGAAAAATCACATCAACCTCATCGAAAGGCATTTTGGCGGTAAAACTTAAATTGGTTTCTCCCAATAAATCAATATGAATATCAGAAATCAAATTCCCGGCGTTGCTCGAACTTTGTACAAATTCAATTTCCGCATTCGGATGATTTAATAAAATCCGTAACAATTCACCCGCTGTGTATCCCGCACCTCCTATTATTCCTATCCTTATCATTTGATTAACGATTGCAGATTAACGATTTTCGATTGCAGATTTTTGAATAAAAGCTTAAATTTCATATTTTACTATTGTTTCTTTTTGCCGTTTCAATGCTTTTTACGAAAATTGAAATTAACTCGTTGTTTTCAGCATAGCACATATCCAATAATTTTTCATTCCCTGATAATTTGGCATATTTGATAATCTTAATATTAATGAAAGTCTCACATAGTTCTTTCAGGCAAACACCCATTTTGTGAATAAAATCTCTTGGAGATTCGGCACTTTGGGCTTCACCATAATTAAATGCCGGTGAAGTAGCCGAACGAACAAGTTGTTTGTTTAAGTGACTTCCAGCAATTGTTTTATGCAGAAAATCAGACAATTCAATTATCCTGACCGAAAACCAAATCAACCTTTCCTCCAAATCATATTTATTCATAACCAGCTATTATATTTACAAAATCACAGTTTGTTATTTTTCAATCTATATTCTTTTTTCAAAATCATTATTCGTTAATCAATATTCATCATTCGAAATTCCTATATACTTTTATTTACCGAGTGATATATTTTCAACGAATTCGATAAAATTTTGGTAAATCCTTTTACGTCGTCTGCCGTCCAAGCTTTTACCGTTTCGCCGTATTCAGCAAAATCAGAATTCATTAAATCGTGTTCAGATTCAATTCCCTGCAATTCGAAATGATATGGTTTCAGTTTTACAAAAACTTTGCCCGTAACATTTTCCTGAGTGTCTTCTAGAAAAGTTTCAATGTTCCGCATCACCGGTTCCTGGTACAACGCTTCGTGTAAAAACATTCCATACCAGTTGGCCAGTTGATCTTTCCAGTACATTTGCCATTTTGTAAGCGTATGTTTTTCTAGAAGTTGATGCGCTTTTATTGTAATTAACGGAGCAGCGGCCTCAAAACCAACCCTTCCTTTTATTCCAATAATTGTGTCGCCAACATGAATATCGCGACCGATTGCATATTTCGATGCTATTTTATTTAACTTTTGAATTATTTCTGGCCCGCTTTCAAAAAAATCTCCATCGATAGCAATTAATTCACCTTTTTCAAAACCAAGTTCAATAACTTTTTCATCCTCTGCTTCCAACTTACTTGGATATGCTTCATTTGGCAATCCTTTATTAGAAGTTAAGGTTTCTTTCCCGCCAACACTGGTTCCCCACAAACCCTGATTTATGGAATATTCCATTTTTGAAAAATCTGCACCAAAGTCGTATTTTTTCAGATAATCGATTTCTTCCTGGCGACTTAATAATAAATCGCGGGTTGGGGTAATAATTTCAATTTCAGGTGCGAGAACCTGGAAAGTCAGGTCGAAACGAATCTGGTCGTTTCCTGCACCAGTACTTCCGTGTGCGATATAGCCGGCTTCAATTTCCTTTGCATATTCAATGGTTGCAATGGCCTGAAAAACACGTTCAGAACTTACCGAAATCGGGTATGTATTGTTCCTAAGAATATTTCCGTAAACCATGTAACGGATACTTTTTTCGTAGTATTCGTTTGTAACATCTAAAGTTACGTGATTCTTTGCGCCCAATTTATAAGCTCTTTCTTCGATGGCTTTTAATTCATCTTCTGAAAAACCACCAGTATTTGCGATTGCCGTGTAAACATCAAAACCTTTTTCTTCTTTTAAATATTTAACGCAAAACGAGGTGTCTAAACCTCCACTAAATGCTAAAACTAATTTCTTGTTCATAAAATAATATCTTAAAAAAAGTGACGACTAATTTCAAATCCAATTTCAAAACTATTTCGTAGTTGCCGGTTGCTAATTCACCTCCAAAAAACCTAGTCGCCACCTTTTTGCTGTTTCTTTTTTATTTTTAATAATTTCTTTTTCCCGCTTCCCGGAGTTATTTTTTGGATGATCTCCAAAAGACTTCTTTTTCTAATTCCGTTCCCGTTTGTAAAAGTGGGTTTTTCCCATTCCGGATTATACAACATCCCTGTGCATAAACATTTTGAACGTTCGGTTCTTTCCAGAATATCATAATTCACACAACCTTTGCAACCTTCCCAAAACATATCGTCATCGGTTAACTCCGAAAAAGTTACAGGGCGATAACCCAATTCATGATTAATTTTCATTACTGCCAACCCGGTTGTTAATCCAAATATTTTTGAGTTTGGATATTTTTCGCGAGACAATTGAAATGCCATTTTTTTAATTGCTTTTCCAAGTCCTATTCCGCGATATTCGTCGGTAACAATTAATCCTGAATTTGCTGCAAATCCTTTATCACCCCAAGTTTCGATGTAACAAAAACCGGCAAAAACGTCATCTTCAAAAGCTATAATTGCTTTACCGTCGTTTATTTTTCCCGACAGATATTCATTGGTTCGCCTTGCAATACCAGTCCCCCTCTGTTTCGAGGCTGTTTCAATGGCATCATTAATATCATTTACGTACTTAATGTGCTCTGCTCCCGCAACCTCTATCTTAATATTTCTCAACTCCTTTTTCATCCAAAAACCTATAATTTACTTTTTAAATTCGGCATCACTTTTATTAAAGCACTTGTTAAATCTGTTTTCGAAATTCCTTCTCTCTGAATAATCAGAATTGTATCATCGCCGGCAATTGTTCCTAAAATTTCCCATGGATTTGCTTTGTCGATTACAACCGCAATACTACTGGCATAACCAGGTAAAGTTCTCAAAACAGCAAGATTACCGGAGAATTGCAAGTCCCTGAACCCGTCAGCCAAATAATTTACTCTTGTTTGTTCTTTTAAACTTTCCCGTTGTCCGTTTTCAGGAATAACATAAACATAACCTTTTGCCGGGTGAGGTACTTTTGCAACCTGTAAAATCTTCAAATCTCTCGACAAAGTTGCCTGTGTTAAATCAAAACCTTTTTGTTTTAGAACAGCAAGCAGCTCATCCTGACTTTGAACATTACCTTTGAAAATAATTTTTCGTATTTCTAATTGCCTTTTTACCTTGTCTTTCATTATGAATAAATATTCATTTCTTTTGCAAATTTATACATTTTATTTGAAAAACAATCTAAAAGTTTAAGAATTATTTCTATTTTTGTAATCTGAAATGAATGAAGATCGCCATTTTAAGTTAATGAGAAGAAAGATAAAATTTAGTAATACAAAAGACTGAAAACGATGCGTTTGTACTATTTTTAGTGCAAGCGCATTTTTTTAATATAACACTTGAATAATGTTGGAAGTAAAAAAAGCAAAACTCACACTCGAAGACGGCACAGTTTTTACAGGGAAATCGTTTGGAAGCGAAACCGCCGTTGCCGGTGAAGTTGTATTTTATACAGCAATGACAGGTTATCCGGAAAGTTTAACCGACCCGTCGTACACAGGTCAAATTTTAGTTTCAACGTATCCAATGATTGGGAATTACGGAGTTCCGTTTAACCAAAAAGAGAATGGAATTCACAAACATTATGAGTCGAATAAATTACACATTTCGGGTTTAATTGTTTCAGATTATTCGTTTGAATTTAGTCATTGGAATGCAGAAAAAAGTTTGGCCGACTGGTTAAAAGAATACAACGTTCCAGGCCTTTTTGACATTGATACCCGAGCCTTAACAAAAATTTTACGTGAGAAAGGTTCGATGCTCGGTAAAATTGAGTTTGAAAAAGAAATTGAATTTTACGACCCGAATAAAGAGAATCTTGTTGCTGTTGCAAGCTGCGAAAAAAAGGAAGTTTATGGCGATGGTGAGCACAAAGTAGTTTTGATTGACTGCGGTGTAAAAAATAACATCATTCGTTGTTTGCTCGAAAGAAACTCAACTGTAATTCGTGTTCCGTGGAACTACGACTTTAGCAACGAAAAATACGATGGGGTTTTTGTTTCTAACGGCCCGGGCGACCCCGTAATGTGTGCAGAAACTGTTGAAAATGTAAAAAAAGTAATTGACGAAGAAATTCCCATAATGGGTATTTGTCTGGGGAATCAATTATTGGCACGCGCTGCCGGAGCTGAAACGTATAAATTAAAATACGGTCATCGGAGCCACAACCAGCCAGTTTTATTACACGGAACAAACAAGTGTTACATTACTTCGCAGAATCATGGTTTTGCAGTTGAAACAGAAACTTTACCTGAAAATTGGGAACCGCTTTTCACCAATGTAAATGATGAAACAAATGAAGGAATCAAGCATAAAACTTTACCTTTTTTCTCTACACAGTTTCATCCCGAAGCATCGAGCGGGCCAACCGATACCGAGTTTTTATTCGATGATTTTATAAGCAGTATTGAAAAATCAAAAAAATAGCCAATCTAAAATCATCATTCGTTAATCGAAATTCAAATTTGTCATGATAGAAACCAACATAAAAAAAGCAATTGTTCTCGGTTCGGGGGCATTAAAAATTGGCGAAGCCGGTGAGTTTGACTATTCAGGGTCGCAGGCACTAAAAGCACTTAAAGAAGAAGGTGTTGAAACGGTTCTTATTAATCCGAATATTGCTACTATCCAAACATCTGAAGATATTGCCGACAAAATTTATTTTCTTCCGATAACTCCATATTTTGTTGAAGAGGTTATTAAGAAAGAGAATCCGGACGGAATTTTGCTGGCCTTTGGCGGACAAACGGCACTAAATTGCGGCGTTGCTTTATACGAATCGGGTGTGCTTGAAAAATACAATATTGAAGTTGTTGGAACCCCGGTGCAATCGATTATTAATACCGAAGACAGGGACATTTTTTCAAAAATGTTGCATGAAATTGATGTTTATACTCCTAAAAGTATTGCTGCGGAGAATATGGAACAAGCTCGTGAAGCAGCAAAGAAAATTGGTTTCCCAATAATTATCAGGGCGGCATATACTTTGGGAGGACTTGGAAGCGGATTTTGCGAGAACCAAAATGAGCTTGAAGTTCTTGCTTCAAAAGCATTTACTTATTCGCCTCAAATATTAGTTGAAGAGTCGATTAAAGGATGGAAAGAAGTTGAATATGAAGTAGTACGCGACAAATACGACAATTGTATTACAGTTTGTAATATGGAGAATTTCGATCCTCTGGGAATTCATACCGGAGAAAGTATTGTTGTTGCACCATCACAAACTCTTTCTAATACAGAATACCATAATTTAAGGGCAATTTCTATAAAAATTATTCGTCGGGTGGGAGTAATTGGTGAATGCAATGTTCAATTTGCACTCGATCCACATTCCGAAGATTACCGGGTAATTGAAGTAAATGCACGTTTATCGCGCTCGTCGGCGCTGGCATCGAAAGCAACTGGTTATCCGCTGGCTTTTGTTGCCGCAAAACTGGGTCTCGGTTATGGTTTACATGAACTGAAAAACTCCGTAACCAAAGTTACAACAGCTGCTTTTGAACCTGCACTCGACTATTGTGTGGTAAAAATTCCACGTTGGGATTTAAGTAAATTTGTTGGCGTTTCAAAAAACCTTGGAAGTTCGATGAAAAGTGTTGGCGAAATTATGGCCATCGGTCGTAGTTTCGAAGAAGCCATTCAAAAAGGAATTCGAATGGTTGGCTTGGGAATGCACGGTTTTGTTGCAAATAAAGAAGAAATCAACATTCAGGAAATTGAAGCGGAATTAGGAAATCCAACAGACAGAAGAATTTTTGCCATTGCCGAAGCTTTCAACAAAAACTACACAGTTGACGAAATTTATGAAAAAACAAAAATTGACCGTTGGTTTCTTCATAAACTGAAAAACATTATCATTTTAAAAACTGAACTTGAAAAAGTAAATGAATTAAATAATCTTCCCATTAACTTACTCAACCTTTCGAAAAAAGCCGGGTTCTCCGATTTTCAAATTGCACGGCTTGTTTTGAATAGCAGCAATACTGAAATAAACTTCGATTCGTTAAAAGTTCGTGAATATCGGAAGGTAAACGGAGTTCTTCCTTTTGTAAAACAAATTGACACTTTGGCTGGAGAATATCCTGCACAGACGAATTATTTATACATGACTTACAGTGGAAGCGAACACGACATTGATTTTTTCAACGATGACCGATCGGTGATTGTTCTTGGTTCCGGAGCGTACCGAATCGGTAGTTCAGTTGAATTCGACTGGTGTAGCGTAAATGCGGTTAATGCCATTAAATCAGAGAATTATCGTTCGATAATGATTAACTATAACCCGGAAACTGTTAGTACGGATTACGATACTTGCGACCGTCTATATTTCGATGAGCTGACTTTCGAGCGAGTTTTGGATATTGTCGATTTGGAAAATCCGCATGGAGTTGTAGTTTCTATGGGAGGTCAAATTCCTAATAATTTAGCAATGAAACTACACGGTCAAAATGTTCCCATACTTGGTACTTCGCCGGTAGATATTGATAGGGCAGAAGACCGCGAAAAATTCTCTTCTCTTTTAGATTATTTAAAAGTTGACCAGCCGCGTTGGGCAAGACTTTCAACCATCGAAGAGATTCATAAGTTTGTAGATATTGTTGGTTATCCTTTGCTGATTCGTCCGTCTTATGTTTTATCTGGTGCTGCAATGAATGTGGTTTCAAATTCCGATCAATTGGAACATTTTCTGGAATTAGCTACCAATGTTTCGAAAGAACACCCGGTTGTAGTAACAGAATTTATTGAACAGGCCAAAGAAATAGAAGTTGACGCGGTTGCAAATAATGGTGAAATGATTGCTTATGCAATTTCTGAACATGTGGAATTTGCAGGTGTTCACTCGGGAGATGCAACCATTGTTTTTCCACCCCAAAAATTATATGTTGAAACCATTCGAAGGGTTAAAAAAATTGCTCGTGAAATAGCAAAAGGATTGCAAATTACCGGCCCGTTTAACATGCAGTTTTTGGCCAAAGACAACGATATTAAAGTTATAGAATGTAATCTTCGGGCTTCACGCAGTTTTCCTTTTGTTTCGAAAGTAATGAAACTGAATCTTATTGAAATTGCAACAAAAGTGATGCTCGGAATTAATGTTGAAAAACCGGACAAATCGTTTTTTGAATTGGATTATGTTGGAGTAAAAGCACCTCAATTTTCGTTTGCACGATTACTAAATGCCGACCCGGTTTTAGGTGTTGATATGTCTTCTACCGGAGAAGTAGGTTGTATTGGAGAAAACTATTACGAAGCAATTTTAAAAGCAATGCTTTCGGTGGGTTATAAAATTCCGGTTAAAAATGTTCTTATTTCATCTGGTCCATCGCGCGGAAAAATTGAGTTACTAACTTCGGCAAGAATGCTTCAGGAGCGTGGCTACAATATTTTTGCCACTGATGGAACTCATCGGTTTTTTAGAGAAAATGGAGTTAAAAACACACTTCTTCATTGGCCCGACGAATTAGAAAAAACTCCTAATACTATTGATTTTATTAAAGAAAAGAAAATTGATTTAGTAATAAATATACCCAAAAACCTCACTACCCGGGAACTTAAAAATGGATATCAAATTCGTAGAAATTCTATAGATTATAATATTCCGTTAATTACAAATGCCAGGGTTGCCAGTGCCTTTATTTATGGAATTTGCAAATATAATTTAGAGGATATTTCCATTAAAAGTTGGGATGAATATAAATAAGTGATTTATTAAAAAAGCACCAGTCGCTTGACTGATGCTTTTTTAATTAGTTAAGAATTACCTTAATCTTCCAAATCTTTGTTTGTCCATTTATCGTCCGGACCTTCTTCGAAACCGGAGTACCAACTCCGACTTTTATATTCCATACCGGTCCGTTTCCCCTGATAATTGCTCCACTCCTTTTAACCCTCTGACTCATTGTTTCTAAAATTTACTTGTTCTCTTTTGGCTTTAAATAAAAAATAAAGACAAAACAAAAATTGTGCCGAACATTTTAAGCCTATAGTCGAAATTTCAACATAAGACTAAAAAATCTGAATTAAATGAAAAATAAATACATTTCACTCTTTGCTTTGTTCTTCTTATAACGTTATTATAAAAGAGCAAAATTCAATACAATTAATTGTCAATTCACGCAGAAATTTTGGAAATGCTGAATGCAGATTATTGTTTTTCTTTAACTACTCAATTTCTGTCACTTCGTATAACTCCCCCTGGAACTCCTCCTCAAAAACAACTTTAAATCCTTTGTTTTGAAGTTCTTCTCCGGTTGTTTTCAAAACTATTCTCCCGGTCGAAGAATGAACTACCACATAGTTTTTTCCAGGATCTAAATAATTTACAGTCACCCACTGTTCATCTACTTTCGAAAACTGTTTAAATACTCCAACAATTCCACCCGATTTTGTGTCGGTATTTATGCGCTGAAATCCGTCCCAACTTCCGTGGGCAGGTTCATCAAATCCAGGCAAATCTTGTCTGTAAAGCATTATTCCATGTTTATTTTCCATAGCTCGCAGCCAGCCCGCTAATTCGCTAAATTGTTGCTGTTTTTCCGGGCTCATTTTTCTGGGATCGCCCAACATAATTGGCAATGAACCACACAACGATTTAAATGAATAAAGTGCATCCTCATCGTCCAACGATTGATTTCCAATTACCAAAGCCGTAGCAGGAACAACCGGCGAGCGCCACCAGCTCATTTGCCGCACCCGTGCACTTCCAAACGGAGCTTCCCCTTCAAAATTCGAAAGCCAGTTTCCTTCGGCATGTTTGCACATATCAAAATCTATCATTTGTAATTCGCCCATAGTTTCAAAAGTGCAATCAATAAAAAGATTTGGAGCTTCGGCATGTAATTCATCGTACATTTTCCATGCACTCCGGTAAATTTCCAGATACGATTCTTCGCGATCTTTGTGCGAATGATTTTCCGCAAAACAACCCGAAACATCCGGATCAAAACGATATGCACTTGCAACAATTGCAAAATCGAGTTTTACATATTCCAAGCCATGTTCTTTTACCAAATTCAAAATTTTATTTTTTATGTAGTCTTTCCAATCTGTTGTAAAACAAGCCGAATTTCTGTCTTTTCCAGTACTGTGGAGATTTACATAATTTCCATCCCTGTATTTTGCAAACCATTCTGGATGCTCCTTAAAAACCTTGCTGTCGGATGAAGCGGCTCCCATACTCAACCACAAACCGGGTTTCATTCCTTTCGATTTTATATAATCGAAAACCGGTTTTAAACCGTTAGGAAATTTTTCATAGTCAATTTCCCAGTCGCCAAATCCTACCTGCCAGCCATCGTCAATAATAAATTCTTCAACACCGCATGCGGCGGCGGCATCAGCCAGTTCCATTATCAGTTTCTCATTTACATTTCGTCGGAAAGGTTTCCATGTGTTATATACAAAAGTTGGCTTTTCGGGAATTTGTGCCAACCGGATTCCCATATATTTTCGAACAAATTCACTCACTTCTCTATCCACAATTTCGCGAGGGTTTTTATTGGAATACAAGCCTGTAAAAACCCAGGTACTTTCCCATGTTTCGCCTGGTTTTAACCATTTTCGGAAAGCGTAATCCTGATCGGAATGTGTTAATCCGGCATCCAAAGTTCGTCCGTCGAGGCAAACCGACGCTCGCTTTAAAACACCGGGCGCTTCGTTTCCAACAACAATTCCGTGATTAAAAACGGGGTCGTATGCGAGGATCAGCGGATCATTCCAATTTCCTAAAAACGGCCCGATATTTTTGTACCTGCCATAATTTTGAAAGATAATATTGTGCGTATTTCCCCACGGAGTATTTAAACTTTCAACATCCAGCGACTCTATTTTGAAATCTGCCGAACCTGTATTTTTGAAGTCAATCTTTTTCCGGATAATTGGAAGATTCGGATAAACAACATACGAAATAGTAATTTCCAATCCCTCGTTAATTTCAGAAATTCCATTTAAAACAATTTGATGTGTTGTAGTTTCACCGGCAATAATTTCACCCACATCTAAAACCTCCCAACCAGTTTTACCTGTTATTTTTTCATCATTTAACAAAAACGAAAACTCTTCCGGATCTGGTCCTTTCCATCTTCGAAACTCCTGAATATTTCCAACTCCCTGCTGATTAAATGCAAGCGGTTCTTCATTTAATGTAGAAACAAAATTATAAGGATAATTATGCAAGCGGTAACTTTGAGTTGTAAATTCCCCATCCTCTAAAACTATAATTCTTGCTACTTTCTCGTTTTGAATTACAAGTTGTTCTCCATTCCAATTATTTTGAGAAAAAACAGAAACACTAAAATGAAAAATGACAAGAAGAGATAAAATTCGGTTCATAGTTTCAAAAATTTAGTTTCAAACAAAGTTATACAATTGTGGTTTATAATGCTTCAGAAAATTATAAACCTTACAATGTTAAATGCCGATATAGTAATAAAGAAGCAAACTGAGCATAGCGAAAGTATGCGACATTTTATTACATAATCGGTGCTACTATTTTGAATAATTCTTTTTTAATGAATTCATCAAAATTACCACACTGTTTTAGTATTTTCGGGAATCAATCTACTAAACCGTAAACAATGAAGGTTAACTTCAGGTATCTACTAACTATTTCGCTTGTAACTGCACTTGGCGGACTACTTTTCGGATTCGACATTTCTGTAATTTCCGGAACCATCCCTTTTCTTCAGGATTTTTTTGAATTGAACGAAGCAATGAAAGGATGGGTAGTTAGCAGCGCATTAATTGGCTGTATTTTGGGTGCAAGTTACAGTGGTCGTTTAGGCGACTATTTTGGGCGAAAAAAAGTGCTGCTCGCTGTTAGTGTTTTATTTGGCATTTCTGCCATCGGAAGTGGCCTGGCAAATTCAATTCCCACTTTTATAACTTACCGTATATTAGGCGGAATTGCAGTTGGCGGTGCGTCTGTTTTAGCACCGATGTATATTGCAGAAGTTTCTCCTGCTCATCTTCGCGGAAGAATGGTTTCGCTAAACCAGCTAACAATTGTGATTGGAATTTCGATGGCCTATTTCTCCAATTATTTTTTACTCGCAATTGGCGAAAATGCCTGGCGATGGATGTTTGCTGCCGAAGCTGTTCCTTCATTAATATTTTTCTTTGCACTGTTTATTGTTCCTGAAAGTCCGCGCTGGTTGGTTGCCAAAAACGATGAAACAAAAGCGCATCAGGTTTTAAAACGAGTAGCGGGGACCAATTTTGCCGATTTTGAACTGAGCGAAATTAAAGAATCACTTTCTGGTTCTGAAAAACGTGGCACTTTACGGGAAGTATTCAAAAAGAAATATTCACTCATTATTTTTCTTGGAGTTTTCCTCGCTGTATTTCAACAATGGTCGGGTATAAATGTAATTTTCTTTTATGCACCCGATATTTTTGCCAAGGCAAATTTGGGCGTTGATGCCGCACTTTTCCAAACTACCTTAATCGGGCTAATGAATATTTTATTCACAATCCTTGCCATGCGTGTTATTGATAAAATAGGACGAAAAAAATTAATGTTAATTGGTGCAGCCGGAATGACAGCTTGTTATCTGGTAATTGGTTATCTTTTTCAGATTGAAAGAACCGACGACTGGATGTTACTTACTTTTATAATTATAACTCCAGCCTTTTTTGCCTTTGGTTTAGGGCCAACCGTTTGGGTAGTTTTGTCTGAAATATTTCCAAATAAAATTCGCGGGGCTGCCATGTCAGTTGCCACTTTTTCGCTTTGGGTTGCTTGTTATATTTTAACGCTTACTTTTCCAATTCTGGTGGATATTTTTAGCGCGTCTGTTACATTCTGGATTTATGGTGTAATTTGCGTAATCGGATTTGTTGTTATTTACAAATTGCTTCCCGAAACAAAAGGAATATCGCTGGAGAAATTAGAAAAAATGTTGGTGAAAGAATAGAAAAGCCCCCATCCCAAGCTTCCCCCAAAGGTGGAAGGAGTAAGAACGGCTTAAATTGGTTTTGAATTTATGTGATATAAATAACCTCCGGATTTATCCGGGGGGTCAACACAAAAATGAAAATTAGGTGCATCCACGCCAGCCGATTAAAGTGCTGATGTACCATGCACCGCAAATACAAACCTATTTAAAAGGAAATAACTAAAAAGAAAATCATATTCAATTAAACTAAATAAAATGAAACAACTTCAGATTATTTTAATCGCTGTAATTCTTACTTTTTCAGTTTCAGCAAAAGAATATCATGTGGCAAAAACCGGAAACGATAAAAATCCCGGAACTGCAGAATCACCGTTTTTAAAAATCCAAAAGGCGGCAAATGCTGCTTATCCCGGTGATGTGATAATTATTCATGAAGGAGTTTATCGCGAACGAATAACTCCTCCCCGTGGTGGTAAATCTGATTTAAAAAGAATCGTTTACAAGGCTGCCGAGGGTGAAAAAGTAGAAATTAAAGGTTCGGAAATAATTAATAATTGGGTGAAATTTTCAGGAACAGTTTGGAAAGCCACAGTTCCAAATTTGTTATTTGGAGATTACAATCCGTATAAAGATTTAATAAACGGCGATTGGTTTAACAATCTGGGAAGAATTCATCACACCGGAGAAGTCTATTTAAATGGAAAATCGTTTTGGGAAATGGCTCTTTTGGAAAAAGTTCTGAAACCGGAATCGGCAAAAAATAATTGGGATCCGAAAGGCTCAACATACACCTGGTTTTGTGAGAGCGATGACATAAACACATATATTTATGCCAATTTTCATGAAATAAATCCGAACAAAGAGTTAGTTGAAATTAATGTGCGCAATAGCTGTTTTTATCCTGAACAAACTAATATAAATTACATCACAATTCGCGGATTTCATTTAAGTCAGGCAGCCACTCAGTGGGCACCTCCAACTGCCGAACAAATAGGTTTGATTGGAACAAACTGGAGCAAAGGCTGGATTATTGAAAACAATATAATTCGCAACTCAAAATGCTCTGGAATTACGCTTGGAAAACATGGCGACGAATTTGATAACACTTCTGAAGATTCAGCAGAAGGTTATGTGGAAACCATAAACCGGGCACTTGTTAGAGGCTGGAGCAAAGCTAATATTGGTTCACATATTATTCGAAACAACACCATTTCCGATTGCGAACAAACCGGAATTTGCGGAAGTATGGGTGGTGTTTTCAGTACAATCGAAAACAATAATATTTACAACATCTGGACAAAGCGCCAGTTTACAGGTGCCGAAATGGGCGGTATTAAAATTCACGCATCAATCGATATGATAATCAAAAATAATCGTCTGGAAAATTGCGGCCGCGGACTTTGGTTAGATTGGATGGCACAAGGAACCCGAGTTACCGGAAATTTGCTTTACAACAATACAACCGATGATATTTTTGTTGAAGTTAATCATGGTCCGTTTCTGATTGAAAATAACATTTTACTTTCAGAATTATCAATCCGCGACTGGTCGGAAGGTGGAGCATTTGTACATAACATTATTGCCGGAAATATTGAATTGCGTCCACAAAGCAGAGAGACTCCTTTTCAATTGCCCCATTCAACAAAAGTGGGCGGTTTAAAAACTACTAAATGTGGCGACAACCGCTATTTCAATAATATTTTTGTTGGTGGAGTTGAAGAAAATCAGAGAAGTAAATCGGGATTGGGAATTTATGAAAATGCAGAACTTCCGATGTACGTTGATGGAAATATTTATTTGAATGGCTCAACAAAGTTTATTAATGAAACAAATCTTTTTGAACTGGACTACAATCCAAATATTCAAATACAAGAAAAAGAAGATGAAATTTATCTTTCAATGACTTTTGATAAAAGCATTTTCAAAATGAAAAATAAAACTATTACCTCTGCTCTTTTGGGGAAAGCTCAAATTCCGAATCTGCCTTTTGAAAATCCTGATGGTTCACCGTTTACAATCGACAAAGATTATCTTGGGAATATAAGAAATAAAAAAAATCCAACTGCAGGACCTTTTGAAAAACCAGGAAAAGGAGAAGTAATACTAAAGGTATGGGAGAAAGAATAAAACCCGACAATTAATGGTGTAAATCTTTGAGACTGTTTGAATTTTTTTTGGGAGCAAAAAAAGCCGTTCAGGATTGAACGGCTTCTTTTATATTTCGTGAACTAAAGTTCTCTTATCTTTTAATTTCTATAATTAATCGTTATCGCGACGTGGACGTCGGAAATTATCGTCCCTACGGTTATTGTCCCTACGGTCATCTCTGCGATTACTGTCCCTACGATCGTCTCTCCTGAAATTATCTCTCCGGTCGTCCCGTCTTGGTGGCCGGGAACTTCTTGGAGGGCGTTCAACATAACCTTCAGGTTTTGGCAACAATACTTTACGCGAAAGTTTCAATTTGCCTGTTTTTTCGTCAACCCCAATAAGTTTAACCTCCATTTGGTCGCCTTCTTTTGTAAAATCTTCAGCAGATTCTACACGGGCCCAATCCATTTCAGAGACATGCAAAAGACCTTCTTTTCCTGGCATAATTTCAATAAATGCCCCAAATGAAACTACAGATTTAACCTTTCCGGTATAAATCGTATTCACTTCAGGTATAGCTGTAATTGCTTTGATCCTATCTTTTGCTGCTTCAATAGGTTCGAGGCCGGCACCTGAAATTTCAACAATCCCAACTTCGTCATTTTCCTCGATAACAATTATTGTTTCGGTTTCTGCCTGAATGGCTTGAATTATTTTCCCTCCCGGACCAATAATTGCTCCAATCATATCTTTAGGAATGTGAATGGTTTCAATACGAGGCACATTAGGTTTAAAATCAGCGCGTGGTTCGGGAATTACTTCCAGTATTTTTCCCAGAATATGTAAACGTCCCTCTTTGGCTTGTTGAAGTGCCTGTGCTAAAACTTCGTATGGAAGCCCGTCAACTTTAATGTCCATTTGGGTAGCAGTAATCCCATCAGCTGTTCCTGTAACTTTAAAATCCATGTCACCCAGGTGATCTTCATCACCTAAAATATCCGACAGAACAGCGTATTTATCAGAATCTTTATCGGTAATCAAGCCCATTGCGATCCCTGAGACCGGTTTTTTCATTTTTACACCGGTATCCATTAAACCCATTGTTCCGGCACAAACAGTAGCCATCGACGAGGAACCATTTGATTCAAGGATGTCAGAAACAATTCTAATAACGTAAGGAAGATCGTCGGGTATCATTTTTTTCAATGCACGGTGGGCAAGGTTGCCATGTCCGATTTCGCGACGGCTTGTTCCCCTGGGAGTCCTGGCATCGCCAACACAGAAAGGTGGAAAATTGTAATGCAGCAGGAATTTTTCCGTTCCCTGAAATGTTACATTGTCAATTTTTTTGATATCCATTTTCGATCCCAATGTTACAGAAGTTAACGATTGTGTTTCGCCCCTGGTAAAAATAGCCGAACCATGAGATCCGGGCAGATAATCTGTTTCTCCCCAAATTGGCCTGATTTCGTCAGTTGCCCTCCCGTCGAGTCTGATTCCTTTATCCAAAATCATACGGCGCATGGCATCTTTTTCTACATCGTGATAATATTTTTTAATCAACTTTTCGTGCACGGCTAAATCGATAGCTTCGTTTTGTGCATTGGCTTCTTTGTAAGCTTCGATAAATTCGTCACGTACAGTTTTAAATGACTCAATACGTTCAAGTTTATTGGTTATCTGTTTTTCGGTAACATCGTAACATTTCTGATAGAGTTCCGATTTTACTTTTTCGCGAAGTTCTTCATCGTTTTCTTCGTGGCTATATTCACGTTTTACAACTCCAAGTTCGATTGCCAGTTCCTCTTGAACTTTACAGTGCTTTTTAATTTCTTCGTGAGCAATTTTAATAGCTTCCAGCATAACTTCTTCCGAAACTTCTTCCATTTCGCCTTCAACCATCATAATGTTGTCGTACGAAGCACCAACCATAATTTCCATGTCGGCCTCTTCCAATTGCAAACGGGTTGGGTTAATTACAAATTCACCGTTAACTCTACCTACCCTCACTTCGGAGATATAAGTTTCAAATGGAACATCTGAAACAGCAATTGCAGCAGAAGCTGCCAGCCCGGCCAGTGCATCGGGCATTTCTTCTTTATTGGCTGAAATCAAGGAAATCATCATCGCCGTTTCAGCATGGAAATCTTCTGGAAACAAGGGGCGCAAAGCCCGGTCAACAAGCCTGGCAATAAGAATCTCTTCATCAGATGGGCGGGCTTCCCTTTTTAGAAATCCACCGGGAAAACGACCAGCCGCTGAAAATTTTTCGCGATAATCAACCGACAAAGGCATAAAATCAACATCTTCTCTAGCTTCGGTTGCCGAAACTACTGTTGCCAGTAACATGGTTTCACCCATTCGTACTACAACCGATCCATCGGCTTGTTTAGCCAATTTGCCGGTTTCAATGGTAATAGTCCTGCCATCGGCAAGATCAATTGTTTTAATTGTAGCGTTTACCATAATGTTTTAAATAAATCAAAATAAATTTTAAATAATTACAATGGGTGGTGAGGATTTGTAATTTACAAAAAAGAAAGGCAATACAATGCATTGCCTTTCAACTATTTTACTTACGTAAGTTCAATTCTTTAATTATCGCACGATAACGTTCAATATCTTTTCTTTTCAGGTAATCGAGAAAACTTCGCCGCTTACCAACTAATATAATCAAGGCCCGGCGCGTACTGTGATCTTTTTTGTTATTCTTCAGGTGTTCTGTCAAGTGGTTAATCCTGAATGTAAAAAGTGCAATTTGACCTTCGGTACTTCCGGTGTCTTTTTCGCTTTTACCGTGTTTGGTAAAAAGCTCCTGTTTTTTTTCAGTTGTTAAATACATTTTAAAAGAACTGTTTTTAGTTATACAATGTTTAAGCCGCAGCATTGCGTTAAATAACAACGGCTTAAAATTAATTGGGCGCAAAAGTAAGCAAAAGTTTTTAATCTGCAAAGACTTAAAGATTGCTCATTATGTCTTAACACGAAAAGAAATATACCGCTTATTGAAACGATACTGTTACTTAATAATTTTAACAAATCAACCATTAACCGTTTGTCATTTAAAATAGCAGATCCTATAAAATGAATTTTATTTAATGTTTTATTTGAAAAACTTCGGAATAAAATAAAATTGCATCACATTCAAAATAAAAACAAAATACTCAACTTTGAAATGTAGTTAAGTTCCCCAAATTTCAAATTATCCATTATTTGCTTAACACTATTCTTGGTTTTAATCAAATAAAGTGTTTAATGGCATCTCTAAAATAAATTGGAAACAACTGCCGGACTAATGTTTTCTTTTATTTTGAAGATAAAACTGCCACCCATTCTAAAGTTCCCGGTGCTTTTAAGTTTACAATTTTTCCACCTTCAATTTTGCTTTCAGAAGTAATTTCTCCGGTTCTGATCTCAAACCATTTTAAACTGAACTCCATGTCAAATTCAGTTAAATCCAATCCAACTTCACCACCATCAGTAAAAAACAAAACATAGGTTTCACCCGGTTTTGATGTCAAATAAGCTTCGTTTTCTTCCCTTTCTGAAAGCAAAATATTTCCGGGTTGGAGTTCCCAGAACTTTGCTGTTTTTTCAACTTCACGTGCAACTTTTACACAATTCATCGACAACTCGGAAAGTCCCAAACCTGAATCAGGGCGGTGAAAACGTGCAGTTGCAGCCCCGCCCAAAACATGGCGCCACCAACGTTCAATGCCATCTTTTGTATTTCCGTGCCTTCCTCTGTCGTCGCCGTAAGTTTTTACTGTGTTTAACGGCCGGGGCTGAGTAGAAATATATTCGCGCACCCACTGAAAATTATCCCAGTGTTCCTGCCCCTTTTTCTGGTTATTTTGCGACACATCGCAAAAAACATAACGTTCCGGGTGGTCGAATGTACGTTTATGATGTTCGGTTTTTAAATCCCAGTTATCCCACATTTCTGTTACACAAACTTTCTTTCCGGCTTCCGCTGTTTTATTTAAAATTAATTCAGACCAAAAAATCGCCCATTCTTCTTCAGCAGCAGTTTCATTATCCATGCAGTACAAAACATGGTCGTATTTTAATGAATAAGAAAGCATCTTTTCAACAGCCTTTTTCTGATAGTTTAGCAAAAGTTCGTTGTTTCTTTGTTTCGGTGTGGTAAAGAAAAATGGTTGTTTATTTTGCCCCGGATGCAGCGGATATTCAGCTTCTAATCCGGATTCTTCATTCGTGTAATTTACATTATTACCTGGATTATAAGGATGAGGTTCCCAATTATTTCTGGAATAATCGAATCTGTCCCACACTTCAATTTGTACAAGAATATCCCGCTTTTCGGTTTCCGATAAAAAGAAATCGAAACGTTTCCAATAAGCCTCGTTCCACTCATCGAGATCAAATTTTCCATTTTCGAGTTGAAGAAATGGATAAAGTTCAAAACTTTTGTCTTGCCTGTCACTCATAGTATTTCGAACATAATTTGCCCCGACTTCTTTCATTGAATCAAGATGAGGAACCAGCATTTCTGTTGGCCATTGAAACAGGTTGTCGTCGCTACTGGCACCGAGCAACATTATTGGTTCTCCTTTAAATTGCCAGAACCAGGGATTTTCTGACCAAGGTTGAATTCTGTTCTTTTCGGGATTTTGACAGCCAACTAAAATTATTGAAACTAAAACGATTGTCAGAAACAGTAACTTTTTCATTTTTTCTAGTTTAGGTTATAAATTACAATATTTATCATTTAGAAGAAACAAGTTCCACTTTATTTCTTTTTCAAAACAATTAACATATCATTTTCAAAATTATGACCAAATTCAATTGTTTTTGAATCCTCTGCAACGGTAACCATCATTCTTTCTCCTTTAGAAAAATCAATTTTTTCGTGTTTTGTTAATATTCTCTGTTCGATTTCAGCTTCTGAATATTCATTTGTTACCGGATTAAACCACTGAGCTGAATATTTCATTCCTTTTGGATTGAATAGTTTTACATCACAATTTTCAGGAATGTAGGCAATTATTGTTTTATCATCCGAACTTTTTACTACAGAAATCCAATGATTGTACTTCTCTTCGCCAGGTTGATTAGCTAATATTTCATTTGCAGGATATAAATTCCACCAGTCAAATTTTTGAATAAATTCACCCAAATAACCCATTTGAATACTTCCTGGAAATTCAATACTTTTTCGCCAGCCGGTTACTCCTCCTTTATCGTTATGATTCAATATTTTTTCTCCTTCGGCAAGCCACGGCCAAACCCCGTTTGCACCATAAGTTACACCTGCAAGCGGAGTTGCAAAAATACTCCAGTAACTTGCGTTCCGAACATCTTTTGCAGTGATCCGAAATCCAATTTCCTCATAATTAGGCTCCATATTAATGTATGGCATGGGTTTCAATTTACTCCACATCTGCGACATCGGACCTTTGTTAATCCAGTTTACTACCCGCTCGCCATTATTATGCGACGACTGGTAACCCATTAAATTATACCAATCTTCCTGGTCGTAAATATCGCCCACCCACGAACTGCCGTGCGGGTGCAAAGTAACCGGGGCATGGTCAATATCATTAAAAACCCGGCGGCCAATTTCTTTCCATTTTACTTCCTGTTCATCAAAATATCGTCCATCGCCACCCAGTGTCCAAACCACCTGATTCCCCTGATAACGTGCAACAATGTATTTGGCCAGCAAAACAGCTTCTTCGAGTGGCAAAGTATATCCCGGGCTTAAATGCCGTCCTTCCCCTTTTGGAAGTGCCCATAAAACTACGGGCGAAACAACCAAACCCTTTGCATTGACCTCATCTATTTTATGGTCAATTCTTTTAAAAAATTCAGGGTGAATACGAATGTAACCTGCACCATCAATTGCAGTTAATCCTTCCGGATTTTTATCGCAGCCGCGCCATTCGGTAGTTACTAACTGAATTACATTGTAATTATTCTCTTTTCTTTGATTCAGGTAATGTTCCCAATCTTCGTCGGTCGATTTTAATGCACCGTTCCAGGCAGTGCAAGCCAGCCAAAAGAAGGGTGTACCATCAGAATATGAAAGATAATATTTCCCGGGTTCGTGTTGAATTACACCTTTCTGAAAAATGTTTTCTTTTGTTTCATTTGGCACACATTCAAATTTCCCGGATTGATTATTAAGTCCCGAATTTTCTTTGTCTGAACACTCTGTTTCCCAATTCCACTCCCCGGTTTCGTCAGGAAGAAAACGAACTTTCCAATCGGTTCCGCCATCCCAAAAACCACGGACAGTTTTTGTACGACCCGACGGAGCGGTAAAAAATATTTTGAAATCTTTCACCTCGTAAATTGGATTGTCGTAAGTTTTTGAACTTTCAAATATAATCTCATGTTTTTCCCAAATTTGCGTTTGGGCAAACAAATTTGAAAAAATAAAAACTGAAACAAATGCAATTATTATATTCTTCATCACAAATAATTTACTTATTAAATTGACTTTAAAAGTTATTAAAACCTGTTTTTTATAAAGGAGTTAATTCTACCTTCCTGAAAAATATTTCAGCACTTTCCGACTGAATTTGAATTCGTCCGTTTTTCGGTTTTACATTTGTTGCTTTGTTTACTACAATACCGTTCAGTAATATAGTGATTGTTCCATCTTCTGCAATACACTCCAGCTTATTCCACTCTCCAACAGGTTTCTCAACATCATTTTTTCCCCTGAAACCAAACACATCTTTCCATTCCGGATCGCGTGCAAACCAGTTTATACGTCCGGCATTAATTGTTTCATTGTTCCCATCCGGCTGAAAAACAAATGAATTCCCCTGTTTTTCTGGTGCCACAGTACTCGTAATCTGAAATTTATCGCTTCCATCGCCAACAACTATAAAATCGCCGGTTCCACCTTCAATTACCTGACACTCGATGGAATGAATCCAAATGCCATTTTTACTTCCATCTTTACCCTGAGAATGTAGGAGAATTCCACTATCACGGGTCTTTTCCAATCGAGGTTCAAAAGCAATTTCGCCCCATTTAAATTCGGTTATCAGATGGTAATTTTCAAATTCGTCATTTGTTGTAATGCAACCCCACTCTTCTCCAGAAATTCTGATGATTCCATCGTTCACCGTAAAAACATTTTTAGGGTCGTTATCGCGACCGCGGTCTTTGAGAAAAATGTACCAGCCATCGAGATTTTGCCCGTTAAACAACTGAATGGTTTTGTCTTTCTTTTCAACTTGTGAATCAAAATTTGGATGGGAAGCTTGTACAACACTATTTCCAAGATTCATTGCAATTAGAAATATTGCAAAAGCGGTGACGAGAATTACTTTTTTCATTATTATATCATTTTGTAAATATTCTTAAAGATAAAATTCTTATTCCAATTTATTTATCCATCTGGAAAACATTATAAGATAAATTAGATTTCAAGCAATATTTCTATATTTGAATATTAATTCAAGGGACTATTCTATCAAAACTACTTTTGCTGTTTTCTCTCCATAACCACAGCTAATTCTTAAAAAATATACGCCTTCGGGCTGATTAATTAAGTCCACAACATTAGAATTAGCAACAGTTAATATTTCTTCACCTAAAATATTATAAACTTTAATATTATTAATATTTTCCATCTCAACAGTAATTTTCCTGTTCGTAGAATTTGGGTATATTTTAGGTTTTAATGAAGGGAAAAGTGCATTCGTTGTCAAAGGATCTTTGCTTTTGGTAACTTGCACAAAACTAATATATTCGTCTCCGTCGGCATTTGAATTAATTCGAATATCATTTTCAAAAATTTGATTGTTTGCCAACACTGAATTACTAATTTTTATGACAGCGGTTTTCCAGGTGTTTAAATTCGTTTTAGTGATAAAATCGGATTGAGAATAAGGATTATTAATTCCATCATAATCTATCAAAAACTTATCAGTTCCTTTATCGAAATATTCAATTTTTATTTCTATAAAATTATTCCCACCGAAGATAAATCCATCATCTATATCCAGATAAATAAAATTATCGCCACTCGCTTGATTTGTTTTTATGCATTCGTGGGCTGGAAATCCAATTGAATCAACAGGTAAATATTCGCCGTTTGAAGGCCGGATTTTTCCTTCTGGCCATGCACCCGAATCGAAAGGCGCATTCTCGTCGCAATACAAACCCTGAAAGAAAAATTTACCAGAACCGGTTAAACTGTTTAATGCATTAAACCGAATCCAAACATTATTACGCAGCGAATCTTCGGGTTCTAATCCTATTTGTTTAGCAGCAAAGGTGAGTGCATTTTCGTATTCCGGATCATAATCTGGGGTTCCGGGAGTAGCTATCAATATATCTTCATAATAAAGTTGAAAATAGTCGGCATGTGCCGTTAAACCATTTTCCAGCATAAATCTGAAATTACCACCACGACCTCCAGCTACGTCCGATTTATCTACAGCTTCGTATGTTATGTATGTTGTTTGATAATACTCGCGAAACCATTGCTGAATAAATCCCCAACTTGACAGATCGCGCATTGCGTTGTTTTCAATACCTCCGTTTGGAATCGAATTTAAATATGCGGAAATAGTATTTCTAAGTTCTTCAAACCTGCTTGTACTCATTGTTCCGATGGGTTTAGAACTTAAACAAGCCAAACTAAACTGTGTGTCAGGAAAGTTTTTGGTATATAAATCAATGTACCATTTCACCGTATTTTCATATAAACTATCGGTGTATCCGGCGTTGAGCCAATCTTGTTGCAAATTGTTTGCATCTTTCCCCAAATTCATCTCCGGATAAAGTCCAATAATTACATATTCAACACAAGGATGATTATTATAACGTGCGCCAAACTTTTCTATTAAAGTTTGAAAATGAGTTTTAATATTTTCACTCCAAAAAATTGGATATTTTGTATATGGAGGACCATTCCATTCAAGATAATCAACACCTAATCCTTCCCCATTTTCGTACACCCAAACTGGCACACCGTCGGCTGCATTAGGATTGTTCCAGCCGCCATAACCCGAAATTGACAATGCCAACACTGCCTTTTTACCAACACTTTGCGCTTTTTGAATTGCTTCATCATAAACCTGCCAGTCAAATTCTCCTTCAGCCGGATTAACTTCTTTCCAATAAGCTTGTTTACGACCTGCAGAAATATGTGGATTATCCAATAAATCTCCCCATGAGTTATTAAATTGATATCGGTAAAATATGGTAATTCCCCGATTGTTTTTTGAAGTATTTTGTGCACTGATACCCGGCTGCCAAACTGCAACCATGAACATAACTACAAGTATCACTTTTTTATGTATAAACATTTTACACTTTTTTGTGATCAATCGTGATTTTCAATTATTAAAAATTTATTTGTTTTGAAGGAGTCGGGCTAGTTTAGGTTTGTAATTTCTGCCTACGGGTAACTTTTTGTTGTTTATTTCAACAAAACCCGGACCTACAGATTCTATTTTTGGTACGGAAACAATGTAGCTTCTGTGAATTTGCAAAAAATGTTTCTTGGGTAAATTTTCAGCCAGATTACGGATACGTTCTTTAGTAACAATTTTTTTACCGGAAGTAAAAGCAATTACGTAATCGCCTAAACTTTCGAAATAAAGGATATCGGACAAATTTATTTTATGGTGTTTTTTATCGGCTTTCAGAAAAATAAAATCGCGTTGATTTAAATCTTTTTCAGAAATAGTTTTTTCAACGGTTTTAACCAAATCCTGTTCAAGAAAATTATTTATTGCTTTTGTAAAACGCTCAAAAGAAATAGGTTTCAGCAAATAGTCAACCACCTGAAGTTCAAAAGCATCGACTGCATAATCGCGGTAGGCAGTTGTAAATATTACTTTTGGAGGATGTGCAAGTGAACGTACAAAATCAACACCTGTAATTTGGGGCATTTGAATATCGCAAAAAATCAGATCAACATTTTCTTTTAAAAGAATTGGCATTGCCTCAAGCGCATTTCCACATTCGGCAACAATTACGAAATCGGCAAATGCAGAAAGGTGATTTTTTATCACCCTAATTGCAATGGGTTCGTCGTCGATAATAATGCAATTGTACATTTGCTAATTTCCCAATTCGATGGTTAAATTTACTGAAAATGTTTTGTCCTTTTCATCAATACTTAAAATGTATTTTTCAGGATAAATAAAATCTAACCTCTTTTTTACATTTTTTAACCCGATCCCTTTGACGTATTTTACATTATTTTTCAGATTTGGGTTTTTAGTATTTTCAACATTAAAAACCATGCTTTTCCCGGCAAGTATCAACTTAATTTTCACAAAGGCAACTCCGGGAAAATTGCTCACACCATGTTTAAATGCGTTTTCAACAAAAGGGAGAATAATGAGCGGGGCAATTTTAAATCCATTTGTTTCTTCCGAAAAATCAACTTCCAATTTTAATTTATTTGAATACCTTATTTTTTCGATTTCAATATAATTTTTCAGGTTATTTATTTCTTCTGAAAGCAAAACACTTTGTTCGTCGCAGCGGTACAAAATATAATCCAGGATTTCAGAAAGTTGCAGTACCAAATTGGGTGCATCGTCCGATTTTTCGAGTGTTAATCCGTATAAATTATTTAAAGTGTTGAATAAAAAGTGGGGATGGATTTGTGCTTTCAGAAGCTTTAATTCAGCCTCTTTAAGTTTCAATTCGGTGGTAAGTTTTATTTTTTCTAATTTATTTTTTTCTTGTTGAATAAAAAAGGCCCGTTTTACTTGTTTTATGGCAATTGAAAGGAATACAATAAAGTTGAGCGAAATTACCTGCAACTCTGGATATAAAACTGATGGGTCGAGCGACGCCTCTTTGTTTAAAATAAAAAGCAAGGCAAAAAATACAATCAGAAATGAAAACCACGTTGAAACCAATAATGTATAAAAACTAAAAAGGAAGAATCTTCCGTAACGTTTTCTCCAAAGATATTTAGGGACCAAAGTATAGTTAAAAAAATAGGTGACAAGAATTGCAACCGGTAAAAGGCCAATTGAAAAAATAACTGAGACTTCACGAAATTCACTATTCCAACTAAACAGGAAAAAATAAAAGAATGCCACGATTACCCAAAAAACCAGGTGACAGATAATTCGTATGGTTTTTGATTTATGGAGTAGGGAGATTATATTTTGAAGTTTGTCTGTCATAACTTAAAAGTAGAAAAATAAAATAGAAATAGTTGATTTAAAAAACCTATCGATAAAATGCACAATTTTAATGTCGAATAACCAAATTGATTTCAGTCAAGTTGTTTTACTCCCAAAATGCAGTTAAGTTTGAAAATGGTGTTGTTCAACGATAAAATTCCATTGATGCAATTCAACTAAATTAAATTGCCGACATAAATTTTAAAAATAAAAGTTATGGAATTAGACAAAGCAGAAACAGGTTTTGGGTATATGCTTGAAGCTTACAAAATTGGAGGACCTTTCATGCATATTATTACATTGTTAGGACTTCTTATGTTGGCAATAACGGTTTGGAAAGTAGTTGAGATTTTTACAAAAAAAGTCAATAATCTCAAATTCCTCGATTTAATTTTAATGGCCGGATCGGTTTCCCTGGCCGTCGGTTTATTATCTCAAATTGTAGGAATAGTACAGGCACTGGAAGTTATTCGTGCTGCTGCAGATATTTCCCCTCAAATAGTAATGGGTGGGGCAATTGTAAGTTTTTATGCACCAATATGGGGATTTGTAGTTTTTATTTTTTCGATGATTTCGTATTTCGTATTAAAAGAAATAATAAAGCCACGCTTACCGGAATAATTAATCAATGAAACAATAAATAGGATAGGTCGGTTTTGGAATAAAGTGCTGACCTATTTTATTTTATCCGAAACTTTATTGAAGATTTTATTCAGAAAAGGAATTTTATTGAGTCTTGAAAACAGGCTTCCTTTCCCGAAATGCAATAAAATATTCCGGATATAAATAAAAAGGCCTAGACTGTGAGCGGCAAATAAAACGGGGTCGATCCGGTAAATGGCGTAAGAAAAAATCATTAACGAACCAATTGTACTTATTACCCAAAAACCTAAAGGCAGAACAGAATCTTTTCTATTTTCAGAATAAATCCACTGGTAAACAAACCGGAAGGTGAAAATTATTTGCCCGGTGGATCCCCAAATTAACAAGAATAATGAAATATCCTTGTTTTTAATGATAGTGCTAAAATTATGTGAATCAGCAAAAATAAGCCATCCGACATAAAATAATGGAATAATTATGGCCAGGCTTTTTGACAGCCAGTGCATTATTTTCCAGGCATTTTTTAACTGAAGATTCCGAATGTAAATTCCGTAAACAATAAATTGACCGAGTACAATAGCAAAATCATTCCTCATGATTCCATAAGTTAACATCAGGATTGAACCACCCAGACTGAGTTGCCAATATATAATTGGTGAAATAACTTCTCCTTCCTGTTCCGATTTAAACCACTGTGCTATGGTTCTTATAAAGAAAAGAATCTGGGACAGAAATCCTAAAGTGTAAATCAGATATTCGTTCATGCGATATTAAAATTGAGGGCAAATATAATAAGAGACGGATTAATATTTGTTTTTGAGTTTGTTTTTAAAATAATTACTTCACAGATATCTGAAATTGAAGTAAGTCAGGGCAACAGATTTTATAAATGTTCAAGTTTTTTCAGTGTTTGCCGGGCTGCATTTTGTTGTGCCTCCTTTTTTGAACTTCCTATACCCTTGCCAATTTCTTTGTTGTCTAATTCAACGATAGCCACGAATTTTGGTTGCCTCGATTTATCCATCGGCTCTTCAATGGTTTCAAAAATAATCTCCTTTTTGTTTTTTTGGCTCCATTCAATCAACTGGCTTTTAAAATTAGAGTCATTTTGTTCAATCTCATTTAAGTCAACAAATTGCGAAAGAATTTTTTTTGTGACAAAGAATTTAGCTGTTTTGTAGTCAGTATCGAGATAAATGGCTCCAATTAGAGCTTCGAGTGCATCGCCGTAAATATGGCTTTTATCAATATTTTTAGTTGTGTTCGAATCAATAAAAACATTTAACCCCATTTCGAAAGTGAGTTTGGTGAGAAACGTACGGTTAACTAATTTCGAACGCGTTTTTGTAAGAAAACCTTCATCTTCCTGGGGAAATCGATTATAAAGAAATTCGGCGATTATGGCACCAAGGATTGCATCTCCCAGGAATTCAAGTCGTTCGTTGTTAATAAAATTACCTTGTGAATCGATGGTTGAGGCCGATTTATGAATAAATGCAAGATCATATAATTTAAGGTTTTCAGGATAAAACCCAATAATATTTTTTAAAAACAAATAAAACCCTTTCCGAGATGACGAAAAGAGTTTTATTCTTTGAACTATTTTTTTTATCACAGTTTCCTACAGTTTTTTAAATACCACTGTTGCATTGTGGCCACCAAAACCAAATGTATTGCTTATTGCAACATTAACTTCCTTCTTTTTGGCAACATTGAATGTGAAATCCAGATTGTTGTCAATTTCAGGATCATCTGTAAAATGGTTAATGGTAGGCGGGATTATGCCATTCTGAATAGCGAGAATACATGCAAGCCCTTCAACTGCGCCTGCTGCGCCTAACAAGTGGCCAGTCATCGACTTCGTTGAACTAATACTTAAATTGTATGCATGCTCACCAAAAGTTTTGATAATTGCTTTGGGTTCTGCAATATCACCTAATGGTGTTGCTGTTCCATGAACATTAATGTAATCAACGTCTTCGGGTTTTAAACCTGCATCTTCCAAGGCCCATTTCATAACCAGGTTTGCACCTCGTCCTTCCGGATCCGGGGCAGTCATGTGATATGCATCGGCAGACATTCCTCCACCTCCAATTTCAGCATAAATTTTGGCTCCTCTTTTAATGGCACCTTCATATTCTTCCAAAACAAAAGCAGTTGAACCCTCACCCATCACAAAACCATCGCGATCTTTATCGAATGGGCGCGACGCAGTTTTAGGATCGTCGTTACGGGTTGAAATAGCTCTCATTGAGTTAAATCCTGCCATTCCTGGTTCGTTAATCCCAGCTTCCGAACCACCTGTAATCATCATTTCTGCTTTGCCCAGACGAATCATGTTAAAAGCATCGATCATGGCGTGCGATGCTGATGCACATGCACTTACGGTTGTGTAATTTGGTCCTCTAAAACCATATTTTATGGAAAGCAACCCCCCCGCAATATTTGCAATCATTTTAGGGATAAAAAACGGCGAAAACCTAGGCCTTTCAACGTTAAAATTTTTCACCTCTTCAAAAAAGGTCTGGAGCCCTCCAATCCCAGCCCCCCAAATTACGCCTACCCGATCGTGATCGACCTTTTCCAGATCAAGCCCGCTATCTTTAACAGCCTGGTCGGTACTGGCAAATGCGAATTGTGTGTACAAATCGTATTTACGGGCCTCTTTACGCTCCATGTAATCGGTGGCGTCAAAATTTTTTACTTCGCAGGCAAATTGAGTTTTATGCCTCGAAGCATCGAATCTTGTAATTGGCCTAGCACCGCTAACTCCGTTTTTCAAATTCTCCCAGAATTCTTCAACAGAATTGCCTAAAGGGTTCAAGGTTCCTATCCCGGTTATAACTACCCGTCTTAATTCCATAAATGAAAATACTGGGTTTAATTACTTAACGGCCTCTACGATATGTTCAATTGCTTCACCAACAGTTGAAATCTTTTCAGCTTGATCATCAGGAATTGCAAGGTCAAATTCTTTTTCGAATTCCATTATCAACTCAACAGTATCTAATGAATCGGCACCTAAATCGTTTGTGAAAGAAGCTTCGTTAGTTACTTCACTTTCATCAACACCTAATTTATCAACAATAATTGCTTTTACTTTTGCTGCAACGTCAGACATAATTCTAAAATTTTGATTAATACTAATTTTGTTTTTTTAATAATTCGCTGCAAAGTAATAAATTTACCGTTTATATATCAAAGAAAAAACTGAAAAAAAGATATAAACAGGGTGAAAGAAAAGAAATGTAAGCTTCTAAATTTGAACAAATTAGTCAAATGTTCCATCAATTAACAGTGTTATAAAATGAAAGTAAAGAGAATCGCCATATTTGCATCAGGCTCGGGGACAAATGCCCAAAATATTATCGAGTATTTTTCTAAGTATGAATCTGTTAAAGTAGATTCATTGTGGTCTAACAACCCAAATTCATTTGCTTTGAAAAGGGCTCAAACCCTACAGGTTGAAACCTTTGTTTTTGATCGTGGGAGATTTTATGAAAGCGATGAAATTGTTCATGTATTAAATAATCGTAAAATTGATTTAATTGTTTTGGCTGGTTTTTTATGGTTGGTCCCTTCAAATTTGACAAAAAATTTTAAGACCATCAATATTCATCCAGCATTATTGCCGAAATACGGAGGAAAAGGGATGTTTGGGATGAGGGTCCATAACTCAGTTGTTGAAAATGGAGAAACAGAATCGGGTATTTCAATTCATTGGGTAAACAATAAATACGATGAAGGAGAATTGATTTTTCAAACAAAATGCCCGGTTTTAACATCCGATTCAGCTGAAGATGTTGCTAAAAAAGTCCATCAACTGGAGTACAAACATTTTCCAATTGTTATTGAAAAGTTGCTTTTAAAAAATACCAAATGAATCTTTTTAATGCTAAAATTGAAAATCTACAGGAATATTATTCATAAATAATCTTTTATATAGCCGAATTGTAGAATTCAACAGGTTAATAATTTATACAAATCTATTAGCGAAGTTAAATAATGTTAAGGAGGGCATACTCAGCATTTCAATAAAATTATCTTTGCCGCATGAGCAGAAAAATGTTATTAACATTAATATTTTTAATGGCGTTGGTGCTTTCGGGTTTGATTTTGGTTCAAACCAATTCGATTAAAACGGCTTCGGATATTCGTGAAGATCAATATAATCAGTTGGTTAGGAATGCATTGGCAAGAGTGGCAGAGCAACTTGAAGCATACGAAAGGCGCGAAGCCAGGATTTGTGCCCAAAGGGGACAACTTCCCGGGGTAAATTCACCATCAGGAAATTTTAATGTTTTTCCCAGGAATAGTTCAAACCAGGGATCGGTAAGTATTCAATTCAGTCTCACCGAAAGTAACATTTTTGGCAGTTTTCAGGAAAGGTTCCAAATAGAATTAAAAGATTCAAGCAATAACGGGCAGATTGAAAATTCAAATAGTAGCGGTGACGCTTCAGCAGGCCTCGATTTATTATTTGAGAATAACCTCGAACAAGAGCAGAAAATGGAACGGTGGCTAAACAACCTGAACTGGGGCAATTATAAAATATTTCTTGAAGATAGACCAATCCAGGAACGAATTGATTCTACCTTTCTCGATCAGATTTTGACCAGTGCCATTTCTGCAACCGGCTACGATTTAGACTATAAATACGCAATAAAAAATTCAAGCTCGGGGAAAGATCAAATTATTTTTGGCAACAAAGATTATGTTCCCGGACGAAAGAAAGAGTATTACCAGCCCCTTTTCCTTTACGATTACAACGGGCCAAAAGCCAATTATTTAAATGTGTATTTTCAAAAACGTTCGGTGTACCTGTTAAAAGCCACCGGTTTAATGATTATACCAACAATAATTTTAACGGCATTATTGATAGGGATTTTTGTTTATACAATCATGATTATTTTCAGGCAAAAAAAATTATCGATGATCAAAAACGACTTTATAAATAATATGACCCACGAACTAAAAACACCCATTTCAACTATCTCGCTGGCAAGCCAGATGCTGGAAGATGGAAGTGTTACAAACACACCAAGTACTATTCAGCACATTTCGAAAGTTATTAACCAGGAAAGTAAACGCTTGAGTTTTCAGGTAGAAAAGGTATTGCAAATGGCTATTTTTAACGAAGGGAGGTTGAAATTTAAATTTAGGGAATTTGATGTAAATACAATGATAAACAATGTTGCTAGCAATTTCGAACTTCGTGTTAAAAGCAAAAATGGAACATTACAAACTGAAATAATTGCCGAAGATCCAATTCTAAAAGGCGACGAAGTACACATTACCAATGTAATTTTTAACTTGCTCGACAATGCAATGAAATACAGCAAAGAATTCCCTGAGATTAAAGTTGCAACCGAAAATAAAAAAGGGCAATTGGTAATTTCGGTGCAAGACAAAGGGATTGGAATCCCAAAAGAACATCAAATACAAATTTTCGACCGTTTTTACCGGGTACCAACCGGCAATGTCCATAATGTAAAAGGATTTGGATTGGGGCTTAGTTATGTTAAGAAAATTGTAGATTCGCACAGCGGAAAAATTAAAGTTGAAAGTGTAGTTAATAAAGGCACAAAGTTTAGTATCTTATTCCCACAAATAAATAATTAACCATGGAACAAAAAACAAAATTATTGCTGGCAGAAGACGATGAAAACCTGGGGCTCCTGTTAAAAGAATATCTCGTTGCAAAAGGATACGATGCCGATCTGTACCCCGATGGCGAAGCTGCTTACAAAGGTTTTATGAGAGAACATTATGATATTTGCATCCTTGATATTATGATGCCAAAAAAAGATGGGTTTACTCTCGCCAAGGATATTCGGATTGTAAATGCCGAGATTCCGGTAATTTTTCTAACAGCCAAAAACCTAAAAGAAGATGTTATTGAAGGGTTTAAATTGGGAGCAGACGATTACATTACCAAACCTTTTAGTATGGAAGAGTTGATTTTCAGGATTGAAGCAATTTTACGCCGGACAGCACAGGAAAACCAGTTAGCGGGAGAACAGGTTTTTACTTTGGGGAAATTTTCGTTCGATACCAGAAAACAAACCTTATCGGAAGGTGAAAAATCGGTAAAGTTAACCACAAAAGAATCAGATTTATTAAAACTTCTTTGCCAGAATGCCAATAAAGTTTTAGAGCGGAATTACGCATTAAAGTCAATTTGGATTGACGATAACTACTTTAATGCCAGGAGCATGGATGTATATATCACTAAACTTCGGAAACATTTAAAAGAAGAAGAAACAGTAGAAATTATAAATGTCCATGGAAAAGGCTACAAGCTTTTAGTTTGATAATTTTTTGATTTCTAAATTCAAAAAGCAATTTATAGAAGTTTGCCAAAAGTAAATAGCAAAAGGCTGGATTACCACTAACAAAAAGAGCTAGCCCAAAATGTCAAAAAAACCCGTCGTTGTAAATTTATTTTAGAATATTGATCCAAAAAAAACAGATACAAGTAGATTCTGCAACAAACCTGTTATGAAACACTATAAATTTTCGGGTTACTATTATTTTTGATTTGTACAGTTTTTCTTAATCCAGTTTCAGAACGGCTAAAAATGCTTTTTGTGGAACTTCAACATTACCCACCTGTTTCATGCGTTTTTTACCCTTTTTCTGTTTTTCGAGCAGTTTCCTTTTTCGGGTAATATCGCCACCGTAACATTTTGCAGTAACATCTTTGCGAACTGCCTTAACTGTTTCACGGGCAATAATTTTTGCGCCAATTGCAGCCTGAATTGCAATATCGAATTGTTGCCTTGGAATTAGCTCTTTCAATTTTTCGCACATCCTTCGTCCAAAAGTGTAAGCATTATCAAAATGAATTAAGGTTGAAAGTGCATCAACCATTTCACCATTTAAAAGAATATCTAACCTCACCAATTTTGCTGGTTTGTATCCACTCATGTGATAATCGAACGATGCGTAACCTTTTGAAATGCTTTTTAACTTATCGTAAAAATCGAAAACAATTTCACCTAAAGGAAGGTTAAAAACAAGGTCGGCACGTTCGGCAGTTAAATAATTCTGACTAATTAAAGTCCCTCTTTTGTCGAGACATAAATTCATTACCGGGCCAATAAATTCTGATGCAGTAATAATATTTGCCCTAATGTAAGGTTCGTCAATTTCGGTTATAGTTGTTGAAACAGGCATTCCCGATGGGTTGTAAACGGTTTGCGTAGAACCATCGGTTAAATGAACTAAGTACGATACGTTTGGAACCGTAGTAATTACATTCATATCAAATTCCCGTTCCAGCCTTTCCTGAATAATTTCCATGTGTAATAATCCCAAAAAACCACAGCGGAATCCAAATCCCAGTGCTGCTGATGATTCGGGTTCAAACGTTAACGAAGCATCGTTCAGCTGTAATTTATCCATTGCATTCCTGAGATCTTCATAATCATCAGCATCAATAGGGTAAATACCTGCAAAAACCATAGGTTTTACTTCTTCAAAACCATCAATCCTATTTGTGCAAGGGTTTTTTACATGTGTAATTGTATCTCCAACTTTTACCTCTTTTGCCGTTTTAATACCCGATATAATATAACCAACATCGCCAGGGACAAGAACGTCACGGGCTTGTAAACTTAGCTTTAAAACACCAACTTCATCAGCATGGTATTCTTTTCCGGTTGCCATAAATTTTACAAGATCTTTTTTTCTTATTTGTCCATTTATTATTTTAAAATAGGCAATAATCCCCCTGAATGAATTAAAAACAGAATCGAAAATCAATGCTTGTAATGGTGCTTCAGGATCTCCTTTCGGTTCCGGAACTTTTTCAATAATATTTTCTAAAATAGTTTCAACACCCATTCCTGTTTTTCCACTTGCATGGATGATATCTTCGTGATCACACCCGATCAAATCGATTATTTGCTCTTCAACAACTTCCGGCATGGCATTATCTAAATCCATTTTATTGAGAATTGGAATAATTTCTAAATCATTTTCAATAGCCAGATATAAATTGGAAATTGTTTGTGCCTGAATTCCTTGCGTAGCATCAATTATTAACAGCGCTCCTTCGCAGGCAGCGATCGACCGTGAAACTTCGTACGAAAAATCGACATGGCCGGGAGTATCGATTAAATTTAATTTATAATCAATGTCTTTATGCAAATAGTCCATCTGAATGGCATGGCTTTTTATTGTAATACCACGTTCCTTCTCAAGTTCCATATTATCAAGGACCTGATTTTGCATTTCCCTTTCACCAATAGTTTTTGTAAACTCTAAAAGACGATCGGCAAGTGTGCTTTTCCCGTGATCAATATGGGCTATTATACAAAAGTTGCGAATATTGTTCATCTAAAAATTATTATTAAAGTTCAATTTAATTTTGGGATTCAAACTAAATTTCCGCAAAGATATCTATTTTTTGATATTTAAGATGTTGGAATACTAATTTGCATAGGATAGACCAAAGAGATTCGTCTAACGAAAAATAGGTGTATTAAATAAAAGAAAATACCCAATAAGATTCTCATTTTTTCTCGCAAGATTGTAATTGTTAAATTTATAGGGCAATTTATCAACCTTCGTAAACGGAAGAAGGAGGCTCAATAGCCTCCTTCCTAAATGTTAACCCCCAAACACACAATATTGGATGAATCCCAAATGCGTTTCAAAAATAAATAAAAAATTATAAAATACCTGAACATTTATATATTTATTTTCATTTTAACATTTTTTTTGAAGTCGCTGGCTCATTATTTTGATGTTTTATTACCGTTTTAATGCTGTTTCCTTACCCGTATTTTTGTAAAAAATAATACATATTTCGATTGTTGTTATGAATCGTCTAAAAAAACTGAAAGAAAATAAACTAAATGCTAACCATTAAATATCTGATTACGTATTGCTTAAAAGTTGTTTAACAAAAAATCAATTAAAATGAATTTAAAAATAATGGTTTTTGCTCTTGTGTTTATTTCATCATATTTATTTGGGTATGGACAGATGTGGGAAATTGAATGGGAAAAACAAATGGGAAATTCGAAAATGGACATGTTTGCCGATGTTATTGAAGATTTTAACGATGGTTTCACTGTATTGGGATCAACACAAACCGAAGATAGAAAAGACCAGGATTTTTGGTTAGTTCGGTTTGACGAGGACGGCAATACACTTTGGAGTAAAACTTATGGAACTCCAAACCATGATTTCCCGCTTAAGTTAGCACAGTTTCCCGAGGGTGGTTATTTATTATCTGGAAAAACCTGGAATGCGGAAAATAAATTTCAGGCATATATTTTAAAAACAGACAGCCAGGGAAATGAAATCTGGCAAAAGGATATTGGAGATCAAAATTACAATTGTGTTGAAGATATTATTGTTATGGATAATAGTAGCTTCATAATTTCCGGAACCAAGGGCCCGGAAGATAACCATGGAAATATCTGGTTCGCAAACTTTAATACCGATGGAGATTTAATTTGGGAAAAAACATTTGGAGAGACCAAAATGGCCTGCTCAGAATCTTTAAAAAAGCTGCCGGATGGAGGTTTTGTTATGGCAGGGCAGATTTCTGAAAAGGGAATTCCCGACTCTGATTTGTGGGTGTTCAGATTCGATAAAAATGGCGAAAAAATTTGGGACAAACAGATTAGTTCTCCGGGAATAAATATTTGGCCCGAATGTGTTTGCTGCTCACCCGACAGCAATTTAGTTGTAATTGGCTGGCATGGAACCTGCATGAACGATATTAATTCGGAAGATCCGGTTTTTGATTTTGATCTCTTTCTTGCAAAAATGTCGCCTCAAGGCGAAATACTTTGGACAAAAAATATTGACAGCGAGGGTTCCGAAGGCGGAAATGCAGTTGTAGTCAGGCCAAATGGCAATATACTTATGGCAGGAAAAAAAGAAACCTCATTTTTGGGTAAAATCGGACCATGGCTTTTACTTTCCGATGAAAATGGAACAATTCTTAACGAATTGCTTTTACCTTTCAAATTTAACGGCGATCAGGCAGCCGATATAATTAATACTGCCGATGGCGGTTTTGTTGTTATTGGACCCGGCCCTGTTGAGCTGAATATTACAAGAAGCGACGGTTGGATAAAAAAATTTAAGGCATTTTAAGTTTTTTGTTTTATCTTTAAAGAGACACTAAAATGTTAATTTATGAAAGCAAGATCTACAATCATCCTCATTTCGTTTATTTTATTATTTGTTAATGTTAAGGCACAATATCCAGAAATTGAAACCGAACTCGACAAAAAAGTAAAGACTTTTTTAGATGAAAATGCAAACAATTGGAGAGACATGAATGTCCCACTTTCCGATGGTAAAATACTTTACGATATTATTATAAAAAATAATTATGAAAAAGCGGTTGAAATAGGTACATCAACAGGACACTCAGCAGTTTGGATGGCCTGGGCCCTGAGTAAAACAGGAGGAAAACTAATTACAATTGAAATAGATAAACAGCGATATTTGGAAGCTAAGGCTAATTTCAAAAAAGCCGGTGTTTCAGAATTTATCGATGCAAGGTTAGCCGATGCTCACCAACTCGTCCCCGAATTGCCCGGAAAATACGACTTTGTTTTTAGCGATGCCGACAAATACTGGTACAAAAATTATTTTATTGCAATGGATCCAAAATTGGAACCTGGTTCTTGTTTTACCGCCCACAATACAGCCATGCGAACAAGGGGGATTTCTGAATTCTTAGATTATATCGAAAGCCTTAAAAATTACAAAACTTCAATCGACAGAAACAGTCGATCGGGTATTTCAATCAGTTATAAAATCTCCAATTAATAATACAATTGAAATCCTCTATTAAAAAACTAGAGAGGAAATTGGGGCTTTTCCCTGTTACCAATATTGTTATTGCCAACATTATCGGGGCTGGTATTTTTACAACCACTGGTTATTTAATGGTTTTTTTGGGAAATCCTTTAATAATGCTGACCCTCTGGTTTGTAGGTGGGATAATTGCTTTTTGCGGGGCACTTGCTTTTGGTGAACTTGGGGCTACCTTTCCAGAAGCCGGTGGAGAGTACATATTTATTTCAAAGTTATTTCATCCTTTGCTTGGCTTTTTAAGCGGATGGTTATCGTTGATTGTTGGGTTTTCTGCGCCCATTGCAGCTTCGGCAATTGGTTTCAGTAAATATTTTACCTGGGCTTTCCCTCAAATACAATCGTTGTTGTTCCTGGATGGAATTATTCAACCCGAAATCTTCAATAAAACCCTTGCTATTTTAATCATTTTGATTTTTACCATAATTCACTCGCGAGGGGTTATTTTTGGGACAAAGGTCCAAAATGGATTAACCATTTTAAAATTAATACTGGTAGTTGGTTTAATCGCTGCAGGGTTTTTAGTAGGAAATGGTAGTTTCCAAAATCTCGAACAAACACAGGCCTTTCAGTTTAATTTTAGTGGGTGGAAATCAATGGGATTATCATTAATGTTTATCATGTTTGCTTACAGCGGTTGGAATTCTGCCACATATATTGGTTCCGAAATTAAAAATCCAAGGAAAGTAATTCCATGGTCTTTGTTAATTTCTACGGGGGTAGTAATTGTATTGTATTTACTTTTGAATTTGTTTTTTGTTTATGCCATCCCACCTGCCGAAATGGTCGGAGAGCCTGAAATTGGTGGGCTTGCTGCCGGAAAATCGTTTGGTGGAGTTGCTGAAACCATTATCTCGTTGTTGATATCGTTTGCCTTGTTTTCGTCGTTAAGTGCTTTTATAATCTTAGGGCCGCGGGTTTATTATTCGATGGCAAAAGACGGATATTTTTTTCAGTTTGCTGCAAAAATCCATAAAAAATACAAAGTTCCAACAAACGCAATAATCCTTCAAAGTGCAATTGCAATAATTTTGGTGATGTCAGGAACCTTTGAACAAATTTTGGTTTATATGGGTTTCTCGTTGGGGATATTTCCAATCCTTGCTGTTTTAGGTGTATTTAAATTACGTTTAACAGGAAAAAGTGCTTTGAAACTTCCAGGTTACCCAATAATTCATCTGGTTTTTATTTTAGCAGGAATAACAATGTTGGTACTAGCGTTTTTCGAACGCCCCTGGGAGTCATCTATTGCAATTTTAACTGCACTTTCGGGAATACCGGTTTTTTACTGGTTCAAAAATAAAAGGAAATAATACCAATTGTACTTTGAAATGCCGCATGGCAATTTCGAAGTTTATAATGGTTAATGCCGATACTACAACAAAGTAGTATGCTGAGTAAAACGAAAGTATGCGACATTTGGTTGTTAAATCGGTATAACTACATAGCAGCTTCATCGATTAATTCCAGGAGCATTAAATCAATTTGTTTACGCGTATTTTTTTGAAGGTTTTGATGATCATTGTTTGCAATTGGTTCCCCGTAACGCAAAAAAACCTTTGTTACCGGCTTCCCCATTTGCCTAAAAATATGACCCAGAAAAGTATCGTCATCAATCCATGCGTCGTTTTCATTTTTATAATGAATTGCCATTGGAATGATTGGGATGTTTGTGTCGGCAGCAATTTTAAAACTCCCTTTTTTAAATTGTCCGGTAAGCGGACCTTTATGTGTTGTACCTTCAGGGAAAAGTGTTACCGGAATATTTTGGTTCACTGATGCCTTTATTTTATTCATGGTTTCTACAAGGCTTTTTATTTCCGACCGCTTTACCAAAATTGAATTTGTAATTAAAGCACCTAATTTCACAAATGGCCATTTTTTGAGTTCAGCTTTCCCAACCATTGCCGATGGCGTTAGTCCGGCAACAATAAAAATATCGATATAACTTCGGTGGTTGGGCATTAAAATATAATTATGGCTTTGTGGCAATTCATTTTTTGTTACGCGGATTCCTAAAAAAATTACAATACTTTTTCCCCATGTTCGCATTACCCAATGTTGCAAACGCTGGCTGAAACCAAAAATTTTCAACCAGAACCAGCCTACAAAAACTACGTACCCCGATATAAAAACTATAAAAATTAGTCTCGCCAAAGCCAGTGGGAATAGGAAAATAATCCGTAAGGTTTTCATACTGTAAATATGGAAAAAAGTTGCTTTGGTTTTTCAATTTATTATCCCAATCAGTTAACAACCTGTTTTCCTTAAAATTGTCAGTATTTTCTTTTAGGATTAAAAAATTTAGTGAACGCTATACAAACCGCTATTAAAAAAAATCGAATAAATTATGCCCTACCTTTGAAACCAGAAATTTTTTAGACAACGTTAAATCCTGACTGGTTGGACACAATGACCATTTCGAGTATTTAATATTTAGTTTTAGATACTCATATTGTTACAACAACCTTGTTTTTAGATTTACTAAAATGAGTATTTTTTTTTGATTGTATCTTCTCCTAAAAAGAGTCACTTATTATTTCTAAACATAATTAAGAAAGTGATAATTTTATCGCTAAAATTTGAAAATATGCATTCATCAAATTATTCCCATAAAAGAGTCACTCATGATGTTTTATACTTTTCAATTAAAATCATTTTATAACTTTTGAATTGAAATTGAAAGGAACGAATTGGTTTTAGTTTAGAAAACTACCTTATTTTAAAATGCTTAACAACAGGTTGATTAACTTGCAATTCTTTTTGTATCTTAAACTCAAATAAATAATCGAAATAAGTATGAATACTAAAAATTCAAAAACTTTTGTTGAGGACTTTATGAGTTATGTAGTATCCAAAGATCCGGGGCAACTAGAATTTCATCAGGCAGTAAAAGAAGTTGTTGAAACACTGGCAGATTTCCTGTTGGCTAACCCGCGCTATTTATATTCCCGAATTTTGGAGCGAATGGTCGAAGCTGAGCGAATAATTCAGTTCCGTGTTCCATGGGCTGACGATCGGGGCAACATTCACATTAACCGGGGTTACCGTGTTGAAATGAATAGCGCCATTGGTCCTTACAAAGGCGGGCTTCGTTTTCACCCGACAGTAAATCAAAGTATTCTCAAATTTTTAGCTTTCGAACAAGTTTTAAAAAATAGCTTGACTTCCTTGCCAATGGGTGGGGGAAAAGGCGGTTCAGACTTCGATCCAAAAAATAAATCGAACAATGAAATAATGCGCTTTTGCCAAAGTTTTATGACTGAATTGCATCGACATATTGGACCAAATACAGATGTTCCAGCAGGAGATATTGGGGTTGGTGGACGCGAAATCGGTTTTTTGTATGGTCAATATAAACGTCTGAAGAATGAATTTACAGGTGTTTTGACCGGAAAGGGAGTTGCTTGGGGAGGTAGTTTACTTAGACCTGAAGCAACAGGTTTTGGCGCGGTTTATTTTGCACAACACATGTTAAACCGAATTGGGGAAAATATTACTGGACAAATTATTTCCGTCTCAGGATTCGGAAATGTTGCATGGGGAGCAATTACTAAAATAAATGAATTAGGCGGAAAGGTCGTAACCATTTCAGGGCCTGATGGATATATTTATGATAAGAATGGTATTAGTGGTGAAAAAGTAGATTATTTACTTGAACTTCGTGCAACAAATAATGATATTGTTGAACCTTTTGCTGAAGAATTTGATACTCAGTTCATTCCAAAAAAGCGACCTTGGGAACTTGCCGTTGATTTGGCTATACCTTGTGCAACTGAAAATGAGCTCAATATTGAAGACGCAAAACAATTGGTTAAAAATGGCTGCAAAATGCTGGTAGAAGCGTCTAATATGGGTTGCACTGCTGAAGCTGTTGAATATCTTAATGCAAATATAGGTTATGCACCGGGCAAAGCGGCGAATGCCGGTGGAGTTGCAGTCTCCGGTTTAGAAATGACCCAAAACAGTATGCGCCTTGCTTGGAGCCGCGAAGAAGTTGATTCTAAATTACATTCAATAATGCGAAACATTCATGAAATGTGCGAGAAATATGGCAAAGAAGCCGATGGAAGCATCAATTATGTAAAAGGTGCAAATATCGCCGGATTTGTAAAAGTTGCCAATTCGATGATGGCACAGGGTCTTGTGTAATTATATAATACAGATTTAACAATCAAATGTCGCATACTTTCGTTTTACTCAGCATACTCCTTTGTTGTAGTATCGGCATTAACCATTATAAACTTCGAAATTGCCATGCGGCATTTCAAAGTACAATTGGTATAACTGACCAATTATTTATATTTCAGTATCCGGTTTGATTCTTCAGGTCGGATACTTTTTTTTATCCCCATTAAAATTAACCCAACACAATTAAACCTGACAACATTTTTTTTGTCAAAGGCATAATTTTTGCTACTAAGCGCGGGAATAAATTACATTTGCAAAAAAAAATCACGGGTGAGACAACTAATATTTTTGGTCCTTCTGGCAATAATCTTTTCAAACTCCCAGGGGCAATCTATCGAAGTTATCAATGCAAAAACCGGAAAACCCGTTGACGGTGTTCTTGTCATCTCAAAGAAATTCACAACTCAAACCGATGAAACCGGCAAAGTAAATCTTGATTTATTTGATAATTTGGATAACATCCTATTTCAACATTCTTCGTTTCTGAAATTCAGTTCAACTAAGGAAAAAATTATCAGACAGGGAAAATACATTTTATTGATTGAAGATCCCGTTCGTCTTGATGAAATAGTAGTTTCAGTAAATCGCTGGGAACAATCGAAAACCGAGATAGCACATAAAATTACATCCATTCGTGCCGAAGATGTGCTGCATTACAGTCCACAAACCACTGCCGATTTGCTGGGAACAAAAGGGGGCGTTTTTATCCAGAAAAGCCAAATGGGCGGTGGCAGCCCAATGATCCGTGGTTTTTCGGCAAACCGTGTATTATTAGTAGTTGACGGAATTCGAATGAACAACGCCATTTACCGAAGCGGAAACCTGCAAAACGTAATTTCGCTGGATGCCAATACCATTGAAAGCACAGAGATTATTTTTGGTCCTGGTTCGGTAATCTACGGAAGCGATGCTATTGGCGGGGTAATGAGTTTTAATACCTTAAAACCAAGACTTTCAACTACAAAAGAATTTGACACTTCACAACGAATTTCTACACGTTATTCAAGCGCTAATTTTGAAAAAATGGTTCATGGGAGTTTCAATTTTGGTTCAAAAATATGGGCAGCATTAATCAGTGCAACTTTTACCGATTTTGATAATCTGCGTATGGGATCAAATGGACCTGACGAATATCTACGTCCTGAATTTGTCGAGGTCGAAAGTTTCAACGGAACCGATAAAATTATTCAAAACGATAATCCCAATATCCAAAAATTTACCGCTTACAACCAATTCAATTTACTCTCTAAATTCAGGTATCGGCCATCAGAAAATTTTGAGATGATTTTGAGTGCACACCATTCGCAAACTTCTGATATTCCTCGTTACGACCGGCTAATAGTTTACCGCGATGATGCACTCAGGTACGGCGACTGGTATTACGGACCACAAAAGTGGACACTTTTTTCAGGTCAGTTACAGCACCAAAAAGATTGCATTTTTTTCGATAAAGTAAATGTTCTGACTGGTTATCAGCTTTACACCGAAAGCCGTCACGACAGAGACCTGAATAGATCAATTTTAGGGCACCGGCAGGAAGATTTGTCTATATTCTCGTTAAACTTAGATTTTGGAAAAAGCTTCGACAAAAACAACGAGCTGTTTTATGGCGTTGAAGGATACATAAACAAAATAAACTCATTCGGAATTTCGGAAAACTTAATTAATAATGAAACCGAAGAACTTGCATCTCGTTACCCCGATAATTCAAACTACGGAAGTTTTGCCGGATACCTGTCGTACAAATTTAACCTGAAAGAGAAACTTATATTACATGTAGGTTCCCGATTCACTCATACTTATTTAAACGGTGATTTTGACCCAACATTTTACACCTTCCCTTTTTCAGGTTTTAGTCTGAAAAATTCGGCAATTAATGGAAACCTGGGCTTGGTTTGGCATCCAACACAAGACTGGCAAATAAATACTAATGTGTCAACCGGGTTCCGATCGCCAAATATCGACGATGTTGCCAAAGTATTCGATTCGGAACCGGGAAATGTGGTAATACCTAATCCCGATTTAAAACCGGAATATGCACGTAATTTTGAAATTGGGATTATAAAAAGTTATTCGCACAAAGCCCGCATTGAAATTACCGGTTTTTACACGCGCTTGAAAGATGCAATGGTACGGAGGGAATTTTCATTGAACGGGAATGACTCAATTATTTACGACGGCATTCTTAGTAAAGTAGAAGCACTTGTTAATGCGGAATCAGCTTCAATATACGGTGGAAGTGTTACTTTCGAATACCTGTTTACTAACAAAATTCGGACCCGGAACGACCTCACTTTAACCAGGGGAAAGGATTCTGACAATTTTCCGATCAGGCACGTTCCCCCAACATTTGGAAGCTCGCACCTGATTTTTGAAAACCAAAAACTGTTTATCGATCTTTATGTAAATTACAGCGGTAAATTTGATTTTGAACAATTGGCACCATCCGAACAAGACAAACCTTACCTATATGCCATCGACGAAATGGGGAAACCTTTTTCACCTTCCTGGTGGACATTAAACTTAAAATCGTCGTACCAAATAAACAGGCAATTGACATTTAGCAGTGGCATCGAAAATATCCTCGACCATCGTTACCGGACTTATTCTTCAGGAATTATTTCACCCGGAATTAATTTTATCTTTTCATTGATTGCCCGGTTCTAAAAATATATTATCTTCAAAGTTGTAATAATAACAACTTTAATTGCCAATAAACCTATTCTAACATTATTATGAAAAATAAAACCTGCTTACTTTTTATCGGGATTTTGCTCTCCGTTTCAATATTTGCACAGAATGTTAACAACATTCAAATGCCAGAGTTACTTAACGAATCTGTACGAAAAACCATAAACATACCCAACATTTTGGGTTACCAGACATTAAAATGCGATTTCCATACACACACTGTTTTTTCCGATGGAGTGGTTTGGCCAACTGTCAGGATAGATGAAGCGTGGCAGGAAGGTTTGGATGCAATTGCTATTACCGATCATATTGAAGGAAATCCTTCGAAAGATCAAATTGAAGGAGACCATAATTCATCGTACGAAATTGCTTTGCCACGCGCAATTCAAAAAAATATAATATTAATTCATGCTGGCGAAATTACCCGCGATATGCCCCCCGGGCATTTTAACGCATTGTTTTTAAAAGATACAAATCCGTTAGATACACCCGATTACATGGAAGCCTTTAAAGCAGCATCGGAACAAGGTGCATATATTATCTGGAACCATCCGGGATGGAAATCACAACAGCCCGACACTTGTAAATGGTGGGATATTCATACTGAACTTTACGAAAAAGGCTGGCTAAACGGCATAGAAGTATTTAATGAAAAAGAGTGGTACCCCATTGCTTTGGATTGGTGTGTCGAAAAAGATTTGGCAATAACTGCGGCTTCTGATATCCATGGAATTACTGCGGGAATGTATAATCTGCAAAAATACCACCGCCCAATGACCCTGGTTTTGGCAAAAAAACGTACGGAAGAATCGATACGTGAAGCTTTGTTCGACAACCGGACAGTAGCCTGGTTTGGAAACAACCTGGCTGGGAAAGAAGAATATTTGAAAGCCATTTTTGAGACCGCCGTAGATATCCGTTTTTACAATGAAACCCGCCGGGGAAAAGTCTATATTGCTAATAATAACTCCGATGTCCCTTTTCATCTTATTTCAGACGCAGGACAAAAATTTAATATTCCTGCCAATGGAGAAACTATGATTACCTTAAAAGAAAATAATCGCAACTTTGAAGTAAATAACCTGTTTGTAAAAGGAACTAAAAATCTTAAAATTTCATTAAACCTGAGCGAATAATTAAAAGATTCACTTTTCAAGGAATAATAAAAAATTACATTTGGCGTTTTTGTCAACAGGAAGGCAGAAAAATCAATCAATCAATTTTTAATTTATTTAATTCGGTATTGCCTTCCTAAGAGGGGCGCAAGGCGTCCCTCTTTTAATTTTACCACAATGAATAAAATTAAAGATGCGAATCATTTTCGGGAACTTTGCGATTACTGCAAATCAATTGAACCAAAACTAAAACAGGTAATCGAACAATTTGGTTACCCGCCGTTTTGGCATCGCGAACCCAACTTTGCCAATCTGATTTTAACTATTCTTGAACAACAGGTTTCTTTGGCATCGGCAAAAGCGGCTTACAATAAATTAGTTGAAAAAATTGCTAAACTAACACCCGAAAACCTTTTAAAACTTACCGACGACGATTTAAAGGCCTGCTATTTTAGTCGTCAAAAAATAATTTACACACGGGTTTTAGCGCTTGAAATTGTAAAAAACAGGCTCGACCTTGAAAAACTAAATTCTCAAACCGATTTGGAAATACGTTCAAGGTTAATTCAATTAAAAGGAATTGGAAATTGGACTGTTGATATATATTTATTAATGAACCTCCATTTTTCCGATATTTTCCCGCCGGGAGATCTGGCAACGATAAAATCGGTGTACGAACTGAAACTTGTTTCGCCCGAAAGTTCAAAAGAAGATATTGTTGAATACATGAAAAAGTTCTCGCCTTATCAAACTGCAGCAACCTATATTTTATGGCACAACTACATTCAAAAGCGGAATTTAAAATTGTAAAACCGTAAAAGAATGGCATCGCAATACCAAACAACTATTATCTTTACAAAAAGTATAATTTGATAATCGATAATAAAATAGAGCGGATTTTAACAGGTCCGTCAATATTCCTTGGAATAACTTTCTTTTTTCTCGGATCAGCATTTATAATTAATGGTGACTGGATGTTAGGAATTCCTTTTTTATTGGTGGCATGTTTCCTTCTCTTTACATTTTCGGGTGTTGAAATTAACACTGATAAACAACAGATTAAAACCTACTATAAAATTTTCGGATTGATAAAACGAGGAAAATGGATTTCGCTGAACAAATTTAAGGGAGTTACGCTTGTTCACATGAAAAAAACACAAACCACTTTTAGTCGTTCCAATCGTCAAACTTCAACTACAAACAAATATTTTCAAATATATCTGGTTAACAAAGCAAATAAACCAGAGCTGCCCATTAAAAGATGTAAGGTGTTAGAAGAGGCTCAAAACAATTTGGATGAGTTTTCAATCTGGTTAAAAATACCGGTATTTTCTATAATAGAATAGGACTTTTTATTTATTCAATATTTTTTTGCTTAGATTTTCGTAATTTTGAATATCAATATTTTAAAAATGACAAGAATAACTTTAGATATTATTGAAAACAAGCTCGATTTTTTTATGGAGTTAATCGAGAACCTAGAATTCGTAAAAGTTTCAAGTGAATATAAAGTCCCTATGGAACAACAGGATATTGTAATGGAACGCTTAGATGATATCACAAAAAATCCAAAAAATCTACTAGCCTGGGACGATGTAAAGGAAGATATTTAAATGCATTTCAAAATCAAAATCTCCTCAAAGGCAATAGAAGATATTCAGCTTGCTTCGCGTTGGTATAATCAACAAAAAAATGAGCTCGGCAATCATTTTAAAATTTCTATCAAAAATCAAATTGAATTTCTCTCAAAATCACCTAATGCATTTTCTATAAAATATAAGAACATCAGATGCTCTCCAGTGTCAGGATTTCCGTTTCTTATTCATTACAAATTGATTAAAAATAAAGCGACTATTCAAATTTTAGCCATTTTTCATACATCTCGAAATCCAAGTATCTGGAAAAAAAGAAGCGAGTCTAAATAATTTAGCAAGTTTCTTTTCTATAAGAATGCACGTATTTCACATAAAAGAGTAATTTGTGTTATTTTAATTTTAATAATTACTTATAACAAAGATTTTGCGACCCAACACACACTAAATTCTCAATCATTTTCGTTATTTCGCAAATTCAATTTTTGAAATTAATAATATGAGATACACATTATCAATAATACTCGTTCTTTTTGCAATTTCTTCAGTTGCTGGTCAACCCAAAAAAAGGGATAAAGTAAAACGAAAATACCGACAAACAGAACAGGTAAACCAAAATCTGCCTGAAGTATTTTTCCGCGGTCAGGTATGGGATTCAGATAAAAATCCACTTGCAGGTGCGAGTGTAATTATTCAGGGCACAAAAAAGGGTGTTCATACCAATACCGATGGTGAATTTTTAATTGAAAACCTTCCTGAAGGGAAGCTCAGAATTGAAGTTTCTTATATCGGGTTCAAAACAAAAACCAGTGATTTTATTCTACAATCCGGGCAAAATCATTTCAACATTATGCTCAACAATGACAATGTACATTTAGAGCCGGTTACCGTAACTTCACAAATGCGGGAACAACAAATATTGGATGTTCCTGCAGCAATTACCGCCATTGGTGCATCAACAATCGAGCAATCGAATATTACTGAATTGGGTCAACTCAGCGAATTTGTCCCCGGACTATACATTCGTGAGCAGGGAGCCAACCGCCCAAGTTTTGTAATGCGTGGTTTAACCAGCGACGAAGTTAGCCCGAGCGCACAACCAAGGATTTCGGTTTACATGAATAACGTACCAATAAACCGGGCAAGTTCAGCATCGGTTGAGCTTTTCGACATGGAACAGGTTGAATTTTTAAAAGGCCCGCAGAATACGCTTTTCGGGAGAGGTGCACAAGCCGGAGCGGTTCATTTTATCAGCAAAAAACCTGGTAATAAAACCGAAGGATATGTTACTGCCGGAATGGGTAGTTTTGCTCAAAAAGAATTTCGTGCTGCCGTAAATATTCCTTTAATTAAAGACAAACTTTTTGTACGCGCTGCTGGTATTTACAATAGTCGCGATGGTTATGTTGAAAATACATTTGGTGGAACACTGAATGGAAAGAATACAACGGCCGGACGGTTTTCAGCTCGCTTTTTACCGGTCTTCAACCACAAATTCGATCTGGTATTAAACTACCAAAAAGACGATACTCCGGGAATTGCATTTATGAGTAGAATGTTTCCAAACACAAATGGTGTAACAGATGTTTTTAGCGGAACTGCATCTTTGGAACAAGGAGAAAATTTAGGCACGGGTAAAGACTTTTTTGATGCTACTTTGAATTACAAATATTTCGTAAATGAACATACATATTGGTCAACAATAAGTTCTTATAAAAACAGCAATGCATCGTCGCGTTGGGATGGTGATGGAACTGCAGCGGCTGCGCTCGACATGGCAGAATATGCCGCAGCCGAACAATTCTATCAGGAAATAAGGTATAATTTTTCACGAAATAGTAGATTTAATGGTTCTGCCGGAGCAAGTTACTGGAGGGAAAATGCCGACCAGAACTACAATTTTTCTTTCAACGAACAAAATACATTTCACCTGTTTTTCGACCCAACATATTTAGTAATGCCCGATGGACAACCCATCCCAGTTCCGGCATTACCAGACATGCCACAACTTGGCCCACTGGCAGGAATGCCGCTTCCAAGCGATCATCAGGAAGAAAGTTACAGCGTAGCAAGCAACCAGGCAACAGAAATTTTTGTTGACGGAACTTATCAGCTAACAAGTAAATTATTTATTTCGGGTGGAATTCGTGGTGTTTACGATATGTATAAATTAACCAACGAAGTCGAAATTAATGGAAGTACTCCATCTACTTTGGGAATGTTAACAGGAAACTACCCAAATCTATTTTTCAAACCAAGTGCAAAACAAGAGATAAATAAAAACACACTTTCGTTTACCGGGCGGGCCGGATTAAAATACAAGTTAAACGATGAAGCCAATGTTTTTGCCAACTATTCGAGAGGAAGACGACCAAACGTACTACAGTTTACTTCTGCCGGACAGGAAGAGATTTTGGATGCTGAGATTTTGAATAATTTCGATGCCGGATTTAAAGCTTCCTTTTTATCAAAAGTATTTATCGATGCAGTTGGATTTTACCAATTATACAGCGACTTTCAAACCAGCGCGTGGATAGCAGACCCTGCTTCCGGAGAATTTAATTACATTGTAAAAGACGGTGGAAAAGCAACATCCTATGGTTTAGAAACGAGTGTAAAATATGCCATAATCGAACAACTTGATGTTTTTGGAAATTACGCCTGGTTACACGCAACTTTCGATTCAACAGGTGTTGACGGGGCAGAACAGGAATACGCTGGAAATAGTTTCCGTTTGTCGCCGGAGCACAGTTTTACTTTTGGATTTAACACTCGAGCAAACATTACTCCCAATATCCAACTGTTTGTTTCGCCATCGTATTCATACAAAACTCATATATATTTTGAAGATGCAAACACCGAAGGAATTGAACAAGATGCTTATGGTTTGCTAAATATAAATGGTGGTTTGGAATTGGCAGAACCCAACGTAATTTTATCTGTTTACGGAACTAATTTGCTCGACGAGCAGTATTTAACCAGCGGAGGAAACACAGGTAGTTTGTTTGGAATTCCTACTTTTGTACCGGGCGCACCCAGAATGTTTGGGGCAAAATTGACCTGGAAGTTTTAACCGGGTGTGGCGGATTCCAATCCGCCAAATTTAATGGCGATTTGGAAATCGCCACACCCAAAAGAAAAGCCCGGCTCTCCGGGCTTAAAATCAAACCTATGATAATTTTGCATTTCTGCGAAACCTATTTCATTGTTCTTAAATTGACATTTAATGCTCCAGCTTTCCGCAATTCTTCTTTTATTGCATTAATTCTTTCATCCGAAACGTCTTTTTCCTTATCAACTCTAACAATTGCATTCTTTTCTGTTTTCTTAATAAATTCCGATGCTTTTTTTGAAACATCTGACATTGCTATTTCCTCATTCCAAAGGGTAATTTTATTGCTGTAAAGTTTTAACAAGAATATTGGTGGTGGTGGTGGTGGTGGTTTTTTCTTCTTAATATCCATTACAATAACAGTCATTTCTTTTATTTCCACATCCTCAACTTTTTTTAGCTCTTTCTTTACTTTTTCAACAATTTCTTTTGAAAGCTCATCGGGTTGGTGTAAAATCAGCTCAACTACCTTTACGTCAGGATTTTCTTTAATATGAGAATCTACCTCAACTTTTAAATCTTCAACTCTACAAAATTTACCCTTAAAATTTAATTTGTTTTTATTCAAATGAACCTTTATGCATTTTGATTCTTTTTGCGATGATGAAGACTTTTGAAGTAGCTGAACATTATCTGCATTTCCACCAATATTGCCTTGATTGGTATTTTCTGTTTCACTGCTAATTTGGTCAACTTTGGCTTTCAATTTATCGTTCTCCAAAGAAACGAGATTACGTTTTGAGCTTAAACCTTTTATATTACCCACATGAATATTATTCCTGTAAAGAGCTAAGTTTATCTTTTCGTATTCATCCTTTTGTAAATCTTCAAACGTTAAATTTGCTCGATAAAAAGCTTTGCTTCTGCGTCCTTCGTTAAATTTTGACAATTCTTCATTCCATATCTTTATGTTTTCATAAAAAACATCCAACGATTTGTAATGCTGATTTTCTACAACCACCTCTCCATTATTTTTCACAAAAATATTTATTGGTTTAGGTTCAGACGATGGCTTACCATCAAATGGTAACCATACTGAGGGAGATGGTTTTGGATTCTTATAAGAAAACCAAACCGGAACTGCCATATCAACCGCCTCTTGTCTTTTATCATCTAAATCGAAATAATCCTTTCCAAAAAGAATCTGAGCTTTTTCCTTTCTAACTCCTAAACAGGCTTCGCCAATACTTCTTAAAGTAGATTTTATCATTTCTTCAGAAGATGCCAGATCGTGTTGATACATAATTATTCCTTTTGAGACTTTCATTTTTCCAATAAAAGGAATTTCTTTTTCAACATAATCTGCTCCTTTTTTCCCATCTGGATTTATTCCCAACAAATAGTTTTTTACAATCTGTTTTACATCTTCTTTCTGTTTACGCTGATCTTCAATCAAAAATTCATCGTTTCGGTTCATTAATATCACCAAAACATTGTTTGGTTTTCGAGGAGCATCTATTTCTTTCAGTTCCGGTTGAAAAAATCCATTTCCAATACTCTCAAAGTTCCATTTTTCTAGCCACTTTACCGTTTGATCCTCTTGAATTGTTTCCGGAATAAATTCATCAGTATTTATAATTAATTCTGGTCGTGCAAATGCTTGTAAAAGCAATAAAATTATTGGGATGAACAAAATTAATTTCACCCTTTTCCATTGTTTCCCATTTTTCTTTTGCATCATTTTGATTCGTTTTAAAATTGGTTTTTGTCTGAAATGATTTGCCAAAGCGAAACGTCTTTCGCCAACGGACTTTTGTAAAACCAACAGTTGGTATTTTTTTGCATCGATGCCTTTATTAAGAACGGCCTGGTCGGCCTGGTACTCGTGGATAAGTTTTAAATCGCGGCGTAACAACCACATAAACGGGTTGAAAAAATGCAGCAAAGTAAAAAGCTCGCAAACCAATAAATCAATCGCATGCAATTGTTTAATGTGCGCATGTTCGTGAGCCACCACTATATTTTTGTTTTCGATAAAATCTTTTTCTGAAAGAACAACTCTGTTTATAAATGTGAAAGGTTGAATCAGGTCTTTTACAACCGCTAAAACAATATTTTGAAGTTTTCGTTTTTCTGCCCGGTTGATTATTTGAAGAACCCGAAAAACTGAGGCAGTTAATCGAACAAAGAGTATTGAAATAATTGTTAAATAGAACAACAAAATAGGATTAAAATCAAGTCCTTTTGCTGATTGAACATCGGGTAAAGTAGTTGATGCAATTTCACCAGAGATTATTGGTGCTGAAACAAATTCTCTAAAAACTTCAACTTGTTTCAGGGGAATCTCTTCGTAAAAAAACTGAATATCTAAAAGGGGAATAATTGACGACACAAAAAGAATTCCGAGTAACAAAAAACGATTCAAAATATGCGTTTTATCGTTTTTCATAAATATGCGGAAAAGCACATATAAAAGTGCCAAACTTATTGATGATTTTATGAGGTAAACAAAAAACGGGTTCATTACTTAGATTTTTGATTTTCAATTTCGTCAATCAGCTTTTTCAAATCTTCCAAAGAAAGGTTTTGTTCTTCCACCAAAAGCGATACTACATTTTTGTACGAGTTGTTAAAATAATTTTTTACCACATTTCCCAATTTGCCTTTTCGGTATTCTTCTTTTGTAATTGCAGCAAAATAACGGTGCGTATTTCCAAACTGTTCGTGGTCGACAAAACCTTTTTCCTCAAGTGTGCGAACCATTGTTGAAAGCGTGTTGTAATGCAATTTTTGGTCGGTGTAAAATTCTTTAAGTTCTTTCACGAACATTGGGCCTTTTTCCCAAAAGAAATTCATTATCTCCTCTTTTTTTTGTGTTAGCTTTTTCATTTTGCAAAAATTAGATTTTGAGTATTTAGTATTGAGATAGTTCAGTAAAACTTACTTCGAAAATTGAAGCCGAAACTTTTAACTATTTCAAACTACAAAACAAATGTAACTATATTTTTTAGTTATGCAACTGTTTTTTATAGTTATTTCACTAAATATTTTAGTTGTTATCAAAAATAGTTGTTATTCGTGGGTGATGCGGTTTCCAAACCGCATTCTGCAAAAGGCGATTTGGAAATCGCCACACCCAAAAAAAAGGAAAAGCCTTAAAAAAAGATACCATCCGTTTGTATTCTTTCAAACACGGATGGCATCTATTAAACTTACTCAACTTTCAATTCTTCAAACTTTGAACATTGAACCCGAAACTTTGAACTATTTCAAACTACAAAAAAAATGCAACTACATTTTTTAATTGTTTTACTATAATATTTAGTTTTCATTAGAATTAGTCGCTAATTTCGAATGTGGCGGATTCCGATCCGCCAAATTTAATTGCGGTTCGGAAACCGAATCACCCAAAAAGAAAAGCCCGGATCACGCAAAAAAAAGATACCATCCGTTTGTGTTCTTTCAAACACGGATGGTATCTTTTTAATTTAATCATCTTGCAATTCTTCAAACTTTGAACATTGAACCCGAAACTTTGAACTATTTCAAACTACAAAAAAAATGCAACTACATTTTTTAATTGTTTTACTATAATATTTAGTTTTCATTAGAATTAGTCGCTAATTTCGAATGTGGCGGATTCCGATCCGCCAAATTTAATTGCGGTTCGGAAACCGAATCACCCAAAAAGAAAAGCCCGGATCACGCAAAAAAAAGATACCATCCGTTTGTGTTCTTTCAAACACGGATGGTATCTTTTTAATTTAATCATCTTGCAATTCTTCAAACTTTGAACATTGAACCCGAAACTTTGAACTATTTTATTCTTTCCAAACCGGAATTCTACCCGGTGTCCATGGAGCACCAATTTTATTAAGCTCGGTTTCAAGTGCAGGAATATCGTTTTCAACAATACGTTTTAAAGCATCCAAAACCGGTGGAAATTCCTCTTTCAGAATTTCGTAACCTTGTTTTTCAGTTGAAGTAATTCCGCTGGTTGAGCCCATGTGAGTGTAAGAAATATTTCTTAACCTTGAATTCAAAGAAACATCTTGCGGAGGTACTTCTTCCCCACTTGCTTTCGCAGGAAGACCATTCATTTTAAAGTTAAGTTTTTCTAACTCCACACCCAAAGCCCTTGCTTTATCCATCAGTTCCTGGCTAGCACCAGGAGTTGTAAAAATAGCTTGTTTAATATGCTCTACTTTTGAAGTTACCTCGCCAATCATTCTGCCGGTCCCGGTAACAGCAATGGCCAGTTTACTTATTTTCTTTGCAAATTCTACATTTTCGTTATAATCGTCTGCAGGCAATGTTGTGTTGTCCAGCTTTTTACAAGTAAATCCAACAGGTTCCGCCAATTCGCTTAACTCTCCTTCGTGCCATAATTTTAAACCCACTTTATAAACACCCGGCATAACCAAAATACCACCGCCACCACCACGACGGCCTCCCCAACTACTACCTGCAACAGGAGTAAAACTTCCACTAACACTTGCGGTAGTTGGCATGGCATAACGCATATCCCAGTTTATTTGTTTCATTCCTTTTGACGGTGATGTTGTTAATTGACGAATTACATTATCGTCGGCATCGTAAATTGTAAAAATTAAATGCGATTTTTCCTCTTTTCCTTCAAGTTGTAATTCCCTCCATGTTGGTTGAGGAATTGGACTGCCAGCTTTAAATAATTTTTTCTCTTCAGCAATCCTGATTTGCTTTTTGGTTTTCGGAACATCTTTCAAATAATAGGTAAAAGTTGCACCAAACGCAGGGTTTGGAGAAGTAAAATAGGTATTTCCCTGGTTGCTTTTCCCACTGGTTTGAACATACATTAATGCATCTTTAATGTCGAAAATATGGGCATCTTTATCAGCCAGTTCATGCGATAATTCTCTCAAAGGATTGTAATTGTCGAGAATATAAAAACCACGGCCAAAAGTTGCAAGTACCAAATCGCTTTCGCGTTCCTGAATCGCAATATCCCTTATTGCAATTGTTGGTATTCCAGATTTTAGCTGAACCCAATTTGAACCGTTATCGATTGTAAAGAAAACTCCGAATTCTGTTCCTGCAAAAAGAAGTTCCGGACGAATAAAATCCTGAGCTAATGTATGAACTGTACCATTTTCCGGAAGGTTTCCACTGATTGAAACCCATGTTTTTCCTTTGTCGGTACTTTTATAAACGTAAGGTTTAAAATCGTCTCGTTTTAAATTATCAAAAGTTGCATAAACCACATTCTCATCAAAACGGTCGGCACATAAATCGCTTACGTAAGTATATTCAGGAACACCTGAAAACGACTTGACTTGAGTCCAGTTTCCACCGCCATCTTCAGTTATTGAAATTACACCGTCGTCAGTTCCCGCGTAAAGCAATCCTTCTACAATTTTCGATTCATCCAGCGAAACAATCGTTCCCCATTGCGAGGTTGAAACATCTTTTGCCACTGCCCCAGCCGGCCAGAATTTTCCCATTACCGGAAAACTATTCCTGTCAACCTGAGCTGTCAAATCATCACTTATAACTTCCCATGTATCACCTCGGTCATCGCTACGGAAAACTTTGTTGGCAGCAACATATAAACGAGTTCCTTTATGCGGACTTACAAACATTGGGGTATTCCAATTCCATTTATAAGTTAATTCACCTTTTCGTTCGCGCGGTTTGATACTCATGCGCTCACCACTTTTTTTATCGTAACGAGTCATATTTCCATATTGCGATTCTGCATACGCGATATTTGGATCATCGGGATCGGTTGCTGCCCAAAATCCATCTCCTCCATTTGTTACAAACCATTCATCGTTAATTACACCACTGCGACTAGTTGTTTGTGATGGCCCGCCCATTGAATTATTATCCTGCGTACCTCCATAAACATTATAAAATGGCAAAGCATTATCAGCATGAACGCGATAAAATTGGGTAATTGGCAAATTTTCTTTGAAATCAAAAGTTAACCCAGCATCCCAGGTTTCGTAAATCCCACCATCACCACCAATAATATAATGATCAGTATCAGAAGGATCAATCCAAAGTGCATGGTCGTCAACATGGCGCCCGCTGTTACTAATTGTATTCCATGTTTTACCACCGTCTTTTGTAACAGCAGATCTGGTTTCAACAGAATAAATTTTATCAACATCTTTTGGGTCGCAAAAAATTTCGTTGTAATACTGGCCACTGGAACGGTGGGTACTCATTTTAGACCAACTTTCACCTTTATCAGTCGAGCGGTAAAAACCACCCTGATTGTCGGCAGCTTCAATAATAAGATATACCACATTTGGATCAACCGGCGAAACATCGATTCCCATTCCACCAAGATGAACACCCGGCAATCCTTTAGTAATTTTGCGCCAGTTAGCTCCGGCATCGGTCGATTTATAAACAGAAGATTCCGGTCCTCCTCCAATTTTTGTAAATGAAGTTCGCCTACGTTGTTCAGATGTTGCATACAAAATATCAGGGTTGCACGGATCCATTTTTACATTATTCACTCCTGTATTTTCGCTGATTTCCAAAACCTTTGTCCAGTTTTTACCGCCATCAAGAGTTTTATATAATCCTCGTTCTTCGCCCGGTCCCCAAGCCGAACCTTCGCATGCCACATAAACCACATCCGAATTTCGTGGGTCGATTACAATTCCACCAATCTGCCGGCTTTCTTTCAAACCCATGTTTTTAAACGACTTTCCACCATCGACAGATTTATAAATTCCATCGCCGTAACCAAGAGCTCGCTGGTGATTATTTTCACCCGTTCCTACCCAAACCACATTCGGGTTGTTCGGATCCAGTTCAACATCGCCAATTGCATAAGAACCGTACTTTTCGAAAATTGGTTTCCAGGTTGTTCCGTTGTTTGTTGTTTTAAAAACGTTTCCACTTGAAACAGCCACATAATATTCTTTTGGATTTTCCGGGTTCATAGCAAAATCGGAAATCCGACCGCTGGCCCAGGCCGGCCCGATACTTCTGAATTTCAGAGCGCTAACTAAACTACTGGTGATAATAGTATCACCTTTGGATTTTTTTTCTTCCTCTTTCTTTTTTGCCATGGTTACCGAAACAGATAAAAAAACAGCAACCATTAACAGGGTAATTTTTTTCATTCTTATTTTTCTTTAGTTGACTTTTTAGTTGGTTAAAAAATAATCGGAAAAAGTACAAAGGAAATCTCTGTTCAAACAGGACAAATGTCACAGAATTAAAAAAGTGATCAGTAATCACTTGAAGTTTACAGTTTGTGGTAATGAAAATTTATTTGCATATCTTATGAAACGTTTGGAAGCCATTGTAACAGATTCCCGCTTTAACGGGAATAAAAGCAAATTTTAAAGTTTTTAGTTTTTAGAAATTTAAAACCGACTTTAAATTTCTATATCCTGTTTTGCTGACTTTCAGTTTTGTTTTATCGTGCAGAATTACGATGTACGATTCTTTTTCGTATTGCTGTATTTCGTTGATTTCGTCAACTTTAACGATGTATGATCTATGAATCCGAATAAAATTTTTGGGATTAAGGGCTGCTTCAAAATACTTCATTGTTTTTTGTTTCAGGTAATGGCCTTTTGCATCATAAATCATCACATAATCGTCCATCGATTCAATGTATTTCACCTGATCGACCGGAACGATGTGAATTTTATGACGGTCTTTAACCACAATCCTGTCAAGAAAATCTTCGCGCGGGAAATTGCTTATCTTTTCTATCACTTCGGAAGTTGTACCCTCCTTTTTAATTCTTTCGGCCACTTTTTCTACTGCCTCTAAAAGACGAGATTTTGAATACGGTTTTAACAAATAGTCGGCAGCATTAAATTCAAAGGCTTTTAATGCGAACTGATCGTATGCTGTTGCAAATATTATTTGTGGTTTGTGTTCTAATAATTCGAGCATTTCGAAACCAGTAATTTTAGGCATCTGAATATCCAGGAACACCAAATCGGGTTTTAATTCATTTATTGTTTTTACCCCTTCGAAACCATTCTCGCATTCAGCAATAATTTCCACGTTTTCAATTTCGCCTAAAAACGATTTTAGTAAATTGCGTGCTAATTCTTCGTCTTCAACAATAATTGTAGTTAATTTTTCCGACATGCTATTTTATTTTTGAGGTATCGTTAAAGTTACCTTAAATTCTTTTTTATTGTCATCAATTTTCAAAAAATGTGGGCTGCCAAAAATAATCTGAAGCCGTTCGCGGATATTTCTTAAACCTATCCCCTCCCCTTTTTTGCTTATAACATTTGAATCGTAATTATTTGTAATTATTACTTCCAAAACTTCGTCGCTACATTTGCAACGAGTTTCAATTTCAACCGGATCGGTTGCTTCGTAAACCCCATATTTTATTGCATTTTCATACAAAGGTTGTAAAATCATGTTAGGAATTTTAGCCTGCAAACATTTTTTGTCAATTTCAAAAACAGGATTCAGTTTTCTTCCAAACCTGACTTTTTCGATATGTAAATACAATTTATTATTTTCAAGTTCATGTTGAAATGTTACTTTCTCATTTTGATCGTGTTTTAATGAGTACCGCATCAATTGAGAAAGATCTATTACCATTTCCTGTGCACGTTTTGGATCGGTCATGGTCAGCGACGAAATGCTGTTTAAACTGTTAAAAAGAAAGTGTGGGTTTATCTGCGATTTCAAAGCATGCAATTCTGCCTCTTTTACCAAAGCTTTTAATTGGCTTTCGTTTTGAAGTTTTTCTTTAAATCCTTTGTAATAATTTACCGCGTAGAAGAAAACTACATAAATTATATAAAGCATGTACCCTCCAAAAATGCGGTTTATAACACCTTTTTGTAACCACATCCCTGCATTTGGATGAAGTAGTTTAATAAAAACTACCCCTGAATACATCCAAATAAAAACGATAATTGTGGCTGCAATTACATGGGCTAAAACTATTCGATAAATGCTGTTGTTTTCGAGGGTACTAAACTTAATAACAAACCAAATTGCAGTTCCGATAATTGCATAAATTATAATAAATGAAAACACTTCTACCGATGCAATGACAAAATCAATTCCGTTTGAAAATGTTAAAATTAAAACATTTGCCAAAGCTGCAATTAACCAAAAAAGGGCATAAAAAATGGCCAGTTTTGGATTTGAGATAAAAGGGTGTTTAAAGTCCATTTTTAGTTAAATTTCACTTCAACACCACCAAATGCACTAAATCCTTTTATCACTAATGTTTTTGTTGGATCGGTTGTAAAATTATGCACCGAAGAACCACGTTTATCGGTAAAAGCACCAAAAATGGTTGCTACTTCATTTTTGACAGTCCATTCGGGTGGAACTTTAAATCCACAACCACCGAAAATACTTACGCAATCGATAACACCTCCATTTTGCGAAAGCCCGGTGACACGTAAATCGTATTCGGCACCGCCAAACAAAGTTGTAATTTTGCCCCCATAAAAATTTTGCGAGTTCACGAAAATTTCCCTGCCGCCAAAAACCACAAAATCATCGAAATAATCCATGCCGTGTTGCCCGGGTTCCAGAAGTGGAGGTGCATTTTTTTTTCGATGTGTAAACAACAATACAACTCCTATTCCTATAATTAAAAGTGGCCATCCCATTCTTCGCAATTCGTAGGGTATTGTTACAATTTCGGGGACAAGGAAAAATCCCCCAATTACTATGAGAATAGTTCCCGATGTTTTATTCCCCCCTATTATAGAAAAAATACCAATTCCAATCAGGAGCATTTGCCATGAAATGAGGATATCATCCCATATATCGGGAATTAGATCCAGCCTTTCCAATATCCAAAAAGCACCAATTGCAATTAGGAATATTCCAAAATATATTCTTTTTTCAGATGAATTATGCTTTTCCATTTTTTAAAATTTTTACGATTTCAAAGTTATTCTAAATAAAATGCGATTTCTTTAAATCTTTTATAAAACTGTATATTCTTTTGTTAAAGCCAATTTTTTATTAAACTTTTCGGGCAACCATTGCAACACCCAAACCAATTAATACTACAGGCAATAAAAACGATATGGTTATTCCTTGCAATAAAAATATTTTTGGTAGAATAAAAACGCCACCAACTACAATTAAAACGATTCCGGCAGAACGCTTGCCGGCCATTAAAATTAAGCCTACAATTATAAGTACCATTTGCCATGAGAAAATAAAATGCCCCCAACCATGAAATATTTGACGAAATGGATAAAAGATATTTTCCCAGTGAATATTTGGAAGATCAATATAAAATCCCAATTTTCGAAGAATCCAGAGAACCCCGATTCCAATTAACACAAAAGCGAAAATGATTCTTGAATTGTCTTTATGTGTTTCGTTATCCATAAAATGTATTTTAATTATACGATACCAAAAGTAAAATACCATCATAAACGAGCCACTTAACATTCGGTTAACATAGGGAATGAATCGGTAAAAGATAATTTCTTTCAAAAAAATGAACCAAAGTCCAAAGAAATCTGTAATCGCCGTTCTGAGAGTTCATCTAATTTTATTGAGCATAAAGAGATAGCGACAGAAAGCCCAAAATACAATTATCAAATTTCAAATAAATCCCAATTAATATAATTCTAAAATTCCAAAATTTTGAGAATGGATTTGTTTGAAAGTTTGATTTTTTGAGCTTATATTTTATTTGTAATTGAGTTTTACGATTTGTGTTTCGTATATAAAAACAACTAAATAGCCTTTTTGAATTATTTTTTTTGTGCTTTTGCCCACGAATCGCGTAGCGGGACAGTTCGATTAAAAACCGGTTTTTCTTTTGCAGAATCGGAGTCGAGATTAAAATACCCTAATCTTTCGAATTGAAAATGATCGAGTGGCTTTGCATTTTTTATAAATGGTTCAAGGTAACAATCCGGTAATATTTTCAACGATTCCGGATTCATAAATTCCTTAAAATCAACATCCTTGTGACCATCCGGATTTTCATCATTAAACAATCTATCGTATAATCGTACCTCCGATTTAATCGCATGTTTGGCCGAAACCCAATGCAAAGTTGCTTTTACTTTTCTTCCATCAGGCGAATTTCCACCTTTTGAAGCGGGATCATGCGTACAATGCAATTCAGTAATTTCACCTTCATTATTTTTAATAACATCGGTACAGGTAACAAAATAAGCGTAACGCAAACGTACTTCGCGCCCGGGACCTAATCGAAAGAATTTACGCGGGGGATCTTCCATAAAGTCATCGCGTTCGATATAAATTTCTCTGGAAAACGGAACTTTCCTTGTACCCATTTCCAAATCTTCAGGATTGTTTATAGCATCCAGTTCTTCTGTTTTATCTTCAGGATAATTTGTAATTACCACTTTTAGCGGATTTAAAACGCCCATTACCCGCTGTGCAGTTTTATTTAAATGTTCCCGTACACTGTATTCCAATAATGACACATCAATCATTCCATCGACTTTTGTTACTCCGATCCGATCAGCAAAATTCCTAATCGATTCCGGTGTAAAACCTCTCCTTCTTAAACCCGAAACAGTTGGCATCCGCGGATCATCCCAGCCTTTTACATGCCCGTCTTTTACCAATTCCAGTAACTTCCGTTTGCTCATTACTGTATATGTAAGGTTTAAACGGGCAAACTCAATCTGTCGTGGCCGGTATTCTGTTTCCTGCAACTGGTCAACAAACCAGTCGTATAGCGGGCGATGAACCTCAAATTCGAGAGTACAAATTGAATGTGTAATCCCTTCCCAAAAATCGCTTTGCCCATGTGCAAAATCGTACATCGGGTAAACAACCCACTTGTTTCCGGTCCGATGATGGTGGGCTTTCATAATTCGATAAATAATAGGGTCGCGCATGTGCATATTTGGCGACGACATATCTATTTTTGCCCGTAAAACGTATGATCCTTCGTCGAATTCCCCGGCAGTCATCCGATTAAACAAATCGAGGTTTTCTTCTGCCGAACGGTTTCTAAAAGGGCTTTCAATACCTGAGCGCGTTGGCGTACCTTTCTGGCTGCTAATAGTTTCAGCGTCCTGATCGTCAACATACGCTTTCCCATTTCTTATTAATTGAATAGCAAACTCATGCAGTTTTTCAAAATAATCGGAAGCATAAAACAGCCGATCCTCCCAATCGAAACCAAGCCAGTGAATATCTTCCATAATCGACTCTACATATTCTGTTTCTTCTTTCGAAGGATTGGTGTCGTCGAAACGAAGATTGCATTTGCCACCAAATTTATTGGCAATTCCAAAATTCAGGCATATCGATTTTGCATGCCCGATGTGTAAATAACCATTCGGTTCAGGGGGAAAACGGGTATGCACGCGATTATTGTTTTTACCCAATTTTAGATCCTCGTCAATTTGTAAATGAATGAAATTGGATTTCAATTGCATCTCTTTACTTCCACCATTATTATTTGCCATCTTATTAAATTTAAGCCCAAATTTATTCACCACAAAAGTAAAAAATGATTTGTATGAACGATTAATCCCTTTCTTAATTATTGCCATTGCTTACTTATTTTTAATTTCGCAAAAAAAAGAGATGGGATTAATTGAAATTAAAGGGATGAAATTTTACGCCTACCACGGGCATTTTAAAGCTGAACGGATTGTGGGAAGTGAATTTTTGGTTAATGTTTCGCTTGAAACCAATTGCAAAAAGGCGGCGATTTCGGATGATTTAAATGATGCCCTGAATTATCAGGCTGTTTATGAAATCGTAAAAAAAGAGATGGATCAAAAATCTCATTTACTTGAAAATGTGGCAAAACGAATTTTAGATGCTTTATACGCCAATTTTTCAACTATCGAAAAAGCTAAAGTGAAAATTTCAAAAATTAATCCACCAATGGGAGGCGAAATAAAAAAAGTAAGCGTTACACTTTCACAGTAGAGTTACGTTGCAATAAAGTAGTTTCATGCAAATTCGAACCGGCAATTATCTGTTATATCAAAACATCTCAAAATGTGAGATAAAAATTATTGGCTCTATTCTAATATAAGATAGATTTTCTTTTTACAAATATGACAATGCCG
>JABGRN010000161.1 GCA_018648265.1 Prolixibacteraceae bacterium | reverse complement strand
TTCAGGGTGACGTTTTTAACTAACTTTTACATTATACTGTTTTGTCGTCATGCTGAACTTGTTTCAGTATCTCTGTCATTATCTCATTACGCTCACGAAAATTGTGAATCTCGCAAACTATTTGAGATTCCCACTTTCGTGGGAATGAAGGATTATTAAAAAGCTAATCTCCCGATAAACGTACTTTTATTGTTGTCTTGTCTCCTTCTATTGTCCAGGCAGGAATACGAATTTCCAGTCTTTTCAGACCTTCAATCTGACGGTCTAATTCTAATGGAGCCGGATAAAGTGAAACAATGGAAACGTCCAAATCGGGATGAGAAATATTTTCCAGTTTTAGTTTTTTACCATCTTGTTTTAAAATAGCACCTCCATTAACAATTTCAACATCGGCAGTAGTTATTAACTGCCAGGTTATTAATTCAGTTTTATTCGATTTTTTAATTTTGTCTTCAATTACAACCGAAGTAGGACTGTCCTTTATAAATTTTCTGGAGGCACCTGAAACTAAATCGCCCAAAGTTGCTGACATATCAAAAGTAGCTTCCGGTTTACTTCCATCTTTAAAATCTGATAAAGTAACCAGGCCTTCTGTTTTGTGCAATTCATCGTTAATTGTAATAGTGCTGTGTCCGTAATTATTTTTAGTAAGTAATGTCCAGCGTTCGCATTCCTGGCAACGCCCCCAAAGATCAAAACCCTTTTGTTCTAATTCGTGATAATTTTGATTGCCCGGGTCAACAACCCAACGTACATCATTCAATTCAAATATAAATGAGCCGCCATCCATATTTCCGTGGTTAACCATTCCACGACCACCTTTTCCACCAAAATAATAATTATGAGGATCGTTTTCTCCACCTGTAAAAACTGCAACCGGGTTCGAACCTTCACCCTTCCATGCTTTGGGCATTTTCACTTCACTTTTTTCTTCGTATTGCGAAAGCCAGGCCATGCCAGCCCCTGCCAACCGCGAAAGTTCTCCCATTTCTTCTACAGGCTGCAAAAATCTATCTTTTTCAAAAAATTCTTTATTACCTGTTTTTGTGGCAAACCATGCCAAAGCAACATCGCCACTTTCACTTCGTTTATCGCCACAGTCGGCAAAATTATAATACCAGCCAGACGGAGTATTCATCAATTTTCTAAACACTGCACTTTCAACAAAAGCCGGATATTTAAAATGGCCAAAATCGTGACCGAAGGAACTTTCGAGCATTGCAGCCGTTACAACAGAAAACCGGGTTCCGTAACTCCAATATGTAGAACCTTCGGGATATACACCGTCCGGTCCGTATTCTACCAGAGAGTGAGGAAGTCCGTCTAATGCCCGCCAGATTGTTTTGGATGCCAGTTCCGGATCAACTTCGGCAATTGCAATTGATGCGGCAATCATTCCACCGTTACAAACCTGGTTCCAGTTATTTGTTCCGTAAGCCCAGTGAGAATGATTTCCACCTTCCGGCCAACTCGGTTTAATTCCCTTTTCAATTATTGCATTTTTAGCCAATTGAATGGTTGATTTTGGTAATTTTCCAGCAGTCCAGTCCAGTGCAAAAGCAACGGCCATCGACATTTCTGCAACATCTAAATAATGCGACGGATTCCAGTCTTTAAAATTACAAACCGCCATTACTTCATCGTTAATTCTTTGCAGAACTTTCGGATCTTTCTCCATGCGGTAAACAAATCCCAACATATTAATTCTCCAAAGCATTTCGCGCGATGTTCCCAACAAACGTCTTCCAACAACATTTCTGGTTAATAACGATTTTTCAAAAACCTCATCGGCATTTAATTTAATGGCTTTGTACATATTCTGAAGAACCGGATCGGTCTTCATTTTTTTCTTCAGGTTTTTTTCAATTGTTGAATTAAAAACCAAACGTGGTTGTGATTTTCTTAGGTTCTTTTTGAGGTACTGCACCGACATTGGATTGTCGAGCATCGGGATTTCCTTTTCTTGTGCAACTGCCGGCAACAAAATTGCCAAACAAAATAAACTGATTAATAGATTAATTTTTGTCTTCATTTTAGTTGGTATTTAGATTAATACAATTTCATTCATTTCTTGTCATTTCGAAGAAGGAACAACTGAGAAAGCAGTTACATGAATAAATTTCTCACCTTCATACTTCAGGTTTACCAATAACATATCTTCATTTTAAGATCCTGAAACAAGTTGCTAATGACATATTCATGCAACTACCTGTAATC
>JABGRN010000116.1 GCA_018648265.1 Prolixibacteraceae bacterium | reverse complement strand
CCATTATAAACTTCGAAATTGCCATGCGGCATTTCAAAGTACAATTGGTATAATAGACAAAACCAAAATAAGCATTAATTAACAATTTCATTGCAGAATTATACTTTTAAAATGTGACAAGAAGCAATCGGACTACAATTATACTTAGTACTTTAGCACATTTAAACTGCTCAACAAAACACAATGAACAGACAAATTTCTTTGCAAAATACCTATCGTCAAATAAAATTATAATCGATTAAATTGAAGTCCATTACACAAACCAATAATTTTAGGTGTAAGATTTTTACAATTAACATATAAAATAAAAAACCCGGAGAAGCTAGCTTCTCCTGATTTTTTATTTTAAACCTGCCAATCCATTTATAGATTGACGGGGAAATTGTATTATCTCCAACCTCCGGTTGAATAATCTTCGCCTGCAACACCTTGATTTCCGCCAAAAGTGTAATAATCTTCAGGAATAGCTTCTAGCGCTTTTCCAGGAATTGGGAAATGCAGCATTGTTCCTGCTTGCAAAAGATTCTCTTTTCTCATTTCAAAGAATCCAAGTCCAATTCCGGTATAAGAAAATTCAACCACTCTTTCGTAATGAATAGCAGCTTGAACTGCAGCAGCATCAGCAGCTACCGGATCTAAACCACCACGAATGACTCTTGTACCTGCATTAACAACTGCAGCAGCACCAGCGGCATCACCTTTATTAAGTAATGCTTCAGCTTTGTACATATCGTTTTCAGAGGCAGAGAACTCAACAACATTCATTACCCAATCAGTAATATAATCATCATACCTTGCATAGCGATAAGTACTGAAATGATAGGTTCCCCTGTCAGGACGGAAATTATTACTAGATAGATAACCATAATCAGAAGCTAATCTTGCATCAGCCGAAGTTGATTCAGGAATAACTGTTTCATCAGTCCAATAAGCCGTAGTATTCGGATCCATCAGATTAATAATTCTCATGTCAGTTCTTCCCCAACCCGGATAAATTAAATAGGTTTTAGGAATAAGGTCGTACCAGTTTACATCATCCATAAAAATTTCGAAATCTACTGTAAGACCGGCGTTAGAATATGCTAATACTTTGTCCCAATTAATTTGACCTTTTTGCGCCGTATTACGTACATTTCCAACAGCAAAGCGAGCTCCCATACTATTCAAAAAAGGCACCAATGTGCTATTTTCTCCCATACCACCCGGTAACCAGGTATCTGGAATACTTACTCCTGCAGAACTTGCTAAAGCGATTGCATCATCTAATTTTTGAAGTGCAAATACCATTGCCTCTTTGTAATCTACAGCACCTTCACCAACAACACCATTTTCGTCTGATAGCCAAACTCTATCGAATACCAAAGCAAGATAACCTACCGAAAATGCCTGTCCCATTTTACCCATTAGTTTTACTAAGTCAGGATTTTCGAACTCAGTTCCTTTTTCAGCAGCTGCTACAATTGTATTGGCATCTGAAAGTACAGAGTACAAGGCATTAAAATATGAGTTTGTTACGTTGTTACCATAAGAACTTTTATTATTGAATGCAACCCTTGGCTCGCTTGATAAATCTTTCATCCCAAAGTTACCCCATGAACATGAAGAAACATCGGCCATGGTTGCCATAGCAGCAGCCGGGCCATTATAACTGTGTATTCCCATGAACCAGTTGTTCAATATAGAACCTGCAGTAGCAGTAAGTGCCACCGGATCTGAAGTTAAAATATCGTCATTGGGATGTTCAAAGTTTTCCACTTTCAAATCCAATGAAAAGTCATCACAAGAAACTACCAAAAAAAGTAGTAAAGTAATTGTCAAAAATTCTCTAATATATTTCATTTTTTACTCCTTTTTAATATTAAAATTTAAGCTGCACAGAAAATGAATAAGAAGATTGATTTGGATATACACCATAGTCAACACTGAAGTATTGCTGAGTACCCCCATCATAACTTGCTACTTCCGGATCCCAACCTGTATAATTATCAAATCCAAACAAATTTCTACCAATGGCACTCAACTTAAATTCTTTAAAGAAACCACTGGCAAAATTAGTGAGTTGCTTCTCTCTGATTGTGTATGAAAGAGAAACTTCTCTAAGTTTCATATAACTTCCATCTTCAACCCAAAAGTCCATATTTTCATTCACGTTGTATAGTGATGCGTAATAGTTAACTGTTTTCTTATCAGCTTCAGCTTTACCAGCCTGGTCAACAATAGCACTTCTGTTAGCAATGGTATTCCACTGAACATTTCTATTGTAAACATCTCCACCGTTTTTATAATCCCATAACATATAAAAATCGAAATTTTTATAATTAAGATTAGAAACAATTCCCATAAAGAAATTAGCATTCTGATTACCAATTTGTTGTTCGATAACTACACCGTCTTCATCAACTTCTACAAATGCTTTTTCGTCAACTGTACCAATTGCAGCTGTTTCAACAACAACACCATCGCTATTTATACTGTAATCAGCAATACTTGCTCCGTCGGGTAATTGTTTTCCCATTGTAGCTAAATCGGCAACAAATTTATATCCGTACATAGAACCAAACTCTGTACCTTCTTCCAACAAGAATAAAGCATCAGGTCCAACATGTTGTGTTGCAACATTTAATTCTGTAATCTCTGAACCAGTTTTAGTAAAGTTCACAGCCATGTCCCAGTTCCAATCTTTTTGTTGAATAAGTTGCCCTTTCAAAGAAAATTCTATGGTATTTGTTTCTAAGTTTCCAACATTCTGCCACTGTCTGTTTTTACCTGCATTAGCTGGCGAGAACAAGTTGATAATCATAAACTGATCTGTTGACTGCTGCTCTGAATATGCAAAATCTAAACTAAATCTTTCCAGGAATTGAGCAGTTAATCCAATTTCGTTTTCAGTAGTTCTCGATGGTAATAAATCTGGATTACCTTTTATACGGTCTGAAGATAAATTACCTCTGCCAAGAGATGTCATCTCGTATTGCCATGTAAAACCAGGACGCTGACCTGCGGTACCTCTTGCCACATTCAATTTCAATTCCTGAACACCAGGGATTTCAATGTCTTGAGTGATACGATAAGCAGCAGAAACCCTGTAATAGTCGTTCCATCTTTCGTTTTCACCAAAAAGTGAAGAACCATCTTTTCTGTACAATCCATCAAAAATATACCTGTCTTTGTAAACCATACTTGCAATTGCGAAGAGGTTTTGTGCCCTTTCTGCCGTTTGATTAGAATTGGCAGAAATGTTATCTTTATTAAAGTTATCTAATGAAGGAATTCCAGAATATAAGTAATCATTACCGGCAGCTGAGAAATACTCATAATGTCTGTCTTCTGCCAATCCACTTAATTTAGCTTTAACATCCAATTCGCCAAACTGCTTCACAAAATTTAAAGTAGCTTGTGCTTTTTGTACCATATTTAAAGAACTACTTTTCGAAAGGCCACCTTTACTATACCCAAAACCAATGGCATCACCCGACTGTACATAGGTTTCATACTTGCGGTTATTTGTATGACGACTAGTATTACTTTCAAAAGAATATTCTGCATCAAGATTTAAGAAGTCAGTAAATTTTACATTCATCTTATAACCTCCCATAAAACGTTGTTGTTTGCTTTTTGCATCAAGTGCATATGCATTGTACAACGGACTCTCAATTTCATTTTCCCATGGATCTGGCTTTAAATAATAAGGCTGTCCGTCGGGGTTTGGATATAATATATTTGAATCAGGAGCAATCCTAGTAATTGTTCTGAAATCACCAGTTGTACTGTTGTCAACTATTTTAACAAAAGCATTACTTGCCGAGAACTTTAACCAATCGTTAATGTAATAATCAACGTTAAAACGAATGGTATTTCTAACATAACCATCAATCTCTTCAAATACACCATCAACTTTGTTATATTCAGAAGCGAAGAAAGTTTTGAATTTCTCGTTTCCACCTGATATTGAAACATATTGAGTTGTATTTAGTCCCTTTTTAAAGAATTCATCCTGAAAGTCATTATATAATCCATAAGGATTATCTGCATAACCATCTTCAGACAAAACACGTGTACCTACAACAGCATTATCGCCAGATGCAGCATAAACACTTGCATAATTAGGGCCATACTCTACACCATCGTACTTCGTGTATTTTCCTTTATAGCTTTCCCAATCAGCAGCTAATTCATAAGCATGAGACATATTAACATCCATAAAGCTGGCAATTTGCGACCAACCTACTTCAGACCTCACAGTTACTTCTGTTTCACCAACTTTACCTCTTTTTGAAGTAATAACAATAACTCCATTACCTGCACGCGAACCATATAAAGAAGATGCCGATGCACCTTTTACAATTTCGAAGGAAGCAATGTCGTCAACATTAATATCGGCTAAACCACCTGCAATAAAAACACCATCCATAATTACCAATGGAGCTTGCGAGCCATAAAAGTTAGCAGCACCACGTAAAAGAATTGTAGCACCTGCACCCGGACGACCTAAACTGGTTACCTGAACACCTGCAACTTTACCTTGCAAAGCACTTGCAGCAGAACCGGCAGGTACTTTTTCAAGTTCTTCGGATGATACCGAAGCCACAGAAACGGATAGTTTCTTTTTCTCAGTTGCTCCTGCAACACCAGTAACTACAACCTCATCAATACCAAAAACATCTTCTAAAAGTTCAGCATTAACTGAAGACTGTCCACTAATATTAACTTCCATGGTTTTCATACCGATGAAAGAGAAAATTAACGATTCAGCATCATCAGGCACCTGCAAATTATAAACACCGTCGATGTTAGTAATGGTACCCAATGTTGTACCTTTAACAACTATCGATGCTCCGGGGATTGGCATACCATCTTGCGCAGAACTAACCGTTCCGGTTATGTCCTTTGTTTGAGCATTGGTAACCAATGTCCCCATAAAAAGGAGAATCGATAAAAAAAATGCAATTTTTTTCATAGAAATAGTTTTAAATTAAAAATTAAACAGCATAAATATTTAGTGATTAAATTCAAATCTGCCAAGAATTTCCCCAAATTCTTTTTTAGCTTTTTCAAATGGTTTAACCACGTTTAAGTATTTTTAACCCAAATTTTAGTTGTTAAAAAAATTAACAGTCACAAATGTTGTAAAAAGAATTGAAAAGTAAAAGTAAACAGTGACTTTATTTTTGTAAGGAATTTAAAATACCAGATTCTGATCTGTAAATTGGGATATTTTCAATTTATAAAAGATCTTTCAGTTGTATCAGGCTGTGAATTGTATAAATCAAAGTTTTATATTTTATTTTAATGATTGGAATATTTTCAGATTCGTAGGGTTCAGGAGTGAAGAAAACCGAATCGATACCAAAACCTGCAGCTCCAATTACATCAACTTCCCAGTCGTCGCCAATCATTAAACTCTCTGATTTTTTTGCATTGACAGATTTAATGGCGTGTTCAAAAATTTCGACCCCCGGTTTTGGGGTTTTGACAACTTCTGAAATAAACATTTTTTGAAAATATGGCTTTAATCCTGAATTTTCCAGTTTTTTATACTGAACCTCCCTGAACCCGTTTGTAATAATTGACATTACATATTTTTTCGATTTCAGGTAATTCAACAAATCCAGTGATCCAGTTATCAAATGAGTTTGTTTTGACATTTCATCCAAATAAAAACTATTAAAAGATACAGGATCAAATCCTCCCAATTTCAACTCGTCAAATGTATTTTGAAACCTTTTTTTAACTAATTCTTTTTTACTAATAGTTTTCTCTCGATAACCTTTCCAAAGCTTGGTATTATGGAAATTATATACATTGTTAAAATCTTCAAATAAAACATTTTTATTTTCACCTATAAAATTCAAATAGGTTTTTTCCAAAGCAAAAAAAGAGTTGATTTTAAAATCCCACAAAGTATTGTCTAAATCGAAAAATATGTGTTTGTATTTTTTCTTCATTTGAATAAGAAAGAATTCAAAATTTATTTTTTACTTGCCTTTTTTTGAAACCCCTTCTACAACAATCACTATTTCCCCTTTGGGAGGATTTTCTGTATAATATTTCTGAAGTTCGTGAAGCGTGCCCCTTTTTATTTCTTCGAACATTTTGCTGAGTTCGCGGCAAACACAAGCACGGCGTTCAATCCCATAAAATTCGGCAAACTGTGTTAAGCTTTTTACGAGACGAAAAGGTGATTCATAAAAAACCATGGTCCTCGATTCCTGAGCAAGCTGAGACAATCTGGTTTGCCGGCCTTTTTTCTGAGGTAAAAAACCTTCGAAAACAAACCGCTCGGTTGGCAACCCCGAAACTGCCAATGCAGGAATCAGTGCCGAAGGGCCAGGCAGGCATTCTACTTCAATCTCATTTTCGACACAAGCCCGTACCAACAAAAATCCCGGATCGGAAATACCGGGAGTCCCGGCATCAGAAATTAAAGCCAATAAGTTTCCTTGTTGTAATTTAGAAATAATAGTGTTGATGGTTTTGTGTTCGTTAAATTTATGGTGGGGAAACATCTTTTTTTCGATGGAAAAATGATTTAGTAATTTTGAAGAAACACGGGTGTCTTCGGCAAGAATTAAATCGGCTTCTTTTAAAACAGTAAGAGCCCGCAAAGTAATATCTTCGAGATTTCCAATTGGCGTTGGCACTAATATCAACTTTCCCTGTTTAGTCATTCGAAAATCTGCGTTTTACCAAACCAACAAATTTCAAACTGGTATCGTTTTTTTTCCATTTGAAACTTTGCCGTAAATATTCCACCGCTTCATTAATATTTTTCATCTCATCGATAGTAGCAACTGTTTCGGCAAATTTATCCCCATTCCCATCAAAAAGTTCACGGATATATTGAAAACGGTCGTTTATTCCAATGGCAGATTTAATACTGCTTACCGGCCGGTTCGATAGTTTAAACTCCAGGTTATTCTGATCATAAAGTAAATCATTAAGCGATTTTTCTTTTAAAAAACTATCTCCCAATCGCGGGCTTGACTCAGAAATTGCTTCTTCCTCCAACTGAACTTCATTTTTATTTTCAACAGGAGAAGGTTCGTCCTTTTTTACTATTTCGGTTTCTACAACCTGAATTTTCTTTTGAACATCTTCTACAATCTTTTCTTCCTTAATTTCTTCTTTTGGCGGCTCTTCTTTTATCTCTTCTCTGACCTCCAAATTTTCTTCCATCTTTTCAACCTCAATCTCTTTTTCAACCACCAAGACAGGTTTCTTTTTAAGCTCTTTTTCAACCGGATTTTCGTTATTATACAATATTTGCAAAAGCCTTTTGGCCCCTTTTACCCGGGCCCGTACAAACTCCATTTCAAATGTATCAAAACCAGTTGCTCCTTTTTCATCTACCAACTCTTCCAATTCACTCAAATCGTTAACCAAAATTTTTAAGAGTTTTTTATTTTCCATTCTATGTAGGGCTATAATTTAAAATTTTAATTTTGTAAAAGTACTAATTTCTAATTCATCTAACGTTAAATGTTTATTGAAAGGGATTTAAACCACAAGAAAAAAGTTGGCACCATTGAAGTGGTGGCTGGATCGATGTTTTCGGGAAAAACAGAAGAATTAATCCGTAGGTTAAAACGGGCAAAAATTGCCAAACAAAAAGTTGATATTTATAAACCTGCTATTGATGTTCGGTATTCAGAAGATGAAGTGGTATCGCACGACGAAAATTCTATCCGTTCTACCCCAGTCGAAAATTCTGCAAACATCCTCCTTCTTTCAGGCGATGCCGATGTGATTGGAATTGACGAAGCCCAGTTTTTTGATAAAGGTTTAATTGAAGTGGTTGTTAAACTGGCGAATATGGGTATCAGGGTGATTGTTGCCGGGTTGGACATGGATTTTAAAGGCGTTCCGTTTGGTCCAATCCCGGGATTAATGGCAGTTGCCGACGATGTTACTAAAGTACACGCTATTTGTGTGAGATGTGGTTGTATTGCCCAATTTTCGCATCGCTTGTCGGAAAAAGAGCAGGTTGTTTTGCTGGGTGAAAAAGATATTTACGAACCACTCTGCCGTGGTTGTTACCCGGGTGCAAACAAAAAAAATGATTGATTTTACAGTTTCAAAAATCGCACAAATTATTAAAGGGGAATTGTTTACCCCATCAGGTTTTCTAGATCATACTATTTTACAAATTATTACCGACAGCCGCTCTTTTTTTAAGGGCGAAAATTCGATTTTTTTTGCTCTCATCGGTCCTCGCAACAATGGTCACAACTACATTTCTGACTTAATTAAAAAAGGATTTAAAACATTTGTAGTTTCCGATTCGTCAATAATTTGTAACGATGCTACTTTTCTTTTAGTCCAAAATACAACATTGGCACTTCAGGAACTTGCAGCTTTTAACCGGCAAGCGTTTAAAATCCCTGTTATTGGAATTACCGGCAGCAACGGAAAAACAATTATAAAAGAGTGGCTGCACGATTTATTGTCGGGTGAATTTAAAATTGTCCGCAGCCCCAAAAGTTATAATTCGCAAGTTGGAGTTCCCCTTTCGGTTTTGCTGATGAATAATATCTACAACCTGGGGATTTTTGAAGCCGGGATTTCAAAACCTGGTGAAATGGCAAACCTCGAAAAAATAATCAGACCGGAAATAGGGATTCTTACAAATATCGGCGATGCACACCAGGAAAACTTTGAAACTTATAAACAAAAAATTAATGAAAAACTTATTCTTTTTGAAAAAGCAAAAAAACTAATTTATTGTGTAGATAATAAAAAGGTGAAAACTGAAATTGAAAACTTTTGTAAAAACAATCTTGTCGAAAATATAGGCTGGACTTTAAATTATAACAATGCTACAATTTCATTTTCTTTAAATAAACAAAACGATTTTACTGAAATTAATGCCCTTGCAAAAAATAAAAAATACAGTTTTACTATTCCTTTTTCTGATAATTCGGCCATTGAAAATGCATGTCACTGTTTTGTAGCAGCATTCGTTTTACTAAAGAACCCAAAACCAATCCTCCCCCATTTTAAAAATCTGGAGGCGGTGGCCATGCGCCTGGAAATAAAACAGGGAATTAACAATTCCCTGTTAATTAACGATTACTATAATTCCGACTTACACTCGCTTACAATAGCTTTGTCGGTGCTACATCAACAAGCATCGAAAGGACATTTGCACAAACTGGTAATTTTATCCGATATCCAACAAACCGGAATTCCCCAAAATCAACTGTACAAAAGGGTAAACGAACTTTTGCACGAATGGAAGATAAATGAAATAATCGGTATCGGACCCATAATTTCCAATCATTACAAACTGTTTTCAGTAAAGAAAAAATTTTTCAATTCAATCAACGAATTTAATAATCAATTCAAACGCAACGATTTCAATAAGGCTGTAATTTTAATAAAGGGGGCCAGGCAATTTACCTTCGAAAAAATTTCGATGCTATTGCAACAAAAAGCGCATCAAACGGTTTTGGAAATTAACCTGGATGCGATGGTCCACAATTTAAATGCTTTCCGTTTTTTACTAAAACCTGAAACCAAAATTATGGTTATGGTGAAAGCTTTTTCCTATGGAAGCGGCGATGTTGAAATTGCAAAACTTTTACAATTTCAACAAGTTGATTATTTAGCGGTTGCGGTGGCAGACGAAGGTGTAGGACTTCGAAACGCAGGGATTCAAACGCCAATAATTGTTATGAACCCGGAATTACACAGTTTCCAAAATATTATCGACTACCAGCTTGAACCAAACATTTACAGTATTGAACTTTTAGATTACTTTTTGAAAACGGCTTCGAAAAACGGGTTGCAGGATTTTCCAATCCACTTAAAATTAGATACGGGAATGAACCGGCTTGGGTTAAAATCTGAAGATGAAATTAACGAAGTAATTTCCTTGATTTTATCATCAAAGTCGCTAAAAGTCGTTTCTGCATTTTCGCATCTTGCTGCAAGCGATGAACCCGGATTAGATAATTTCACAAAAAAACAAATCGACAATTTTGAGAAACTATTCAAAATAATTTCAATTGCTTTTCCGTATAAAATCAATCGGCATATTTTAAATTCGGCAGGTATTGAACGTTTCCCTGAATATCAGTATGAAATGGTACGGCTTGGAATTGGTTTGTATGGAATTTCTCAAACCGGATTAGCCCTAAAAAATATTGGGACACTAAAAAGCACAGTTTCGCAGATAAAAAATGTGCAAGCCGACGAAACTATTGGCTACAACAGAAAAGGTAAAATAACGCACGAAAGTGAAATTGCAATTGTACCTCTTGGTTATGCCGACGGCCTGAACCGAAAATTGGGAAATAAAAACGGGTCCGCATCTGTAAAAGGGAAAAGAGTAGCGATTATTGGAAATATTTGTATGGACATGTTAATGCTCGATGTAAGCGGATTGAGTGTAAAACCAGGAGATGTTGTGGAATTTTTTGGTCCGAATATTTCTGTTTCAGAAGTGGCAGAAAAAGCCGGGACTATCCCTTACGAAATACTAAGTGGTATTTCGCAGCGGGTGAAACGTATTTTTCTTCACGAGTAATTTGGAGTGGTTGAAATCTGAATTGCTAACAACTACACTTTTTGTTTTTATATTGTACAAGGATTAAAATAAGCTACCCTAATTTACTAATCCTATCCAATCGATTTACATCGAGGATTTTAATTTTTCGCCCGTCGATGGCTATTACTTTTTCGCTGGCAAAAGTTGATAAAGTCCGGATTGCATTCGAAGTTGTCATATTCGAAAGGTTTGCAATATCTTCCCGCGAAAGATAAACCTTTAGAGTTGTCCCGTCGTGTTCGTACCCATACTTTTCTTTTAGCAAAATTATCGATTCTGCCAACCTTCCCCTAATATGTTTTTGGGTTAAAGTTACGGTCCTGCAATTTGAGAAACCCAATTCCTTTGCGAGTTTACGAACTATTACAACTGAAAAATCGCTGTTTTTTAAAGCCCGGTTAAAAATAAAATCCGGGCTGACGGTACAAATCAACGATTCTTCAAGAGTAACTGCTGTTGAAATGTGGTTTTCGTCGCTAAAAAGGGCCCGGAAACCAATCATTCCCAACGGTTTTGCCATTCGAACAATTTGTTCGCGACCACCAACCCCCTCTTTAAAAATTTTTACTTTTCCATCCACTAATATTAAAAACCCCGAAGGATTGTCTCCTTCTTTAAAAACAAACTCATTTTTTTTATAATGTGAAATAGAAATATGATGCTGTAATTCATCTTTTTCATCTTGATCTAAAAGATAAAATATAGATTTTGGATTATCAGTAACATCTTTAACACCTAATTCTGAATGTAACATATCGTAATCTTAGTATGTTTTACAGCATCAAAGTTAAAAATTTTGTGAATATAGAATTCATTTTTAACACTTATTTCACCATCGGGAGCCTGAAATTCGTAAAATATATGATATTGTTCAAAATACAAATATGTACTTATTGTTAGTATTTAGCCACCAAAGGCATTTTACGGCCAAAACCAAAAGCTTTTGAACTTATTCTTAAAATAGGAGCTGCCTGAAAGCGTTTATACTCATTCATATTAACCATCCTAATTACGCGGGTTACAACATTTTCGTTGAAGCCAATTTCAACAATCTCCTGCGGCGATTTATTTAGTTCAAGATAATTAAATAAAATCTGATCTAAATCTTCGTACTCTGGCAACGAGTCAGTGTCTTTCTGATCAGGGCGAAGTTCCGCAGAAGGAGGTTTAACGATGGAATTTTCCGGTATTATTTCACCGTCTTTATTCATAAATCGAGAGAGTTTAAAAACATCCATTTTATAAACATCGCCAATTACTGCCAGGCCACCGTTCATGTCTCCGTACAAAGTTCCATACCCCACGGCACTTTCACTTTTATTGGTTGTATTTAACAGAATGTGGCCAAATTTGTTGGAAATTGCCATCACAAAGATTCCACGAACCCGGGCCTGGATATTTTCTTCGGTTACACCAAAAGAAGTACCTTTAAAAAGAGGTGCTAGTTCATTTTCAAATTTATCGACAGCATTTTGTATATTTACAACATCGTACCTTACATTCAGGTTTTCAGCCAATTGCCGGGCATCTTCCAAACTGTGGCCTGAGGAATATTTAGAAGGCATTAACAACACCCTCACATTTTCTGCTCCAAGGGCGCGAACTGCGAGCACCAAAGTTACTGCCGAATCAATACCTCCCGAAAGTCCCAGCGTAGCTTGTTTAAAATTCATTTTCCAAAAATAATCGCGAATTCCCATAACCAGAGCATCATGAATTTTTTCGATTGTTCCGCTGGGGTTTTGAACTTGTTTCCCGCCAATATATTTTGTGTCAACAATCAAAAAATCTTCATAAAAATATTTTAACTCTTTTAAAATTTCGCCCGTTTTGCTAATAAATACCGAGCCACCGTCGAAGATCAATTCGGTTTGTGCACCAACCTGGTTAATATATAAAACTGGGACTTTATATTTTTTAGCTTTCGATATCAGCACATTTTTACGCCAATCTTCCTGATTGTACGAAAATGGGGAAGCTGAAATATTCACCACAAAATCTGGATTGAATTTAATCAATTCTTCCATTGGCGAAATTTGATACAATTTATCTTTACCAAATTCGCTGGCCGAGGGTTGCTCGTCCCACAAATCTTCGCAAATTGTTATCGCAATATTTTCACCTTTGTGTTTAACTATACAAAATTCGTTATTGGGTTCAAAATGGCGGTATTCATCAAAAATATCGTAGGTCGGTAATAACGTTTTATTATGGATACTTTGTATTTTCCCTTCAGAAAGAAAAAAAGCAGAGTTGTATAATTTTTTACCGTGCTCGCTTTCGTTTATTCGAGGGGCTCCAACAATAGCAGCAATCCCGTTACAAATACCCGCTATTTTCAAAACCGTTTCTTCGGCTTTTTGTATAAATTCTTTTTTTTCGAGCAAATCGTGTGGATAATATCCGGTTACCGAAAGTTCAGAGAAGATTACCAAATCGGCTCCATTGTTTTTTGCTTTTTCAATGGTACTGACAATTTTATCCGAGTTCCCTTCAAAATCGCCAATAGTATAATTTAACTGGGCAAAAGCAACTTTCATAAAAAGTGTTTAAAATTTAAAAATCAGATTTAAAGTTTAAGGTTTAAAAATAATAAACCGAAAAAATTAAACTATATTTTACCGATTGCAAATCTCCTATTTTTAGTCCAATTTCGCAATAATTAATGAACTGAAACGTATTGATGATTAAAAATCTTATAAAATGAAGTCTATTTTACGTTTAATTTTTATTTCTGTCCTGCTGCCGTTTTTGTTTGCCTGCAACACAAACCCATTAAAAGTTGATATTTCGGAAATTGAAAATGATATTGAAATTGTCAGGTTCGACAATGAACTTTTTTCGCTCCCACAACAAAACCTGTTACAGGAACTTTTAAACTTACGTGAAAAACACTCCGGGTTTTTCGATCTGTTTACTTATAAAGTTATTCGAATTGGCGGCATCGACGATGAACAATTTTTAGATTTAATAAGCCAATTTCGTTCTGACACAATGATAACGAATGCATTGTCGATGGTAGAAGATGAGTTTTCCGATTTCGAAAAAACTGCCCAACAACTCAACAAATCGTTTAAATATTTCCAGTATCATTTCCCGGAAAAAAAATTGCCAACCATTTTCGCTTATGTTTCCGGCTTTAACCAATCGGTGGTTACTGCCGAAAATATTATTGGAATCAGCCTCGATAAATACCTTGGCAGAAATTGCAGCTTCTATCAGAATTTAAGTACAACACCTCAATACAAAATTATGAACATGTATAAAGAAAAACTTGTTTCCGATGTTGCTTACGCATGGGGTGTTACTGAATTTGAAGGAACAAACAAGGCCACAAATTTACTCGGAAATATGATTCATCAAGGGAAATTAATGTATTTCGTTGATGCGCTTTTGCCCGAAACGCCCGACTCCCTGAAAATCGGATACACTGCCAAACAACTAAAATGGTGTACAACAAACGAAGCTCAAATGTGGATCAGCCTTGTGGAAAATAAAATGTTGTATTCGAGCAAAAGAATGGATATAATCCGTTATACAAACGATGGCCCTTACACCAATGGATTCCCGCTGGAATCGCCTGCCCGGACTGCCGTTTGGATTGGCTGGCAAATAGTTCGCGAATACATGAAAAAACATCCGGAAACGACTTTACCCGAATTAATGCAAAACAGCGATTATCAGGAAATATTAAACGGTTCAGGATATTTCCCGGAGTAGAAAATCCCCTTAATTTCGAGGAGAATTGGAAAATGATAATTTGATCTTTTCCACTATTTAGTATTGATCCCTAAATTCAAAAATTTGTAAACTGAAGCACAAATATCAAAAACTCAAATCATGCGTATATATGGATTTTAGTCTTCGATAACTCTCAGGCAGACCATCACCCTGGTCGTAGTCGAAGGGTTTTATACCAATTACATTTCATAGTGCGCCTATTTATTTGTATCTTTAATTCATGGCAAGGCAATCAAAA
>JABGRN010000115.1 GCA_018648265.1 Prolixibacteraceae bacterium | reverse complement strand
TATTCTGTGCATTTTGAATTCTCATAACGAAAAACTCATGAATAATTCAGGCTAATATTTTACTTTAAATCTGATACTATTTATTATTCTCTTTTTGTTTAATGAGTGCGGCTTTTAATAACTTTACTTCTTCGCTAGTAAGCAATTGATCAAGATCATGAATTAGGACTGCTCCATCATTTAATTTCAAGATTCCTTTAACGTGCCTTGTTTCAAGTAAAAAATTTTCAGATTTACCGATTTCCTCATCGGCCTTTTCAATTGTATCGTCTATAAAATCAATCAAGAGTGCCACCAAACGGGTTTCAGTTTTTGTAATAATCAAATAATCCGATAATTCAATTTCTTTTTCAGGCAAGCCAAATAAAATTCTCATATTTACTACCGGAATTATTTGACCATGATAATCGATAATACCAAAAATATGTTCGGGAGATTTTGGCAAAGGTGTAATTTCAACAACCTGAATTACTTTTTCGACAAATGGTAAGGCTAGTGCAAACATTTGATCGCTTACCCCGAAAACAAAATATTTGTTTATCTTTTTCATTCTTCAATATAAATTTACCCGCTTAATCGACAATTACTTCTTTAATACTTGTAATACTTTTACCGATTTTTTCCACTGCCTTTTTAAGTACAGTTTTTTTGTTTGTTTCTTCAAATTCAATTAATAATTCATTAATTTCTTCAATGTTGTTCAGCAAAAGTTTTTTGACGGTATCATTTAATTTTTTATAATTATCAGTTGTGTGTTCCAGTTTCTTTTCCAATTCGTCAACCCTTTTATTAAGTTTTGATTTATTGATATTCATTTCTTCAAATTCATAAACTTTATTCCGGAGTTTTACCAGTTCGATAATTAGCTGGCCACTGGTTTTGCTGTTATCTACCATAATATTAGATTAAATTTTAAACCATGGTAAAAATAAAAAATGCTAAGCATATTACATGTCAGCAATTTACTGATAATAATGTAGGTATTTTACCTACAATTAATTGTTTCAAATTTATAATCGAGGAATTTTTGGGAGATGTGGCAGGGATGGTAAAGTTGGCGGTGATTATTTAAAATGCTAATATTGAGTCTGCTCCGAAAAATAATTGTTGCCACTCAGCAGGTCACTGAAAATCTAAGTCGCTAGTTATCAATCCGTTTTGTCCTGATTTTTGTTCAAAGAAAACAAAAATCCCGCCAAAACTACCGACATTTACAATATTCAACCCCAAGCTAAAGCGTGTGGCTATAGATTTTCAACGTATTAAGGTAGCTGAGTAGTAACAAATAATTAAATGCCACAAAAACACAAAATCACAAACATTCACAAAGCGCAGAAATACAGGCTGTTACATTTTAGTGAAATTTGGTGTTTTAGAGATTTAGTGGCAAAAAGAACTTTTTGGAGTGGCCTCAATGTTTAAACAATAAGCAGAAGCTGACGAATGTTGAAGCATGGCAGGAATCTAATCAATCAACTATACAACCCCGGCAATATTATACTTCTTATTCATGTTATTTCTTTCTATCCAATTGTCAAATTAACTCTTTTTCCAAACCCTAATTCTACTAACCTGTAAAGGGTTGACAATTGAATGTCACTATGTCCGTTTTCAATTCTTGAGATAAAACTTTTTCTTGTTCCGGTCTTTGTTGCTAATTGTTCCTGAGTCATATTGGCTTCTTTTCTGGCATCGCGTAAAATTTCCCCGATAGCAAAAGCTTTTGCTTTAATCTCAAATTCTGTTCTTTTTTCAGTCCCAATTTCGCCATGTCTTTGGTCTAAATGCTCATCAAACGATGTTAAATTTTTCATGATAAGTCTCCTTTCTTTTTTAATTCAAAGTATTCTTCTTTAATTTTCATAGCTTTTTCAATTTCTTTCTTTGGAGTTTTTTGGCTTTTCTTTTGAAATCCATTGAATAAAACAACTAAGTTTCCCTCGTCAAAACAACAAAAAATTCGATAGATGTTACTTTCAAATTCTATTCGTATTTCCCAAAGTCCATCATAACCAGTCATGCTGCCAAAAAACTTCTTTGGAATTTTATCTGCAACAATAACTAAAAAAAGAACGTAATCAATTTTATCCTTAACTTTCTCTTTTTGTGCGTTAAAGAATTCCTGAAAGTAATTCTTGAAATAGAAAATCTTTCTTTTTCTTTCCATGATACAAAGTTAACGAATAATGGAACAAGATCAAATAATTTTATGACCGCCCAACGACTTTTCCCTTAATTAATCAACAACCATTAAAATTAATTGAATTAAAATTCGACTATTTCTCATTGGACATCTATCAATGAATGTTTTACTGCATAGTGTATTATTTCTGAATTTTTTTTCATTCCCATTTTATTTAGAATCCGATAGTAATGGGTACTGATAGTTTTAGGGCTTAAAAATAATTCTTCCCCAATTTCATTTATCGATTTTCCGAGGGCCAGCATACAAAAAATTTGAAATTCACGTTCAGAAAGATTACTGTGTTTTTGTTTATTATGATCGGAATCAAAAATGTGGGCCAACTTTTGGGCAACTTCAGAGCTAAAATATTTTCCGCCTGAAATAATTTTTTTGATTGCCAGGTGCAGTTCATCGGTTGCACTTGTTTTGGTTAAATACCCCGATGCCCCGGCTTTCATAGCCCTTGAAATGTATTGTTCGTTATTGTAAATACTAAGTATTAAAACCCTCGCTTGAGGTTTTATCTTTTTAATTTGTCCCAGTGCTTCCAGCCCACCGCCGCCAGGCATTGAAATATCCATAATAATTAGATCGTAGTTATTTTGAACAGCTTTTTGTACAGCTTCCTGAGTTTCTTCCGCTTCGTCAACTAAATTCGATTGTGAAATATCTAAAATTATTTGTTTAATCCCATTTCGGATAATTGGATGATCGTCAACAATTAGTATTTTCATTTGTTTATAATTGTCTGTTTTTAATAGTAATCTGTCAGCTAACCAAGAACTCACTTTTTAATCATTTGCATGCGTGTCCGTCAATCAACCGATGTCCTTTTCATTTTTGCTTTTTTCAAATTCATTTTCAGTTTTAGCATTTTTCCCCTTAATCTATTTATTTCTACAGTGCGAAATCTTAAAACGGCAAGCTTATCGTTACAATTGTACCTTTCCCTGTTTCACCTTTAATTTCAGCCCTTCCGTCCCATATTTTTGCTTTTTCCCTAATCCCAATAATACCAAACGAAAGGCTACTTTTAATGTCTTCACTGGTAATCCCATTCCCATTGTCTTGTACACGTAATACAATTTCATCCGATTTTTTGCTCAGGTTAACATTTATTTGAGAAGCACCTGAATGTCTGTAAATATTTGTCAAAATCTCCAGTAAAATCCTGAATAATGTTGTCGATCTATCAAAATCAAGAATAAAATCTTTTGGTTCGAACAATACATTATGTTTTATCCCTGTACAATTTTGAAATTCATTGAGTTCCCATTGAACAGTAGCCACAAGCCCGAGATCGTCAAGCATCCTGGGCCTTAATTCCATTGTTATATCCTGGACCATTTGTACCCCTGAATCAATAATTTTGCTCATCAAATCAAATTTCTCATTTACCTGGATATTTTTTTTAGGAATATTCTTTTTTACCCACAACAATTCCATTTTCAAAGAGGTAAGTAATTGGCCCAAACCATCGTGAATATTACCAGCTATCCTTTTTTTCTCCTCTTCAACTTTTGTATCGAAATATACTGAATAAGATCTTAATTCCCCCTCCTGCTTTAATAATTCTGCTTCAATCAATTTCCTTTCTGTGATGTCGCGATTATTACCCCGCCTTCCCATAAAATTACCAAGTTCGTCAAATACAGGTGTACAATTATGTTCAATCCATCTCAAATCGCCACTGCGATTAATAATAGGGAAATCCATTTTGAATATTGGCAATTTCTTTTCTTCCTCGTTGTGATAATGTGTTTTAACCCTTGCGGCATAATCGTGTCGGACCAATTTGAAAAACAGATCCGGGTTATCATAAAAATCACTTTGACTGTATCCTGTTATCCGTTTACACGATTTCGATAAATATTTATAATTACCTTCCGGGTCTATCCAGTATTCCCAATCGTGCGTATTATTTGCCAACAAGCGGAATTTATATTCACTTTTGGCAAGTTCTTCTTCCGCCTTTTTTTGGCTGGTCAAATCGTAGTAAATCGCGACTATTTCTCCTGATGAGAGTTTATATACATAATTTTCACAGTAACCCTGAACCCTTTTGTCTTTATAAACTGAAACGGGAAAATGTTGCGGTTTTCCGGTTTTCCAAACTTCTTGAAAGATTTTAAAAAGTCCAAATTCAATTACACCCGGAAACACTTCGGTAACTTTTCTGCCAATAACATTTTCCCTTGAAATTTTATCGGTCCTTTCGGCTGCAGGATTAAAATCAACAAAAACAAAATCCTCACCGTCATCAACCGAACTGTAAACCGCAACACAACCCGAAGTATTTTGAATTATTCCCCGATATCTTTCTTCGCTTTCTTTAAGCTCTTTCTCGGCCAGTTTGCGTTCGGTAATATCCCTCACTGCGGCAGCCCTTATAATTTTATTTTCATCTTTTAATGAAATATTGCGTGCTTCAATCTCGATGGGGAACCGGGTTCCGTCTTTTTTTATTCCTTCAATTTCGTAAGGCAAGGCATGGTTTTCCTTAATTTTCCGGGCCACTATTTTCTGGCCTTCTTCAGATATCAGCAGCTTAACAACATTTTTACCAATTAGCTCTTCCGGCGTGTAACCAAACATGTTTAAAACTGACTGGTTTACATCTTCGGCAATTCCATTTTTATGTAAGACAAGCCCTTCAATTGTTAATGACGATAATTTTTTAAATCGTTTTTCGCTTATTATTTTAGCATCTGCAGCCAATTTCCGTTCGGTAAAATCGTAAGCTGTACCACGTGTTCCTGCAAAATTGCCATTTTCATCGCGTACAAGTTTTGCGTTAAAAACCAAGTGTATTTCGTTTCCCGATTTTCCAACATGAACTGTTTCAAAACCTTTAAGTTGTTTACCTTTAATCAATCGTGCAAATTCCTTTATATCCCGCCGCGCATATCCGGAATCCTGAAAGTCGTAAAACTTACGGCCCAGCATTTCTTCTACCCGATAACCAAATACATCTTCCCACGAAGGGTTGAGATAAATATATCTGCCCTGTGCATCACACTGCCAAATAAGATCTTGCGATGTTTCTACAAGATCGTGATAAAGGGCTTCCGATTTTTTTATACGTGCTGCACTTTCCAATAACAACTGCTTTTGCTCGAACAAATCGAGAAATACACGTACCTTACTTTTCAGAACATGGGTATTAACCGGTTTAAATATATAATCCACGGCACCCGATTCAAACCCTTCGTACACGTCCGATTCATTAAAAGCAACAGCAGTTAAAAAAATTACAGGTACTTTATCGCCAGCTCTTTTTTCATTAATTTTTTTTGCCAGTTCAAAACCGTTCATTTTTGGCATCCTGACATCGATAATTGCAAGTGCCAGTTCAATGCCGATTGTTTTCTCTAAAGCTTCAGAACCAGAAAGTGCCTGGATCAGGTTTACATTATTTTTAATGAGAATATTCTCAAGGAGTAAAAGATTATTTTTGTTGTCGTCAACTATCAGAAGGTTTGGTAAATGTTTCATAACCGTATTAATTAGTATTTTATTCCTAATACTCCCCGATAAAACGAGGCTGTGTATTTTTTTGCAGAAAATGATAATTAACAATTATCAAATTACAAATTACAAATAAATCACAAAAATCAATATCAAAATTACAAATTGCCTGAAACATAATAAGGAATAGTTTAGAATTTGAATATTTAAAATATTAAAGCTTGAGCCGGCTCCGAAAAGTCAAAATGACCGTCATTGAGAGAGTTCACCTAATTTAATTAGAAGTACTAATTAGGCATAATGAGATAATGACAGAGATGCTGAATCCGTCAGCTGACGGATTCAGGGTCTAAATGAAAATCTATCAATGGTAGATATGTAGCAATCCTACATCGCTGTAAATGTGCCTGTTGAGATTGCTTCACTTCGTTCGCAATGACGAAAAATCACTTTTCAGAGTAGACTCAACCTTTGTTTTTGATAAAATATATCTCTGGTCTTTATTACTTTTTATCGAGCTTTATTCTCATAAACTGCTTGTTTATTATTTCAAGCAGGTAATTTCGATTAATTGGTTTTTTAATATAATCGTCGCAGCCAGCACCAATTGCTTTTTCCAGGTCGCCTGCCAGGGCATAAGCAGTTACAGCAATAACAGGAAGTTCGGGGCGAAAAAGTTTTATCTCATTTGTTGCTTCATATCCATTCATTTCGGGCATATTAATATCCATTATTACCAAATCAATATCAGGGTTTTCTTTACAATGTTTAATACCTTCAATTCCGTTTTTTGCCCAAATAATATCCATCCCCGATTTTTTAAGGACCGTTTTTAATAATTCGTAATTTGACTTATCATCTTCAACAATCAGGATTAATTTTTTTAACAGGATTATTTTCTTTTCTGATTCCTTATTAATTGGTTCGCTTATTCCATTAATGCCATTAAATGGTATCGTAAAATAAAAAGTTGTTCCTTTGCCAACTTCTGTTTCAAACCAAATTTTACCACCAAGAACCCTGGTCAATTTCTCTGCAATCGACAAACCAATACCAACACCGCCGTAAAGCCTGGTATGCGAATCGTCGGCTTGCCTGAATACATCAAAAATAAACTCCCTCTTTTCTTCCCGGATACCAATTCCGGTGTCTTTAACAAAAAATTCAATTTCGGCAGGCCCGCTGCCAGTTTTTAACAAATAGCCAAAATTAATGTACCCCTGGTTTGTGAACTTCAGGGAATTTTTCAACAGATTTATTAGTATTTGTTTAAGTTTTGGTGCATCGGTTTGAATAATTAACTCATCGTTTGCCCCTGGGAAAGTCAATTTCAAATCAAGATTATCTTTATTTGTTATTTGTTGTTCAATTTTAATAATCTCATAAATATCTCCTAATACAGATTTTAGGTTTTCTCTTTTGTCATTTACTTTTATTACACCCGATTCAATTAAAGTAATATCAAAAATATCTTCAATAATCGATAATAAGTGGTTTCCACTGAAGTTGACAGTTTTGGCAAAACTAACTATATCCCTTACTGGTAATTCGTCGTTTATAAGTTCTGTAAAACCAATAATAGCATTAAGCGGAGTACGCAATTCGTGAGACATGGTTGCAAGAAATGCCGACTTTAAACGGTCGGATTCGGTGGCTTTTTTAAGTGCATTTATTAAATCCTGTTCGGCTTTTTTACGAATAGTTAAGTCTCTTACTGCTGCAACCCTAATTTTTTTGTTTCCATCATCAGAATAATCCCGTGCTTCAATTTCAACAGGGAATCGGGTACCGTCTCTTTTAATCCCTTCAACTTCATAAGGTGCAGCACTGCTATTTCTAATGTTTTCAAAAACAATATTGTGGTGTTTTTTAGCAATCACCAATTCAATAACATTTTTCCCTATTAATTCCCCGGGTTTGTAACCGAACATTTTTGCCCCCCCTAAATTTACATCTTCTGCGATCCCGTTGTTATGAATTACTATCCCTTCGAAGGTAAGTGAAGATAATTTCTTAAACCTTTCTTCGCTATCTTTTACAATTTGTTCTGTTTTTATAAGATGAATTGATGAACTAATCTGGTCGGATACAAATTCGAGCATTTTTAAATCCAAATCATTAAATGCAAATTCATCGGTATAACTTTGCACAGCAAGCACACCAGTTACTTCACCTTCAATTTTAAGAGGCACACCAAGCCATACTTTCGACAAAACCCCGAAATGTTCAATATTGCCTTGTTTTACCAGTGTTTTTTTATCACCGATTTTTGCCAGAAGTGGTTTTTTTGAATCTACAACGTACCTGGTCAATGTTTTCCCCGCCGGGACATAAGTTGGGTTTTCCTTTTCATCGGCAATAAAAGGAAGCGTAAACTCACCATTTTTACCATCGTCAAGTGCCACATAAAAATTTGTGGTATCGATTATTGACCCCAGTTCTTTTTGTATTTGTCCGATCAATTTTTTTAGATTGTCGGATACAATAGCCGCATTAGAAATATTGTACAATACTTTCTGTATTTGCTCTGCCCTTTTACGCCCTGTAATATCTTCCGATGTAATTATTGCACCCTCGTAATATGGCGCAATTGTAATACATAAAAATTTCCCTTTATCTCCATATTCCAGTTCCGGGAATTTTTTAACAATGCCTGTATTAATACAGTTCATCAATTCCAGGTGCATGTCTTTTTTATGTTTCCCGGCATACTCCAAATACATTTTTTTGCCAATAGCGGGGTCTTTTCCGCCCGGCCTTTTTTTTGCATCGTTAAATTCAGTAATTTTACCGCTGTTGTCAACCACAATTGTATCAACAGGGTTGTTCAAAAACAATGTCCGGTAACGTTCTTCACTTTCCTGTAGTGCATCTTCTGCTATTTTACGGATGGTAATATCGCGGTTATTGCCACGTCTTCCCATGTAATTGCCTGCTTCGTCGAAAACCGGGCTACAATTATGTTCTATCCAAACTTCTTTGCCATTTTTATTTATAATTGGGAATTTTAATGAAATAGCCGATGTATTCTCATTGTTCTCGTCGTGATAATGATTTTTTACTTTTTCTAAATAAACAGGTTTTGTCAATTCAAATAAAAGGTCAGGTTTTAACCTGAACTCTTCGGCTGAAAAGCCAGTAATTTTCTCGCATGCCGGCGATAAATAAATATATTCCCCTTGCGGGTTAACCCAATATTCCCAGTCGTAAGTATAATCGGCAAGAAGCCGGAATTTGGCCTCGCTTTCGTACAGTTCTTTGTCTTTCTTTCTACGGTCTGAGATGTTGCGTGCAATGCCAAGTTGCATAGGCTTATTTTTTATTTTTACAGGAAATGATGTTATCTCAACGGGAACTTGAACTCCATCTTTACGATTTAAAATAAATTCATCGGGGCCGGTTTTTTTGCCCAGGGCATTTTTTGCCAGATTTTTTAATACTTTCGGAAATTGTTTTGGAGGTATTAATTTAAGTTTTAAAAGGTTCTCCCGAATCAGTTCTTCTTTTTTATAACCAATCAGTTCTTCTGCTGCCTTGTTTCCATCAATAAAATTTCCTTTAAGGTCGTTCAAATAAATTGCATCGGGTGCCAAATCAAAAATAATTTTCAATTTTTCTTCAGCGTTTTTAGAATCGGTGATATCTGTGGTAGTGCCAAAAACGTAAAAAATCCCGTCTTTTTCGTTACACCTTCCTTTCGACTGCACCCAAATACTTTGCCCGTTTTCTTTTAACATTTCGTATTCGAAATAGAGAATTTTACCAGGCGATAAAATTGCTTCTTTAATAGAATTGTTTATACCTTCCAAATACATGGGTTTTACATAACTAAAATACTTATTCCAGTTATTTTTTATTGTTCCGGCAGGTAGCCCCAATAACTCGTCGGCAAAAGAAGAAATATATGTATTTTGAAAAGTTCCGTTTTCCACAATTGCTGCTTTCCAGATAACACAAGCGATATTAGACACAACATCTTGAAAACTATCATTACTTTTTTTTAATGCTTCTTCTGTTTTTTTACGTTTAGTGATGTCTTGTGTAACACCAATGGCAAAAACAGGATTGCCCCCAATATCAAATTTTACCTCGCCTTTTTCCCTTAACCATTTTATTTCACCATTTACTAAAATCCGGTGTTCAACATCATAAGGTTCGTTATTAAGCCCGGCATTCCATTTTTTTTGCACATATTCCCGGTCATCACAATAAACTAGGTCGATAAAAAATTCAAAGTTCACTTTTGTACCAATTGGCACGCCGAAAATTTTATATTCTTCATCGGTCCAAAACAGTATGTTTTTTTGTATATCTAACTCCCAGGTACCAATTATCCCAATTTCCTGGGCTTTTGATAAATAATACTGGCTTTTAAGTAAGTTCTCTTCTGCCAGCTTACGCTCAGTAATATCCTGGGCGGTACCTTGCAACCCAACAATTCTGCCACTTGAATTGTAAACTGCTTTGCCCCGCGCATAAGTATGTCTTTTGGTTCCATCGGGCCTGATAATTTCTAAATCGAGTTCATACGGATCCCCATCCTGCATTGCCTTTGTTACTGAATCGTTTAAACGTCTCCAACTTTCGGCTGTGTAGCCCGATGACATTTCGGCATAAGTGGGGGCAGAAGAATTTGGATCGCGCCCGTTGAGGTGAAAAAGTTCTTCGGACCATAAAACGGTGTCGGATTCCGCTATCCAGCTCCAACTTCCAAGCTTTGCCAGGCGTTGTACATCCCGTAATTTTTTTTCGCTCTCATACAGGACATTTGCTGTTTGCCTGGATCCGGTTTCAGATTTCTCCAATTCAACTACTTTAAATTGCAAGCGTTCTATTTCAGCAAATAGTTCTTCTTTGGTTTTTTCCTTATAATTCATAAAATATGTTACAGGCCACAGTTCTGTTATCCGGCTTTTTAAAGATTAGTTGTTCAAAAAATAAGTTTACTTTTGATTATTAAAAGAGATAAAGGTTTAAGGGCTTTTTGAATTTATCCATCCTTTTTTATTGTATCGTTTGTATTTATTGAAATTCACGAATTCCCTGCGGTCATTTCGTTAATAATCAGCTTTCGTTTATTTCGAAACAAGTTGAATAAACAAAAAACACATTAGGTCCTTTTTACTAAAAAAAATCAACCACCACCCTCTACAGACTGTGTGAAAACAGTCTTTTTATCCTTTACCGTCCCATTTATGGGACGGATTTAGCGATGACACAAACTGTTGGACTTTAGTCCAACTATCTTATATTCAGGACTAAAGTCCAATTCTCTTTCTCTATTCAATAACCGTTGGATAAATCCAACAGCCTCGATTTTTCGGGGGCAAAGGATAGTCCCATTTACACACAGCCTGTCTAAGAAGGTGGTTTGCCAAAAGGCAAAGCCTTTTCTTGCACTTGAAAGCCCGCTCCTCCCCTTGTTACAGGTTACAAGTTACAGGTTCTTTGCCACTTAAACTTGAAACCTGAAACCTGAAACATTCCATTTAATTAATGGCAAAGCCTAAAGAACATTACCACGCCCAAAAGACGTGGATTTCTAAGTTTTATTAAAAGTCTCTAATTAACGCCTGGCCTGGCAAATTGTTTATTTATTAATTTGAGCAATAAATTCCGGTTAATTGGTTTCGAAATATAATCGTCGCAGCCTGCTTCTTTCGACTTTTCCAGATCTCCGGCAATTGCATAAGCTGTTTGGGCTATAATGGGAAGTGTAGGGCGAAACTGTTTTATTACCCTGGTGGCATCGTATCCGTTTATCTCAGGTAAATTTATATCCATAAGTACCAAATCAACATCCTGATTTTCGTTACAATAAACAATTGCTTCGCTCCCGTCTTTAACCCAGATAGAATTTATATGCGATCTTCCGAGCATTACTTCCAATAATCTAAAACTCATTTCATCGTCCTCAACAATCAGTATGTTTTTTTGAATTAGCAGTGGTTTTTTTTCTTCCATTTTTATTTTAGGTTTGTTAATTTCTTCGACCGGTTTAAAAGGTATTGTAAAATAAAAAATACTACCCTCTCCTTCTGTTGATTCGAGCCATATTTTTCCACCGAGGAGCCCGTTCAGTTTCCTGGCAATCGACAAACCTATGCCGGCCCCTCCGTAGGCTTTTGTGGGTGTATCTTCAACCTGGATAAATTTTTCGAAAATGGACTCTCTTTTATTTTCCGGGATGCCAATTCCTGTGTCTTCAACAAAAAACTCAAGTTCGGCCTTTTCAGGGTCAGGTTTTATTTTATAACCAAATTTTATGTACCCTTCGTGTGTAAACTTTAAGGAATTTTTCAGCAGGTTTACAAGTATCTGTTTCAGCTTCGATTTATCGGTATAAAATGTTAATTCTTCGCTATCTGGCGGAATAATAAGCTCTATATTAATGTTTTCTTTTTTAGCATCAAACTGTTCAGTTTTTATTAATTCATAAGTTTCATTTAATATTGAATCAAGGCCCTCTGCATTATTTTGAATTTTTATTTCTCCCGATTCAATCAATGTAATATCGAAAAGATCTTCAACAATTTTCAGCAAATGGATTCCCCTTGAATTAATAGTTTTGGCATAAGAAACAATATCGTTAATTGGAAAATCTTCGCAAATAATTTCAGAAAATCCGATAATTGCATTAAGCGGGGTACGCAACTCGTGCGACATGGTTGTCAGGAATGCAGATTTTAAACGATCTGATTCAGTGGCTTTTTCAAGTGCTTTTAATAAATTCTTTTCGGCTTGTTTACGCTGAATTGAGACACCAATTTGTTCTGACACAAATTCGAGCATTTCCATATCAGAATCTATAAAAATATTCTTGTTGGAATAACTTTGAATAACAAGTACACCAATAATTTTCCTTCTGACCTTTAAAGGAACCCCCATCCAGATTTCCGGATCGGTGCCGTATTTTCTTATTCCAATTGTATTTTTTAATTCCTCTAATTTTTTAGCATTTGCCAAAAGTGGTTTTCCGCTGGTTATTACATATTTGGTTAAAGTATTTCCTGCCGGAAATGAAGTATGTTCATCCTTTTCATCGGAGTAAAAAGGCAAGGAAATAATATCGTTTGCATCGTCGTAAAGTGCAACATAAAAATTTGAGGTATTTATAAGAGTTCCGAGTTCAACCCTTACAAGGCTGATTAATTCTTCGAGGTTATCAGTTTGATGAACAGCTTTCGAAATATTATACAATACCTTTTGAATTTGCTCATTACGTTTACGCAATGAAATATCCATAAAAGTACCGAGCATACCGGATACTTTGCCATCAGCATTTAAAAGGGGGATTTTGTTTGTCAGGACCGTAAATAAATTCCCTTCCGTATTAATTACGGTTTCTTCAATTAGCAATTTGCCAACCCCACTTTCAATAACCTCCATATCATCTTTCCGGTATTTTTCTGCATATTCATGCCAGCCCATTTGGTAATCGTCTTTCCCGACAACATCTTTAATATCTGAAAATCCCGAACTTTCTGCAAATGTTTTATTTCCCCCCAGATAAACAAGATCTTTGTCTTTCCAGAAAACACCAATCGGAATAGCATTAATAATCCCTTCTGTAATCTGTTGCGATTCGCGTAGTGCCTCTTCTGCCTTTTTTTGAGATGTGATATCGCGGTTTGCCCCCCGTCGCCCTAAATATTCCCCTGTAGGCGAAAAAACCGGGTTACACGAATGGCTAATCCAGCGGACATCGCCGGATTTTGTTTTGATCTGCATCTCAAAATAATCTGCATGATGTTCTTTTTTGTCGTATTCTAAGTGTTTTTTTGTTCTTTCCCTATCTTCTTGTACAGTAATTTCTGCCAGAAGATTTGGACGTTTTACAAATTCCTCAACCGAATATCCGGTCACCCTTTCACAAGAAGGCGAGATATACTTCCAAAAGCCTTCCGGATCAATCCAATACACCCAATCGTGTGCGTTATCGACTAGCAAACGGTATTTTTCTTCATTTTGTCTAAGCGATTCTTCAACTAATTTACGCCCGGTTATATCTCGGTTTGCCCCCCTTCGTCCAATATATTCGTCATCAGAATTAAACACCGGGTTACAAGAATGGTTTATCCAACGTATATCGCCGGATTTTGCAATTATACGGAATTCAAGATAATCAGCTTTCTGTTTTTTTACATCCGTAAATAAATGATCTTCAAAAGCTATTATATCCTCTGAGTGTATTATTTCTTTAAGGAGGTTTGGGTTATTAATAAATTCCCGGGTAGAATATCCTGTTATTTGCTCGACTGAGGGTGAGATATATTTCCAGTTCCCGTCAGGATCAATCCAATACACCCAATCGCTGGCGTTGTCGGCAAGTATTTGATATTCTTCAAGTTTCTGTTTCAAAAACCCTTCCGGCTGTTTTTCTGCTTGTAGCTTTACTTGTTTGCTGTTTTCAGATTTTTTAAGCCTGGCTATTTTATCGTTTAATAATTTTATTTCATTCAGGAGTTGTTTTTTTGTTTTCCTCTTACTTATCATTATTAACAAATTAATGCCATCAGATTTAAAATTAAGACGATGCTAGAATCTTTGGTAAAGTTAGCGAGAAAAAAAAAGTGGAAAGTAAGGAAATATCTGATTTTTTTGTAGGGATTTATCCTACACGTGTAGGTGAAAATCCTATAAAATGTATAATTATTTTTTGGGATTTCCGGCTTTTATACCGATTTAACAATCAAATGTCGCATACTTTCGTTTTACTCAGAATACTCCTTTGTTGTAGTATCGGCATTAACCATTATAAACTTCGAAATTGCCATGCGGCATTTCAAAGTACAATTGGTATTACTAGTTTTGCCAATAAAATGAGGCAGACCCTGCATCACATTGAAATATAGGTGGATCATTAAATGAACCATTCATAATTATTTTGTAAAAAAGCATAATAAGTAAAGGGCATCTCTAAAAACTCATTTCTTTCAAAAAATGAAGATAATGAATAATATGCAAGGCATAATTTTTTAGAATAGCCGTAGCTATTTCAAAAAATTATAA
>JABGRN010000114.1 GCA_018648265.1 Prolixibacteraceae bacterium | reverse complement strand
CCACCCTATAAACAAAGGGATATAGAGCTTTTATCAGCAAAGTGCGAAAGACAGGTGCGATTTTATTATGGCTAATTGGCAACTCCTTTTGTTTTTCAATATTTTATCCTGTAAATTTTTCATAAATATCTGTTGAAAAAAATATTTTTTGAAGCATAAAAAAATCATACTCTGGCAGAGTTTCTTTTATCACCCACATTCTATCTTCCTGTTGGAAGATGAAAATAATAAAAAAGAGATTTCTGAAAATTTTTGACAACCAAGTCCTAATCAATCGTTTTAAGACTTGGTTGTCAGTTTATTATTTATTCATACCCCGGATTCTGTGTCAATTCCGCTTCAGTGTTCTTTTGAATTTCACTGTAAGGGATTGGCCATAAATTTTGGTGGTTGTAAAGGTCGTTAAGAGTATTGTAGAGTTTATTGCGTTCAACCAATTTGCCTAACCTGCAAAGGGTTTGCATACGGTTTCCCTCAAAAGCAAGTTCACGTGCCCGTTCGTCGAGAATATAATCGATATTTATTTCGTCGGGTGTGACATCTGGTGCTTGCGAACGACTTCGTATCAAATTAATATCTTTGGCAGCGTTTACTTTATCACCTTTACCCAAGTATGCCTCGGCTCTTACCATATAGGTTTCAGCCAATCGAATCTGGTAAATATTAGCGTAGGTGGTATTGGCCGGGCCACCTGCCATAACAATACTACCGGGAACGGTTTGATCGGGTGTCCATAAATCAGAAGGATGGTCGCCCATACTTAAGATTTTTGCTACAAGATGAAAATAGTCACGACAAGTATCATCTCGTGTTTTAAAAATTTTCAGTTGATCTTTAATCAGCCATTCCCCAAAGTGTGGTGAATTAGGATCGTTTACCATTAAATCGCGGATAATATTGTGATCGGCGTTACGAATGTCAATGTCCCATCCGCTATCGTACCATATTTTATGATAGAAATAAATGCTTGGTTTCATCTGTCCTGCCCCTCTTCCACCGTAATAAGTATTTGCTGTTGGTAAAAACGATTTGCCATCCACTTTGATTCGCCATGTACGAGGTGCTGAACAAGTTTCCCATCGGTAACCACCATTATTGTTCCCGGAGTCACCACCCCCGGTAACGTTGTAACCAAACTGGATAACCCATAATGATTCGGTATTTCCAGAGGAACGGTTTTGATTGTCTTTTCGGAAAAGGTCCCAGTAAACATCGCCACCAGCTGCCCAGGGTACACCAGGAATTGGATTATCGTTAACACGTGCGCCGAAACGCTCGGTCATGAGTGCTGTTGCCGGATCGTTTATGGTTACGTTGGCAGCGGCAATAGCATTATCATAGTCTTTCAGACAAAGGTAGGCTTCGGCCAGGGCATGATAAGCTGTAAGATTGCTCACCCGTGCATCGTTGGTGGCGGTGATAGAAGGCAGATTTTCGGCTGCAAATTTTAAATCTTCCACACTTTGTTGATATACCTCATCTCGTGATGCTCTAACATAATCACGCTTGGGTTCGGTTGTCTCAACTAAGGTAATCGGCACACCGCCATGAATATCGGCCAACATTTTATAAAAGTATCCTCTAAAGAATTTCGCTTCAGCCTGAACCAGGTTCTTTTGTTCATCGCTCAGTTCCGATATTTCGGCCTCCGAACGACCAATAATAACGTTGGCATCGTAAATAATCTGGTAACAGGGTTTCCAAAATGCAGTATAAACCCAATTACTGTGTGGGTTCATCAAATCCGGAAAATCGGCTGAATTCTGGTCGTATGTAATCATATCAGTACAAGTCATATTTACCCGTGGTGGACGAAAAGCGTCGCGGGTTTCATAAAAATTACTTCTGAAAACCTTATACATATTGTATAAAGAGGCTTCAAAATTTTCATAAGTAATATATGAGTTCTCAGGTGCATAAAAATCAAGAGGTACTTCATTCAAGTACTCTTCATCGTTGCACGAGAAGACCAGGCCAATAAAAAGAGCCAGTAACAAAGTTCGGGCATGGATAATACGTTGATGTAATTTTATATTCGTTTTCATCTGACTAATTTTTATGGTTAAAATTTAACTTCCAATCCGAAAGTGTACCCTCTTAATACAGGTCGTCCTCCGGTATTTATTTTTGCTCCGGTCTCAGGATCCCAACCGTTCCAATTGGTCAGGGTAAGCAAGTTTTTCGCGTTAAAGAACACACGTAAGTCCTGCATATTAATCTTTTCAAGTATCGATTTTTCGAATGTGTATGATAAGTTCACATCCTGTAAGCGTACAAAACTTCGTGGTACATAGCGTGCAGCTGTAAGTCCGCTTGATAACCGTACTCCCATACGCTGATATCTTGCATCCGGATTTTCGGGTGTCCATAAATCGTTTTCGGCAGGGAAATTATAGTTGTCAAACATTGTCCCGTTTCTACTGTTGAATGACATCATATCGTCTTCTCCCAGATAAAACCTGTCGCTACCCTGAATGGAATTTATGAAGAACGACAACTTCCAGCCTCTATACTTGAAGCTGTTTTCCATGGCGATTCGGAACATAGGATCAGAAGTTCCCAAGATGTGCATGTCGAGGGGATCGGTGACTTCATTTTCGTTGTAGTCGAGTATTTTGTACGAACCCACATCGGCAGTAACCGGTATGGCATCTGCATTGTAATCTTCAAGTTGCCAAATTTCGCCTGAAGTATAATATTCGTAAATAGCATTCAACGACTCTCCGATAAAAAGTCTTTCGGAAATCAGATCATCCTCAATGCCATCTTCATCGTTATCAAAACCAAGCAATTCGACCAGTTCATCACGGTTTAATGAAAAAATAAGTGAACTGCGCCATTCGAAATCGCCACGGCGAACATTCATAGAGGTAAGAGTCATTTCAACACCATAATTATGGATTTTCCCCAGGTTATCAGGAAAAGTCTCAAAGCGCGAAATGCCCGGAATGTCAACATTGTAAAGCAAGTTTTTGGTATTGTTGTTATAGTATTCAAAGGTTCCCCAAAGCCGCTGGTCCATCACGGCAAAATCTAAACCCAGATTTAGTCCGGTAGTGGTTTCCCATTTGAGGTTAGGGCTTGCCAGTTCGGTAATTCCTTGCGTGTAAACCGGTGTTTGGCTACCTTCGATGTAATTGAAACCTCCGCCTACCCTTGCTAATGTTTGGTAGCGTCCAACGGTACGATTTCCGTTGCTTCCGTAAGATGCGCGGATTTTCAGGTTATCGAGCCAACTAACGGTCTGCAAGAATGATTCCTCGGATGCAACCCACGCCAATGATGCTGATGGGAAGAGACCAAATTTATTTTCAACCGAAAAGCCAGAAAATCCATCACGCCTGATAGTAGCCGTTAACAAATACTTCTGCTTAAATCCATAAAATACACGGCCCATGGTATAAAGCGAGGCTTCTTCCCAAGCTCCTGTGTTTACCGATTGCATAGTAGCATCACCTGCTTCCAGTTTATCGTATCCCAATTCTTTTGATACAAAATTGGCAGCATCAGCCTGAGTAGAATTGGCCATCCGCTGTTCAGTCCCATAAACAAAAGTTGCATTTACCGAATGAACATTATTAAAAGTACGTACATAGCTCAGAATGTAATCATTGGTCATTTCGGTGCGACGTTCTTCATATTTGCGCCCCTCGCCAATAAAGCTGCTGGCATAGTCGCGGAACCAATACTAGCTAACCGTACGATAGTTAATGTTGAAATTGGGTTTGAACGTTAGTCCCTTGATAAAAGGTATTTTAAATTCGGCGTAAATATTCCCAAAAATGTTATAACGCTTGTTGTAATCGTCGGCCTCAGAAAGAAGGATGGAGTTAGTGGCAATACCCACTGCATGTGGGAAGGGATTGAGCGTAACACCATCTTCGTAATATGCCGGATCGAACCAATCGTCGCGATATCGGTTACCCAGAGGCAAATCCTGCCCCGAATAATCGCTTAGGGTCATAAACGACTGAATTCCCACTTTGAACCACTCGGCTATATTGTTATCAAGGTTGATCCTGGCATTCCAACGAGTATAATCTTCATTCAGCATGTACCCGGCTTGGTCAGTATAGCCAATCGATACAAAGTAGCCACTGTTCTCTGTACGTTGTTGCAGAGAAATATTGTGATTCTGGGTACTCATATTATTATTTGTCACCATATTGTACCAGTCGGTGGTCACATTGTTTTCAATTGCCCTTAATTGTTGAGCATCGCGCATTAAACTGCCCACTTCCCAGTTAGGATTTGGTTCAAGATAACCTGATTCTTCGGTACGGCTGTCGAAGAAATGGCCGGCTGTAATCCTTTCAATGTGGGCTTCCGGACTTTCGGGAATAAACTCCACTGAAGGGGTTTGAAAAGTGTATCTGCCTGTATAGGTGATAGTTGGCTTGTCAGTCTTTTCGCCCGATTTGGTTGTAATAATTATAACGCCGTTTGTAGCCTGAGAACCGTAAATGGCCGACGAGCTGGCGTCTTTCAAAATATCAATCGACTTAATATCATTTGGATTGATATCTATCATACTTCCGCGGAAAATAACCCCATCTACTACTATTAAAGGGCTTTGGCTGCCTGAGATTGAAGTAGTTCCACGAATTGAAATACTTGGATTTTCTCCCGCCTGATCGACCTGTCCTACGTTCAGGCCCGCGGTGGAACCCTGTAGCGATTGAACCAGGGAAATACCTTGTCGCTCGGTAATTATCTCTTCGGTAACCCTTGAAACGGATCCGGTTAAATCGCTTTTTTTCGCAGAACCGTAACCAATGGAAACTACTTCTTCAATACCAATGTAATCCTGGATCATAGTGATATCAATTACCGATTTCCCGTCAATTTCCATTTCAACAGTCATCATTCCTAAAAAGGAGAAAATAAGGATCATGTCGTCGCTGGTGTCTTGTATTTCATACTTCCCGTTGATATCGGTTACTGAACCAATAGTTGTCCCTTTTATTATTACCGCCACACCAGGCAGTGACAGTCCCGATTCGTCAATTACTGTACCCGTTACAGTTTTTTGAGTGCCGGTACCAGCCAGGGTGGTTTGTCCCAGGAATCCAACCGTGATTATCACAGCCAGAGTTAGTTTTACCTTTCCGAGTAGAAAACATAAACTTTCATGTCGGATAAAGCGAAGCCATTTTTTCTTCATAATTCTTGTTTTTGGTTAATGTTATATATGTTGTAACTAGTAATTTATTAAAAATAAGAATTTATTATTCTCCCAATTAAAACATTTATATGAAATCGGCATTTTGTAAGCACTTGATCAGTATAAACAATAATTATTATTGTCAATAATGCTTGAACTTTTGTTACGAAATCCGATGGACAATGTTTCACATAAGTTTATAAAAGAAATACGTCTTATTTAAGGAAAGACTAAATTTTTTTTGACAGAAGAAAGGCGAATGATTTATTTTAATTTGTTCAAAACAATGGATAAATCATTTGGAATTTTATTGAAGCAAGAAAAGATGTGAGATACTTGTTTCTAAGCGGATACAATTCAATGTCAATTTTGTAGCAAAAGATAGGTGTTGAATCTCCAAGCATACTTTGTAGTTGCCTTTTTTGAAGCTTTTTCTGAAAAAGCAGGGGCATTGAAATTGATACATCTCTAACAAAAAACAAAGGGAATTTCGTTTTTTCCGATGAACTTAACAAAACCTAATTACTGCCTGTCTTTAAGTTTCCTTAATCTATTGTTTGGATTACGCTAGTTATATATTTTATATTCAGCGATCTAACAAAAATGTGAAACCCTGATTCATATAAAATTAAACAGAAACACACTTTATATTATCCATACCATTTTCTTGAACGCCCTTGTAAATTCCCAAGAATATCGATGGTAATATTTACGTCGTTCACTACTTGAAAGTCAAACATCCCAACACAAATAAAATCGGCTCCGTTTTTAAAGGCCCAGTTAAAACCGTCGTCGGGTTTGATTGCCCCGGCAGCAAGCACTTTAAATCCCATAACCGGAACTTTGGCTCGCTCAACAAATTCAATGGTCTTGTCAGGAAACAAACAAAAGAGATTATCGTGGAAACGATTGTGGTCGAGATACCTTTTACCATCTACTTCAAATGCCACACGATTTTCTATTGGGTGAGCCGACCAATATTTATCGTGGTGCATGGTTTTCATGTAATAATCGGGAATAATTCCTTGCTCCTCGCAAGCAATTAAGGCATCAACTGTGTGAGAAGCAAGCCCGGCAATGTAACCCTGGTTGCGAATCCTATTCATCATTTTTTCAATAACATCTATTTTATTATCGCGAACCAGCCAGTCGCACCAGTTCCCTTGTACCTGGATTATATCAACACCAAAATCAATGGCCTTGTTAATGTTTACATAATAATCATTATTCTCCATGTCTGGATGAACCTGCGAAATAACTTTGATCTTACTGCCAGTCATTTTTTTGTATTTAGCCAAAGTATCGTTGGTCGGGAAACCAATATTTATTGAATTTACGCCAGCTTTTTCGGCAAGAATCAGTGTTTCGAAAATCTTTTTTTCAGTATTGTATGCCCTGAACAAGGAAGGTACATAATGTAAATCTCTGGAATGAGCCCAGCCACCAATCAGGTTTCCTCCAAGCACCAACCTACTAATTTCGTGATCTCCAATTTTGCCTTTCGGAAGTTCACCTTTTAATTCGCTAATATCGGCTCCACCAATTTGTATGGTAGCTCCTGAAAGCGTATCAACGCCAAATTTTTGCGAATCGCGAAACGCACCCCACCCTAAAACTCCAAGTGCAGGTATAGTTGCGAGATTCTTTAATGCTTCCCTGCGAGAATTATCTGTTGTGTTTTTTTCTTCACTTAGTTCAGCATTTTTCTTTTTCAAAGAGAATATTTTTAAGGCAAAAAGTCCGTAACCTTTTTCTTTCACAAAAAGCAAAACAATTAATGCCAGCGCTTCTATTAAATTTTTGTTGACGAGGTACAGACTTCCCTCGGCAGGCCCCATTATTGAACCACCAAAAGGTGGATAAGCAAAATAGTAAAGCATCAATAAAATTACTCCTGAAACGGAGGAAACTCGAATAGCCAAACCAATAAAAAGCCCCAATCCAATTAATACCAATCCAGCAATATTTACTGGATCAACAATATTCATCAGTGCTTCAGAATTGCCCATCCATTGATAGAATCCGGAAAACGGCCCGGTTGAATTTGTCAGGTAAGCTGCCGCACTCCAATTGCCAATTGCCAGTTTTGAAATTCCTTCATATAAAAAGTGCCAGCCAATTGCAACTCTGAAAACGGTGATTAAAAATTTCTTCCAATTCATATTATTTTGGTTTAGTTTAATAAAATTGTCGAATGTTTCTTTCCATGTTTAAAGAAAACGCATCTTATTCATATTTAAAAGTATATTGTCGAAAAAGAACACTTTCCGATTAATTTATTTGAATTTTACTGGTTTTGATTATTGTACTATTTTCTTTTAGGGCAACTACCATCAATCCTGAATACCATTTGGGCAAATCAATTTCTACTCTTTTCTGTGTAATATCAATTTGTTCCCAAACTTTTTGACCCAATATGTTACGAATTTCCAAATCATAGTTTTGATTTGAATAGTCCTGAATTTCTACGGCAAACTTTCCATTATTTGGATTTGGGAAAACATTTAAGCTACCGTTGTTTTTTATTTCTTTAGTGGAAGAAGTATTTTCAAGCATCAAGTACATGGCATCTTCAGGAATATCTATTTGAATGTTTCCCCCGGTTTTTAGAATGTCGATATTAGATTTTGCATAACCTGCCGCATCAAGTACGGTTGCACGGTTTATGCTACTATTATTGATATTCATGGATACGAGGGTTTTAGCACATTTCCATGGCATTTTCCCGGTATTATCGATTCTGAAGCCGGACACCATATTTCCGTTCAATTCAAAATCATCAGAAGTTTCTGCCCATAAGTAAGGTTGATAAACTGTCCCTACCTGAACAAGGATTTTCGATGATTCTACAATACTTCTTTCGTCCATTGCAACAACGTTTATTGCTGCATATTCGTTGTCCGTTTCAATGGTGACATCGCCCAATTCAAAAATTCTTTGGACGCCTACAAAACCACAAATTCCTTGTGCCGAAGGTGCATCCATGACGCAAATACCATTTTTATAATCCCACTCCAATTCCCCGGTTGAACTTTTTACCTTTTTGCCGGCAAAATCAACTAAATTATTTAATTCTGAAAGTATAACACTACTGTCGTTTTGAGTATCGTATTTCACAAAAACTTTTCCTGTTAAATAAGCAAGCGGACTGATTTCCGTTGCTTCAACAGCCGGATTGTGTGTGTCACGGTTGGGATCAAATCCCAGGTCTTCGGAAAGAACTGGGATTTTACGTTCCCACATAGATACTAATTTGCGACCTTCGAACACCGAAGTACTACCTTCTGTTAAATATCCTTTTCTGTAAAGCAAAGCGTTAGCCGGAAACATACCAAGCTGGCCAGGAGTTGATAAGGTCCATCTGTAAAGTGGATGTTGGCCACCTGTTAGGTTTGCCCAGGTATGATAAGGGTTTGTATCGTAAGTTGATGAACTTGGGTCAAACCAATAAAAACCGTCAATCCCGGTTAACGACATGTATGCTGATATAAGGAACGGCCCTTCTGCCTGATATTTATGCGGCAGGTTCCATCCACTTTCGGTAACAATTACTGGGTGTCCTTCGGGTTGTTTAATATTTATAGGGAGTTTATTTGGTTGATGCAATACCGATTTCCCTTGATAATAATGCCCCGGATCGATACGCCATCCATTATTTGTTCCAACATGCCCGGGATCGTAATAGCGGTTTTGCGCAATAACTTCACAAACCGAATTTGTCCAGCGTTCGGTGTCTAATAATCGGGACGCATTTGCAGTTTTCCAATTATTCCCATTAATAAGCTGCTTACAGCCAATCGTTCGGTAAAAGTCGTAAATCTCTTTGTAAAAATCGCGTTGGGTTTCTGCCATAAATTGAATTTGATCGGTTAAGCGTTTATCTAAAGCACCTGTCTGATTTTCTGTTGCATACCAAATTATATAAATATCCATTTCTCCGTCTTCGGGATTATCACCTTCAAGCACTACATTTCCCCAGACAGTTTTAGCATCGTTTATGTCCCCATATTTATTAATTAACCAGTGATAAAATTTTTGTTTAACAATTTTTTTAATTGCTGGTTTCAAGTTTTGAATGGTCCACCAAAAAATACCATCTTCATTCTTGACCTGAATTATTCCAACAGCAGGATCGTCTTTAAGTGCAATGCCGGTGTATGGGTTTATTTCGGTATAAAGATATTTTATCCACGATTTATATGCTTGTTTTAAGGTGTCGCTAAAATACATTACCCCCCATAAATCATCTGTGCCAGAATAGTCCTCAATACCCCATTCTTTAGGAACAGTACCTCCCATGTGGCCATTGTGTGCCCAAAATGGTGAAATGGTAGAATAAATACCCTCTTTTTTCATTGTCGCAACCATTTTCCAAATTGCATTCACCTCATTAGTATCAATATCTTTGATATTTGTACCTTCCCCTTTCGGGTTTATGCTACCATGGAAACGAATCATATTCACCCCCATTTTTGCCATAAACCGGGCATATTCTGCCATTTCTACATCTGAAAAATTACGTGACAGGCTACCTCCATTTATACTCCAGAACCGTACGGTTTCATTTAATCCGTTTACAAATGAATTACCATCGTCTGAGAGTTTTATAAAACCTTTTTCACCGGCAATATCATCGTTTAAAAAGTGTAAATCGAGCATTGCCGCATCTGTAAAATTATCCCCGGGATAAGTAAAACTCCATCCTAACCCGGGGTTTTGAGCCTTACCATTATTCGTTATCAATATATTCAAAAAAAAGGTTAACAAAACTGTTTTAGATCCGAAGTTCATACATCTTATTTTAGGTTTGTGTTTTATCAGTTTAATTTATACAATAACAAAGTTGAAAAATATAACTACAATAAAAACAAATAACCATTTTAATCTATACTGTAATTTATACAGCCAAATTTTTAATCTTCATTTTAATAGAAATCTCAAGTCATTTTCTATTTTTGTGCTTCAATTTAAAGGAACAAAATGAGCAAGCAATTTATACCCACCAATTATAAACTTCAATCGGTAAAAACCGGAAAAATCTTTGAAGATAAAGGTTGGATGCTGGAAGCGCCCGATGAAACAGAACCAACATTAATCAGGGCCATATACGAAAAAACGCAAATTGAAGTAAAAGACAATTCGTGGGGACTTTATAAATTTGCCGACTGGTTGCCAATCAGTCGGACATTAAAAGGTTCGTCGGCACCTGTAACCTACAAAAGCGAAGGATTGGCAAAAGAACTTGGCTTAAAAAACCTTTGGATAACTTTTAGTGGTTACTGGCCAGAAAAAAATGCAACCTTTAATACCTGTTCGTTTAAAGAAACTGAAGCCTATTCAGTTTGTGGACGAATGACTCCTGAAATGGATAATGTACTGGTTGTGGCTTCAGCAGGAAACACTTCGCGGTCGTTTGCAAAAGTTTGTTCCGATAATAATATTCCATTACTTATTTGTGTACCCGAAGATAATTTAGATGCACTTTGGTTTGATGCTCCGTTAAACGATTGTGTGAAATTAGTATCCAGCCGCACCGGCAGCGACTATTTCGACGCCATTCATTTATCAAATATTATTGCAGGGTTCGAAGGTTTTGTCCCCGAAGGTGGCGCGAAAAATGTAGCCCGACGCGATGGAATGTCAACAACAATGCTTTCGGCAACAACAACAATTGGGGAAATCCCTGATTATTATTTTCAGGGAATTGGAAGCGGAACCGGTGCAATTGCAGCGTGGGAAGGCAACCTACGTCTGTTAGCCGATGGTAGATTTGGTGATACAAAAATGAAACTTCTGATTGCACAAAATATTCCATTTACACCTGTTCACGATGCATGGAAAGCCGACTCGCGGGCAATGCTTCCGCTTGACGAGGAGTTAGCACGAAATCAAGTTGAAGAAATGGATGCCAAGGTATTGTCGAACCGAAAACCGCCTTATCCTGTTTTTGGTGGATTGTACGATGCTTTAAAAGATACAAGCGGTGAAGTTTTATTGGCAACCAATGAGGAAGCAAGAAAAGCAGGTAAATTATTTGAAAAAACAGAGGGCATTGATATTCATCCTGCGGCAGCTGTTGCAACAGCTACATTAATAGAAGCTGCAAAAAATGGAAAAATCGAAAAAGATGCTATTATCATGTTGAATATTACTGGAGGGGGTGAACAAAAATTCAAAGCTGAAAATGAACTGTTTTACCTAAAACCGGAAATTATTTTTGATATAAATCCAGATGTGGAAGATGTAAAATCAAAAATTTCGGAATTGTTCAAATAACAGAAACAGAATAAGTTTATTTTATACCCCATTTTGATTAATTACTTGCCATTTATCTTTAGTGAAAATTGTAAATTAGCCGTTAATATTATTTGAACGAAATGATAATAAACAAATAAATCTAAACCTACCATGAAAAAACTAAATTTAATCGCCAGGCATTTCACAATCTTATTGAGTGTAATTGTAATATCGTGTAATCAGTACACCGATTATTCAAATGTTCCTTTTGAAGAAAATGATCCTCCGCCCTGGCAAGATCAGGGTGTTTTTCAAATTAATAAAGAAGCCCCACATGCACATTTTATTCCTTTTGAAAGTGCTGAGCAGGCACGCACAGAAGATAAATGGCAATCGCCAATGTTGCAATCGTTAAATGGTACGTGGCAGTTTAATTTGGCACAAAATCCGTCGGAAAGGCCGCATTGGTTTTTTAAAAACGATTTTGATACCCGTGAATGGGATGAAATTAAAGTTCCTTCAAACTGGGAAATAGAAGGTTACGATTATCCGATTTATACCAATGTAAAATTTCCTCACGAAAAAACACCTCCCACAATTCAGGAGCATTATAATCCGGTTGGTTCGTATAAGCGTACTTTCGAAATTCCTGCCGGCTGGGATGGAAACGAAATTATTCTTCATTTTGGAGCGGTTAGTTCGGCTATGAATGTTTGGGTGAACGAACAATTTGTTGGTTACAGCGAAGACAGTAAAACGCCGGCAGAATTCAATATCACGGAATATTTAAATGGCGGGGAAAATTCTCTGGCAGTTGAAATATTTCGATGGAGCGATGCATCCTATCTCGAAGATCAGGATTTTTGGCGTTTAAGCGGTATCACCCGCGATGTTTATTTAAAAGCTCGTGGTCAACAACAAATTCAGGATTTTAGTGTAATTTCAGGTCTAGACGAAACCTACACAGATGGCATTTTTTCTTTAAACATCGACGTTTTAAACATTGGCGAAAATGCAAAATCAGGAGTAATAGAAGCAGTTTTATATGAAAATGAAAATCCTGTTGGCAACTTTTCGAAAGAATTAAATACCGGGAAAGGAAATGTTCAATTCACTGCAAAAATACAGGAAATAAAAAAATGGTCGGCAGAAATTCCGAATCTTTATGAGCTAATAATTACTTTAAAAAACCAAAATGAAATTGTTGAAGTAATTAAGCAAGATGTTGGTTTCCGAACTGTTGAAATTAAAAATGCAAACTTATTGGTTAACGGGAAATATGTGTATATGAAAGGTGCCAACCTTCATGAACATCATGATATTAATGGGCATGTAGTTGATAAAGAAACCATGTTGCTCGATATTAAAACTATGAAAGAAAACAACCTGAATGCGATCCGCACATCTCATTATCCACAACCTGAGTTATGGTATGAACTCTGCAATAAATACGGTTTGTATATTGTTGATGAGGCAAATGTTGAATCGCATGGAATGGGTTACGGAAAAGAGTCGTTGGCAAAAGATGAAACTTGGAAAGAAGCACATTTATATCGTACTAAAAATATGTTCGAACGCGATAAAAATCAACCTTGTATTATTACATGGTCGCTGGGAAACGAAGCCGGGAATGGCGTTAACTTTTATGCTACCTACGATTACCTTAAAGCTGCCGATCCAACCCGTCCGGTTCAGTATGAACGAGCCGGGCTTGAATACAACACCGATATTTTTTGCCCAATGTATGCGCGCATGGAAAGCATGGAAAGATATGCCAAAACAAATCCTGAGCGACCATTAATCCAATGCGAATATGCACACGCAATGGGAAATAGCGTTGGCAACTTTCAGGATTATTGGGATTTAATTGAAAAATACGATGTGTTGCAAGGTGGTTTTATTTGGGATTGGGTGGATCAGGGTTTACTCACAACTAACGAAGCCGGAGAAGAATTCTGGGCGTACGGTGGTGACTTTGGTCCTGACACCGTTCCTTCAGACGGTAATTTCTGCAATAACGGGCTTGTCGAACCAGACCGAACCGTAAAACCTCATCTCCTCGAAGTAAAAAAAGTGTATCAAAATATTGGTTTCGATGAAGTTAATTTAAATAACGGTACGATTTCAATAAAAAATAAATATGCATTTTTAAATCTTTTTGAATTTGATTTTGTGTGGGAAGTTATCGGTGACGGGAAAATTGTTGATAATGGGAAACTTGTCGATTTAGATTTAGCTCCAGGCAAAACGAAAGAAATAACGATTGATTTTATAGTAGAACCAAAACCGGGAATTGAATACTTTTTAACCGTAAAAGCGAAACTGAAAAACGATGAGAGTTTAGTAAAAGCCGGAGCAGAAATGGCTGCTGAACAATTTAAACTACCTATTTTTGTCCCTATCCAAAAAACAGATAATTCTGAATTTGCAGCATTAAACTTAGAAGAAAATGAAAGTTCAGCTACAATTATTGGCGAAGGATTTTCAATTGTTTTTGATAAAAAAGCCGGTATAGTTTCAAGTTTTAAAAATGGGGAAACTGAATTATTAAAATCTGGCCCAGTTCCAAATTTCTGGCGTGCACCAATCGATAACGACTTTGGAAACAACCTCCACAAACGTAGCCGTGTTTGGCGGAAAGCTGGTGAAACACGAAAAGTAGCAAATGTTGCGGTTTCACAAAAAGCAAAAAATGAAATTAAAGTAGCATTTGAATTTCATTTGGTAGATGAGGAAAATGAAGCGATTGCAATTTATAATTCTGGATATACAATTTACGGCTCGGGCGATGTACTAGTTGAAAACAATTTCGAAATGACAAAAGACAATCTCCCGGAAATAGTACGAATGGGAATGAATCTGGTAATGCCCAGTAATTTCGATCAAATGAGCTGGCTGGGCCGCGGCCCTCATGAATCGTATTGGGACAGAAAAACCAGCGCATTTGTTGGATTGTACAATGGAAGTGTTGCCGACCAAAGTTGGGCATATTTGCGACCTCAGGAAAACGGGAACAAAACCGATGTTCGGTGGATGACAATTACCGATGGCGCAGGCAAGGGTTTGTTTTTCAGCGGAATGCCACTTTTAGAAGTCAGCGCTCACCATAATATTATGGAAGATTTTGAATCGGATGAACGAACCGACGGACGCCAGATTGAAGGTATTCCTGTGGTAAACCGACACACAACCGATGTAAAACCACGCGACCTTACTTCGGTAAATATCGACTATAAACAAATGGGGCTAGGCGGCGATAACAGTTGGGGTGCAAGAACACACAACGAATATCGTTTATCGGAAAGAAAATATAATTATTCATTCCGGATGCGAACGATTTCAAACTCCAACAAACCTGCTGAATTGGCGAAAATGAAATTTTAAAAATAAAACCTAACGAAATAAGAACATATAATTTGGCCCAAACACTCGTTATTTCGAAATGGTATTTCGACACTGGTAATTATACCAATTGTACTTTGAAATGCCGCATGGCAATTTCGAAGTTTATAATGG
>JABGRN010000014.1 GCA_018648265.1 Prolixibacteraceae bacterium | reverse complement strand
CCCAAAACTGCCAAAGATATAGGAGATTATATATCTGTTTTTAATAAAGGTTGGAATTCGGATTACAAGGAATTTATTGACATGGCAGAAACTGCTGAATTAACTCAACAAAATTATGCAGATGCTATAAAGAATTACCTAATGAGCCTCGGTTCAGCTAACACCACTCAACAAGAAGCCATGGCTATTGAAGGCTTGGCACGTTCGCACCTGGCAAGTCAAAATTACCGGGAAGCTATCCGGTATTATAAATTGCTTGAAAGTAAATACAGCCAGACCAAAAATCTGGGAGGCCATCCTTATGGAATTTCTGCACCCTTGCAACTTTACACTATTGGAATTCTCGACAGAAAAAATATTTACGAAAAAGATTCATTGCTATTTACCTACCAAATGATAAAAGATGGTCATTGGTTGATTAGCCCCTCATCTTATTATTTTTTTAAGGCTGAGTATGGATCTATTTTGGAAATTGACATTGATTCAACAGAATCTAAATTTGAAAGAACACTGGATTTTAATCAGTTTATTAACAATTTTGTAATCCCCGCAATAAAAGAAAGATCTGGATTTTCGGTGTTTAATAAAGCTGATGAAACAAGGAGAATTTACATTCAAGCCAATGATGACAAGTACCTCATAAGTTTTACGGAGATGCCAGCCCCCGCTGAAAGCAAGTTGTGTTTTATTGGAATTCGCTGGAGCCTTGATACCGTTATCACCAAAATTATTAAACCTAAGTTAGCATGTTTAACAGAAGAAACCGGGCTGAAATTTCAATTGAATAGTGACAATAATATCAATCTATTGACTGGTGTATTTGCGCAAATACCTGAAGAATCCCTTTCCCTGTCATTTAGCAACATTCCGTTTCCCTGGTCTCTGGTTGCTATTCAGCCGGGATATGAAAAACTGGAATCGGATTCAATAATCCAAATGATTATTTACGGCCTGTTTTTTATTTTTATCATTATCCTCATGTTTTTTGGCGTTTTTGTGCTGTTGCGCGATATCAGCCGCGAAACGGATTCGATGTTGCTTCAAACGGAATTTGTACACAACGTTTCGCATGAACTTAAAACCCCGTTAAGCCTGATCCGCTTATACGGAGAAACGTTATTGTTAAAAGATCACTTACCTGAGTCCGACCGAAAAGAGGGATTACAAATCATCACCAAAGAGAGCGAACGCCTTTCATTTATGATCAACAATATCCTGGATTTTTCAAAAATAGAAATGGGCAGAAAGGAGTTTGACATGAAACCCGGTAACTTTACAGAAGTTGTAATGAACACCCTGGATTCATACCGATATCACTTCGTAAAAAAAGGCTTTTCTGTTGAAGAAGAAATTGACCCAAATATCCCGATGGTTTTATTTGACAAAAATGCGATGGAAGGAATCCTGATTAATTTGTTTAGCAATGCCATAAAATTTTCCACCAACATAAAAAGAGTAGTTATTAAAATTAAAAATATTCATGACGGGATATCTTTAGAGGTGACTGACAAAGGAATTGGAATTCCTCCAAAGGAACTGTCAAATATATTTAACCGTTTTTACCGGGTAAAAGGCACAACAAATTTTGAAGCCAGTGGAAGCGGACTGGGGCTGACCATTGTAAAACATGCTATTGAAGCGCATGGTTGGAAAATGGAAGTTGAAAGTACACCCGGACATGGAAGTTCTTTTTCCATATTAATCCCATTTAATGCTGAAAAAGAGGAACAGAAATGAAACGAGCCATGATAATAATTATCACAGAAGAGGATCATAATAAGCGAGTTCCATCGAATACCTTTGAAAATTTGAAATTATAATGAGATGAATGAAAAAATCCTGATTATTGAAGATGAAGAAGACCTTGTGAAAGGCTTAAAAATAAACCTTCTGGATGAAGGTTACAAAGTAGATTATTCGCTTGATGGTAAAGAAGGACTAAGTAAAGCCCTGTCTGAAAAGCCCGATCTGATTTTACTGGACATTATGTTACCTGGAATGAATGGACTGGAGATTTGCAAAGAACTTCGCCGGAAAAATATGGATATACCAATTTTGATGCTTACCGCAAAAGGAGAAGAAATTGATAAAGTTATTGGCCTTGAAATGGGTGCCGATGATTACATTTCGAAACCATTTAGTATCCGCGAACTTCTGGCTAGGATTAAAGCACATCTCAGGAGGGAAAAAAGAGATCAGAAAGATATTCCAGAAAAAATAGAGCTTGGCCATGTGGTCCTTGATTTCAGTCATTTGAAAATTATCAAAAAAAACAAAGAAGTGTACTTGACTTTTATGGAGGCTGAAATCTTGAAATACCTCATCTCAAAAAAAGGTAAAATTGTCACCCGTAATAATCTTCTTGATAATGTCTGGGGTTATGAACGGTTTCCTACTACTCGCACAATTGACAACCATATTTTAAAACTTCGGAAAAAGATTGAAGAAGATCCAAATCACCCAAAACATATACTAACTGTTTATGGTGGCGGTTATCGTTTTATAAGGGATTAAAACAAAATGACATTTGTTTACATTTTAGTGACAATAGTGAGATAATGATAACAGAACTTTGCTGAAAACAAGTTAACAGGAGGATTAAATCATGTACAAAAAAGAATTTTTACACATCGCATTTTTTTTAATAATTTCTATTGTTTTCAGCAGTTTTCAAAATCAACAGGATCATAAAGTACTTTTTGAGAAAGCAAAGTTTACCATGGAAACAAAAGGCAATCTTCAGGAAGCCATAAAATTATTTGAGGTAATCGTTAAAGAATTTCCAAATGAAAAAGAATATGCTGCCAATTCCCAATTGCTGATTGGTATTTGCTTTGAGAAGCTTGGATTGCAAACAGAACAAAGTGCCAGGGAGGCATTTCAAAAGGTAGTGAATAATTACCCAGGCCAATCAAAAACAGTGCAGTTGGCAAAAACAAGATTGCAAAATATAAATAGTAAAACTCAAGCTAAAAATCCGGTAGATATAAAAATACCGAAAGGGGTAATCGCCAGAAAAATATACTCCGAAGCCGGATTTTATGGAAGCCTTTCGCCCGACGGGGAATATCTTTCTTTTGTTGATTGGGAAGATGGGAATATGGCTATTCATAATCTTGAAACAGGTGAAAAACGAAAAATTACAAATGAAGGAACATGGAAGTTTCCCACTAAATTTGGCGATGAATCTCTCTGGTCGCCTGATGGTAAAATTTTAGCCTATTATTGGATTAGTGGTAAAAACAACCAACTTCGGATACAAGATTTGGAAACCGGAGAAGATCGACTTCTTGCACAATCTGATGGAGGTGACTGTCCATGGCCACTGGAATGGACCAAAGATGGGAAGTATCTGCTTGCTACCGCTTCGGATGAATCCAATACCGATAACACCCTTCAACTTATTTCCATAAAAGATGGTAATGCGAAAATAATTTGTAATCTGGGAGATCAGTGTGCCTGTGGTGGAGCATCTTTATCGCCTGATGGGAAATATGTCGTTGCCAGTTTGGAAAAGGAATTAGAACTCCGTGATATCCATATTTTTTCTACAGATGGCACCTATAAAAATAAATTAATATCTTTCCCAGGAGCTGACTGGGCTCCAAGGTGGACACCTGATGGGGAAAAAATTATTTTTGCCAGCACACGTTCAGGACATCCTGCACTCTGGACCGTTAAAGTTACGGATGGGAAAAAAGTAGATGAACCGGAACTTATTTATGAAGGCATTTCGGAAAACTATTCTAGTTTGGGATTTACAAATGAAGGCAAATTTGTGTTTTTATCCACATCCACCTATTCAAATATTTTTCATGACACGGTAAAACCAGACGAGGAAATTTTTGAAAATCCTACTTCTTTAACAGATAACAAGCCCGGGATATTTACAACGCCTTTCTGGTCTCCCGATGGTAACAAAATAGCTTATATCTCCAGAAGAATAGATGACAATTACCATTATGGTGACGATATAATTATTCATGACTATAAAACAGGAAATGAAAAAAATCTCAAGCTTGAGCTGAATATACTTGAACGACCTGGAGGATGGGAATGGCCTCAATGGTCTGCAAATGGGGAAAGCATTCTTTTGCAATACGGAGGTAACGAAAAACTTGTTATTGTAAACATTGAATCTGGAGACAAAAAAATTCTAAAAGGTCATTCGTGGAAAGTATTTGGCCCTGAAAACACAATTCTCTATGTTGACCCGCTTGGCAATAAAATCATTCAACAGACTATAAGCACTGGCAAAGAAAAAACAGTTTATAAAACTAATAAGCAAATTTATCATCTTGCAATCTCTGAAGATAAAACCACACTGGCATTTTTTGAAGGAGAAGTGGGAGATGCATTACAACAGGAATTATTCAGCATGCAGTTAAATAGTACTGAGGCTAAGTTATTATGGGAAGTTGCTGAAGAAGAATCGTTTTCATGGTACGGTGGGCTTAATTTCTTTCAGGATGGAAAAATTTTATTATTATCCATAACAACCAATGACATGGATAAATCCAGTGGTGTAAGCAAACAATTCTATACCATCGATATAAACACGCTGCAAAAAAAGCCTTTCGGTAAAAAGCTATCAGATGCGAATCATTATATTAGAGATGTCAGATTATCGCCCGATGGAAAAACCCTTGTATTTAGCAAAAGAATTCGTTCCACTAATTTATGGACACTTGAATTTGATTTTTAGATGCTAATTTTTTATCTCGTAATTATGACAAACCTTTATAAACCTTCTCACTTTTACATAATTTCAATGATGAGTTTGAAATTCATTTTAACTGCAAATAAAAACCACTATTTTGGAAGAAATAAATAATAATCATAAACAGTGAATGAATAAAGAATCAGATGTTTTAATCTTCAAAATAGGCAGCCGGGAGCAAAAGTTTCCGGCTGTTTTTGGTGATAAAATAGTTGTGAGTCGATAGCCTCAGGTTGTTGCTTTTGCTTCACTGAAAGAAATTGTTCTTCTTATAGATAGGTTCCTTAGGTTTTGCTTATATTTTGTCACTTCACAAAAATTTCACAAAACTAATTTATTCCTTAACAAAATGTGGAGAAAAATAGTTATATTAAACTCTTTATATTAAGTAGTTTATGAGATGACAATCAGATGAGTACCAAAAGATATTTTAGTAAAAAAAAGATCATTCTATATTATGTTTTGGTTATTGTTATACCATGTTGTTTGCTCGGAATACTTGCTTTCAGAGGCATAAAAAATGACCATGCACTAATCGAAAGGGAGCAGAGAAAACAACTGACTGAAACAGGTGCAGTTCTTATTTCTCAAACCAATTCAGCTATTACAATAATTAATAATAAATTCAAGGGGAAAATCCCGGATTTAGTGCCTTCCTTCCCTTCCTATCTGACTTTTGAAGAAGATACATTAAAATCTTTCGCGAATAAAAACAACCTGCTCAGAAGCTTTTTTTTAATTCAACCTTCTGGTTCAATTCGAATTTTTCATCCCTCTCTTTTATATATTCCTAAAATTTATGAAGAAAAAGAGGAAGTTCAGTCTCCATATAAATATGTAAATATGTTTACGCAAGGATGGAAATATGAATACCAGGAAAAAAATCTTCAAAAAGCTCTTAATTATTATAAAAACAGATTCAGGGAATTTAAGAATAAGGAAACAAAAGCTTATATACTGATACAAATTGCCCGGGTACAAACTAAATTGTCAGAGCACAATAAGGCCATAGAAACTTACCGGCTTATCGAATCTGAGTACGGAGAAATAATAATCGATAAACGGATCCATTTGGGTATTATGGCTCAACTTGAAAAAATTGATCTTAATAAGTTAGCCGGAGATACGATTTTATCTTTGAATAATACCATTAAATTTTTAAACAGAATATTAAATACTGAATGGCAAATAGATCCTTCCGGTTATAATAACCTGCTATCTTCTATTCAAAACATAAACAGTCAGATTAAACAGACAAATAATAAAACCCTAATAGACTTATCGGCCAGGGTAGATACTCTTTATGAAAAAATAAAAATCAGGGAAAAAACTTCAGAATATCTTCTTGAATTTGTGGAAGATTATTCACTTATAATTAATGATTCTCTCATATACCGGAGTATTGAAGGACAATTACCTTACATAAGATATACTGTAACAGATAATAATTCATATTATTTTTCACTCTTTAGCGGAACAAAAAACCGATACTGGGGCATAATATATAACTGTAAAGAATTTATTAATAAGGTACTCCTTCCATTAATAAAAGAACATTCTGAAAATGAAAATTTTCAATGGCAATTGGTTGACGAAAGTGGAAAGACGGTGGCAGAATCATTAAGTATCAATTTCGAAGTGGAACCGGTAATAATAGAATCGCCAGGTGAAATGCCGGTCTGGACGCTTAAATTATATTCTGAACCATCCGGTTTAATAAATACTTTGTTCCTTTCGGGGCATAGTATCTTTTTGTTTATATTCATTTTTATAGTTCTGGTTTTAGCCCTTGGTTTATTTTTTACAATTCAAATTGTTAGCAAAGAACTTCAGTTGTCAAAAATGAAGTCTGATTTTATTTCAACGGTTTCACATGAATTCAAAAGCCCGTTGACATCCATAAGGCATATAACCGACATGCTGGTTTTTAAAAGGGTTCTCACGGAATCGAAAAAGCAGGAGTACTACGAGATCATTCAGCAACAAAGTGAAAGGTTAAGCCATTTGATTGAAAATATACTCGATTTTTCAAAATTAGAGGAAGGGCAAAAGAAATTCAGATTTGAACCTGTTAATATGGATTTAATTCTGAAGGAAATTATTGAATCGTTCAAAAAATCGATACCCGATAAGGAATTTAAGCTAACTTATGAGCAAGCCAATATTTTACCGCTTATACATGCCGACAAAGAAGCTATCTCCCAGGTAATCCATAATCTTTTGGATAACGCGTATAAATATTCCGGAAAATCAGATTTGATCGAGGTTCAAACAAAATCGGACAAAAAATCGGTTTTTATTTCAATTAAAGATTTTGGAATCGGAATTCCAGCAGAAGACAATGATAAAATATACAATCGGTTTTACCGGGTTAGTGATGATCGGATCCACCTTGTTAAGGGAAGTGGAATTGGTTTAACTATTGTGAAACAAATTGTAAATTATCATGGTGGAACTATTTCACATGAAAGCCAAATTAGTAAAGGCAGCACTTTTATTATCAAATTACCCATATTCCAAAAAAGTATAACATGAGAAAATTATTAGTTGTTGAAGATGATATTTCCATCAGAAAAGCAATAGTTGATGATTTTACCTTTGAAGGTTACCTGGTTGAATCAGCAGTTGAAGGAAATGAAGGACTGGAAAAGGCTTTTGATCCTGATATAGATATTATTCTGCTGGATGTTATGTTACCGGGGATTGATGGTTTTGAAATTTGTAAAGAACTAAGAAAAAAAGGAATTGAAACACCAATTATCATGTTAACAGCTAAGAGCCAGGAAATTGACAAGGTTCTCGGATTGGAGTTTGGAGCTGATGATTATATTACAAAACCGTATAGTTCCAGGGAACTTCATGCCAGGGTTAAAGCCGTTCTTCGACGAAGAAACAGTGAAAAAAATGGGACAGTTGAAATTCAATTTAAAATTGGCGATCTCGAAATTAATTTCAAGAAATTTTCCTGTAAGAAAAAAGAAAAAAACATAATCCTGACAACACTGGAATTCTCATTACTACATTATTTGATAAAAAAAAGGGAACAGGTAATAAGCAGGAATGAAATATTGGACAAGGTATGGGGTGAAGATATTTTAGTTTCTCCGCGGACTGTGGATACCCATATTGCCAAATTAAGAAAAAAAATAGAAGATGATCCTTCAAATCCAAGATGGATAATAGGGTTTAGAGGTATAGGCTATAAATTTACTTGTATTTAAACACTGTTTTAGTGCTTTGCATTTGTTTAACACAAGTTCACAATTCCAACATATAGGTGTTAAAAGGGAAGGTTAATTTTGAAATAAAAAATTATGAAACGAATTTTTGTTTTTCTATTATGCAGTCTGTTGGTGTCTGGTATAACTTCCGGACAGGAAAAAAACCCTGATGAGTTACTTAGTAATGCCATTTATCTGGAAGAAGTGAAAGGTAACCTTGAAGAAGCTATACTCATTTATGAGGATATTGTCAAAAATTATCCTGATCAAAGAGAAATTACCGCAACGGCACTTTTTCATCTGGGGCTCTCAAGTGAAAGGCTTGGAACAAAAAAAGCCCAGGCTTATTATGAGCAGATAATTAATAAATACGAAGACCAGAAAAAAATAGCTGAACTTGCCAGGGAAAGGATTTCCAGATTACGGGTTGCCGAAAAAGTTTCTAAAACTTCCATTAAGCCAAAATTCACGAAAATCAAGATTGCCAGTAATCCTCAAAACGGGGTTTTATCACCTGATGGGAACAGATTGGCCACGTTCTCCGATGGTTCCGTGTGGATCATTCCTCTCCATGGAAAAGTTAATCCCGACATTGCCGGTGAACCAATTCAACTTGCAAAAATACCGGGAGGTTGGGATAATGGCACTTTGATGTCATGGTCAGCCGACGGGAAGTGGATAGCGGTTAATGCAATAGATACTGAGGAAAGTGGTGTTGAAAATGAGATTGTGTATATCATTCCTGTGGACGGAGCTAAACCCCGACTGGTAGAAATGATACCTCGTGGTGATTATGCCTTTAACCGTAGACTTAGCTTATCACATGATGGTGATATGCTGACTTTCTCGGCTCTTGAATTAGGAAAGACAGAATCTTTTCCCTTAGATCGTAGTATTTATACAATTCCTACATTAGGTGGTAAACCTAAACAATTAATATCCGGAATGAGCAATAAGCCTTCCTATTCTCCCGACGATCAATTTATAGCATATATTGGTTATAGCATGAAAAACAATGACCCGGACAATGATGAAACAATTTGTGATCTATGGGTTGTTTCTGCTAAAAATGGCAAACCGGTAAAACTTTCAAACGTTAACGAAGGATTGAGTGGTCCCATTTGGTCACCTGATAGCAAATACATCGCTACTCTTTTAGATAAAGAAATAATAATTTACCCGTTTTCACCAGACAAATCCACCACAGAAGATCCTACAAAGATTAAGCTTCCCAGTGAGAGTCCTAATATGCTGGCAGGATGGACAGCAGAAAATGAACTTGGAATTTTCCTTCAATCGGAACGGCGATCAGCGATTTATACTGTGCCCTCAACCGGAGGAAAGGCAATGCAGGTATCACCTGATGGACTTGGTCCTAATTATCCAGCGTGGTCACCCGATGGGAAACGTATCTACTTCAGAGGATATAATAAAGAAGTAGGATCAGAAATACTTTTTGTTCCATCAAATGGCGGTAAAGCAATAAAAGTTCCGGTACAGACCAGTGAAGATCTTATGTCAACCATACCAGGGGGCGCCCATAATATTTCTCCCGATGGAAAAAAGATCCTTATCAGCACCGGTACCGGGATGATAGAAAATAAAGCTAACAAAAGTAATTTATTTACCATAATACTGGAAAGTGGAATACCTGTTCAACTAACCAGTGACAGACCCTTCGAAAGTTATTATCCGCGCTGGTCACCTGATGGAAAGTGGGTCGCATTTTATGAAGGTAAAAATGACATTAATGACTTCCGCGCAATATATATTATTCCATCAGAAGGTGGTAAAATAAGGCAAATCACCTCAAAATCTGATAGCATAGGACGTAGTGCCATCACCTTCTCTCCCGACGGTAAAAACATCGCTTTCTTCTCAGGTAGTGCAATAAAAACAATACCGGTTGAAGGCGGTCAATCTAAAGTACTGGTTGCAGATATTAGATTCGATAGGTGGAGTCATTTGGCTTTTTCTCCTGACGGATCAAAAATTGCACATAAAGTAGGCCCTCGTAACATCTGGATAACCACACTTAGCGAAGGAAAACCAAAATTGCTACCCACTGGCCTCCCGAAGGAATCCAGACAAGGTAGATTCAGCTGGTCGCCGGATGGCAAAAAAATAGCTTTTAAAAACATTATTGGAGGTAGACCAGAATTTTATATGATCAGCGATTTCCTGCCAAAGAAATAAACCATTAACAAACAAAAGTGAAGCTAATGCTGAAATCAATTAGAAATTATATTAGCAAAACAGGCAGCCGGGAGCAAAAGTTTCCCGCTGTTTTTTGTAATTCCCGCTGGAATCTGAATACTTGACAAAGTCTTGACAAAACAATTCTGTTTCTTGATACGTATGTAATTTATAATTGAGAACTTTTACAGATTGAATAAAAGTTACATTTCAGATGCATAAGAAAATCCGGATAGGAAAAAATAAGATCCTGTTTTATTATTTTTTGGTTGTTGTATTACCGAGCATTATTCTTGGTGCTCTTGCTTTTAGAGGTGTTATCAACGATCAGGCTATTAATGAAAGAGAAATCAGGCAGCAACTTACTGAAACCGGTGCAAAAATCATTAAAGAAGCTGACTTGTTTCTTGCAGAAACAGAAAAACAATTATTACGAAAAACCGGAGTAAGTGGAATACCTCCTGCAGAAAGAATATTTTTTGAAGATTCAATCTTTGCAAATTTCCTGAAGAAGAAACCAGTGATTGAAGGCATTTTTTATATCCAGTCCGCAGGTACTGTCCAAATCCTAAAATCAGGATTACTCTATTTTCCTGACGGTACATTTAAGCAAAGGTACTTAGTCAATGAATCTGATTTAAACAACAACTATTTTCAAGGATGGGAATACGAATTTAAGGATAAAAATTATCCAAAAGCGTTAAATTTTTACCGGAGTCAAATCAAAAAAACCAAAAACGATGCTTTGATTGCTTCTCATTCAATATCCGTAGCAAGGATTCAGAAAAAACTTCTAAATTTTACCGATGCCATAGATACATACAAGCTAATTGAAGAAAAGCATGGTCAGGAAAGACTGACCGGAGGAATCCTCCTGGGTGTTATTGCGTTAATGGAAATCGGTAGTTTGCATTTAATCAAGGGAGATACTTTGAACGCATTAAAATCGACTAATTATCTCCTTTCCCTTACAGCTAAATCACATTGGGCATTGGAGTTTTCGCAATATAACCAACTGGTGGCTGCATGCGATGAAATTATAAAAAGAAGTGAAAGTTGTAAAAATGAGCTCTGCCTTGAACAGGGAAAGCAAATTATATCAGTTCTGGGTGAACTAACAAATTTTGTTGATAAAACCAACAATCAACTGGTGTTTCTTGATAACGCTGCAATTGTTTTAAAAGAACCCGGTTTTAGGTCACCTGAAGCGGAAAGCGAATACAGAATATATACGGATGTGGAACGAAAGGCAACCCTTCTCTCTTTATTCCCGCATACAGGGAATGGGCAGTGGGGTATAATCTATAATCTTTCCCAATTTTTAAATCAGTTGAAGGATACAATTATTCCCAACGAAAAACAAAACTTCGATTTTCAGTGGCAAATCATAAAAGAAGGCAGGGAATTAATTGCGCAGTCACTGGTAGATTTACCCGAAGATATCAAAATCACATCGGTATTTCCACCGTTTATGCCTTCCTGGTCTTTGGTGCTTTATAAGGAATCAAGTGGCATGATAACTACTTTTTTAAGGGCATCGCAGGGAATCTTTATTTACATATTCCTGTTTATTGTAATTGTGTTGGCATTGGGCTTATTCTTCACCCTGCAGATAATTAATAAAGAACTTATGCTTTCGAAAATGAAATCCGATTTTATCAGCACGGTTTCCCATGAATTTAAAAGCCCTCTGACTTCCATCAGGCAAATGTCGGAAATGCTGTTTAGCGAAAGGATAAAAACTGAAAGCAGGAAAAAAGAATATTATGCGGTAATGTTGGAGCAATCGGAACGGTTAAGTCATCTGATTGATAATATTCTTGATTTTTCAAAAATAGAAGAAGGGAAAAAAGCTTTTCGGTTTGAGAAAATCGATGTGTCAGAACAAATAGACCATGTAAAATCAGTTTTTCAGAATAGCATTTCAAACGAAGGATTCAACGTTTCACTATCCATGCCCGAAATGCTTCCTGAACTGGTAATTGACAAAGAGGCCATTCAGCAGGTTATCTATAATTTACTCGATAATGCATATAAATACTCCGGAAGTTCAAAAAACATCGAAATAGTGGTAGAACATACCGGAGATTGGGTAAAAATCAGTGTAAAGGATTTTGGAGTAGGAATACAACGCGAAGACCAACTTAAAATCTTCGACCGTTTTTTCAGAGGCGGTAACGAGCTCACGCGTTCTGTTAAAGGGAGCGGTATTGGACTTACCATTGTAAAAAAGATAATTGAAGCACATCGAGGCACAGTTTCTCTGGAAAGTACACTGGGGAAAGGAAGTACTTTTATTATTAAGTTACCATTAAAACAGGAAGATTGAAACGAGCATTGAAATATTATTAACTAGCTGAAATCCTCCGACCCCGGGTACTCAGGGCAACCTCCTTTAGGAAAGAAGGACAGTCCCCCTTGGTGAAGGGGGAATAAAAGGGGGATTGGTTAATCAAAATATATAAACAATTAGCTGTAAAATGACAAGAATATTAATTATAGAAGACGAAAAAGCAATTCGGATGGCGTTGGAAGATGACTTCCTCGCAGAAGGATATGAAGTTGATTCTGCAAATACAGGAACAGCTGGACTTAAAAAAGGATTGGAGCCAATTTATGATATTATTTTGCTGGATATAATGCTTCCAGAAATGGATGGTTTTGAAGTGTTAAAGGAACTTCGTAAAAGAAATGTGCGAACTCCCATCATTATGCTCACTGCTAAAAGCCAGGAGATAGATAAAATCCTGGGATTGGAATTTGGTGCCGATGATTACATTACAAAACCATTTAGCCCAAGAGAATTGCAGGCGCGGGTAAAAGCTGTTTTACGACGTGTGAATGAAAAACCTGAAATATCGTCTGAAAGTCAATTCTTATTTGGGGATATAACCGTTGATTTTCAAAAATATGAATGTTTAAAAGCCGGAGAAATTATTCAGTTAACCACCCTTGAATTTGATCTGTTAAAATTCCTAATCAATCACAAAGGGGTGGTAGTAAGCCGCGACCGGATAATGGATGAAGTATGGGGAAAAGAGGTTTTTGTAGCGCCAAGAACCGTAGATACACATATTTTAAATTTGAGAAAAAAAATTGAAGATAATCCTGCACAAGCTAAATGGATTATTAGCGTGCGGGGAAGAGGGTATAAATTTTTATCTTCTTAAAACTTGATTTTAACTTGACACAACTCATTTATGACTTGTCTGATATGAATTTTCGGTGATTTAACTTTGGTGAAAAAAGCAAATTATGAAAACACTAATCATTATTTCGATGTTTTGTTTGGCGGTCACATGTAATGTTTCAGCACAGACAACACCACAGGAGATGCTCAACAAGGCCATTTATGAGGAAGAAGTAAACGGTAATCTGGAAGAAGCAATAAAATTATTCCTTGAAATTGTTGAGAAGAATTCGACAAACCGTACGGTTACAGCGGAAGCGTTTTATCATCTTGGATTAAGTAATGAGAAGCTGGGAAATAAAAAGGCAAAAGAATACTACGAAAAGGTGGTCAATAATTTTGCTGACCAACCGGAATTTGTTCGAATTGCTAAAGAAAGGCTTTCAAAATTACTGGTTGTTGAGAAAGTTTCGAAAACTCCTCTTGTACCAAAATTCACAAAAATTAATATTCCGACAGAATTTTCCTCGTCTATAAAACTATCTCCCAATGGAAAAGACCTTGTCTTGGTTTCAGATGAAAAACTTTGGAAAATGCCTGTGTCCGGGAATCTTGGACCCGAATTTTCAGGAATCCCTGTACAAATAAATACAGAAGGAATAGAGGTTTTTTATACTGGGCTTTCTTGGTCTGGTGACGGCAAATGGATTGCCTTCAATGAAAATATTAAAGGGGACTTAAAGGATAAGGGTATATACATTGTATCTTCTGCAGGGGGTAAACCAAATAAAATAGTTGAAACTAATCGGGGTATTAGAATAATAAATTACGGAATAAGTCTTTCGCCCAACGGGGAAAAGTTAGCTTTTTCATCGATTGTGGACAAAAAACAATACGTTCATAGTATATCTGTTGACGGAAGTAATCATAGGCAATTAACTGATATGGAAGCTCGAGAACCGGTTTATTCTCCCAACGGAAAAATGATTGCCTATGTTGAAGACAAAAGTAGAGGTAAAGGCTCTGGTGATTTGGGATTATGGGTTGTTTCTACCCATAATGGAACACCTCACCTTGTTGCTAATGCCGAAAAGGCATATAGTCCGGTTTGGTCACCAGACAGTAAAAAAATTGCTTTTTTGGAGTATAATAATGGTAAACAAATCAAAATTGTTCATGATTTCAGTGATAGCGCCTCACCAGGGAAAGTAACTAGTATTGATCTCCCTGAGGGAATGGTAGAAGTCCTACATTTTGCGGGTTGGACTCCGGATAATAAAATTGGAGCGTTATTAAGGACAAAAGTGGAATTCGGATTATACACTCTGCCAGCTAAAGGAGGTCAACCTGCTATTGTTTTAAGTGAGGGAAATACTGTGCAGCCCCGTTGGTCACCTGATAGTAAAAAAATTTACTACATTAATGATAATGATGTTTTATCGTATACAAGTAAGACTCTTGGTGTTGTTTCAGCAGCAGGAGGTAAAGGGAAATTACTTTCTGTAAGAAAAGATGTGTTATTAAATTTTCCATATCAGTATCAGGCAGGCAATCGGATTTCGCCTGATGGTAAACTGATTATTTCAGCAGCATCAGCTTCAAAAGAATTGGGTTATAATAAGCCTCCAAGCACCCAAATCTGGAAAATTCCTATCGATGGAGGAACACCAACTCAGATTACAAATCCAAATCCTTCGTACGGTGATTTTGCTCCCAGTTGGTCTCCTGATGGAAAACAGGTAGCATTTTTACGACTCCCATTAAAAATTTTTTCTGGCAAGGAAGAAGTTAGTTGTGCCATTTATATGTTAAATATTGATGATAGAATACCAAAACTATTGTTAGAGGAAAAATATATTTTATCGCCGGTTTGGTCTCCAGATGGGAAAATGATTGCCTATCTCTCTCTACAAGATGATGATGTATCTTCAATTAATGTTGTAAATGTCATCAACGGTGAATCTGAAATGATAATGGAAATTCCAAAAAATTCTGATGTACATACTGATTTGGCATGGTCACCAGATAGTAAAAGTATTGCTTTTCTTGATAATAAGAGTAAAGTGGTTAAAGTCGTGTCATTATCCGAGGGTAGCATTGAGGATGTCGAAACGAATCTGGAGGATGTTAGAATATATCATCTTGACTGGTCGCCCGATGGAAAACGTTTTGTTTTTGGAGGAGTAAAAGATGGCAATAAAGAATTTTGGTTTATGGAAGATTTTCTGCCACTTGAAAAACTGGCACAAAAAAAGACATTGGCAGTAGAAACTCCAAAAGTTATGACCAGTAAAAAAATATGGGAAGAAGATGAAATTGACAATTTAGGTGAAATTTCTCCCGACGGGAAATACATATCCTATACTGATTGGCCTGCTGGTGACTTGGCAATTTATGAAATTGCTACCGGAAAAAAACGTAGATTAACAAATTATAATTTTGGTGAAACCTGGGGTACTGGTGCCAAAACAACCTATGTCTTATCTTCCATATGGTCAGCTGATAGCAGGCAGATTATTTACTCCACGGGTAGAAAAGAAATCCGTACCATCGGACTTGAAAACTCAACTCCTCGTACCATTCGTAAAAAAGAAACAAAAAATGAATGGGTTGTGCAGGTTTCTGATATCTCGGGGGATGGCGAAACTATTTTAGGAACCATCGAAACCATGGATACGACAACACAAATTATACTGTTTTCTGTGCGCGATGGTGAAAAACAGATTATTAAGGAATTGTCTGGAATTCGTATTGTAGGAAAACTTAAATTTACAAGTGACGGAGCTGGTGTTGTATATGATTATCCTCCCGATTTGGATTCTCCTGTTCACGATATTTATTGCTTATCGCTAGACGGAAAAACGGAAACTCCGATTATTAAACATCCAGCCCATGATTTTGTACTTGATTTATCACCCGATGGGAATCAACTACTTTTCGCCAGCAGCCGTTCCGGGAAAATGGGTTTTTATTACGTCGGATTGAAAAATGGAAAAACACAGGGGAATCCAAAATTTATTAAAACAAGTGAATATCCTAACCTAACAGGATTAGGTTTTTCTGACAATGGAGTATTTTATAGTTTCTACCAACCATTTGTTACCGATGTTTATGAAACCGAAATAAATTCAGAAACAGGTGCTATTATCTCGCATCCTAATGAAATTATCGGAAGTTTTATGGGCGAAAATTCAGCCCCTGATTATTCTTCCGATGGCAAATACCTGGCTTTTATTTCACGAAGGTCCCCGTTCTTTACACGTGAAAATGGAATCCCTACAGGTAATGTCCTTTGTATTAAATCTCTTAAAAATGGTAATATACGTGAAATAAGACCAAACATTGAAAATTTCGGAATTCCCAAATGGTCACCAGATAACCGCTCGATCCTGATGATGAAACGGAATACCGAAAGAACAACAGAAATTTACAAAATCGATTTACAAAGTGATAAACTTAGTCTGATTTTCAGTGATAAAAACAAGAAAATTTTTGACTTTGAATGGTGCGCAGATGGAATGTCAATATTTATGGTACTCCAATATCAGGAAAATGATACTACAAAACATAAACTGGTAAGGTATAATCTGGAAACCAAAGAAGAAAAGATTCTATTCGTAAATCATGGTAGAAAAGGATATTTTCCAGACTTAGCAACAATTTCATGCTCGCCAGACGGAAATTGGATAGCGTTCCTTGGGCTGGATCAAAAAAAGACAATAAAGATTATACCCACTTCTGGGGGTGAAGTCCGGGAAATTTATTCTCTGGATAAAAAAAAGACAATTGAGGGAAAAATATGGAGTTCAAAATCATATGCAAATGAGTTTATTCATCACTGTTGGAGTGCGGATGGAAAGTATATTTATTTACAAAAATTTCGCGAACCAAGAGGCGACGGTATCTGGAATCTTTGGCAAATCCCAGTTAACGGTGGTAACCCAGTTAACCTTGGATTGGAAATAACCTACATTTGGCAGATTAGTGCCCATCCCGATGGCCGGAAACTCGTCTATAGCAATAAGGGTTCATCTTATAAATTGCCTCAGATTTGGATGATGGAAAACTTCCTTCCAAAAGAAGAAACTGAAAATAAACTGAAACAAAGCGAATGAAACAATCAATTAGAATTTAAAATCAAAATAACAGGCAGCCGGTAGCAAAAGTTTCCCGCTGTTGTATTGTTGAGTTTAGAAATGGACATGACACAACTTTTACACAACTAATACATGTTTATGACAACTGACATTTCCGTTCACCTTAATTTTGAATAAAAATTATTTAGAAAGCTCTTTCTCCGTATCTAATTGCATTATTGGTTTTTCCGAAAAACTTAAAGAGTAGAATATGAAAAGAATTCGCTCGCCATAAAAAATACTTGCAGTTAATTCCTAACGATTCGTGGTATTATTTATTTCTTCAAAAACAATTCTTAAATGGCTACAATAGTAACATTCACAAACCTTTAGTATGAATGAAAATTTACTTTAAAAATTAAAAAACTTCAAAATGGAAAACAAGAATACTAAAATAATAAAAGTTAGATTTTGTGTAATATTTTTGGCAATTGCAATTGCATTGATATTACCTAAAATTACAAATGCAACAACTATAACAGTTCCTGTTGACTATCCAACAATTCAACAGGCAGTAAATGCTGCCGGCGTGGGTGATGAAGTATATGTGCAGGCAGGAACCTACTATGAATATGTAACGATAAATAAGTCTTTGACTTTACAAGGAGAAGATAGAGAGACTACTATTATCGATGGTAGCGGAAGTGGGCAAGTTATATATGTTACCGCGAACGATATAACGATTAGTGGATTAACTGTAGCCAACGGAGAAATTGGGATAAAGTCTATTCCCAACTATTCTATTAATCATGTTACAATAAAAGATGTTATAATTACTTTGAACCAAGTGGGATTAAATCTCACACGCAGTGGGGGGTATCTCCTTATTGAAGACTGCATCATATCAAATAATATTGGAGTATCGTATGCTCACCAATTTAACAATTGCATTATTAGAAATAATGAAATAGTTGGTAATAGTAGTGGTCTATCTGTTTCATGGGGATCCAATACCTTGATAACAAACAATAACGTTCATCACAATAATGGCACAAGTATTCATTTTGACTCAATGTTTAATTCAATCATTGAGAAAAATAATATTCATGATAATGGATGCGGTGTAGAGGTTGGCTATGTTGGGAGTTCCAATACGATTAGAAATAATATTATAAGCCATAATTCAGTGGGAGTTAGGTTTCATGAACCAAGAGTAACAAACAATAGGGTTTACCATAATGACTTTATTGACAATACGGTTCAAGCTCAGGATGATTACAGTACCAATATCTGGGATAACGGATACCCCTCTGGTGGAAATTATTATAATGACTATACAGGTGTAGATTCAAATAATGATGGGATTGGGGATACACCTTACACTTTTAATAACAATAAAGATAATTACCCATTAATGCAATCCTTATTTAATACACCACCTGTTATTACTTCCGTTTTTGCACCAGTTGACCCGGTTCAAATCGATACAGAAATAACATTGGAAATAGAATACACAGACAATGAGGACAATGTGACCAGTATTACAATTGATTGGGGAGACGGAAATCCTCCCATAGTTTACTCTGAAAATCTTTCTACTCCTTTCCAGAAGAATCATATTTATATTACCCCCGGCATTTATTCTGTAACTGTAACTGTAATAGATGAATTTGATGAATCAGACAGTAAAACTTACCAGTATGTTGTAGTCTATGATCCGACAGCAGGTTTTGTTACTGGTGGTGGATGGATAATGTCGCCGGAAGGTGCATTTGTTGCTGCTCCAGATTTATCGGGTAAGGTCAACTTCGGATTTGTTTCAAAATATAAAAAGGGACAAATAAAACCTGTTGGTAACACCCGGTTTCATATTAATACCGGCAATCTGAAATTTAAAAGTACTAAATACGATTGGTTAATAATTGCAGGTGCTAAAGCTCAGTTCAGGGGAGTTGGAACAATTAACGATTCAGGTAATTACGGTTTTATGTTGAGTGCAGTTGATGCGGAATTAACTCCTGGTTCATTAATAGATAAATTCAGAATTAAAATCTGGGACAAAGATGACGGAGATAATGTAATATACGATAATAATATTTTTGCAGATGAAACAGCCGAAGCAGCAACCGAAATTGGGGGTGGTTCAATTGTTATCCATTCTGTAAAAAATAAATCTGCTCAGATTTTACAAGACAATTTAGTGGATAAGGAAAATATTGGGCTTCAGGTTTATCCAAATCCATTTAACAACAAAGTATTCTTTGAGTTTAATTCGCAGGAAACCACTCATGCCCGAATTGATTTGTTCGATGCGACTGGTCGCCTGGTAAAAACCGTTTTCAATAATCCGGTTATAAAAGGAATTCCTTATAAAATTGAGTTTAGTTCTGAAATTAATAGAGATTGCTATTACGTTTACCGAATGATTCTTGGTGAAGAAATATTTAATGGTAAAATATTACACAATAAATAATATAATTTAATAAAAATCTAATTCAAATTACAGACAGCCGGAAGCAAAAATTTCCGGCTGTTTTTTTATACGGTTCTTGTTTTACGATTAATGTAAAAAAAGGGAATGATTCCCTAAAATTTTGCAAAGTTTCGTATTTCACAGAATAAGGATGACTTCCTCACCAGCAGTGAATTAAAAAGATGAAAACGTTTTTACTTTAATTTAGGAATGGCATCACTTTTGGAAATTACTTACTAAAAGGCCAGAGCCAATAATATTTATAAAAAGGTTTGTCGTCTTTAACAAATAGTTGTTATTTTCAATCTTACGACTTTTTACTCTTTACTTACTACTTAACTACTCACAACTCTTTACTCCAAATAATAATTTGCCATGACACAATTTTTACATAACTTATACATCCGTATGACAATGAGCTTCTTATAACGAATTAATTTTGCTTAGTTGTTAAATTTAATTCGGAGGAATGTAAAATGAAAACTTTATCCATTAATCTTATTCTCGTAATTTTCTTGGTTGTTGGAAGTGTTTATCCTTTAATGGCCCAGACACCTGAGCAGTTGTATCAAAAAGGCCTTATGAAAGAAGAAGGCGAAGGAAACCTGGTGGAAGCTATCAACATTTATAATTTAATAGTAGAAAACCAAAATGCGGATCAATCGTTGCAGGCAAAAGCATTGCTGCACGTTGGAATGTGCTACGAAAAACTGGGCAAAGAGGAAGCTTTGAAAGCCTATCAGCAACTGGTAAATAATTTCCCGGGAGAGAAGCAGGAGGTGGCGATAGCACGAACACGATTGAACCGTTTAATTATGGACAATCAAAAAACAGTAAAGAAGAAGGAAGAGGAGATATTAAAAAGAACACTAACCAACAAAAAAATTTGGGATGAATCTGATACAGACTTGGAAGGTGCTGTTTCACCCGATGGAAAATATCTTTCTTATGTTGATTGGGATACAGGGGATCTGGCTCTTTACGAAATAGCGACAGGTAAAAAACGAAGATTAACCAATAAGGGTTCGTGGGAAAAATCCCCATCATATTGTGAATATTCCAGATGGTTTCCCGACGGTAAAAGAATCATTTATCTGTGGTATAATGAAGAAGAGGGGATTGCAGAATTGCGTACCATCAACATAGATAATCAGGAGCCGGAAACTTTGATAAAAGACAAGGAAATGGAATGGGCGGAAATTTACGAATGTTCCCGGGACGGGAAATATGTATTGGCTTGCCTGGATAGAAAAAACGATAAAGGAATATTGACACTTATCTCTTTAAACGACGGTTCTGAAAGGGCTCTGAGATCAGGTTATACCAGTGGTGCCTCTTTTTCGCATGATCAACGTTACGTAATTTACGATCTTCCTCAAAAAGACGATAAAGGCAACAAGGACATTTATATCATGGAACTGGATACAAAAAATGAAACCAAATTAATTGAACATCCGGGAGATGATAGATTAGTGGGAAGGGTGCCCAATGGAAATGATATACTGTTTATTAGTGACAGAACCGGTACTCCTGATTTTTGGCGGGTTAAAGTGCAAAATGGGAAAAGTTTAGGTGAGGCTGAACTTGTCAAAAGTAATAAGGGGCCTTTCCCTCCAATAAACCTTGGTTTTACAAATAATGGATCTTTTTATTATGGGCAACGAAGAAACAATATAAATATTTATGAAACTGAAATTGATCCATTAACAGGTGAAATTATTACTACCCCGACAAGAATAATACAAAGTTACATAGGGGCAAATGGTTGTCCTGATTATTCGCCCGATGGAAAATACCTGGCATATGTTTCCCGGCGTCCTCCCGGAACAATGAGTTTTACAACCAATCCGGTTGGTAATGTCTTACGCATTCGTTCTTTAGAAACCAAAGAAGAAAGAGAATTCCGGCCGAATATCAATGTATTTGGCTGGCCTAGATGGTCACCTGACGGTAATTCAGTTATGGTGGTTAGTTTTAACGTAGATGGGAATTTTGGATATTATCAGATTGACACGCGCACGGGTATTCCCAAGCCACTTCTAATTACCAATAGCAGAGATTTATTTGGAGGCCATGGATGGCTATCCGATGGTAATACTTTTTTCTATGGCTTACGCGATAGCATAACAAGAGAGTACCAGGTAATTCTGCAAAATATCAACAGTGGTAAAAAGCAGGTATTGTATCAATCCAGTTCCTATTTTGGTATTTCTGCTTCACGAGATGGTGCCTTTTTGGGTCTTTTTGCCGGTCATGCAAAAAGTTTAAAGATTGTACCCGTTAAAGGAGGTGAATCCAAAGAACTTTTAAAATCTGAAGAAGTAAAAAAGTTTGAATTTGAACCCCGCGGTCTTTCTTTGACATGGAGTAGTGATGGTAAATACATCTATTTTGCAATGAGAAATAATGATGTAAATAATTCTGAATTGGAAATGTGTCGTATTTCAGTTGCTAATCAAAAGATAGATAAGCTTGGAATAAAAACGAATAGTCACTTTGCGAATTTAAATGCACACCCCGATGGAAAACACTTTTCCTATTCATCTAGAGATAAATTAAACTCGGAAGTATGGAAACTGGATAATTTTCTCCCTTCTGAAAATGAAGAAACAGCTTCCAAAGAACCGGAAGGAATTAGAATTCGGCAAATAGGTAAAAAGCCCTTTTTAGATGATTTTGGGACTGTATCCAGAGATGGTAGATATTTATCTTTTGTAGATTGGGAGGATGGCGAGCTTGCAATTCTTGATCTAAATACCGGAGAAAAAAGGATACTCACAAAAAATGCTACATTGGATGAGAATCCTGAAAAGTTTGTAATTGGCTCTGCAATATCAAAAAATGGGAAAAAAGTGGCTTATTCCTGGTGGAGACCAAACCATACTTTTGATCTGCATATTTTCGATATAGAAAAAAATTCATCTAAGCTACTTTATAAAGAAGATAAAGTTGAAGCTTACCCTGTTGCATGGCGAGCTGACAATGAAATTATAGTTATAAGGCGGGATAGAAATAAAGAATTGTCTCAGGTAACATTATTCAATATTTTAGATGGTACATTTCAAGAACTGAAAACTGGGTGGCCAGGCTTATGCGTTTCTCCTGATGGTAATTTTTTGGCGTATAGCACGAAAAAAGGTGGTCAGAGCAATTCGGATATTTATTTGTTAACAATTGATGAAAAAGTTGAAGTTCCTCTGATTGTTCATCCGGCAAACGATAAAGTTATTGGCTGGATTCCCAATAGGGATGAATTCCTTTTTATTAGCGACCGGTCGGGAACATGGGATTTATGGTCAATCCAAATTATAAACGATAAACCATCTGGAGAACCAAGGCGATTATTCAGTGAGATTGGTGAAGTTGAACCTGTTGGAATCACCGAAAAAGGTGAATGTTTTATTGGATTTCGCAAACGAAATTTTAACGCGTATATTCTTCCTGTAAATAAATTAACAGGAAAACCAGAAGGAAAACCAGAAATCCCCCTGGCGGGCTCTATCTATAGTAAAAATTGGTCGCCTGATGGGAAATACATGGCTCGAGTGCAAGAGGGGAAACGTTCTTGGGAACTTATTATACGTGATGTAGAAAATGGAAATGAAAGGAGAGTGGTTGAAGAACTTATTTCTGTGAGGAGACCTTACTGGTCGAATGACGGACAATCTGTTTATATCTTTGGAATGGATAAGAAAAGGCTTCAAAACAAAGGATATAAAGGAGGTATTTATAAAGTTGATAAAAATTCCAATAATTTAGAACAGAAATTATTGATATCGGATTATGAATATACTCCTTCCGTTGATGATGCATTAGAAATCTCAGGTATTGTCGTGTCTGATGATCAGCAATTTATTTATATGCTGTTTCAAAATGATTGGATTGTGAAACATGATTTGAATACTGGAAAAGATACCATTCTTTACCGGCATCCCAAATTTGTAAGGGGAGTTTTTCAGTTGTCTCCGGATGGTAATAAGTTGTTATTTGCCATTCAGAATAAAGGAGAAAAGCTGAGCCGTTTATTGACTATTTCAACTCAAGGGGGAGATGAAAAGGAGTTGTGTATGTCACAGGAATCGAATATTTCAGGTTCGGCCTTTTGGTCGCCGGACGGCAAGTATGTTTATTTTTCAGAAAGACCTGAGGGGACCAATTTATGGAGAGTTGATGCTAATGGAGGAACGCCAGAGAAAACTTGGAAAACCGACAAAGGAGCAGAATCGTTTATTATGCATCCTTCAGGAGAAAAGATTTCATATTCAGTACGGGAAAGAATAACCGAAGTAAGGGTGATAGAAGGTTTGGTTAACGAGCTCAACAAAATTTATAATCTGAATGAATAAAGGGAATCGAAAATAATAATCGATGGAAAGGGGTATTCGAGAAAATCGGGTTCCCCTTTGCCAGTAATAAAAAACACGATGCAAATGTAATCGTAAAGATGAAGAATACATAAAACACTTGATGAACCAAAAATTAAAACCAGCTTCGCGACTTACAATTATTTTCATTCTTGCCGTTGTAATTTCGGGAAGTATATTAACCTGGTTTAGTATTAACAGTATTTCGAACCTGAAAGAACTGACTGAAAGAAGAGTTACTGAGGAGCAACGGGAACTAGCTGCAAAGTTTTCGCTTGTAATGCAAAATAAAATAGAAACCGTAACCGGTGGTTTCAAAAATGAAATCAGTCCGCCCGGTTTACTAAAAGATTCGCTCATAAAAACAACATCCGAAAATAATTTTATTACGCTGCCATTTATTTTAAAAAATAATGGCTCTTTTCTTTATCCAAATTTTATGGGATTATCTGAAAATATGACTCTACCTAAATTTTCAAGTCGTTATATTTCTGCTTTCAAAAATGGTGAAGAAAATGAATTTGCTCGTAATAATCTAAAAACGGCTAAAAAACATTATTTGTCGTGCCTGAGTTTTTCAAAAAATGCAAACGATTCGGTTAAAGCTTTAAATGCACTGGGCCGGGTTTCTGTAAAATTAAAAGAGCCGGAAATTGCAATCGGATATTACAAACATATTGTTTTGGACTATTTTAATATTTCGGGATCTGACGGTCTTTTGTATGTTTATTATGCTATTCCACAGCTTGTAAAAATTTCAAATTCTGATAACTGTGACGAAATATTGGTACTGTTTGAATTCTGTCTCGAAAAAATGGAAACGGGTTTTATTCCGCTGAATTTTGGTACAAAAGAATTATTAGCACTCGTTATAAAATGGACACAGGAAAACAGTTTTATTAGCACAGAAAAATTAGCTCACGTAAATAAACTGGAACAGAAAATTAACAAACAGCTTCAATTTATCGATGAATATAAAAATTCAATGTTGGAGTTAATGAAAAAAGAGAGTCCGGACAATTATTTAAATGTCAACAATGATTTTAGAGTTATTAATTCATATTCAGGAAACAGTCAGAAATTGCTCCTGGTCAACACAAATTTAGAGAATCCGGTAGGCTTTTTAATAGATGGTATAAAACTATTTGATTCTGTCTTAAATCAAGGTCTTCAATCTGTTTTTGAATTTGATTATAAAATTGAATTTTTACCAGGATATCCCTCAAATGCAAATGAAAAAAGCCTGATTTATACTGCGCAAATGAATCCTTATTTTCCGGGGCAAATGATGCAAATCAAATTGAACGATGAAAACCTAATCAACGATTTTATAAAACGCAGAAGTTGGATTTATGGGATTGCTACCGCATTACTTTTGGTTGCGTTGTCTCTCGGAGTTGCTTTAATTGTCAGAGATATTGCAAGAGAAAAGCAAATAGCCCGGTTACAGTCCGATTTTATTTCTAATGTTACTCATGAATTAAAAACACCCCTCACATCAATTTATATGTTTGCAGAATCTCTTTTGTTAAAACGGGTAAAAAAGGAGACGGACAAAGATGAATATCTATCAATAATTTTAAAAGAGAGTGAAAGGTTGAAAAGGATGATAAATAATATTCTTGAATTTTCGAAAATGGAAAAGGGCAAACCTGAATATCATTTTGTTTCTTCAAATCTGGCGTCAATAATCAATGCGTCAATTCACCAGTTTGATTACTGGTTTGAGAAAGAGAACTTTGAGGTGCTTGCTGAAATGGATGAAAATATATTTGCCGAAGTTGACCCTGAAAAAATGAAACAAGCGATTAGCAATCTACTTAGCAATGCGTTAAAATATTCAACCATCACAAAAAAGATTTTTATTCGTTTATTTAAAACATCAAATAATATTCATATTGAGGTTGAAGACCAGGGAATCGGCATCCCTGAAAATCAATTGTCGCAAATATTTGAGAAATTCTATCGTGTTGACCAAAAAGAAAACATTAGCGGAACCGGACTCGGGTTAACAGTTGTAAAAGAAATTATTGAAGCTCATAAAGGAAAAATATCTGTTGAAAGTAAATTAGGTGGGGGAAGTAAATTTTCTATAACTTTAAATCGGCAAACAGAAAAAGTGTGAAGACAATATTAATTATAGAAGACGATGTTAGTATTCTGCGTGGATTAAAAGATAACTTGGAATACGAAGGTTACGCCGTTGTTTCTGAAACAAATGGGAAAAAGGGTTTGCAAACCGCTCTTGAGAAAAATCCGGATTTACTTTTGCTTGATATCATGTTGCCGGGAATAAACGGATATGAAATTTGCAAAAGAGTAAAAAAAGAAAAACCTCAATTACCCGTAATCATGATTACTGCCCGGGGCTCGGAAATGGATAAAGTTTCGGGACTCGATATTGGTGCAGACGATTATGTTACTAAACCATTCAGCATTCCTGAACTTTTGGCGCGGCTAAGAGCTGTTTTCAGAAGAACGACACCGACGAATCCTATTCCGGATCAATATTCTTTTGGAAAAGTAAAATTAGATTTCAAAAAATATCAGGCTTCGCGTGATAATCAGGAAATTAAATTGTCGAGTAAGGAATTTGCAATAATGGAATATTTTATCAAACACGAAGGCGAAGCTGTTCACCGGCACGATTTATTGAACGAAGTTTGGGGTTTTGAAGCTATGCCCACTACACGCACAGTTGATAATTTTATTCTTGACCTCAGAAAAAAACTGGAAGAAAATCCCTCGGAACCTAAACATATTATTAGCATTAGAGGAGTTGGGTATAAATTTGTAAAATAAACGGGTTTCACATTAACCGTTTTGTGACGTAATTTTACATTTACAAAACAAAGATGTGACACTGAGCCTGTTATTTGAAAGTAGTTTTGTACTTATAAACTAATTATAAGGAGGAAACTAAAATGAAAACACAAGTTATTAAATCATTGATATTGTTGCTTATCCTGGCAACGTGTGCAATTGAACCCGTTGTTTCGCAAAATCAGGAACAACTGTTTCAAAAGGCGCTAATGAAAGAAGAGGGTGAAGGGGCACTTCAGCAAGCGATTGATATTTACACTAAAATTGTTGAGAACTCAGTTGCTGAAAGGTCGCTCCGGGCAAATGCTCAACTCCAAATCGGACTGTGTTACGAAAAGCTGGGCAAAAAACAGGCAACGGAAGCCTACAATAAAGTAATTGAACAATATGCCGACCAGCAACAATCTGTGAAGATTGCTAAAACCAGGCTTCAGGTTTTAAGAATTCAAAATACAACTCAAAAAGAGACCACTGGTAAACCTTTAATTACACAAATACCTTTGGCAATGAGAGAGGGATCAACATGGTTTGGTGAACATGTGTTTGATTTTTCACCGGACGGAAAAAAAATTGTTTTCAAAGATGTTCATAAAAACATGGAAAATTCAATTTCTCACCCTGGGCTTTTTATTGCCGATGTTTCCGGGGCTCCCGTTGACCTTCTGACAAATTCTCTTCAATTTGAAACGATTTTGTTTCCCAAGTTCTCACCAGATGGGAAAAATATTTCATTTGCTGGGCGAAATGATACAGGGGAATGGGCATTTTATGCGATTAATGTGGAAAATGGTGTATTAAAACAAATAAGTGAAAAATTTAAGTCTGGTGAATCTGGTGAATCCTACGGTTCTTGCTGGCACCCGGATAGCAAACATATTGTTTCCTTAAACTCAAAGAAAGGCCTCGTAACGTACAATCTGGCTGGGGAAACTACCAATACAATAGCCTGGAATTACGATTGGTGTGTACCGAGGTTGACATCTCACTCACCAGACGGTAAATGGATCTCGTATTATTCCTGTACTAATGAGGACAACAGGTATAAAATCGATTGCTGGCTAGTCTCATCATCCGGAGATAAAAATATCAGGCTTACGCAAAATATGGGAAGAAATGCGTATGGAACATGGTCAGCAACAGATTATTCTTTTTATTTTATTTCAGATCGGAATGGGGATTGGAATATTTTTAAGATAAAAATAGATCCTGAAACAGGGGAGAAAATTGGAGTTGCGGAACAAATAACTTTTCATTATAATGCTAATGTCTTTTCACCAGTTATTATTAAGGATAATTCTACATTAGTTTACGGCCTTCAGAAAGAAATACGGCGAATAGTAATCCTGGGAAATGAAAATCTCGATAGTAACAAAACAATCGCAACAGGAAATGGTGCAATACTGTCGCCGGATGGGGCAACCGTCTATTATGTTGAAGCAGGAAATAACAACGATGGTATTTATTCTGCTAATCGATTAGGAGGAGATAAAAAAAGGCTTACCGAAATGAATCCAGGTAAAGGTATCCATGATTGGCCTTGTTATGCTTTATCGCCTGATGGATCAACGATGGCATTTTTTACCACAAAAGAGGAAGAAATTCAGGAACTTTATTTTTTATCTACAAATACAGGAAGATTAGAGAAATCAGTTACTCATAAAAATGCTAATTGTTCATTTCTCACTTGGTCGCCCGACAGTAAAAAGGTTGCCTTCCCCCTTGGAAATAGCATATATACTATTCCGGCCTGGAGTGATAAAGCTGAAAAATTAGCTGTAGTTGAAAATGGGAAATGGGAAGAAAATGTTCCTTTACGATGGTCTCCCGATGGCAAGTATATTGCTTGTTTTGCTTTTTTGGAAGAAGAAGGTCGAGATAACGATATTTTTATTGTTTCTACGCTTAACGGGGAAATGAAAAGATTAACTCCCAAAGAAGAATGGAACTATAAAGAGAGTATTGGATGGTATCCTGACAGCAAAAAACTGGCTTATATGTATTACGATCCTGAAAATGATGAGGATGGTATCCGGGAAGCTTATGTTGACGGCAGCCCAACTACAGAAATGATAGATCAGCCAGATGTTTGGGACTATGTAGGTGTCTGGGATCCTAAGGGTGAGTATTATTATTTCGAGGGACACTACGAGAATACATCATCGGTATACAAGTATAATACAAAGTCAAAAGAAATATCCCTTTTTTCTAAGAATGCAAATTTTCATGAATCACTTCCCAGTTGGAGTAAAGATGGAAAATATATGGTTTATAATATTATAACACGGAAAAATCAGCTTTGGATGATGGAAGGTTTGGAGTAAAAATTTTAGTAGCTTATGAAGAACAGAGAAAAACCTGTTTTAAAATTGACCATCGTATTTATACTCGCTGTATTTATTTCGGCGGGTATTCTTGCATATCTGAGCATAAGTAACATTTCGAACCTAAAGGAATTAACAGAAAAAAAAGTTTTGGAGGAAGAAGGAATATTTGCAGCGGATCTTGCCCTGAATTTCCATAAAGTACTTGAAGAAGTAAGCGACACATTCGCAAAACTTACTGAAACCGATACGGTTAATGTTAACCGTTTTACAACTTTACAAAAGCCCGTTTTTATTAACGACTGGTTTATCATCGACAGAAAAGGAAATTTTTTATGGCCTCCTTTTAATGAAGGATTACCATTAGAATCAGGAAAATACAATTCCGGGAAATGTAGGATTCAGTATAACAGAGCAGAATTATTGGAATTTAAAACACAAAAGTTAAACAACGCAGAAAAGACTTATCGCTCTGCTTTAAAATTTGCTGTAAGTAAACACGATTCTGCCTTATGTTACAATGCCCTGGCCAGGGTTTCTGTTAAAATGGAAAATACAGATAAAGCCATTGATCTGTATAGCACTGTCATTTCAAAATATTATTCCGTAACAGACAAATACAATTTCCCTTTTGTATATTATGCAATTCCACAACTTATTAAAATAAGCGGCAACAACAATCCTGAAAGCTTGTTAAAAAAGTTGGAAAAGTGTCTTGCAGGAATGGCATCCGGCGAAATACTTTTAAATCACAGTACCGGCAATATTCTTGACCAGATTGGGAAATGGACAGAACGGATACCGGGAGGTTCAGATATAAGTTTACAGTCTATTAATGAACTCATTCAGGAAATTAGAATACAACTTACATTTGTAAATGAATACGGAAGTCAAATCAGAAAATACACCATTGTTGACGAATTGGAAAGTATACTCAAATTAGGAGATTATTATATCATTCCCGGATTCGTTCAGAATCCAGAAATGGTCCTGTTTATCAATCACAAACACGAAAATCTTTTTGGATTTACTGTTCCGCTCGACAGTTTATGGGAAATGACTTTGAATAATATAAAATGGGGAGATACGGAATTTGAATATCGGATTGAACTGACAGAAAACAGCAACAGCAATTCCACTTTTAATGGTCTGGAAACAATAACACCGTTGTCGATGTTTTTTCCATCTTATGTAATTCAGCTTAAATTAAAAAACGAATCAATAATAAAAAAATATGTTACCCGCAGAAGCTGGATTTACGGAATTGCACTTACATTGCTGATTGGCGGAATGATAATGGGGGTTAATTTGATTTTGAGAGATGTTAACAGGGAAAAAAGGATGGCAGCCCGGCAATCGGAATTTATTGCCAATGTAACGCATGAATTAAAAACGCCACTTACTTCTATCAATATGTTTGCTGAATCAATCTATCTGGACAAGGCAAAATCGGAAGCTTCGCGAAAAAAATATTCAAATATTATCATTAAAGAAAGTGAAAACCTAAAACGTAAAATTGATAATATACTTGAATATTCAGTAAAGAAAAATGAGAGTTCGAAATACAAATTGCAGGACACTGATTTGTCAGCATTATTAAAGTTGGTGCTAAATGAAATGGAATATTGGCTTGAAATAAATAAATTTAATGTGTCGATTGAAATTGAAGAAGATATAAAAGCTTTTGTTGACCCGGAAGCGATAAAGCAGGCTTTGTCCAACTTAATAGGAAATGCTATAAAATATTCCTCGGTTAATAAAAATTTATTTGTCAGGTTAAAAAAACAATTGGATAAAATTAGTATTGAAATTGAAGATACAGGACTTGGTATTCCCAAAAATCAAATTTCGCTGATTTTTGAAAAATTCTATCGGGTCAGAAGTAAGGAAAATGAAACAACCAGTGGAACAGGTTTAGGATTAACAGTTGCAGGGGATATTATTAAAGCCCATAATGGAGAACTAAAAGTTACAAGTGAATTAAATAAAGGCAGTAAATTCACAATCGTGTTAAATTCTTGATCACTTAATTATGAAGAAAAAAGTCATTTTAGTAATTGAAGACGACCTTAATATTTTATTGGGGCTTGAAGAAAATTTAATACTTGAAGAGTACAGCATTATCACAGCAACAAATGGAATAGAAGGATTAAAAACGGCTTTGAAAAATGAGATTGACCTGGTGTTATTAGATATAATGCTGCCCGGAATTAATGGTTATGAGATTTGCCGTAAAATTAAAAAAGATAAACCTGATTTACCGGTAATTATGCTTACAGCCCGAGGATCGGAAATGGATAAAGTGGCGGGATTGGATATCGGTGCCGATGATTATATAACCAAACCATTTAGCCTTCCCGAACTTTTAGCCAGAATAAGAGCGGCTTTCCGCAGGATTAACAAAGAACCCGGACCATTAACCAGCTTTTCCTATGGTAAGGTCAAACTTGATTTTAAAAATCTTCAGGCTTTTTATCAAAATCGAGAGGTTAAACTCTCCAATAAAGAATTTGATATCATGGAATATTTAATTTTACATGATGGTAAAGCGGTTCACCGGCACGATTTATTAAACGAAGTTTGGGGTTTTGAAGCCATGCCAACAACGCGAACTGTAGATAATTTTATTCTCGACCTCAGAAAAAAATTGGAAGAAAATCCTTCAGACCCAAAATACATTATTAGCGTTAGAGGAGTTGGGTATAAATTTAATTCTTTAAACTGATTTGTTAAATTTTATTTTGGTATTTCTGTCAATATCTCATTGTACCTAATAAAATTAGGTGAACTCTTGGAATGACGGCCATTTTGACTTTTCGGGCAGCGTTTATTTTTGCAGAAAATTAATTCCTCAAATCTCTACCACTCCACCTGTCAAATTTATCGGGTGTTGGATTTTCAGGTATTTTATCTTCAAATTCAACAATCCAATTATCCAACAAGTTTCTCATTTCATTTAAAGATTCTTTGAATTCAAGATTTTCTGCTAAATTATTAAATTGATACGGATCATTAATTACATCGTAAAGTTCTTCGGCTACCCTGGGTTCAATAAAACAATCCAATTGATTTTCGTTTAATTCCCCTGCCTCCTGCATTTTAATCATTTCCTGATATGTTAAACTGCGCACTGCATCTGCTGGCGGCGAAGCGTTAAATTCAGGGAAAGCATTCCGGATGTACAGGTATTTATGATTTCTTATGGCGCGTTCGTGTGCCTGAAAATCGTGCCAGTTGTGTTCGCCAACAATATAATCTCTTGTGTTAATTGAATAATCTTCCAAAACAGACACGAAAGAAACACCCTGAAATGTTTTAGATATTTCAGCTCCTGCCAATTCGCAAAAAGTTGGGGCGATATCGATTGAACTCACCAAGGCATTGGTTCTTCCTTTTTTAATTTTTAATGGCCAGCGAACAATAAAAGGAGTTTTTATGCCACTGTCGTACATACGGGTTTTGCTCCGGGGAAACGGTCTTCCATTATCGGTCATATAAATTACAAGGGTATTTTCATCAACACCCTGATCTTTTACCACCTGCATCACTTGTCCAAGATAACTGTCGAGCCGTGAAATTTCGTCGTAATATAATGCAATGTCTTTTCGCGTTGAATCGGCATCCGGCAAAAATGGTGGAACAATTACATTCTCCGGTTTATGCGGTTCTGGAATAGCATTGGGTTTGTAATTACGATGAGGATCTTTTGCTGCCAACCATAAAAAAAATGGTTTTTCTTTCGGGCGGTTTTGTATCGCACGAACCCAATTTTCGCATCCACTGACACTACCTCCATAAATGCTGTCGAACTCAGCCCGGAGATCTCCAATGTGATATTTTCCGGCAACGGCAGTATAATAACCCGCTTTTTGCAATTCACCGGCAAAAAGAACTTGTTCTGCGGGAAGTGGCATGTGCAACTCCTGAGCACCGGTACTATGCGGATAACGGCCAGTTAAAATACTGCAACGACTTGGGCTACATGAACTGGTAGTTAAAAATGCATTGTCGAAGACAACCCCCTCTTCAGCCAGTTTGTTGATATTTGGCGTTTTAATTACATTGTTTCCATAGGGGCCGCAATCGTTCCAAGCTGCATCGTCGGCAATAAATACTATAAAATTAGCTTGCTGTTTTTTTTCTTCCTGATTTCCTGAATTGCTACAAGATGTAAGACCGAAAATGGCCAGAATAATAAATAATAGTCGATTTTTCATGATATTAGTTTTTGTCACCGGTCATTTTTTTGTCGTTATATTAATTTACCTGGTTTAAATACTTTAACTGCAAGCTGAGACTGAGACTGAAAACTGAGACTGAGACTGAAAACTGAAACTGAATACTTCCCTACTCTGTTTTCAATTCATATTCCGCCATTTCATTTTCCCATTTTTCTAGCAAATATTTCAAATCACTTGCCCTTTCCGAATTAGTTTCAATTAAATTATTTTGTTCTCCAATATCAATTTTCAAATTAAAAAGATATTCCTTTTCTTTTATCTTCAAATATTTCCAATCGCCCCTACGCACAACCCACTGATTTCGATACCTCCAAAACAAAGGTCGCTCGTTTAACTGATTTCCTGAAAATAATACTTCAGAAAAATCTTTACCATCAAATTTATTATCTGTATCAATTCCAGCTACTGAAAGCAGTGTTGGTAAAACATCTATTCCTAAAACGGTGCTTTCGGTAATTGCCCCGGCTTCAATTTTTTCAGGATACCATGCAATTGCCGGAACCCGATGTCCGCCTTCCCACAAGCTGCCTTTAAATCCATTTAGAGTCCCGTTATTTCCCAAATTGGTAGCTCCATTATCGGAGCAGAAAAAGACGAAAGTATTTTTTTCAATTCCCAAATCTTTAAGTTTATCCATCACCCGACCAATATTTTCATCCATTATTTCAACCATTTCTTTGTATGCTTGTTTTTTATCAGGACGACTTCCATGCCCCTGAAAATTCACTCCGGGCAAGCGATCGGCTTTGTCATTTCTTCCCTGATACGGATAATGCGGAGCTTCGTGTGGAATGTACAGCAAAAAAGGTTTTTTCTTGTTCCGCTCCATAAATTTAAGGGCAAAATCGGTTATTAAATCGGTAACATAACCTTCTTCATACGCGGTATCGGTGTTGTGCCACCAGTCGTACAAGCCAACCCCGTCGCGGTGTGAAATAAAATCAACATTTCCACTTACGTAACCATAAAATTCATCGAAACCATGATGTACCGGATTATATTCAGGTTGGTAACCCAAATGCCATTTCCCAAAAATCCCGGTAGAATAACCAGCATCTTTAAATATCTCGGCTATTGTTTTTTCAGAGTCTTGAATCCCAAACATTCTCTTGTCGAGAGCTGCGTAAATTACACCTTCCAAACCTGCACGTTGCTGATAATTCCCGGTCATCAATGCCGCCCGGGTGGGTGTACAAACTGCTCCGTTTGAATGGTAATCTGTAAACTTAATTCCTTCAGACGCCATTTTGTCCAAAACAGGGGTTTGAATAAATTCACTACCAAAACAACTAATATCGCCATAACCCATGTCGTCGGCCATTATTAAAATAATATTGGGCGGGTTCTCTTTATTTGAAACACATGAAAATAGGATTGGAAAAACTATCAGTATTAAAATTTTTGCTTTCATATTGGTATAGTTTTATTCAAAAGTAAGTTTTATAATTCGATATCAAAAATTATAAGAAGTATCCTTTTTATAACTTTGAACATTCAAACCTTAAACTTTCAACAATTACCCTTGAACTTTAAACTATTCCTTTCTATATTTGAGTTTTGCCTTAAACTTTATGAAACGTTTCCTGGCTTCAATATGGTTTCTTGCATTAATAATAGCTGTCCCGATTATTGTTTTTTGCCTGATTTGTTTACGGAATACAAAGCAACTTCCCAATTTAAAAAACCACGTTTTTATTATATTTTTTAGCTAAACTCAATCAACAAAATAATTTAAATGACAAATTTATTTCTAAGGGCGTTTCTTTTTTTGTTTTCAGTTGGTGTTATTTTCAATTCATCCGCACAAACCTATAGCCTGCAACTTGAAATTAAAAATCAACCCCAAAACCAGATATTATTTGGCACGCTTAAAGGAGATAAATTCAACCCAATAGACACAACACAATCGCTAAATGGTATCGTCAAATTTCAATTATCTGCCAACATATCCAAAGGAATGTACCGACTTATTCTGGGCCAAACTACTTACGCCAGAATAATGAACGAACCTCCACAACAATTGGATTTTATTTTCAACTACGAGAACATTATATTTAAAACCGATTTTAAAGCCCCGGCAGATAGTTTAGAGATAATTCAATCTGTGGAAAACAAGCTTTGGTTTGATTTCATAAAAAAAGAAAAAGAGCTGAAGGAAAAACAAAAGGAAGTGGAGATGGAATTGGACTATTTCCGGGAAAAAGGAGCAGGAGTATCCAACTCCGGCAATGCAATTACAAACTACATTACTCAATTTAACTATCTTCAACAGGAACGGGATAAATTGATAACTAAAACCATTAATGAAAATCCCAATCTGTTTGCTTCTAAACTCATAAAAATGTACCGCGAACCATTTTTAGATGGTACGCTGACAAAACAAAACCGCAATAAAATTTTCAAGGATGGATATTTCAAAAACCTTGATTTTACCGATGAAACAATAATAAACTCGGCGGTTTACACTGATAAAATTTTTAACTATTTAATGAATTATGCCCAACGTGGATTGAACCGGGAACAACAGGAAAAGGAGTTTAAAAAAGCTTCGGATATAATCTTAACTAATACAAACCAAAACGAAAAAGTATATGAATTTATCCTCGATTACCTTGTACGAGGATTTGAAAAACTGAACCTGGATAATTTAATAACATACATTGCCGACAATTATTCGGGCACAACTTGCCAAACCGATGAAGTAACTACTCTTGAACGTAAGCTTGAAGCACAAAAAATGAAGGTTGGCACAACCGTTTCCGATTTCACAATTAACGATATTAACGGGGATCCAATAACTCTGTCAGATGTTTTAAAGGAACGAAATTTAATCTTGTTTTGGGCTTCGTGGTGTCCACATTGTTTAGAAATGTTGCCTCAAATTAAACAGTGGCAAAAACAAGCTAAAAACAGTAATGTTGAAATTTTTGCCATTTCGCTCGACACGGATAAAAAGGATTGGAAGAAAATTGTTTTTGAACTTGGAACAGAATCGTGGCACAACCTTTCAGACTTTCAAAAATGGGACAGCAAAGTTGCCATCGATTATAATATTTTTGCCACTCCTACCCTTTTTATAGTTGATAAAAACTTACAAATTATTGGAAAAGCTGAATCTTTTTATGAATTAAACAATATTGATATTTTCTAAGAAATTAATAAAAATTACAGATTCCGGCCTTCGACGGAATGACGTTGATACTTAAAGGAAGTATCGAACCGGGAGTTGGAGTTTAAAACTCCAACAATGCGAATCGGAATTCGCATCACCCATTTATACAAATGAAACATAATTTGTGAATGTCAACAAAGTCGGCAGGTTTTGAAATAAAGCACCAAATCACAAAATTTAACTCACAAATAAATCGCAAATATCAATGTTCAAAATAGTATTCAAAATTGGGATTTCGGTAATTGTTATTTATTTGTATTTTGGAGATTGTCATTTGATATTTGTCATTTTTTGAATTAAAATACAGACTCCAATTAATACCTCAAAATATCATCCAATCCTTGTTTTAATTCGTCAAGTTGTACTTTGCTTATATTCCCAATTTTTCGGATAAGTCGTTCTTTTGAAATTGATCGAATATGAAAAATCAATATCTCTGAATCCTTTAATAAGCCATTTTTAACTGTTGGCTTTAAAATTATATTTCCTTTGTAACCTTTAATTTTGGTTGTTAACGGGCAGGCAATTACTGTTTTGAGATACTGGTTCAACATATTTCCACTAATAATAACTACAGGCCGGAATCCTTGCTGTTCGCTTCCACGAACGGGATTCAAATCGGCATACCAAATTTCACATTGTTTCATTCTTCCAATTGTTTCAGGTAATCCGCCATTCCCTCTTCGGCTATTTCCAAAATATTCTCATCTTCTCTGGCTTGTTTGTACGACCTAATGTATTCTGCCCGAACCAATTGGTCAAGATAAATATGAAGTGCTTTTTCAATAATCTTATTTTTGGGAATAGCCATCTTTTTTGCCATCTCATTCAATTTCAAAAGCAATTCATCGGGTAATGTACTTGTGAATGTTGTCATTATTTTTATTTTATATTTACGCTTTACAAATATATAATAAAAATATATTAGAAATTATCCGGGCGATATTAACAAAGATGCGGAATCTTTTTAAAAAGATTCAGATTCCGGTCTTCGCCGGAATGACGTTGATACTTAAAGGAAGTATCGAACCGGGAGTTGGAGTTAAAACTCCAACAATGCGAATCGGAATTCGCATCACCCATTTAGAAGTTCCTGTGCGGTTTTTAATGTATTTTCGGTAATATTATCGCCGCCAACCATTTTCGCGAGTTCTTCTACCCTTTCATTATCAGAGAGTTTTCGAATTGAAGTGAATGTTTTCCCTCCCTTCTCAAATTTATACACCTGAAAATGAGCATCGCCGCGCGCAGCAATTTGCGGAAGATGAGTAATATTTATTATTTGTGTTGTTGACGAAAACGACTTGATAATACTCCCCATTTTCAATGCAATCTCACCTGAAACACCCGAGTCAATCTCATCAAAAATAACCGTTGGAAGGGCTTTTGAACTTCGCAACAGGTTTTTAATGGCAAGCATTAAACGCGACATCTCTCCACCAGAAGCAATTTTTGAGATTTCCGCCGGATCTGTATCAGAGTTGGCATTAAAAAGAAATGAAATTGTATCCTGTCCGTTGGCTCCAAAATCGGGCAATATTTGATGCTCAACTGTAAACTTTGATTTTGGCATTCCCAGTTGTTTTAAATCAGAGACAACCGATTTTTCAATTTTAGAAAATGATTTAATCCTAATTGCCGACAGTTTACCGGACTTACTTTCGAGAATCTTGTAATGCTTTTGTAACTCTAATTCAACACTTTTAATTTCATTGTCGTAAGCAACAACAGCATTTATTTTTTCATCAAAATAATTTCTAATATCAATTAATTCTTTAACGCTGCTAACCCGATGTTTTTGTTCCAGACCATATAAAAGGTTTAAACGATTATTAACCTGCTCAATACGTTCCGGGTTGTATTCAACTTTTTCAGCAAGCATTTCTGTTTCATCGAGAATATCTCTTAATTCAAACAAACTGCTTTGCAAGCGTTTTTCAATACTCGCAGCATCGGAAATAAAATTTTCGATTTTGTTTATTACTTTTTGGCTTTCTTTTAAATTCTGAATTACCGAAAAATGATCGTTTTCCATTAATTGCTGAATTTCAAGCAACGCGCTTTTAATTTCTTCGGCATGTGTAAGTTTCTCCAACTCACTTTCCAACTCCAACTGCTCATTCCCCTCTAATTTAGCTTCTTCCAGTTGGTTAAACTGAAACTGGAAATAATCTAAATCGGCCTTGGCTTTTTCCGATTTCTGTTTCAGCTCTGCAAACGACTTTTGCAAAAATAAATATTCGGCGTATAACTTTTGATATTCGTTTAAAACGCGTTGTGAACCCGAAACAGTATCAACCAAATTAAGTTGAAATTTTTGATTGCTTAATTCCAGGTTCTGATGTTGCGAATGGATATCAATAAGTTTTAAACCCAAATCGCGCATTATTTTCAGATTAACAGGAGTATCGTTTATAAAAGCCCTCGATTTCCCGGCGGGTGTAATTTCTCTCCTGAAAATAGTCATCGATTCGTAGTCCAGGTCATTTTCAATAAAGTATGCTTCTGTATTGTAATTGCCGATTTCAAAAATTCCTTCAACAATACATTTTTTTGATTTTTCCTTTAAAACAGACAAATCTGCACGGTTGCCCAAAATCAATCCCAAAGCTCCCAGAATTATTGATTTTCCTGCTCCCGTTTCACCGGTAACTGTATTTAAACCTTTACTAAACTCAACCGAAAGTTCGTTTATTAAAGCATAATTTGAAATGGTCAATTTAATCAGCATTCAACTCAGAAATTAAGTAAATTACAAAGAGAACTAATTTGAACTAAAAATACCAAAAATCAAATTACAAAAGCCAAATAAAATTCAATTTTAAATTTTAAATAATAATTCTTCGAAATGAATAGAATAATAATGTACATTACAGAAAGTCTTAAATTTGGGTTGTGAAATTAAAATGAAATCTAAAAACCTTCGTTCTCTGCTATTTTCTCGTACTTACTTCCGTTAGAGGGATCCACTTCATTTAGAATGGCCATAACCCGATTTCTTTCATCGGGGAACGATTTGGAAAAAATATTTACCAACTCATCCGATTTCGAATCGAAAAACATTTGCAAAATATAAATTGAAGGCCGGCGGCGAAATACTTTTTGAATATCGCGCATTGAGTCGGCAATAACTGCCCTGCCCTCTTCCGGTTTTTCCGACATTAAATCGAGCCCGTTTCGGTGGTAATTGTACATGCAATTTCGATAATCGGAATACGATTTATTTAATATATTTTCAATTAACCAGTACCGGTTTCGCTCGCTTTCGAATGCTTTCCAACCTTTTTCCCTGGCATTTTGCGAATTATTTACAATGGCCTGTGCTTTTTCAAAATAGGGAGTTCCACCTTCAGGCGAAAATGTGTCGTAATCGAAACCCAGAATAATGTAGGCATAAAAAGCCAAAATATTAGTCAGGTTGTCTCGGTTCGAAGTTTCGTTAAATTCAAGTGGTTGAAACTCAACATACCTGCAATGAAAATCGTTGTCTTTAATATTTAAAATAGTGGTTTCGTAGCTTGAATTAAATACTGGCCGCGTCAACTGAACCTGCATTGTACCTTTAAATTCATCGGATGAAATTTGTTCTTCGAGCCGAATTAATATATTACACCTGATTTTTTCGTCGTAAGTATAAACATGGTCGGTCCATTTTCGGTTATTTACAAATTCGTACAAATCGGACTGCATTGTACGAAACAGGTTTTGGTTAGCACCCTGGATTTTCTGCGACGAAACTGTAATATTGCACCTCAATTCCTGCGAAAACAATGTGGTGGACAGGAAAAGAATTAGTATGATAAAAACTGATGACTTTTTCATAAACATTAAAATAGAACTATAAAAATATAAAAAATCCTCAAAAGGAAGTTAAACTACGGTAGAAGCGAAATCATTTTATCAACAATATCGACTGCTACCTCTTTCTTACTCTTTAACTCAAAAGATTGCTGATTATTGTTTTTATCGATGATTGTAATTTTATTGGTATCGACCTGGAAACCCGCCCCAAACTCATTCAAAGAATTGAGAACAATAAAATCAAACTTTTTCTTTTGAAGTTTCTTTTTAGCATTGATTATTTCATCGTTGGTTTCGAGTGCAAACCCGACTAAAATCTGTTTATCACTCTTTGCTTTACCGAGGGCAGCCGCAATATCTTTTGTGGGTTGAAGTTCCAAATCCCAATTTTTATTCCCTCTTTTGGTTTTCTGAAATTCGGCTTTTACCGGTGTAAAATCTGCCACTGCTGCACACATTACAGCTCCATTACACTCGCCAAAATGTTTTACACATTCTGAAAACATTTCATCTGCCGATTCAACCCTGATTACATTTATGCCTTTTTTATTTGTAAATACAGAAACGGGCCCTGATACCAAAATTACATCGGCACCCTGTGCTGCTAACTCCTCGGCAATTGAATATCCCATTTTGCCCGATGAATAGTTGCCAATAAATCTAACAGGATCAATTTTTTCGAATGTAGGTCCGGCGGTTACCAGAAAGGTTTTATTCAGAAGTTTTTTTTTTCGCTCGAAATAATCAATTACAATTTCCAGGATATTTTCAGGTTCTTCCATTCTGCCTTTTCCCTCCAATCCACTGGCCAACTGACCTTCACCTGGGTCAATAATAATATTACCGAACTCCTGTAAAATCTTCAAATTATTTTGGGTTGAAGGGTGGGCAAACATATCGAGGTCCATTGCAGGTGCAACAAAGACCGGGCATTTTGCCGATAAATAGGTAGTTACTAACATGTTATCGGCAATTCCATTTGCCATCTTACCAATGGTAGTAGCTGTTGCTGGTGCAACTAACATTAAATCGGCCCATAAACCAAGGTCAACGTGGCTGTTCCAAACTCCGTCGTTAGCACCAAAAAACTCACTTATAATAGGTTTCCCCGACAATGCAGAAAGTGTAACAGGAGTAATAAATTCTTTTCCGGCTTGCGTAATAACAACCTGAACTTCAGCACCCTCTTTTACAAGTAGCCTCAAAAGAAAAACTGCTTTGTAGGCAGCAATACTTCCGGTAATTCCAAGTATTATTTTTTTCTTATCAAGCCTCATTGGGCTTAAAATTATATCCGTTGTTTATTTTCGCGAGCCGGGTTACGGTGATAAATTTCCCCTTCTTTTAACTCTTCGAAAGCTATTAATGAAGGTTTTGGCAGACGTTCGTAAAACTTTGAAATTTCAATTTGTTCCCTGTTTTCAAATATTTCATCAAGATTATCGGTGTATGAAGCAAACTCTTGTAATTTTTGGTTCAGTTCTTCTTTTAATTCCGACGAAATTTGATTTGCCCTTTTGGCTACAAGCATTACAGTTTCATAAATATTACCGGTTTCCTGGGTTAAAACCTCAAGATCGCGCGAAATAGTTGTTTGTGCTGCTTTCGTTTTTTTATAATCCATTATTCTAGTTTATATTTGTTTCTTCTTCTTTATAATTCAACAATTTGGCAGTAGTTTCATAAAACCTTTCCACCTCTCTTTTATGATTGCTTTCCGGGTATTCGTCAACAAACGAAAAATATTCATCGAGTGCTTGCGAAAGCCTTTCGTTTTTCTTTTCCTGTACACTGTTTATGGCAAGCAAATATTTCGATTTTAATAACATGTACATTAAATCTTCGCGGTATTGGCTGTCGGGGTGATCTTTTAAACTATTTGAAAGCGCCACTACTGCAGCTTTATAGCTTTTAAAATCGTAATATAATTTAGCTGTTAAATACGATTTATAAACCATTTTATCCTTTAATTCATCTATTAAACGATTGGCTTCATCAACTCTGTCGCTAAACGGGTACAAGTTAATATACAACTGCAAGGCATCGATGGCTTCAAATGAAACAGCCTGATCGAGCAGTGGTTTTGGTGACATTAAATACGAACAATATCCCGTCATAAACTGGGCTTCCTCAACATTTTCACTCGTTGGGAATTCCTTAATCAGGGTTTTAAAATAATGGCCGGCCATCAAATAATCTTTCTGGCCAATCATACTTTTTGCATAAAAATAATAAATATCATCTCCCCGGCTGGTACCTCGATAAATATTCACTAATTCCTGAAACAAGGTACCCGCTCTTACATATTCACCAGCTTCGTAATATTCGGTTGCTTTTTTATATTTAAACTCATAGTCGGTACTTTTGACAATTTTATTATAATCGCCACAAGCACTTAAAACCACAACCAATAAAATCAACCCTAAACCAAAATTTCTTGTTTTCATAAACATTGCGCAAAAATATACTTTTTTTACATACCTGAAACTAAAAGAATTGTAAAATTTAACGATATTAATAATAATATTGAATTACGTAGTATATTCATTTTGAGTTTCATACAATTCAACACATTAAAATTTACCCGGTGAATATATGTATCTTTGATCAACCTCTCGCGAAATGTTAGTATAATTTAACACATTTGCCAAAAATTTAAAAAAGTTTACATTTGCACTAAAATAATCTCAAAAATTAACAAGGTGGATATATTTGCAAAATTCAGGACAAATCAAGGCGACATTGGTAAGTACATGAAACAGGCACATGGATACTTTGCTTTCCCAAAACTGGAAGGTGAAATTAGTGCAAAAATGAATTTCAGGGGAAAGGAAGTACTTACCTGGAGTTTAAACAATTATCTGGGTTTGGGAAACCACCCTGAAGTTAGGAAAACCGATGCAGATGCAGCAGCACAATACGGGATGGCGTACCCAATGGGTGCACGGATGATGTCGGGGCAAACAGCCAGGCACGAAGAACTGGAAAGAGAACTGGCTTCGTTTGTTGGTAAAAAAGATGCCTTTCTGTTGAATTACGGCTATCAGGGAATGGTTTCGATTATTGACGCTGTTTGTGGAAGGAATGATGTTATAGTTTATGATTCTGAATCGCACGCATGTATTCTCGATGGTGTTCGTTTGCACATGGGTAAACGATATGTTTATCCGCACAATAACATGGAAAATCTCAGGAAACAACTTGAACGGGCTACCAAACTTGCTGAAAAACAAAAAGGTGGGATTTTTGTAATTACCGAAGGTGTTTTCGGAATGTCGGGGGATTTGGGAAAACTTGATGAAATTGTGAAATTAAAAGAAGAATTTGAATTCCGCTTACTGGTTGACGATGCCCACGGTTTTGGTGTAATGGGTAAAACCGGCGCCGGTGCTCCCGAATTTTTTGGTGTTCAGGATGGAGTGGATTTGCATTTTGGGACTTTTGCAAAAGCAATGGCCGGAATTGGCGGTTTTGTTGCCGGCGAAACTGATATTTGTTATTACCTGCGTTACAATATGCGTTCGCAAACTTATGCAAAAGCATTGCCTATGACAATGGTAATTGGTGCTTTGAAACGGTTAAAAATGTTACGAACAATGCCCGAATTCAAAGAAAAACTTTGGACAATCGTAAATGCTTTGCAAAAAGGATTAAAAGAAGCCGGTTTTGATTTAGGGAAAACGAACTCGCCCGTTACACCTGTTTATATGAAAGGTGGCGAAATTGAAGCCGCAAATTTAGTTTATGACCTCCGCGAAAATCATGGGATTTTTTGTTCAATAGTTGTTTACCCCGTAATTCCAAGGGGAGAAATTATTTTACGATTAATACCAACTGCAATGCACTCGATTGAGGATGTTGAATTAACATTAAAAGCATTTAAAGTTGTTCGTAAAAAATTAGAAAATGGCAAATACTCAAAAACCGAAATGGCACATGTTCAGGTAGATATGTAATCTTTTAAAAATATTAATTAAGAAAGGGAGCCCAAATAGCCCCCTTTTTTAATTTTAATAATTTACACGAAAAAAAAATCATTTGCACAAAAAAAGCAGAATCTTTTATCCTGCTTTTTTAGATTTATTTTTTTAATCTTAACTAATTTTTTTCTGAAAGGTACCTTTCAGTATCGATAGCAGCCATACAACCTGAACCGGCTGCTGTAACTGCCTGTCGGTATTGTGAATCCTGAACATCGCCACAGGCAAAAACACCAGGCACTTTAGTTTTCGAAGTTCCGGGGATAGTGTTAATATACCCCACTTCGTCGGTATCTACATATTCAGCAAAAATATCGGAGTTGGGTTTGTGCCCAATGCCGAGGAAAAACCCATCGATTTTAATTTTAACTTCCTCTTCATTTTCCTCCCCAAGATTTTTTGCAAGGGTAGCACCTTCAACAACACCATCGCCAAACAATCCTTTGGTCTGATGTTTCCATAAAACTTCAATATTTGGGGTGTCCATCAAACGTTCGACCATTACTTTTGATGCCCTTAATACGTCTCGTCGTACTATTAAATATACCTTTTTACATAAGCCTGCAAGGTACATTGCCTCTTCGGCAGCAGTATCGCCACCACCAACAACCGCAACATCTTTCCCCCTGTAGAAAAAGCCATCGCAGGTTGCGCAAGCCGAAACACCACCACCGGCATATTTTTGCTCATCATCAAGGCCCAGGTATTTTGCAGTTGCGCCGGTTGCAATAATCACACTTTCAGCTTCAATAAGTTTACTATCGTCTATCCAAACTTTATGAATTTCTCCCGAAAAATCAGCTTTAGTTGCCATTCCCCAACGGACATCTGTACCAAAACGTTCAGCCTGCTTTTTAAAGTCCTCCATCATAACCGGCCCGGTAACTCCTTCGGGATATCCCGGATAATTTTCAACTTCGGTTGTTGTTGTTAATTGCCCGCCGGGTTGCAAACCTTCATACATCACCGGATTAAGATTTGCCCGGGCAGCGTAGATTGCTGCAGTGTAACCAGCAGGCCCCGAACCAACAATTAAACATTTTACCCTCTCAACCTCAGTAGGTTGAATATTCTTTTTCTCTTCGTTTTCGTTAATATCAAGTGATTTAAACATAGCTTTATTTTTTAATTTTGCAAAAGTACAAAACATCTTTAATTGAACACTATAAATTCTATCAATAAATATGAAGACCGAATAGACAGAAACTATTGCTTAATTTTTAAAATTAGATGAATTCGTCAAAAAAGTTTTGTAGAAAAAAAATCAACTGTTACATTTGCACGCACTGAAAAAAATCTGTGTGTATATAAATCAATTCGGGATGTGGCGCAGCCTGGTAGCGTACTCGTCTGGGGGGCGAGGGGTCGCAAGTTCAAATCTTGTCATCCCGACAATTGAGAGTAAGGGAGTTAGATGTAAATCTGACTCCTTTTGTTTTTATGAGCAAAACATATGTGTAAACATTCACTATGATTTTGTATCAATAAGTAAAAATGAATTTATTTTCTCCGTAATTTCATCAACAAAAGGTTCATTTAACATCTCTTCATGAATAGTATCCACTTGTTCAACTAAAATCTCACCCTTAACATATCGACGAAATAAATTAGTTTTCGTTTTATTTAATATTGCCCCTTCAACCTCTCCTTTACATTGAATCAAAAATACCTTTTCAGAATATATCCCCGGATAATAATTTCGCGCCAGTTTTCTACTTACATTTTTATTTTCAATTAATGGTTCTTTCTGTATTAGTTCGCGCATTTGGGCTTTTCTTTTTATTAAGAAATATTGAATCTCAAATAGAATTCGATTAACACTACTTAAAAGGGGTTTGTGATTTTTTGTTTTAAAACTTGTTGAAACCGATTTGATAAAATAAGGAATCACCCATGCTAACCAATTATATATTAAAATTGAAAAGTATCTGATTGGGAACATTTTTTTATAATAAAACGACATATTTGTATCGACAGCTATTAAACGAGTTTTATAACCAAGCTTTAACAGTTGCCGTGCCATCTCAAAAGCAACAACCCCACCAAAGGAAAAGCCAATCAATACAACACTTTTATGCTTTACTAAATGTAAAATGTTTTTAATATAAATGGCGGATAATTTTTCTATCCCATCATTTTCATCAATAATATCTTCGTTATAATTCGATTGAATCCCATACACGGGGTACTGATTATCAATATTTTTAATAATGTCTTTATAACCTAATACTGATCCCACCATATTATGAATAAAAAATACCGGGTCCTTACTACCTTGTTCTTTTATCGGGATTATTGAACTTACCTTACTATTGATAGATTGATCAGTTATTTCGTTTGACAATTTTCTAATTGAAGAATATTTATAGAGCATTGAAATTGGAATTTTCATGCCAAATATTTCTTCTATCTTTTGCATAATGTGAACCGCAGTAAGCGAATCGCCCCCTAATTCGAAATAATTATCTTCCACAGAGATTTTTTCCACATCCAAATATTCCTCAAAAATCTGTTTTAGTATTTCCTCAGTGGCCGATTCTGGATTTTTAATATTAACATTGTTGGCTTTTTTGTAATCAGCGGGTTCTGGTAAAAGGGAATAGTTGATTTTACCATTTGGGAAATAAGGTACTAAATCAAGGGATATAATAAATGAGGGAATCATGTAACCGGGAATTTTATCTTGCAAAAAATTACGAAGTTGAATTGTAGCATTGTTATTCTTCCTTTGTAGCTTAACATACGCAATTAATTGTTCGTGACTCTTTTTCCCTTTTCTTTTTATTACAATTGAGGTTTCCACATTTTTATTGCTTTTTAAAGCCTCCTCAATTTCACTAATTTCAATCCTGTAACCTTTAATTTTCACCTGGTCATCATTCCTGCCAACAAAGTGAATATTGCCGGAGGGTACTGAATATACCACGTCTCCCGATTTATAAACCTGAGTCTTAAAATTCTCATATTCAAAATCAACAAATTTTAATTTAGTTATTTCGGGCTTATTAATATACCCTCGTGAAAGTCCAATTCCCCCGATAAGTAACTCGCCTGGAATATAATCGGGTAATAATTGCATATTCGAATCTGCAACATAAGTATTGTAGTTTGGAAATGGTTTTCCGATTGGAGTGTTTTCTAAAGGATTTTCATTGCCATTTACCTGATATGCACTCGATCCGTAAGTTACTTCGGTTGGGCCATAAGCATTTAAAATCAATACCTTCGATTTTAACTCAAAAAAAGGTTTGAAAATTTTATTTTTCTTTGGGTGCAAACCTGTTATCAACGTTTTTAAAGAAACTACGTCTTCATTTTTTAAATATTTACCAATCCCCTGTACAAATTCAGGAATAATGTAACTGACATTTATTTTTTTATCAACAAGGTATTTGGCAAAATATTCAAGATCTAAAGTCTGTTCCGTCATCATAATATGTACGGTTCCTCCAAAACAAAGACATGAATATACCTCCTCGACTGATGTATCGAAACTTAAAGGTGCAACACAAGTTCCAATTCTTTTTTCATTTAAATTAACCACGGGTTTGTAGCTAAACAAAAACGCTACAACATTTTTTTGGGTAATCATTACACCTTTTGGTTGACCAGTTGACCCTGAAGTAAATTTTATGTAGGCCAGATCGTTTGAAGAATATTTTGGAAACGCGGTAAATTCAATTGTTGGCCTATTAATTATGTCAGAAAATAGTCCAATATTTAAATTATTGAATGATCGATTTTTGTCACCATCAACAATTATCGTTTTAATTTCCGAAACTTCAATCATATAATTTAATCGCGAAACCGGCAAATTTGTATCAAGGGGAACATAAGCAGCACCGGTTTTTAAAATTCCAATATATGACACAATGATATTAATTGAACGATCCATCATTACACCAATTTTGTCTCCCCGATGGATGCCTTCTTTAATTAAATATGAAGCAATTTTATTCGCTTTCTGATTTAATTCACCGTACGAAATCTTTTTCTCATTTTGAACAATTGCAATTTCTTTCGGGATTTTTTCTGCCCAATCTTCTATCAATTCCTGAATACAAATATTTTCAGGATAGTTTTCTTTTTGCTGATTCCATAAAAATAATTTTCGTTCCTTTTCCAACTCTGAAATTAATGGAACTTCACAAAAAATGTTATTTGCCTTTTTAATTATATTTTGTGTAAAAACAGAAAAATGATGAAAGAACTTTTCAGCCAAAGTCGTATTTCTTTCACTTTTGTTGTACACCAGATACAGTGCACTTGTTTTTATTGAAATTAGAATACCCCACCCAATTTCTAATACCGGCTCAAATTCTTCCAGACTTTGGATTTGTCCGATAAAAAAAGGTATTTTTTTAACTAAACCTTTTATTTCAGTCTCCCTTAGAATTTTTATACGGGTATAAACATCGCGTGCAAAAGTATTTTTATCAATTGTTTGTCTTATATATTTATTACTTAATTCCAGGTTTTTAACAAGCGATGACTTTTGTTCAAATTTGCACCCCAATGGAACAAAAGGAGAAAACATATTCGGATAGTTACTGTATTCCGAATTTATTTTGTACCAAATATCAAATTCGGTATTATCCAATAACCGGGAAATATACAACAGCAAAAGGCTGAATAAATTTATCTCAGTGCCGGCTTTGTTGATTTGTTTGCAATACTTAAGTAATTCAACACTTAATTCATATTTAAGAGTTGTGTATTTTTCATTCGCGGACTTTTCATTATTTACAAAGGGGAAATCGACAAAGTTCAAATTAGACAATTTCTGAATCCAGTAAGCTTCCTTCCCGATAATCTTTTCGTATAAAAAATGCAGCTTTGTTACATCCTGACTATCAGGAATTGGAAATACTTTTCCTTGCCGAAGATTGAATTCTTTAATTAACTTTTCTAATTCTATTATTTCACCATCAATGGTTGTCATACCCTTGATCGACAAAACTTTCCCAGCAACTTTTACATCAATTTCTTTTAAAGTTGCTTTTTCAATGCTACCGTTTTTTGTATTTTTTTGAGAATTTTTAAAACTATAATCAATTGGAATATAATAATTGTTAGCAAGAAAAATTTTTGGGGTACAAAAATTATTATCAATATTTTCTCCAAAATCCAAAGCATTTAAAAAAGCCTCGAAATGAAACTCTGAATCGGAGAAATCGAGAATACCTAAATTTGTTGGCCTTTTGTTGAATGAGAAATATGTTCTTTTAATAAAATCCTGTTTTATGGGATTTATAGTTTCACTTTGCAATCTATGTAATAGTTCAGGAAAGCTTTCAATGGCAGTTTGATAACACCTGGCATTTAAAGATATAGAACTTTCGTTTTTATCAATCCTAATCTTTTTTTGAATTAAAATATCTCCCGTATCAATCCCCTCGTCGATAATATGCCAGCTTATTCCATGCTCCTTCTCTTCTTGAATAAGCGCCCAAGTTGTCGAAAATACACCGGCACCTGCTGGTAATAAAGAATCGTGATAATTGACGGATAGTTTGAGGGGCAGGTTTAATATTGTTTTATCAAGAATTATTTCGTTAACGATGCTAAATAAATAATCGAACTGCACACTTGAAAGAAAACTATTTATTGATTCAAGTTTATTTTTTAAGGGAATATTCTTTTTAATTGCATAATTAATTACTGAAGAATCAAACGAGATGATGCCTGATATTATCCATTTTTCTTCTATTAACAGATCACAACACTTAATTAAAAGGCTTGTATTTCCGATTAAGAAACAACTTGGTTTATCTTTTAATAAAATAGAATCCATAAATATCAAAAATAAAAATTCTGAACCAATTTAGTTATTATTAAATTTTATCCTAATCAAAAATATAGATCCTGGAATAATTAATCAACATACGACTGGCCTATTTTTTACAGTCTGTTAAGTTATTTTTACAAGTTTTTATCCTGCCAATTATACCAATTACTATTTAAAATGCGCCTGATAATTCACTTTTTTTATAAGCACTTTAAATATTTACCAGCATTATTCATTTACTAAACAGCTCATTTCAAAAATTGAATTGGTATAGTACGAATTGTTACCTAAAAAAAAAGACCTCAAATTAATGAAGCCTTTTTCTTTTTATCTTTGATAATCGATTGATCATTTATTTTACATACTCTTAATTTCATTCACCAACTTCGAAATCGAGCTTTTTGCGTCCCCAAACAACATGCGCGTTTTGTCGTTAAAGAACAGGAAGTTTTCAATTCCTGCATAACCTTTACCCATTCCACGTTTCATAATGATTATATTTTTTGCAAGGTGAGCATCGATAATTGGCATTCCGTAAATCGGACTGCTCGGATCGTCGTAGGCAGCAGGATTAACCACGTCGTTTGCTCCAATTACAATTGCTACATCAACATTTGGCATGTCCGGATTAATGTCATCCATTTCAACCAGATTTTCGTAAGGTACATCCGCCTCAGCCAACAATACGTTCATGTGGCCTGGCATCCTTCCGGCAACCGGGTGAATTGCATATTTTACATCAACACCTTTCCCTTCAAGTAAAGTATCTAATTCATGTGCAATGTGCTGTGCCTGAGCAACTGCTAAACCGTATCCGGGAATAACAACTATTTTCTGTGAGTAGCTCATTAATACCGCCGCATCGCTTAAAGTTATCTCTTTTACATTTCCCTGTTCGCGGTCGAGTGCTGCGCCACCACCGCCAAATGAACCAATTATAACATTTATCAGTGAACGGTTCATTGCTTTACACATCAACATGGTAAGAATCATTCCGGCAGCCCCAACGAGGATACCACCTAAAATCATCGCCTGGTTGTTGTAAATAAATCCTGCCATTGCAGCTGCAATACCTGTAAACGAGTTCAACAGCGAAATTACAACCGGCATATCGGCACCACCAATTGGCATAACGAACATTACACCGTAAACCAATGAGATACCTAACAAAGCATAAATTGCCCAAACCATTTCGGCTGGAGGATTTGGAGAAATTACAATGTAAACTCCCATCCCTAATGTAACAATCAATAAAACCAAATTTATGTATGTCATAAATGGTTTCATTATATCTCCAACTCTGCCATCCAATTTCCCGAAAGCAATCAAACTTCCACTAAATGCAACTGCACCGATAAATAATCCGAGCACGGTTACTAAAATAGATCCAACATCGCCAGCCACCGCATTTGGGTATTCCAACAAAGCAACCAACATTGATGCAGCACCACCGGTTGCGTTATAAATAGAAACTAATTGTGGCATCGCAGTCATTTTAACTCTACGGGCAACCATCCAGCCAATTGCAGAACCTACTCCAATTGCAGCTAAAATTATCCAAACATTCGTTAGCGGAATTCCACTTCCGTTTGCGTCTTTATGTAATAATAAAGTTGTAACCATTGCTAATCCCATTCCGCCTGCCGCCCATAAATTTCCTGTACGGGCGGTTGCAGGATGCGAAAGCAATTTCAATCCATAAACAAATAAAAGTGCGGCAATCAGGTAACTTAGTTCAAGTAGTGAGTCGCCAATGGTAAATTCCATTCCGTTTAATATTCCTATTACTTTATCCATGATTTCCTACTTTTTTTTCTTTTTAAACATTTCAAGCATTCTGTCGGTAACGGCAAATCCACCTACTACGTTTAATGTTCCGAACATCAGGGCTAAAATCCCTAAAACCAGACTTAACGAAAACGAAGTAAGGTCGGCGTGGCCAACAAGAATAATTCCACCAATAATAATTACACCGCTAATTGCGTTTGCTCCCGACATAAGTGGGGTGTGCAAAACAGCGGGTACATTGGAAATCACTTCAATACCCACAAATATGGATAAGGCGATAATAAATATCGCTTCTTTATATTCAAAGAAAAACTGTAATACTTGTTCCATATCTGTATTTTTATGCGTTTTCGATTACTGATTTAACCCGTTCGTTGTAAATCTCTTTTGCATGAGTTATACAAGTTCCTTTTACAATGTCGTCTTCAAAATTCAGGTTCAATGCACCCTCTTCACCAATAATTAATTTCATGAAGTTGAATACATTTTTACCAAACATTTTACTGGCGTCCAATGGTTTTTGTGCCGGATAATTCGACTGACCAATAACAGTTACACCTTTGTGAACAATAGTTTCGTTGTCTTTTGTTACTTCGCAGTTTCCACCACTTGAAGCAGCGAGGTCGATAATTACAGATCCTGGTTTCATTGCTTCAACCGCTTTTGTTGGAATTAATAGCGGAGCTTTTCTTCCCGGAATCTGAGCAGTGCAAATAACAACATTTGCTTTTGCAGCGTGGTCGTTAATTGCTTGTTGCTGTTTCTTCTTGAAATCTTCGGTTTGTTCAACAGCATAACCTCCGGCAGCTTTGTCTTCGGTAGCACCTTCAACTTCAACAAATTTTCCACCTAAACTCATTACTTCCTCTTTTACAGCCGAGCGAACATCAAAAACCTGAACCTGTGCACCCAATTTTCTTGAAGTTGCAATTGCTTGCAATCCGGCAACTCCTGCTCCCAAAATCAAAATATTTGCCGGACGAATTGTACCTGCAGCTGTCATAAACATTGGAAAGAAAGTCGGTAATTTTACAGCTGCTTCTAAAACAGCCATGTAACCTGAAACGGTTGCCATCGACGATAAAATATCCATCGCTTGTGCACGTGAAGTTCGTGGAATTAAATCGAGGCTAAACGTAGTCACTCCTTTTTCAAGGAATGTTTTTACCAATTTTGTGTCCCAAAGTGGATTAAATGCACTAATCCAAACCTGGGTTTCCTTAATTTTCTGAATATCTTCTTCAGCGGGTGGCTGAATTTGTAACAGAACTTCTGCTTGCCCGAAAACATCGGCCCGCGAAACTACTTTTGCCCCAACGGCTTCGTAGTCGGCATTTGATGTAAACGCATTTTCTCCGGCACCTTTTTCAACCAATACTTCCACTTTCAGGTCAGTAAAGGTTTTTACGGTTTCCGGGAGTAAAGCTACACGGGTTTCAGTTCCGTATTCTTTTAATAAACCGAGAATCATAAATATTTAATTTTAGTTGTCAAATTTTTGCTGCAAAACTAATAAATTAAAATTACCGTTTACGTTAACGGCAAATGTTTTTAACATGATTTTTAACAGATTAATACTCATGTTGATATTTATATGTACACATTGCTATAGAAAATTGAAATATTGTAAAAGGAATTAAATGGCTTCCTTGTATTTCTTTGTTTGAAATGATCAATCAGGAATTTGTCAGATTTCTGTTAAAGATTTGCCTAAAGCAACCTTTCCTCTGTAAGTTTGTTTTAATCCGCTCGTGGTTTTCCCAGAATTTAAGTTTCAATTTCTGAAAGTATTTGTTTGAATTCTGGAATTTTTCTGATCCTGCCGAAGATTGGTTCAAATTCCAAATCAATAATCATTTCATATCGAATACTGTCTTGTTCTGATAAAAGTTTCAATTCTTCAAGAGCTTTCTAAGTATCTTCATTATGTGAATAAACCAGACTCGTTAAACCGATGCAAAAAAACACGTTATTAGTTATTTGTCAATCGTCTCAACATACAACTTCTCCACCTTTTCCCTTGCCCAGGGCGTGCGCCGTAAAAATTTTAAGCTCGATTTTATACTTGGATTACTTCGAAAACTGTTAATTTTTATTATATCTCCCAACTCTTCCCAGCCGTAATAACTAACCAAATAAACCAAAATGGCTTCAAGGGTTTTTCCGTGTAAAGGATTGTTGGGTTGCGATTGTTGCATGTTACAATTTTTCAGGTTTCAATTTTAAAGAACAAGTTCTTCCAGAAGTTCGATATAAAGTTTAATTCCCTCAATAATTTCACTTTTATAAATAAACTCGTCAGCAGTGTGCGATCGTGCCGAAGCTCCGGGGCCCATTTTTACAGTCAGAAATGGAATAATTGCCTGATCGGAAGTAGTCGGTGATCCATAAATATTTATCCCTTTGCTTTTTACCAATTGTGCAAACGGATGAAGTTCTGAAATACCCGAAGAATTCAATCGTACTGAACGTGGTTTTACATCCGATTCCAATAAATTATTTAAAATTCCGGCTGCTTCTTTATTTAAATAATGTTCGTTGGTACGCACGTCAACTACGAAATGACAAACATCGGGAACCACATTGTGTTGTGTTCCTGCCTCTATTTGAGTAACAGATATTTTAACCTTTCCAAGTACATCCGATATTTTATCAAATTTAAAATCACGTAATTTCTGAATGTCATCCAATGCTTTGTAAAGTGCATTTTCTCCTTCATCGCGTGCTGCGTGCCCCGATTTTCCATGGGCATAACAATCTAATACCAGCAAGCCTTTTTCGGCAATTGCCAGTTCCATTGAAGTTGGTTCACCAATAATTGCAAAATCAATGGGCGAAATTTTTGGCAACACAATTTCCAAGCCCCGGCGACCAGAAATTTCCTCTTCGGCTGTTGCTGCAAAAACTAAATTAAATGGCAAATTATTACGTTCGTAAAAATGAACAAATGTTGCCAGCAAAGAAACCAAAGGACCACCAGCATCGTTACTTCCCAATCCAAAAAGTTGATCCCCTTTTTCAATGGGGGAAAAAGGATCGAGTTTGTAACCTTTCGCCGGACGAACCGTGTCGATATGAGAATTCAACATAATTGTGGGCTTTTCTTTAGAAAAATGTTTGTTAAAAGCCCAGGTATTATTTTCTTTTGTTGAAAATCCAATTCCTTCATTTTTAAGAAAATTACGCATTACTTCTGCTGCATTTTCTTCCTCTTTACTAAACGAAGGTGTGGAAATTAATTTCTTTAAAAGTGCAATATATTTTTGCATAAATCTATTTTCTTTTACGTAACAAATGTGGGAAAAATAATTCAATTACAATAAAATGAGAATCTGTAAAATTGTGATCATTTTTCTTAAAGCCCATCATGTTGAATTAATTTCAGCCTATTTTTTTAATTGAATGATGTACTTAACTAATACTTGTTAATTGTTGGACTAAAGGCCTTTTATTCAGCCTATTAACTAATTCTGCCAGCTAAAGCTGACGGCAAAGAATAATAATTATTTTCAAATATATTCTTATTTTTTGCCGTTCACTTCAGTGAACGGTTTTGTACAATTGACAGCAGACAAAGGGTTTTAACCCATTTCTTTTAATGCAACAATATCTGTTAAATGCCTAATTGATTATATTAAATTGGATTCCAAAACAAGTTAGGGATGAAGTAAACATACGAAACATGTTTATATGCTAAAATTTCCACCTCATTAAAACCCAAAGTTCATCGCCTAATTCCCACCATTTATCAATTGCCGAACGGGCAAACGTATTTGAATAATCGGTCAAAAATTCTTTGCAAAGTTGCGATTCTTCTCCATTTTTCTCACTCTTTTTGTCTTGTTTTAATAACTCCTCAGCACGCTTTTCAATAAAATCTATTTCACCAAAAACTTTGTCCTCATATTTAGCAACTTCAGGTTCAATAATATCTTTAGCAGTTCCCCAGTTTACCATTGCCAAACGGTTGGCACGACGGAATCCCCAGACTGCAGATTCCCTGCTAAAATGATCTTGTCCGCAAATATTAAAACTTTCAGGTAAACTCAGGTTTCCGCAATAAATAGGAATTCTCGGACTTAAACGGGGAACATCGAAACTAAACCAAATCCGGCCACCAATTTCGTCGGGCAGATCGTCACGTAATTGGGCAATCCATGAATAGGCACAGTACTGAACCGAAATTGGCCGTTGACGGACAACCGCGTCTTTTTCCAACGAATTTAAAAGATTTCGCCTGTCGGTTGATAACCAGGGGTGTGCAGCCGGACTTACAATTGTATCAACCACAGTTTGTTTTCCATCTTTGTCCTTTTCTTTTTTCTCGACCATTAAATTCCGAATCATTTCATATTCTGTACCATCATAAGTTTCACGGTACAATTCCAGCACTTGCCTGACGTTAACTTTTTCATCAACTTTTACTGAAAATGGAAGTTCATCGCTTTCAAAATTGAGATTTAAACTGGAGGCCAGTGTGTTAAAAACGTAAAACTCGCGAATAGTAAATGGCTTTTTCCCGCTGTAAACTTCCCAATATTTAAATGGCTTTTCCTCGTCCCAAAAGTCCATATTCTTAGCAACCTCAAAAACATTTTCCGATGCCATAAAATAATCCTCATTATCTAAATCCAATTCAGCAATCCTCGATAAATTTGCCGAAACTCCCACATGATTGTCCGGAATCCTTTGGGCAGCCCAAACTCCACCAATTTGGTCGGGTCCTTCACCAAAAATTTCTAACTGCCAAACCTCTTTTGTATCTGCAATTGTTATACATTCTCCCGAATCACCATAACCATATTCTTTAATTAATTCACCTATTAACCGGATTGCCTCGCGGGCATTTGTGCAACGTTGCAAAACAATTCGTTCCAATTCCTCAATTAAAAACAATCCATTCTCATTTTTTAATTCTTTATGCCCGCCAATGGTTGTTTCTCCAATTGCCAACTGTTTTTCGTTTAAACAGGGGTAGGCAGTATTTAAATAAGCGTAAGTTTCTTTTGCTTGCGGAATTTCACCTTTTAACTCTAAATTCTCGCGACTCCAGGCAGTGTGGGTGTGCATGGTGCCCCAATAAACTTTATGAGTTGTATCTCGTTCAAATTTTTGTGCCGGAACAAATTCAAGCCAGGTACGATAATAAGCATCACAAGTATGAGCGGTAATTACCGAGCCATCGTCAGTAGCTTTTCTTCCCAACATTATACTTGTGCAACTTTCGTTATAAAGATCTTCTTCAATTTCCTGTGCATAAGAAACGGAATTAATTGTAACAAAAAATATAACGGAAATTAAAACTTGGGTTAATTGAACAGTTAATCTCATTTTATCAATTTTAAAAAAAGTAGTCTCAAAAATAATCGTTTTAAAAAGTTAAGCAATAGATTTGTTGTTTTAAAAATTGTTCGTAGTTTTGCGAACAACGAACAACAAACTTTGTGGATGGAAAAAAAAGCAATTAAAGACGAACAGCAAAAAATAGCGCGTTATGCAAAAGCTATGGGACATCCGGTTCGGATGTATGTTTTGGAATTACTTTCGAAACAAGCATGTTGTTACAGTGGCGATTTAAGCGAAGAACTTCCAATCGCAAAAAGTACTCTTTCACAGCATTTAAAAGAATTAAAAGATGCTGGTTTAATTCAAGGTGAAATTGAATCGCCAAGAATAAAATATTGTATCAACAGGGAAAATTGGGAAGATGCACAAAGTTTATTCAAACAATTTTTAGGAGTTTAAAAAATTTATAATAACTGTTCGCCATTTTGCGAACTACGAACAAATTAAAAAATTTGAAATGGAAATAAAAGTATTAGGAACAGGTTGTGTAAAATGCAAAAAACTTGAGAAATTAACTGAAAATACGGTTAATGAATTAGGTTTGGATGCAACCATAGAAAAAATAGAAGACATTTATAAAATCATGCAATTTGGTGTAATGCGCACCCCCGGCCTGGTAATCGATGGAAAAGTAGTTTTAACCGGGCGTTTACCAAAAACGAATGAATTAATAGAGTTTCTAACTAAATAAATTATCAGGCTTTTATATACCAGATTTAAGATTTAAATCAATAATACGAATCAAAAAAAAATAAAATGAAAACTTTAAAATCATTAATCTTAACCTTGTTTGTGCTGGGATTTGTTTTTGCCGGAAATGTAGAAACATTTGCAATATCGAAAGTTGAAGGTGAAAAAACAAAAGTTTATTATTTCCACAATACGCGCCGATGCCCGACTTGCATGGCCATTGAAAAGGAAACCAAAAAAGTATTAAAAGAGAAACCCTTTTCTGAAGAATTGGAAAATGGGGAACTTGTTTTTAAATCGTACAACGCCGAAAATGCCGCCAATAAAAAGCTAACAGAAGAATTAGGGGTAACCGGATCTGCACTAATAGTAGTAAAAGGCGAAGAAAAAATTGATTTAACAAGCAAAGGTTTTATGTATGGTCTTGGACAACCCGAAAAACTCAGGCAGGCATTGCGTGATGCATTGGGCGAATAAAATTGTAAGATGGAACAATTTTTAACCGGGCTATACGAAAACACGAATATTCCAATTTTATCGGCTTTCTTTTTAGGACTTTTAACGGCAATTAGTCCTTGCCCAATGGCAACGAACATCACCGCAATTGGATACATAGGAAAAGACCTCGAAGTTAAAAAACGGGTATTTTATAATGGATTAATTTACACCCTTGGCAGGGCTTTGTCGTACTCCATACTTGCAATTCTGTTTTTTATTGGTGCCGACCAATTCAAATTATCCTCATTTTTTCAGCTGCATGGCGAAAAAATATTAGGTCCACTTCTTATTGTTGTTGGTATTTTTATGCTGGGAATAGTTAAAATAAATTTTCCGGGATTAAACCTTTTCTCTAAAAAATTAGAAGAAAAGGGAAAGTGGAATTTCTGGAATGTTTTGCTACTTGGAGTTGTGTTTGCACTGGCGTTTTGCCCGTATAGCGGGGTGCTTTATTTCGGGATGTTAATTCCGATGTCGATTGGCAGTGCAAAAGGATTAATACTACCGGTTGTTTATGCATTTGCAACCGGAATTCCGGTAATTATAATTGCCTGGTTACTTGCATTTACCATTTCAGGAATAAGCAAATTTTATAACGTTTTAAAAAAGGTTGAATTTTGGATGCGGCGTGTAATTGCAGTACTGTTTATCGGTGTTGGGATTTATTATGTAGTTGTAATTTATTTTAGTGGTTTATTAAATATTTAAGCTGTCATTTCAGCTGATGATTGAAATAGAAATCATTTTTAAATAGACAGATCTATTTCTTCGTTCGAAATGACATGAAATTATAGAATGAAAAAAATTATATTGTTAATTGCTCTTTTAGTTGGCTGGATTGCCTTTTACATGAACCTGGCAAATATTGCTGATTTTCTGATTTATAATATTTTAAATTTAGAAGAAGGCAAACATTTAACCGAATCTATTTGGTTTTTTATTTACGAAGTGCCAAAAGTTATGCTTCTTCTGGTTCTAATTGTATTTATTGTAGGGATTATTCGCAGTTGGTTTTCGCCCGAAAGAACCCGAAAAGCTTTGGAGGGTAAATCGCTTTTTGCGGGAAATGTAATGGCATCGGGACTTGGAATTGTAACTCCATTTTGCTCCTGCTCGGCCATTCCGCTTTTTCTTGGTTTTGTTGAAGCCGGCATTCCTATTGGGGTTACATTTTCGTTTTTAATAGCAGCCCCATTAATTAACGAAGTTGCTTTAATTTTACTTGCCAGTTTATTTGGTTGGAAAGTAGCCGTAATTTACGCGTTAACCGGTTTAACAATTGCAATTATTTCAGGCTTTATTTTAGAAAAAATGAAGTTACAACGTTACGTTGAAGAATGGGTTTATCAGGTTAAATCAAATCAGCCAGGACTGGTTGATGAAAAGATAACTCTCAACGATCGGATTGAAGCCGGATTAGATTCTGTTAAAGAAATCGTTGGGAAAATCTGGATTTACATATTAATAGGAATTGCAGTTGGAGCCGGGGCGCACGGTTATGTTCCCGACGATTATCTTGCCAATTTGCTTGGCGATGAAAATTGGTACGCCGTTCCTTTGGCTATTATTGCCGGGATTCCGTTATATTCAAATGCCGCAGGAATTATCCCCATAGTTGGCGTTTTAATGGAAAAGGGAGTTACACTTGGTACCGCACTTGCATTTATGATGTCGGTTATTGGCTTGTCATTACCCGAAATTATCATTCTGAAAAAAGTTCTGAAATGGCAACTTATCGTCATTTTCGTTAGTGTTGTTGCTGTCGGAATTACCATGGTTGGGTTCTTATTTAACTTTTTCAATATATAACCTAAAATTTTAACGCGATGGAAAAAAATATTCGCTGTAGTTGTTCCGATCCTGAAAAATGTACTGTTTTTGCCTGTTCAGGCGCAGCCGATTTAGGACTTGCCAGCGATTTGCTTGCCCGAAAACTTCATGCTAATCAGGCACGATCGATGAAGTGCCTTGCTTTTGTGAGTGCAGGAATCGAAGAAATGATAGATTCTGTGCGTGATACAAATATGCTGGTAATTGATGGTTGTAAGTTGGATTGTGGCAAAAAGACCTTCGAAAAAAATGGCTTAAAAAAATTCCTGCACTTCAGATTAACCGATTTGGGATACGAAAAAGGGAAAACACCACCAACACCGGAAATCGTAGAAAAAATGTATGAAGAGGCGATTTTTATGGTTTAGAATTTTTGAAATTTAATTGTACTATTAGTTAGAATGAAACTACTAATCCTTTGCACCGGAAATTCGTGCCGCAGCCAAATGGCACACGGTTTTTTAAAATCTTTTGATAAAAATCTTGAAGTTTTTTCTGCCGGTACTGAAGCATCTGGAAAATTGAATAGAGGAGCGGCAAAAGCCATGAAAGAAATTGGAATTGATATTAGTAATCATACTTCCGATTCGGTTGAAAAATATTTGAAAGAAGAGTGGGATTATGTAATTACAGTTTGCGGTGGAGCGAACGAAAAATGTCCGGCTTTTATTGGTAAAGTTAAAAATCGTTTGCACATCGGATTCGATGATCCTTCTCACGCAGTTGGAACTGACAAGTTTATCTGGAGTGAATACATTCGGGTGCGCGATGAAATAAAAGATGCTTTTTGGAAATTGTATTTGAAAAAAATAAAAGCGCAATTATGAAAGCTGAAGATTTAAAATTTGTTGTCAGAAAAAAATACGGGGAAATTGCTTCTCAAAGTATAATTCTTGAACAATCTTCTTGTTGTGGAAAAAAAGGCTGTAGTAGTACCGATTACACAGTTTTTAACGACGATTACTCTAAAATCAAAGGCTACAATCCCGATGCCGACCTTCAATTAGGATGTGGGATCCCAACAAAATTTGCAGGAATAGAACTTGCCGACAATGTATTGGATTTGGGAAGTGGCGCAGGAAACGACTGTTTCATTGCACGTTCGATTGTCGGGAAAAACGGAAAAGTTACAGGGCTGGATTTTACAGTTGAGATGATGGAAAAAGCCAACGAAAATCTAAATAAAACCAATTTTAAAAATATAGAATTTGTTCAAGGTGATATTGAAAATATTCCACTGCCAGACAATTTGTTTGATGTGGTTATCAGCAACTGTGTGCTGAACTTAGTTCCCGATAAAGAAAAAGCATTCAGTGAGATCTACCGTGTATTGAAACATTCAGGCCATTTCTGCATTTCCGATGTTGTACTTTCTGGAACTCTGCCCAAAGGATTACAAGAAGACGCCGAAATGTATGCCGGATGTGTTTCGGGCGCACTTCAAAAAGAAGATTATTTGGGAATTATTCAAAACCAGGGATTTTCTGAAATTAAAATTCACAACGAAAAAAAGATTGTAATTCCCGATCATATTAAGACAAACTACCTATCGGAAAAGGAACTTAATAATTTCAAAAAATCGAAAATTGGGATATACAGTATTACTGTTACAGCAAACAAATCAATTTAATGAAACAGCAAAGGAGACAAATAGGTTTCTTTGAGAAATACCTGAGTTTATGGGTTGCACTTTGTATTGCAACCGGAATCCTTATCGGAAATTTTGCTGGTGATAGTGTTCAATTTTTGAGCAGGTTAGAGTTTTTTGGAGTAAATATCCCGGTAGCTGTTTTGGTTTGGCTGATGATTTATCCAATGATGCTGCAAGTTGACTTTTCAAGTATCAAAAATATTGGAAAACGTCCAAAAGGACTTGTACTTACTTTGGTGATTAACTGGCTAATTAAGCCTTTTACAATGGCCTTTTTTGCCTGGATATTCTTTTCAAAAATTTATTCAGCAATCATATCTCCTGAACTTGCAGGTGAATATATTGCCGGCGCTATTTTGTTAGGAGCAGCTCCCTGTACCGCAATGGTTTTTGTGTGGAGCTATTTAACCGATGGCGATCCCAATTACACGTTAGTGCAGGTTTCAGTAAACGATCTTATCATTTTGGTTGCTTTTGTACCAATTGTTGGATTACTTTTGGGCATAACAAATATAGAAATTCCGTATATCACACTGATTGCAAGTGTTTTACTATTTGTAGTTATTCCTTTGGCAGCTGGTTACTTTACCCATAAAATGCTTGTTCGCAAGAATGGAGAGGAGTGGTTTAAGAATGAATTTCTTCCAAAATTTAAACCAGTTTCAATTTTTGCTCTTTTAATTACACTGGTATTACTATTTGCATTTCAGGGCAATAATATAAGCGAAAAACCACTTATTATCCTGTTAATCGCCGTGCCATTGATTATTCAAACCTACTTCATCTTTTTTATTGCCTGGTTTGGAGGCCGCAAATTAAAACTACCACATAACATCAATTCGCCTGCCGCAATGATTGGTGCCAGTAATTTTTTTGAATTAGCCGTTGCCGTTGCAATTGCACTTTTCGGATTACAATCTACGGCTGCTTTAGTTACTGTTGTGGGAGTTTTGGTTGAAGTACCTGTTATGTTATCGTTGGTAGCTTTGGCAAACAGATGGAAATATTAACGACGAATTGCTTCGCGCGATGAGCAAAATAAAAAGTGCAAAAAAGAAACGGGGATTACTTCAATTCTTGAAAATTCCAGAAAATAAATTTAGAATATTTGTTTTCATGTTATCTTGCAGATATAACTGGAATTTATGCCATGAAAGATTTTGATTTTAACAATATTCGTCCGGTAATTTTAAAGTCTGTAATTACCTGCCCCAAATGTGGCTTTCAAAAAGAGGAGAAAATGCCTGAAAATGCATGTACTTTTTTTTATGAATGCGAAAAGTGCCATGCCATTTTAAAACCACAAAAAGGTGACTGTTGTGTATTTTGCTCTTTCGGCACAGTTGCTTGTCCCCCAATTCAAGTAGGGGAAAATTGTTGTTGAACAACTACTTTTGAAACAATCTTGGTGTTTCATCATTATTTGAAAGTAAGGGTTTCATTTTTTTCAACATTTTTTTGTACGTTTAACCAAATCAAAAAAACTATACTAAAAATGAAAAAGCAAATTTCCTTACTACTCATTCTTTTATTGCCGATAATTGCTTTTGCCCAAACCGGAAAAGTCTTCGACAACCTGTCGATGAAAAGCGAAATCCTGAAAATGGATAAAAAATATGCCATTTATCTCCCACCCGATTACGAAACATCGGACCGGAGTTATCCGGTTTTGTATCTTTTGCACGGTGCCGGCGACGATCAAACCGGCTGGGTGCAATTTGGCGAAATACTACGCATTGCCGACAAAGCAATTCTGGAAGGAAGCGCAACTGCAATGATTGTTGTAATGCCAGATGCAAATACAGGACAACGTGGTTACTTTAATAATATAAAAGGAGACTGGCGATACGAAGACTTTTTCTTTGAAGAATTTATGCCTTTTGTTGAAGAAACATACAGGATAAAAGGCGAAAAAAGGTATCGCGCAGTTGCCGGACTTTCGATGGGCGGCGGTGGTACTTTTGTTTTTGCACTTCGGCATCCCGAACTTTTTTCATCGGCTTGTCCATTAAGTGCTTCGTGTGGCCCGTTAAATATGGATGACATGAAAAGATACACATCGAGAGCCGGAATGGAGGATGCCACCGAGTTAGAAATAGAAACCTATTTCAAAAAGCACAGTGTCCCTGAAATGATGAAAAATATGCCCGATGATCAGAAAAAGCAAGTGCGCTGGTTTATCGATTGTGGCGACGATGATTTTTTATATGAAGGGAATTCGCTGGTTCACATAGAAATGCGTAAAAATGGAATTCCTCATGAATTCCGTATTCGCGAAGGTGCACACAACTGGACTTACTGGAGACAATCTTTGCCAGTGGTCTTGTCGTTTATTTCAGATGCATTTCATCAGTATTAAACCACATTAAATAATAATATCTTTAGAATGCCATCTTTTTCAGGATGGCTTTTTTTTTCAATTGCAGGGGCATTTTTCTTTTGCACAGCATAGCAACAGAAAATAAAAAATAACGAATGGAAGTGGAAAAATATAAAAAGTGCAATATGATTTTAATTGTTACAAAATCTATAAATTATCTTTTGTAAATTTGATGTTAAAACAAACTTACTCTAAAATGAAAAAACAGACATTATTATTTGCAAGTATCCTAATTTCGCTACTTATACTAAATTCCTGTGAAAATAATAATAACATGGAATTAGACCATCCCAACATTGTTTACATCTTGGCCGATGATTTGGGTTACGGCGATGTTTCTTCGTTAAATCCTGATTCAAAAATCAGAACCCCAAACATCGATAAAATATCTCAGGAAGGAATGGTTTTCAGGGATGCACATTCCAATTCATCGGTTTGTACACCAACACGTTACGGCATTTTAACCGGACAATACTGCTGGCGGAGCCGAATCAAAAGCGGAGTCCTTTTGGGTTACAGTCCTTCGTTAATTGAAGAAACAACACCAACAGTTGCAAAATATTTACAAAACCAAAACTACACCACCGCCTGCATCGGTAAGTGGCATTTGGGTGTTGATTTTAAATTGAAAGATGGAACCTATCATCAGGGTGAACCCGGAATTGAATTTACTCAGGCACTTCGTGGATTTAAAGATCACGAATCGATTGATTTTACTCAACCTGCAAAAGGCGGTCCGCTGGGAGCCGGATTCGATTATTCGTATATTTTACCCGCCTCTCTCGATTTTCAGCCATACATGTATTTGGAAAATAACCTGGCCGTTGAAGCGCCTACAGCTTACACCGAAGGAAATTGTTTAAATGCCCCAATTTATGCAACTGGTGCATTTTGGAGACAGGGACAAATGGCACCATCTTTTACTTTTGAAGGAGTTTTGCCAACATTTACAAACAAAGCAGTAGAATTTATTGAAAAACAAAAAGGTTCTGACAAACCATTCTTCCTCTATTTCCCTATGAATGCACCTCACACACCCTGGGTACCAACGGAAGAATTCAAAGGGACTTCGACGGTTGATGAATATGGCGATTTTGTACAAATGGTAGATAATCAGGTAGGTCAACTTTTACAAAGTTTGAAAGATAATGGATTAGAAGAAAATACAATGGTAATTTTCACCAGTGACAATGGTGCATACTGGAGGCCGGAATTTATTGACAAATTCAATCACCGCTCCAATTATTCATTCCGTGGAATGAAAAGCGATGTTTGGGAAGGTGGGCATCACATTCCTTTTATGGTAAAATGGCCGGGAAGAATTAAGCCAGGTACAACTTCCAAACAAACTATTTCGCTAACTGATTTCTTTGATACTGTGCGTAATCTTTTTGAAACAAATAAGACAGAAAAACCAGAGGACAGTTTTTCAATTCTTTCGATATTAAAAGAAATTGAAAAAACAAATAATCGTGCTCCGGTTATTCATCATTCCGGACAAGGAAAATTCGGAATTCGGGATGGTGACTGGAAGTTAATTGAAGGGCTCGGGTCGGGTGGTTTTTCGGAACCTAAAAACCCAGATCCAATACCGGGTGGCCCGCAAGGACAATTATATAACTTAAAAACCGATCCTCAGGAAAAAGATAATCTTTATCTCACCGAACCCCTAAAAGTTGAAGAATTGAAAACCAAATTAATGGAAATAAGAGGATATTAAAAAGTAAACAGTCGCAGTTTTCAGTCGCAGTTTTCAGAAATAAAATAAATTTTTAGTTAAACCTGAAACTCGAAACATGCAACCTGAAACAATAATAATAATATGAAAAAGAAATACATCATTCCATTTGCTGTAATATTCGCAAATATTTTCTTTTCAAGTTGTGAGGACAAAAAATTTGTAAAACCAGACCGGCCAAACATTGTTTATTTACTCGCCGACGATATGGGAATTGGAGATTTGGGTTGTTATAATCCTGAATCGAAAATCCCTACTCCGGCAATGGATGCCTTGGCAAAAGATGGGATGATGTTTACAGATGCACATACAAATTCAGCTGTTTGCACTCCAACCCGCTACGGAATTTTGACAGGAACCTACGCATTCAGGACCCGGTTAAAATCGGGTGTTTTGTGGGGTAGCTCCCCTACCCTGATTAATAAAGGCGAAGCAACAGTTGCATCACTTTTACGAAAAAATGGTTATAACACAGCCGTTATCGGAAAATGGCATTTGGGTTTAAACTGGCAAACTCTTGAACCAAATGTTGAACTTACCGACAATTGGCAGCAAGACAATTCAAAAATCGATTATTCAAAACCCATTTTATTTGGGCCAAACTCAGTTGGCTTCGATTACTTTTTTGGAATCCCTGCTTCTTTAGACATGCCTCCATATTTGTATGTCGAGAACCAGTTTCCGCAAGGAATTCCCACAGAAATTACAAACGAAGGTGGTAGAACAGGATTAACTGTTCCCGGATTCAAAGCAAAAAATGTAATGCCCGATTTTACTGAGAAAGCGGTTGATTTTATAAATCAGCAAAAACCGGGGAAACCATTTTTTTTATATTTCCCGTGGGCTGCACCACACACTCCGGTTGTTCCCAACGATGAATTTATTGGAAAAAGCAAGGCAGGAGAATACGGCGATTTTGTTGTTGAATGCGATGCAACTGTTAAAAAAATTGTTCAGGCTTTAAAAGAAAAAGGGTTGTACGAAAACACAATTATAATTCTCACTTCCGACAATGGATGTTCGCCGCACGGATTTCCAATTCAACAGGAAATTGAATTCGAACACAACACCAGCAATGGTTTTAAAGGTCGGAAATCGCATTCCTACGAAGGTGGGCACCGTGTTCCGTTTATTGTCTCATGGCCAAAACAGGTTGAAGCAAATTCTGTTTCAAATGAAATAATTTGCACAACCGATTTATATGCAACAGTTGCCAACTTATTAGGTCACGAAATGACATTAAATGAAGCACACGACAGTTATAGTTTTTTGCCGATCCTTAAAAATGAAGGTTACAAAAAGCCACTTCGCGAAGCAACAATCCATCATTCATTAAATGGCGATTTTTCGATAAGAAAAGGCGATTGGAAATACATTGACGCAAAAGGGCACGGTGGTTTTGGACAGATTAAAGAGGAGATTCCGGAGGATTCAATCCAACTCTACAATTTAGCAAACGATTTTGCTGAAACGACAAATGTTTATCTGAAAAATCAGGATGTTGTTGAAGAGTTAAAAACATTGTTGGAAGAATATAAAACAAAGGGTTTTAGTAGGGGAAGTAATATTGAATAACAATTGTATGATTGAATTTCGCAACTTTGAAATATGAAAACAATTCATTTAGAAATAACTGATAATCTTTATTCCAAACTCAGGAAAATTTTGGAGTCCTTTCCAAAAGATAGTTATCAAATTATTGAAGAAGATAATAATGAATTAAGTGTGGAAGAGCAAAATGAGATTTATCGATTGAAACAACTTTCAGACCAAAACGATTTTAGTGAATTTGAAGATTGGGATGATATAAAAGAAAAATTGTAATGTATCAGTTATTAATCTCCAAACCTGTTTCAAAATTTATTAAATCGAGAAATAATAAAGAAAAACAAATATTTAAGACCAAACTTAATTCACTTCAAAAAAAATCCATTTGATTCCAATTTGGACATTAAAAAACTGAAAGGACAAAAAAAACAATTTAGGCTTCGGTTAGGGAAATACCGTATTATCTACGAAGTAAAGGAAAAGCAACTGTTAATATTGCTGTTAACCGCTTCAAGTCGTGGAAGTATTTATAAATAATACATCAGATTTGAGCTTGCTTTAAAGACTTAATTCAAATCAATTAATCTACTGCATCCCACCATTTCGAAAAATATTGAGCTGAACCTTTCAATTTAACCAGCTCCCCAATTTTGGGAGTCACTAATAATACTTCGTTGTTTTTATTTAATTCAGAAATTGTTTTTAAAGGTGTATTCCAGGAATGGTTTGCCAAAGCAAATTTTGAATTATGAACAGGAAAAACCCGTTTTGCATTTAAATCTTTAGCCGCCTGCAAAACTTGTTCCGGCATCATGTGAATGTACTTCCAACTAGTATTATACTGACCATTTTCCAGAATTGCCAAATCAAATTCACCAAACTTTTTACCGATTTCAGCAAAATGAGTATCGTAACCACCATCGCCACCAATAAAAATTTTCGTAGTTGGGGTTTCCAAAACAAAAGAAACCCACAGTGTTTTTTTATGAATAAATCCCCTGCCTGAAAAATGCCGCGCCGGAGTTGCATGAAAAACAAAACCATTTTCAAAATCGTTTTTTTCAAACCAATCCATTTCTACAATTAATTTTGGTTCAAATCCCCAACGTTCGAAATGCGAGCCGGTTCCAAGTCCGGTAATTATCTTTTTAACTTTTGATTTTAATTTTACCACTGTTTTATAATCCAAATGATCCCAATGGTCGTGTGTAATTACAAGGTAATCAATTTCAGGAATATCTTCTTCGGAATATTGGTCAGTCCCATTAAAAGCTTTCACTGAAAAAGAAAAGGGTGAAGAATGTCCGCTAAATACAGGATCAACCAAAATTCGTTTCCCATCAATTTGAATAAAATAGGAAGAGTGCCCAAACCACACCAATACATTTTCATCACTATTTAAATCTAACAAATCAGTTTTTATTGAAGGAATTGCGTTAATTGGTTTTTTGTTAGTAGCAGAAAAATACTCTCTCATCATACCAAAAAATCCTTTATCGCCTGTTATTTGCGGAGTGTGATTTAAATTCCGAAATGTACCATTAACAAAATGAGGAGATTTCTGAATTTTTTCCAAACGTTCGCCGGTTGGTATTCTGCCAAATTTTGGATGCTTCATAAAAATAAGAACAGTCATTCCAAACAGAATAACAATGGAAAGTGAAATTACCATAATACGCTTAATTTTTTTCTTCATTAACATTTTCTGACAAGGGAAATATTACAAAATTCTCAGAACTCAACTATTAACAGAATTCAACATTTTTTGAGAAAAAATGTTTCCAAAAATTCATTTTTAATTGTACTGCACTTATCAAAATTATTATATTATCAATCTAATTTTTCGAACAAAGATTCAGCCGAAGAATCCTTCGCTTTGAAATACCGGCGCAACAAAACCTTTTTCAAATCTCGAACAATTACCTGATGTGCAATTATTTCTACATTATTGTAATGCGGAAGTTCCCGCTCGGCTTTTGCAATTTCACGTTCGGTAATATCAACCTGATAAAGTACCGAAAGCAATAAATCGTAATTCCTTTCTATCAGCATTGTAATTTGGTCGATAAGCTGGCGGTGCAATTCGTCGTACGCCTGACATGTATCTCCCGAAAAAGTTATTTCAACACCAAACATACCAAAGTCTTTCATAATTTGTTCAGCCGTTTCTTTAACAATATCTGCTCGATCGAGGTGATTTGAAACATTACTATTATTTACTTGCGGGAATTCCATAATTAATTTTACCCAAAGCTACCGTAAAAATCTTTTTTGGCAAATTTTATTAATTTCCAATATGACATAAAACAGTTTCCCGGAAATCAATCTCCATAATATATATTTTTAAACCATGGAAACAGATAAAAGAAAAGCTCATTGGGAAAATGTTTATCGGACCAAAGACACTAAAAAAGTAAACTGGTACCAATCCGTACCAGAAACTTCGTTACGTTTAATTGAGAAATTAGATTTGTCTGCATCAACAAAAATTATTGATACCGGAAACGGAAATAGCAATTTGCCAGACTTTTTACTCGAAAAAGGATTTACCGATATTACACTGGTCGATATTTCGGAAGAAGCATTGGAAGCCGCTAAAAACAGATTGGGCGAAAAATCGAAACAAATAACCTGGCTTGCTGCCGATGTAGCAAATTTTACCCCACCAAAAAAATATGATCTCTGGCACGACCGGGCCGTATTTCATTTTCTTTTAGATGAAAAGGATGTTCAAAATTATGTTAAAACTGCTTCAGAAAACATCGTGCAAGGTGGCTTTTTAATTATAAGTACTTTCTCGAACAACGGACCCGACGAGTGTAGCGGGCTAAAAGTTCAGCAATATTCAGAAAAGGAACTTACAAAAAAATTCAATAAGACTTTTAAAAAATTAGAATGTTTTGCCGAAAACCATATAACACCTTCCGGAGGACGCCAGAACTTTTTATTCTGCGTTTTTCAGAAATTATAATTAAATGTCGTTTAGTTAAGACCCGAATTAAGATAACCTGAGTATGAAGCACCCTTCGACTACGCTGCCAATGGCAGATTTTTTATATAGATCCTGAAACAAGTTCAGAGTGACGTTCTTAACTTACTTTTGCACTAAAATATTTAGTCGTCATGCTGAACTTGTTTCAGCATCTCTGTCATTATCTCATTATGCCTAATTAAATTAGGTGAACTCCCAGGGTGACAGTCAGACTGAGCGTAGTCGAAGGGTGGTTTCACTAACTAAACGACATTAAATTATAAAAAAAATCCAAACAATTATTCTTACATTTACTGTTCATAAAACATAAAATTACAAATCATGAAAAATCTGTTAGTATCACTTTTATTCTTAATATTTTCTTTTGTTTTAGCTGCACAAACTACAATTGCACCGAGCGAATTTTCAAATCCCACAATAAGCGTTGGCGTTGTTGTGGCTGATCTTGAAAAATCGATCGATTTTTATACCAAGGTAATTGGTATGTCTAAAACAGGCGAATTCAGCGTCGATGGCGATAAATCGAAAGAATTGGGCTTAACCGACGGGCGGTCGATCGACGTAACCATTTTAAAACTTGAAGACAGCGAAAATTCTACTGAATGGAAATTGATGAGTTTTGGTGAAAAAGCTAATCACCCAAAACAAAAATACATGCACGACGATAATGGAATGCAGTACATTACCATTTTTGTACATCATTTAAACCCTTTTATTGAAAGAGCTAAAAAAAACAATATAAAAATTTTAAGTGACAAACCTTCGAGCCTTGGCGATGGAAATTTCTTTATTCTTGTTCAGGATCCAGACGGAACCTTTATTGAATTGATTGGACCAAAGTAAACAAAACGATGGAAGCGGAATTTGATAAAGAGGAGAAGACAAAAAGGTTTTTAAAAATTACGTGAAATTTCAGTTTTGTTTTTTTATTGAGCGGTAAAAAATCAGTGCAACAAAAATTGATTTCTCATCGCAGAATTTTTTGTTAATTATTGATTCTAAATAAACATTTTAAAATTCCTCTTAATATTTAATTCCCAATTAGTTAAAAGAAGTTATTATTTTGAAAAATTAAAAAACAAATTGCGAATCAGTTTTTTTATTATTTTCGAACAAAATTTAAATACGTTCGAAACGTTAGAGAATAAATTCAAAATATGATAAAATCAAAAAGAAATAAAGCAGTGTACAGGTCTTTGACGGTTGGCGAAGAAATATTTAACAGCATTACGCACGGTGTTGGAACATTGTTAAGTATTGCAGCATTAGTTTTGTTGGTTGTTTTTGCAGCAATTAAAGGCGATGCCTGGCATGTAGTTAGCTTTACTATTTTTGGAAGTACCATGGTTCTTTTGTACTTGTCATCTACTTTGTACCACAGTTTTACAAAAGCAAAAGTTAAAAACCTTTTTGCGCGGTTCGACCATGCTGCCATTTTTTTGCTGATTGCCGGAACTTACACACCTTATCTTTTAACTGCACTTCGTGGTGCTTTTGGATGGACTTTATTTGGAATTATCTGGGGAGTGGCAATCGCCGGAGTAGTTATCCGCTCCATCTATTTAACTAAATTCCGAAAATTAATGGTAGGATTATATCTTGCAATGGGTTGGATGTTTGTTGTTGCAATTGGACCAATGATGAAGAATCTACCAGGAATTAGTGTTGTTTTTCTTGTTTTAGGGGGTGTTTTTTATTCACTTGGCGTAATATTTTATGCCTGGAGAAATTTAAAATACGGCCACGGCATCTGGCACCTGTTTGTTTTAGGAGGCAGTATTATGCATTTCTTTTCGGTATTATATAGTTTGAATTAAGCTTCAATTTAATTTCTCAAATTTCGAATAAGCTTTTTCCCAATCTAATTTTGGAGAAGGATAATACTCAATTACATCAAACGAGTTTTTAACCACTTTCCTTATTTCGTTTAATGATTCGACCACTCCCGCAGCTTTGGCCTGCATCATAATATTACCAATTGCCGTTGCTTCTGTCGGGCCTGCCAAAACAGGAATTCCAATTGCGTTTGCAGTCAATTGATTCATTACCTTGTTATGTGCGCCCCCCCCAATAATATGAAGTTTTTCAATCTTTCTACCAGTTATCGACTCAATTTGTTTTAGTGTGAATTTGTATTTCAACACCAAACTATCGTAAATACATCGGGCAATTTCGCCTTTTGATCCCGGGACTATTTGACCCGTTTGTTTACAAAAATCCTGAATGGCCTTTGGCATATTTCCCGGATTCAGAAAAGATGGATCATCAGGATTTATTAAACTTTTGAATGGCTCCTCGGTATCACTTAAATCAACAATTTCCTGCCAGCTAAGTACATTTTCATTGTCCCAAATACGTTTACATTCCTGAATAAGCCACATTCCCATAATATTTTTCAGAAAACGTGTGGTTCCTTCCACCCCACCCTCGTTGGTAAAATTCATTTCCAAACTTTTATCAGAAACAAGCGGAACCGGGCTTTCGATTCCTAAAAGCGACCATGTTCCGGAACTTAAAAATGCCCAATTATCGCCATCGGCAGGAACCGATACAATTGCAGAAGCCGTATCGTGAGATGCCACGGCTACACACGGAACCTGGCTGCTACCTGTCTCTTCCGAAACTTCAGGAAGCAAGTTTCCGATAGTTGTCCCGGGTTGAATTATTTCTCCCATAAGTTTTTTAGGAATACCGGCAACATCAAAAAGTTTTTGTTCCCAAAGTGGCAAGCCCGGTTTTAATAATTGCGAAGTACTGGCAATAGTATATTCGTTTTTCATTTTACCTGTAAACAGAAAGTTCAAAGTATCGGGAGTAAAAAGCAGATTGGCTGCAATTTTCAAACCTGAAAAATTTTCTTCTACCGAAGAAAAAAGCTGAAACAAAGTATTAAATTGTAAAAACTGAATTCCGGTTAAAAAATAAGTTTCCTTTTTAGATAACAACTTAAAAAACTCATTAATCGAATTATCGGTCCGGTGATCGCGATAAGCAAAAGGTAAACCAATTAGTTTTTTGTCGCCGCTAATTAACGAATAATCAACTCCCCAGGTATCAATACCAATGGTATCGGGTTGAATTTTATATTCTGAGATACACTTTTTTAGACCCAATTTAAGTTCATCGAACAAACTGTAAATATTCCAAAAATAGTTTCCATGCAAACGTGTCATTTGGTTTGTAAACCGATGGATTTCAGTCAATTCTACTTTCTCGTTTTTTATCGTCCCTAAAATTGCCCTTCCACTTGAGGCTCCAATATCGAAAGCTAAAAAGCTATTTGTGTTCATCTTTTGATTTCATTTTTAAGCAAGGTCCAAATTAATATAAATCAGTTAAAAAACATATCTTATCTTTTTCTTAAAATTATTCTAACCTGAATTATTCATGAGTTTTTCGTTATGAGAATTCAAAATGCACAGAAT
>JABGRN010000113.1 GCA_018648265.1 Prolixibacteraceae bacterium | reverse complement strand
GATAAAAAATTCGAAAATGGTGATGGATTTACTGTTTTTGGAGTTTCGCTCGATCGTACAGATGCGGCATGGAAAAAAGCAATTGCAGATGACAAACTGGTTTGGCCATACCACATAAGCGACTTAAAAGGATGGTATTCGAAACACGCAGCAATTTACGGTGTACGAAGTATTCCTGCAAACTTTTTAATTGATGGCAACGGTGTAATTATAGGACGTGGTTTGCGCGGTCCTGCCCTGGAAGCGGCATTGGTCAAATACGTAAAATAACCGGCAGGTAAAGTTATTTGCAAATTACAGGCTTTCGGGGTTCAAAGTTGCTCAGCTTGATTGGAACAATAAGCAAAGCAGATTCATCTTGCAATAATTTGCAATTTAATTCCGCAACTGGAAAATAATATATTATTAAAGCAAACCCCAAAGAAAAATATTTCAAAACAATTCAAATTGGCACTCTTTTTAATAATTGGGTGTCAATTTGTCTTTTATAAAGGCATGGCAAATTTTTTGATATTAAGTGCAGCAAGTCAAAAATCAGAAAAATGGCAGAAAAAAAAATCAAAAAAGAAAAAGAGACTAAGGCAGAAAATACAATGGGCGAAGCAAATAATTCGGTAGAAAATACAGAAACCCAAATTCAAGAGGAAAAAGAGCCAAGTGCAGAAGAGCCCGGTAAAAAGAAAAAATCAAAAAAAGATAAAAAAGATTCAGTCATTCAAGAGCTTTCGGAAAAAGTAAGCGATATTTCAGACAAGCATTTACGATTGCAGGCAGAGTTTGATAATTTCCGTCGTCGGACGATGAAAGAAAAAATGGAATTGATTAAATCCGGTGGCGAATCGATTTTGGTAAATATTATACCCATTGTCGATGATTTTGAACGTGCACTCGACTCGTTAAAAGAACTTTCGGACGAAGATGCCGGAAAACAAGGTACTATGCTTATTTACAATAAATTCAACGAATTCCTGAAACAAAATAATGTAAAAGAAATTGAAGCATTGCATCAGGAATTTGATGTTGATCATCACGAAGCAATTACAAAAATCCCTGCCTCCGATAAAAAGCTAAAAGGCAAAGTAGTCGATGTAATTCAAAAAGGCTATCTGTTAAATGAAAAGGTAATCCGGTTTGCCAAAGTAATAATCGGAGAATAAAAAGGTTATCAAAAAAATGGCAAAAAGAGATTATTACGAAGTATTGGGGATAGAAAAAAATGCTGGTCCCGAGGAAATAAAAAAAGCTTACCGCAAAAAAGCTATCCAATTTCATCCTGACAAAAATCCTGGAGATAAAACATCAGAAGAAAAGTTTAAGGAAGCAGCAGAAGCGTATGATGTGCTCAGTAAACCTGATAAAAAACAACGTTACGACCAATTTGGACATGCTGGGATGAGCGGTGCTGCAGGAGGCGGTTTTAGCGGTGGCTTTAACGATATTGAAGATATTTTCTCAAACTTCGGTGACATTTTTGGTGGCCATTTTGGTGGCTTTGGAGGTTTCGGTGGAAGCCGGGGCAGAAGCGGACGGCGCGTGAGCAGGGGATCAGATTTAAGGGTGAAAGTAAATCTCAACTTAAAAGAAATTGTTAACGGGGTAGAAAAGAAGATAAAAGTAAAAAAATATGTTTCCTGCGAGCATTGCGACGGTACTGGTGCTAAAAACGGATCTTCGTATTCTAATTGCGGGACATGCCGTGGCTCGGGTCAGGTTACCCGGATTGCCAACACATTGTTGGGGCAAATGCAAACAACCTCAACTTGCCCCACTTGTCAGGGCCAGGGCAAAATGATAACCGACAAATGTCACCACTGTGCCGGCGAAGGTGTTATTCGCGAAGAAGAAGTAATAAATATTAATATTCCAGCCGGGGTCGGCGAAGGGATGCAATTGAACGTATCGGGTCGTGGAAATGCCGGAAGACGTAGTGGTGTTAACGGTGATCTTTTGGTGCTAATTAACGAAGAAAACCACCCCGAACTTGTCCGCGATGGTAATAACCTGATTCATAATTTATTTTTGTCTTTTCCTGAAATAACATTGGGCACAACTTCAGAGATCCCAACAGTTGAAGGAAAAGTAAAAGTTAAAATTGAGGCCGGGACACAACCCGAAAAAATTCTTCGTTTACGGGGAAAAGGAATTCCCGATGTTAACGGATATGGCAAAGGCGATCTTTTAGTCAGGGTGCACGTTTGGATACCAAAGAAATTGAACCAGGAAGAAAAACGGGCATTGGAAAAACTTCAAAACTCAGCCGGATTTCAAGAAGGGCCTTCGGCAGCTGAAAAATCATTTTTTGAAAAAATGAAAGATATGTTTGAGTAAATTTGAAACAATTTCTATCACCACAATATTTTATTTATCTGTTGATAATATTTTTACCTAAAATTCAGGCTTTATAACTTAAACCCTGCGCAAACTAACTAACACGTCGATCGAATTCGAACTAAGTTACAATTTAATCATTCCAACACTTTCTTTCAATTTTAAAATAATATATTTCTGTGGTTTTCATTTTATTGATTACATTTAAAACTTAAATATATTTTTTAATAATATTAAATTTTAAATTATGAAAAAACTACTAATTGTAATTTTTGTCCTGGGATTTTCTATTCAGGGTTTTGCCAATTTAGATGCAAAACAGGTGCTTGGGAAATGGAAATATACCGTTGAAACAGGACAAGGCCAAATGACGGGTATCCTAAAATTTGTTGAAAAAGAAGGTAAACTTGCCGGCGATGTTATTCCAGACGAAGGAGGTGTTTACCCTTTTACAAAAGTGGAGTTGAAAGAAGGGAATATTCTTTATTTTGAACTTAAACCCGAATACGACGTAATTAAAGTTAGCGTAAAAGTTGAGGGTGATAAATTTAAAGGCACCGGTTCAACCTACGACGGTGATTTTACCCTGACTGGGGAAAAGCAATAATCGCCGGCCTAATTAGTGTCTGTCCATAATGTCGGCAATTTTTGAAATGAAGCACCAAATAACAAAACACAAAAAACAAATAAATCCCAAATATCAGTGTTCAAATTCCCAAAACCGTTTTGTAAATTGAGATTTCGATCATTGTTAATTATTTGTATTTTGATGCTTGTAAATTGAGATTTTTATTATTTATATTGAATTTAGACTATAAAGACAGACTCTAATTAATTACAACTCGATTGAAGGATTTTCAGCACTTTTGGGATATCGGTAACAATTGAATTTGCTGAAATTGTTGCACCCGAAAGTGCTGAAATTTCTTTTCCATATTGCAACTCACCCAATGAATAGTTTTCAAATTGCACCAACCATTTTTTTGAAGCAATTTCGCTACCATGTTCTGAACGATATTTTAGAACTTTAACTTTTTTAATTACAAAATTTTCGTTTGTAACAACCAAATAATCAAAGAAATCAAATCGACCCTTTGCCTGTGCAAAAACAGCGTATAAGTTTTGTCCGCTTCCGGTTTGTTTAAAACGATAAATTACCAAAAGTCCATTTTCCTCAATAATAACCGATGTTCCTACCTTTTCGATTAGCCTCAGATTTTTATCTTTTAAAACATTAACTACCATTTTCTGTGCAAGCTTTTCTGGATAAAAATCATTCAATTTGGTTTGAAAAGCACCGGATACAAATAAAAAAATTAATAATAATGGTTTGAAACTCATTTTTAATAATGTTAAAATGCAATACCAATTCCCACATTTAACTGCTCTTTTGAATTTTTTAAAACATCATGGAAAAACTGGTAATCGATTTTAATAACAGCTCCTGAAGCCAACCACCAACCAGCCCCAAAAGTAACATCGGTTCGATCGAATGTTCCATTGATAGCCAGGCCTCCTTCAGTTTTAGCATGAGTATTATATTTTTCGAACCTAACAAAAGGAACTAATTTCTGTGAAGTTGCTGAAGATTGTAATAAATTATATCCAGCTTCGGCGTACCAACCAAATAGTTGGCTTCCCAAATCTTTTCCGGTAAAACTATTATATTCGATTGTTTTGTTAATATTTGCAACATTAATTTGTGCTTTTGCTACAAAACCGCCTTTTCGATAACGTGCATCAAAACCCAACATTGAAATTCCAACAACCGAAGAATCGGCCTTGTTTACAGCCGCTAAATTGTCTTTATTAATTTCATTATAAAGTGTCGATTGTGATTCACCTAAATAACCGGATAAACCCAGTTTTAGTCCCTGAATTCCATAAAAATCAATTTTTGTAGATAAAGCGGGCGAGGTTATAAACGATTCAGCCCCTTTTTGTCGTCCTTTGCGGAAAGCATCGGTTCCACGAAATACACCCCCTTCATTGTAACCGTTGAAACCGTTCATCAGGTAAAGTTGGTATTTTAACGACGCATTGTCAAATCTTCCGGTAAATCCAGCACCAATTTCGCGCCAGGTTGTGGGAACAATTGCATTGTCGAGATTCGGGCGTTCAACACCGTTAAAAGTTGGCGGTTCGTGGTACTCGTTAATTATTCCCATGGGAACCAGCAATAAACCACCCCTGAAATTCAGCCAGGGCAAAATTTCATAATTCAAAAATGCTTGTTCAACATAAACTTCTGTTACATGTTCTAATTCTATTTCGGTAACAAAATTGGTCCGCTCGTTAAACCGATATCCAAACAAAAGTACTAAACGGTGTACATCTAAGTTTCCGTTACTAAAGCTGTTTTCTTTAATTGGCTGATTATAATCTATTTGGGCATAACCTCCAATCTGAACTTTAGAAATTGACTGGTTTGTAAGTATATCCGCTGTATTTTGTGGGGCTTCCTGTCCGAGTAAAAATGAATGAACAAGTGATGTCACAATTAAAGTAGTAATTATTTTCTTCATTTTATTTTTGCTTATCAATCAAGAACAAAGATATTGTTTTTATTTTAATCCAATCTAAATAAAAATTACTTTGGATTATAATTTTCTGCAATATTTTTAAACAAATATTAATTCGTGAATGTTATAAGCATTCTCAATGCAATTGAATTGTTGAAATTGATGACTATTTTTGTACTGTTTAGCTAATTTTTGTGGGAGATTTTTTAAGTCAATATAATTTTCTTGAAAAGGAATTACTGGAAGAAATCCATAATATTGGAATACGTAAAACTTTTCAGGCTAACGAAGTTCTAATTCGTGAAGGTCAGTTTATTTCAACTTTTCCGTTAGTATTACAGGGTTTGATCCGGATTTCGCGTAACAGCGACGAAGGAAACGAACTTTTATTGTACTACCTTCAGAAAAATGAAGCTTGTGCAATGTCGCTAACTTGTTGTATGGCAAAGTTAACAAGCAACGTTAAAGCTATCGCAGAAGAAGAAACAGAAGTAATAATGCTTCCTGTAGAAATGATTGACATTTGGATAATTAAATACACTTCGTGGAAACAATTCGTAATGCAAACATTCCAGAATCGTTTTAGGGAATTAATCGATACTGTAGATTCGATAGCATTTTTAAAACTCGATGAACGGCTCATTAAATATTTTATTGGCAGAAACCAAAAATCGGGAGCTACAACATTCAGTGGAACACACCAGGATTTGGCTTTGCAATTAAATACTTCGCGTGAGGTTATCTCGCGGTTGCTAAAAAAACTGGAAAACGACAATAAGATTAAACTCTCCAGAAATTTTATAAATTTTTCAGGTCTTCTGTGACTTTTATTACAGACCATTAATCAATATCTTTCTTTTTTTGTACCAGACAATTCAAAGTAATTAGTATAAAAACTAATACTTCATAATTTTTTTGGGTTATAAAATCGGTTAGTAGTTGAAGGTTGTAAAGTCAGGTTCTTTTTGAACCTGGCTTTTTTTATTCAAATTCTTTTGTAAACCAAATTATACCAATTGTTCTTCAAAATGCCGCATAGCAAATTTTGAAATTACAATAGCTTGTCCCGAGTCTATTTCGGGAGTTAATGCCGATAATACAACAAAGAAGCAGACTGAACAAAGTGAAAGTTTGCGACATTTGTTGTCAAATCGGTATTATACCAATTCAATATTGAAATTAGCTGTTTCGTAAATGTATTATGCCGATATATATTTATAGTGCTTTTAGGACAAAGTGAATTATTATTAGGCGCATTTTTAATAGTAACCGGAATTAATGAACCTTAAAATTAGCATTTATAACCCTCATTTTCTGAAAATACCCCAGCAATAGGAATGAACCATTTGTTTATTTTTGTTTATTGATTTAAAAGTAAAAATTAGTTTTTCTTTTGATTATTTTTATTCTGGCATTTAGGTTAAAGTTTTGGGAAGAAAGTTGGTCTATTGAATGTGGTGTTGGTTTGGAGGGCAAAAAAGGACGTTGGGACCCTTTTTGAAGATTGGTTAGTTCATCAGAATATCCCGGCATAAAGCTGGGATATTTTGTTTGTGTTTAACCAGGAAAGTAAACCAAACTGTGTAACCACCCGATAACTTAATCCTGCCCCAAAATTACTAAACAAAAACTCCGTTACCGTTTTAACCCGGTTATCCCTCTCTGATATTTTTTATTTTCTGTTGCTATTTCTATATTTATTACACACTTCCATTAACTTTGCTTTGAACCAAACTTAATTTTATTAAGTACAGGTATATCAATAATTGTTTCATTATATTGAAATTTATTTTATTAAAAAAATGATGGAAATAATCAAAAATGAAAAATACAAGATTATAATATTTGTCAGCAGTTTAATTTTTATTTTCTTTATAACTAACTGTTCTCCAAGTAAAAAAACTATTTATGTTAATCCTGGTGACAATTCTTTGATGGAAACTTTTTCAAATCTAAAAAATCTTACTAAAAAATCGGATATTGAAATCGTGTTGAAAAATGGTATTTATTATCTTGAAAAAGAAATTCAGATAAAATCGGATCAGCAAAACAATCACAAGCTAATTATTAGGGCAGAAAACGAAGACAAGGCAATTTTAAGTGGTGCGGTTAAACTTAATTTATTGTGGAAAGAGCACGGGAATGGAATTTTTGTTGCTAAAATTCAGAATAAAATGAATTTAGATATTGATGAACTTTATGTGAACGGCACATATTACCGGATGGCACGTTTCCCTGATTACAATTCGGAGGCTAAGTTTTTTGGAGGAACTTCGGGAGAAGCAATTTCTCCTGAAAAAGTAGTTAACTGGTTGAACCCCAAAAGTGGGTTCATGCATTCTTTACATAGTGGTTTATGGGGGAGTAAACATTACAAAATAACCGGCGTTTCAGAAAACAATGAACCGGAATTTAGGGGTGGTTGGCAAGAAAACCGGGCCGGAGGATGGGATGAAAATTACCGGGGCGGGTTTCATAAAGAACACCTTTTTGTTGAAAATATTTTTGAGGAATTAAACCAGCCGGGCGAGTGGTTTCTGAATAAGGAAACCGGCGAATTATTTGTAATTCCCTTGATTGGCACCAATTTAGAAAATTCTATTATTGAGGGTGCAAAACTAAAACAACTGATTTCTTTTAAGGGTGTGGAAAATAAGCCACTTGCAAATGTTACGATCAATGGAATTTCTTTTCAACACACCAAACGAATTTTTATGGAACCGTATGAACGTTTGCTTCGCGGCGACTGGTCAATTTCGCGAACCGCAGCCCTGTTTATTGAGGGTGCAGAAAATGTTACTGTTAAAGATTGCCATTTTGTAAATCTGGGTGGAAATGCTCTGTTTGTAAATAATTTCAATAATAATATTCAAATAATTGACAACTATTTTTCCGACCTTGGCGAAAGTGCAATTTGTTTTGTGGGAGATGTAAATGCGGTTCGCACGCCTGCAATATCGTATGAAAATACTTTGCCACAAAACGAGATTGATTTAACACCGGGTCCCAAAACCAATAATTACCCCAGGAACTGTTTCGCCACAGGGAACTTAATTACAAAAATTGGCAGAGTCGGGAAACAAGTAGCTGGTGTTTTTATCTCTCAGTCGGAAGAAATTACTGCAAATTATAACAGTATTTTTAATGTTCCGAGGGCTGCAATTTGTATAAACGATGGTTGTTGGGGCGGTCATATAATCGAATTTAACGATGCTTTTAATACGGTTCGCGAAAGTGGCGACCATGGACCATTTAACAGTTGGGGGCGCGACCGTTTTTGGCAAACCAAACACAACGGTGCTGCAAACGAAGAAACATCGGAACAAACCAAACAGCGCGCACTTCTCGATTGTTACAAAACGGTTCACATTCGAAATAATCGTTTTTCACACTCTGTTGACGGACATTCCTGGGGAATAGATCTCGACGACGGAACATCAAACTACCATGTGTATAACAACCTTTGCTTAGGAATGGGGATTAAGTTTCGTGAAGGTTTTTTTAGAAAAGCAGAAAACAATATCATAATAAACGGATTCGGTGGTTTTCATGTGTGGTTTCCGGGCTGCGACGATATTATCAGAAATAATATTTGGGTGAGCGACAAACCTTTTCAGTTTATTAGGGCAAATCCAAAGTTTGCCAAAGAAATCGATTACAACTTATTTTACAATCCACACGGTAATAGTTTATTTACAGGAGTTAGTGAGGCAATGACCTTTGAAGAGTGGCAGGATTATGGGTTGGATCAGAACTCTATTTTTGCTGACCCTCTTTTTGCTGATCCTGAAAATGGTGATTTTGCGGTAAAACCTGATTCTCCCGCATTAAAATTAGGATTCAATAATTTTGAAATGGGAAATTGGGGAGTAACAAAACCGACATTTAAAGAAATGATTGCAACTGTTGAAAGGGACTACAATTATTTACGCGATTTTGACAGATCGTTTGCAACTTATAAAAACAATCAAAGAAATACCGGGAAATTTAAGTGGATGGGGGCAGTAATAAAAAATATTGCTGGCGAAGCGGAAAAATCGGCGGCAGGATTAACGGAAGAAACTGGAGTCCTGATTTTAAGTTCATCAAAAAAAGAAATGGCCGGAAATACTGATATTCGTTCTGGAGCGGTAATTTTGGAATTGAATGGAGAAAAAACACATTCGGTAAAAGATCTGGAAATACTTTGCAAAAAGTATAAAAATGAAGAAGTTGAATTGAAAATTTCCTTTGGGAAAATATTTACAAGCAAAGTGATTTTAAATGAAAAATCGATTTTAGAAAAATTTTGAGAATAAAACTGCCATTCAATACTGACTTAATAGGGGAAAATATTCTGCCAAAATAAATATTATTCTAACTTTACCTCTAACATGTTTTTCTTAAGATAATGTTTTAAAATAATGTCTGTCCATAAAGTTGACAATTTTTGAAATGAAATAAATATTAAACGATTCAAATCATAAGTAGTAATGTTCATATGTTTGAAACAATCTTAAATATTAGAATTAGGTCATTATTTCTTATTTGTGTTTTGGTGCATCCCCTTTGATATTTTTATTACTTATTTTAAATTTAGACTTAAAAACATACCTAAAATGGTCTTTAAGCTTTTTATTAAACTGAATTAATATACATTTATGCAAGTACTTTTTGGAATTTTATATCATTCGATTGGGGGTTTTGCTTCGGGGAGTTTTTACATGCCTTTTAATAAGGTAAAAGGTTGGGCATGGGAAAGTTATTGGATTGTCGGCGGACTCTTTTCCTGGTTAATTGTACCACCTCTGGCAGCCTGGCTGACCGTCCCTGGGTTTGCAGAAATAATTGCTGCCAGCTCATCTCAAATATTGTTTTTTACTTTTTTAATGGGATTACTTTGGGGAATAGGTGGTTTGTCGTACGGATTGGGAGTGAGGTATTTGGGAATGTCTTTGGGGAACTCAGTAGTTTTAGGATTTTGTGCTGCATTTGGTGCAATTGTCCCTTCAATTTATTACAACATTAACCCAACTGTCGGAAAAATCTCTTTTACCGATATGATGGCAACTTCTGGTGGGCAACTCGTTTTACTGGGAGTGTTAGTTTGTTTAATCGGAATTGGAATTGCCGGAAAAGCCGGGATGATGAAAGAGGGTGAACTTTCGAAAGAAGAACAGAGAAAAAGTGTACCCGAATTCAGCCTCGTAAAAGGGTTGATAATTGCTGTTTTATCTGGAATATTGAGTTCATTTTTTAATTTTGGTATTGAAGCCGGAAAACCAATGGCAGATGCCGCTGTGGCTGCCGGATTTAATCCTTTGTTTCAAAACAATGTAACTTTTGTAGTTATACTTTGGGGAGGTTTAACAACCAACTTAATTTGGACAACAATCCTTAGTTTGAAAAATAAATCGTATGGTGATTTTGTTAATAAATCTACACCGATTTCTAAAAATGTTATGTTTGCAGCACTGGCTGGAACAACCTGGTTTCTGCAATTTTTCTTTTACGGAATGGGCGAAAGTAAATTGGGAAACGGTGCCAGTTCATGGATTTTGCACATGTCAACAATAATTTTAACTGCAAATATGTGGGGTATTTACAGAAAAGAATGGACCGGTGTTGCGCCAAAAACCAAATGGACAATAACAGCCGGCATTGCCGTAATTTTATTGTCGGTTATTTTGGTGGGAATTGGAAATTCTATGTAATTTTAATGCCCTATTGAAAAGGATATTGTTTTTTCTACTGAGAATGGATTGAACAAATTTTCTGTCAATTTAATGTTGAGATTAGTGTTTTACTATTTTGTTTTAATAATTGTGTCTCTTAATCTCTGAAAGAAAATGAAACGATTAGCATTTAAAATGCACCTCAACGAAGGACAAAAGGAGGAATATAAAAAGAGGCACAACGAAATTTGGCCAGACCTTAAAAAGCTTCTAAAAGATGCCGGGGTCAGCGAGTATTCTATTTTTTTAGATGAAGAAACAAATACACTTTTTGCATTTCAAAAAGTATCAGGCAAGGGTGGTTCTCAGAATTTAGGCGAAACAGAAATAGTAAAAAAATGGTGGAAATACATGGCTGATATAATGAAAACAAACCCTGATAATTCGCCGATAACTGTTGAATTAGAGGAAGTTTTTCATATGGAATAAAACGTATTCTAAAATGCTTAATCAGAATAAAAACCAAAAACTTATAATATGAAGCATCTAAAAATTTCACTTCAAAAAATCTTAATAATATTTTTATTGAGTGCCTTTTCGTTAGCAACAATTGCAAAAACGCAAGTCACAAATATGGTTGTCGAATACCAGGTTAATCCAATTGGAATTGACATTGAAATGCCACGTTTAAGTTGGCAGATTATCTCGGATGAAGAAAATGTTATGCAATCCGCCTACGAAATTCGGGTAGCAAATTCAAAATCGAGTTTAAGTAATAAAAACAAACAAGTTTGGGCTTCTGGAAAAGTAATAAGTGAAAATTCAGTAAATGTAGAATATGAGGGAACAAAATTAACATCGATGCAGCGGGTTTTTTGGCAGGTGCGGATTTGGGATAATAACAATAAAGCATCTAATTGGAGCGAACCTGCCTATTGGGAAATGGGAATTCTTGAACCTGAATCGTGGACGGCTGCCTGGATTACCATGCCAAATGAAAAAGAATACGATGGTTCTTCGCGTCCTGCCCATTACTACAGAAATGAATTTTCAATTCCTAAAAAAATCAGCTCGGCAAGAGTTTACGTAACTGCTTTGGGAGTTTATGAATTGTTTTTAAATGGTGAAAAAGTGGGAGACGAGCTTTTTGCACCGGGTTGGACTAGTTATAATAAAAGGCTGCAATATCAAACTTACGACGTTACATCAATGCTTAAAAACAATAATGCATTCGGGGCAGTTTTGGGTGACGGCTGGTATCGTGGAAACATTGGTTTTAGAGGCCAGCACAGTTATTATGGCGATAAGCTGGCATTACTTCTTCAACTTAAAATTGATTACGCCGATGGAACAAGTGAGGTGATTATCAGTGATAAAAACTGGACGGTTTTAAATGGGCCAATTTTGGAATCGGATATTTATAATGGTGAAACTTACGATGCACGCCTCGAATTAACGGGTTGGGAATCTGTAGGTTTCGATAATTCTACCTGGGGAACTGTGGCAGAGTTAGATCACCCAAAAGATATTCTTGTTGCGCCGCAGGGAGTTCCTGTAAAAGCAATTGAAGAAATAACTCCAATTAAAATGTTAACAACACCAAAAGGTGAAACCGTGATAGACATGGGACAAAATCTGGTAGGTTGGGTTCGCTTGAAAGTAAATGGAAATAATGGTGATACGGTAAGGGTAAAATTTGCTGAGGTTTTGGATAAAGAGGGGAATTTTTATGTTGCAAATTTGCGTTCAGCCAAAGCCACAAATACATATATTTTGAAAGGGGGCGGAGAAGAGGTTTATGAACCCCATTTTACTTTTCATGGTTTTCGGTTTGTGAAATTGGAAGGATTTCCAAATACAACAAAATTAGATGATATAATAGGGGTTGTGGTTCATTCAGAAATGAAACCTACCGGAACTTTTACCTGCTCCGATTCACTAATTAACCAGCTGCAACACAATATTCAATGGGGACAAAAAGGGAACTTTTTAGATGTACCAACAGATTGTCCGCAACGTGACGAGCGTTTGGGATGGATGGGCGACGCACAGGTATTTAGCAATACCGCAGCTTTCAATTTCGATGTGTCGGCATTTTATACCAAATGGATGAAAGATGTGGTTGCTGACCAAAGTCCGGATGGAAAAGTACCTCATGTAATACCAGATGTATTAAATGGTGATGGAGGTGCAACTGGCTGGGCCGATGCTGTGGCAATTATTCCCTGGACAGTTTATCAGATTTATGGCGATTCAAAAATTTTAGAGGAGAATTATTCAAGCATAACTGCCTGGGTAAAATTTATGGAAACCCGTGCCGGCGACGATCTACTCTGGACTGGCGATGCACATTTTGGCGATTGGCTGGCATTTGCTTCAACCAGTTCCAGTTACCCGGGTGCAACAACCGAAAAAGATTTAATTGCAACCGCCTACTATTATTTTACGACCAGCCTCACAAGTAAAATAGCAGGAATAATTGGCAAGTCTGCCGATGCTAAAAAGTATAAAAATCAGGCTGAAAATATTAAATTGGCTTTTATCGATGAGTTTATAACACCAAATGGAAGGTTGGTTTCGCACACTCAAACTGCTTATGCTTTGGCTCTTTCTTTTGGTTTGTTACCAGACAATCTAATAGAAAAAGCATCCAATTATTTTGCCGGTGATGTGGAAAAATTCAAACATTTAACCACCGGTTTTTTAGGAACACCATTGCTGTGCAAAACCCTATCGGCAATTGGTCGCGACGACTTGGCTTTTATGTTGCTAACCCGAAAAGAATATCCATCGTGGTTGTATCCGGTAACCCAGGGTGCAACAACAATTTGGGAGCGCTGGGATGGCCAAAAACCAGACGGTACCTTCCAGGCGGTTGGCATGAACAGCTTTAATCATTATGCGTATGGAGCAATTGGCGAGTGGTTGTACGGTCATGTTGCCGGGCTTAATATCGATCCCGAAAATCCAGGTTACAAACATATTCTTTTTAGCCCGCATCCGGGCGGTGATTTGAGTCATGCATCAGTTGAGTTCTTGTCAATGCACGGAGCTATAAAATCAGCCTGGCAAATCGAAAACAATAAATTTATTTATTCGATTGAAGTGCCTGCAAATACTACTGCAAAAGTTACTTTACCGGCTGCTGAATTGAATAATTTAAAAGTAAACTCTGCTCCAATTAGTGAAGAATTAAAGTCGAAAAGTAAACAAATTGGAAATGAAGTGATACTAAAAGTTGGTTCGGGAAAATATCAGTTTAGTTATCCGTTTGAATAAAGTTCGCACCGAATTAACAGACTGTGTAAAAATGGAACTTTTGAATAAATCTGTAATTAAAAGCAGGGTTTGAAACGAAATACCAAGGTTGTTTTACCACTATTCTTTTCTTATAAGAATCTAAAAAATAAACTATGAACAAAGAATCAATTATAAAAACATACGAACTCGCAAAAGAAAGATATGCCGAAATCGGTGTTGATACAGATCTTGCGATTGCAAAAATGAAAGATGTTGTAATTTCGTTACACTGTTGGCAAACCGACGATGTGGGTGGTTTTGAAACACCCGATGCGGAACTTTCAGGCGGAGGAATTCAGGCAACCGGAAATTACCCAGGAAAAGCAGGAACGATTGAAGAAATGCGTGCCGATTTAGAAAAAGTACTCACATTGCTTCCCGGCAAACAAAGGCTGAATCTTCATGCTATTTATGGTGATTTCGGTGGCGAATGTGTCGATCGTGACCAAATAGAACCCAAACATTTTCAAAGCTGGATTGATTGGTGCAAAAAACAGGACATAGGCATGGATTTTAACGGCACCTTTTTTTCACATCCAAAAGCAGCAGACGGTTTTACGCTTTCGAGTAAAAAAGAGGATAATCGCATATTTTGGGTTGAACATCTGAAACGTTGTAGAACCATTTCTGCAGAAATTGGAAAACAGTTAAATTCGCCATGCGTGCATAATACCTGGATTCCAGATGGATCGAAAGATACACCAATCGACAGAAATGGACACCGGGTTTTATTAAAAAAATCGCTCGACGAAGGAATGGCAACTGAATATTCAAAAGAGCACATAAAAGATGCTGTTGAAAGTAAATTGTTTGGTATCGGTGCGGAGTCGATGACCGTTGGTTCGCACGATTTTTATCTCGGATACGCAATAAAAAACAATAAACTAATATGTTTAGATAACGGGCATTTTCATCCAACCGAACAAGTGGGCGATAAAATTTCTGCTGTTATGCAATTTGTCGATGAAGTGTTACTTCATATTACCCGTCCTGTCCGTTGGGATTCAGACCACGTGGTTACATTAAATGAAGATGTGCAGTTAATCGCATCAGAAATTGTTCGTAACGATTTTTTGAACCGGATAAATATTGGTCTCGATTTTTTCGATGCTTCCATTAATCGAATTGGAGCTTATGTTATTGGAACTCGGGCGGCACAAAAAGCATTTTTGATAGCTTTGCTTGAGCCAACAATATCGCTTGTTGAAATGGAAGTTGCCGGACAAAATTTTGAGCGTTTGGCAATGCTGGAAGAACTTAAAACCATGCCGATAAGTGCCGTTTGGGATTATTATTGCTTGAAGGAAAATGTTCCTGTTGGAGCTGATTACATTGCAGGGATTCAAAAGTACGAAAAGGAAGTGCTTTTAAAAAGATAGATGTAGCAATAAATAAAAATCAATTTCAATATTGTTTTAAGTCTTATTGAGTCCAATATAACTGGCTAATTTTAATTGTCAGGCTGAGCGAAATTGAAGTATGAAAACATATAATTTAAGAATGTCCACTCCAACTGCTAAATGAATTATACCAATTGTTCTTCAAAATGCCGCATAGCAAATTTTGAAATTACAATAGCTTGTCCCGAGTCTATTTCGGGAGTTAATGCCGATAATACAACAAAGAAGCAGACTGAACAAAGTG
>JABGRN010000112.1 GCA_018648265.1 Prolixibacteraceae bacterium | reverse complement strand
GAGAGAACAAGGTAGTAATTCTTATTTATCTATCCTATTTTAGTAAACAGCCAAATTATTTTAATACGTATTTGGTATTAAACAAAAATTGTTACGCTCGTTTTATTGGTTGAAAATGCCAATATGTTAAACTGCGCCAAAGCCATTCGAAGGGGCCATATTTAAAATAATTCAGCCAAAGCGGAGAAACAATCATTTGAAAAACCCAAATTGCAAATACTATCAGAACCTGTTCCTTTCTTTCCATAAATCCATATAACCCAAAACCATGGCCATAAAAAATTGTGGTACAAATAACTGTTTGAACCAGGTAATTTGTCAGTGCCATTTGCCCAACAGCCTGTAAACTTTCTATTATAATTTTTAGAATCCCCGATTTTACAATAAGCATTACAACTGCGATGTAACCCACACTAACAAGTAAACTTCCCCAATAATTAAATTGAGAGCCCAGGAAAAACGAATATTCCATAGAAAAGCCTGTAAGTAAATTAGTTTTTACCCCGTATCCAACAATTGCGAATCCGGGTATTAAACAAAACGCGAATAATTTAAAATAAAAACCATTCGATTTTGTGGCCGATAAAATCCCCCATTTATAAAGGGCCATTCCAATCAACACTAAACCGCCAACCCGCCAACCTGTTTGAATAAAAAAAAGCATGGTTTGCATCATCAACGAATCCTCCACTCTTTTATCCATTTGTTGCAGCCAACTTCCCCTGTAAGCAGCCAATTCATTATTTATCATTTCAGCATTTGGCAACCAACTTTCGAGCATTCCCTGTTTACTGGCTTCATCCATATAAGGTAATCCAATACCGGTTAATAAATACAAAAAAGAAGCAATAGAAAAAACCAACAATCCAATTATTAATAACGACCTCGGTTTAACATTTCGCAAAAGTACGACCCAAAATGCGCTAATTGCATACGCCACCAAAATATCGCCATACCAAAATAAATAGGCATGTGCCAATCCGAATAATAAAAGCCACAAAGTTCGCCGATAATGTACTGCAATGGAATTTATCCCTTTTGCTTTTAACCTTTCGGTAAATAATATTACGCCGGCTCCAAACAGAATTGAAAAGATGGTCATAAATTTCATGTCTGCAAAAACATGACTTAAAATCCAAACTAATTTATTGACACCTTCAAAATTTTCGTAAGCTGTTGGATTAATATATGCCGCCCCAATCATAGAAAAACTTTGAATATTCATGATCAGAATTCCCAGGACCGCAGCACCGCGCAAAACATCGATAGAAACAATTCGATCGGAAAGTAAAGTAGGTTGTGCTTTCATCAATAAAAATATTTTTACGAAAAGATATAAAATTTTGACAGATGTTCTGCTTATCGCTCTGAAAATGTTTTAAAATAAAAGTATTGAGAAATTACATTTTTTTTTAAATTTGCAGTCCGAAAACGAAATATGGTCTCTTGGCCGAGTGGCTAGGCAGCGGTCTGCAAAACCGCGTACGGCGGTTCGAATCCGCCAGAGACCTCATTCAAAATCAAAATCCGCTTGTATATCAATACATTACAAGCGGATTTTTTCTTTGGGGGCTGAATCGGGGGCTGAACAGTTCGGTTTTACAAATGTTTTTCACTATGACTTTTTTCAAACTCCTCATTTTGGCAGTTATTAAGCACCTTGTCCATAAATCTTTGATAATGGTTCTGCACCGTTACAATTTCGTTTTTAAATTCTTCAACCCTTAATTTAGGAACAACAAATTCCATCAACCTCAACATCATATCCAAACGCTGTTTAGGTGACAATTTTTTTAAATCACGATTTACTTTTATTTTGCTAAAATTACTTTCAATAATAACGTGAATAATATCTCTTAATTCTTTTGTTGTTTTGTTAGGGACTCCCCGTTTTCTACCTTCCGGGTTACCTGATTGTCCTTTTTCAAATGCCATATCGTTGTTTTTTATTGTTGTTTACAGTGTCTTACAAGTTAAACCGGCTATTTCGAGTTTGTCAGGATGAATTAAATATAACTGGTTAAAAAGTGCTGGGTCATTCATTATTTTATTTATACTACGCCTGGTATTATGAATCTTATTGAAATATTCATTCCTGATTGAATGATGTATTTCCTGAATTTGAACTTCCTCGACACAACCATGCCAATTGCTCGATAATCTCTTCCATAACATTAGCCAAATTTCTGGATTGTTTTCCTTATAGAATTTTATCCCGTCAGTACATAAAAATCTACTCCCTGGTTTTTGCATGGAAATATCTAATTCGGTAACAATACATTCATTAATAGAACTATTATCTGTATGTGTGTTTTTGCCACTATATAACAAGGTGTCATTTCGAGACAATTCCTTCTCTTTATCCTCCACTGTGATTAAATCTTCAACTTGGTCAATTCGAGACATTTCTTGTGTCGCACCTAATGTTTCAGAAACGGTCAATTCGAGACATTTTGGAGATTGATCCAATATATTTATTGTTTTACTAATTAAGTTGTCAGACTCCGATTCAATCAATTCACGAATCAATATTTTTCTATTATCAGCTCCAGTTTCATTTAAAATATCTTTGAATTTATTCATTTCCCGACTGTATGCTCTTATCTTACGTCTATAAATCTTGCTCGTTTCCCCTCCTTCAAAGTTCTTGGTGCGAGGTAATCTCGTATCCCAATAGTTGCCGTTATGACCATTTGCAAAAAGTATTTTATCTTTTTCTAATAATTTTTCTGGAACAACACTCAAATCGCCGATAAGTATTTCATTATAAATGCGTAACAATTCTGTTCTAAGTTTCTTAAGATTTTGAGGATTGAGTAGGTCTGATAGATATTTAATTCCAAAGCCATTAATCTTCTCCATTTTAATGAACTTTAATTCAAATCGAAGAATAAACTGATTTAATCCATTCTGCAATCCTTTATCGTACACTTTAATGTAAAACTGACTATGACTGCATTCCCTAAATTGCATATTCCTTCCTGTCTGGAAGGTAAACCCTTTCCCTTTATGAAAAATTAATGAGTTCAAAAATAATCGTGGTTCATAATCAATAAGTAGGTTTACACCGAATTCAATATTTTTAAGTTTTGCAAAGTTGGTAACTATCTTAAGATTATTTGCCATCTCATAAAGGGCAAGGTGAATCTCAGATAAGCCAAATTTGTTATAATTATGTTTTCCATCGTTATTCATTACGTGGATACTTCCTTTTACTACAATACAAGAACCTTTATCGATTAGAAACAATCCTTTATATTTAGCAACCGGGAAATCCTGATTTTTCAATTCTCCTGTTTGCACAGAAATTTTTGCAGGAATTTCAAAATCAATTAGCGGATTATTTCTAATCTCTTCCAAATTATCGGTTAATATGGCTTTTATACCATCTATCACGACCTTCTGTACTTTAATGGTTCTACAGAGGTCAATGCAGATTCTATTTCATCATTTCGATAAAGAACCCTACCATTTATCCGATACGCCTTTAATTTACCACTCTTGGTATATTCGTTTAGTGTAGGCAATGAGATGTGTAATTTGGTTGCAACTTCTTTACGAGTTAAATATTCTATACCCTTATTCTTTGGTATAAAATTCTCCAAAGCTATAAGCACCGCAGCGGTCAAATGGGCTTGAAATTCCTCTTCTGTTAATGGTATTATTATTCCCTTCATGTCTTTATTTTTAACAACTGAAGGCAATTATAATTAATCTACTGGATCTGAAATTGTATTTATTGTATCGATATAATACAATCAAATAAATGCGGCAAGAAAAGGTAAAAGATTACGGTATTTTTAATGTTTGGGGCGTAAAGATTAGTTTAAATTTGGCGCGAATTTCAATTGCATGAGACTCTTGAGCAATATTGCCATAAGTACAATATCCTCCTGTTTCGCCTTGAATATCAACTTTTAATCCAAATTCGTGATAAAATGCAATTATTCTATTTTTATTATCTGAATTACGAATAATACATAAACTATGTTTTGGAAGTTTAAGCAAATAGAATAACACGGCAAGCTCATTACTTTTACCTGTTTCACCTTGCCACTCACCACTTTCCTTTAAAAAACCATTATCCTTCAACAATTTCTTCACCGTCGAACCATAATGTTTTTCCACAAAAATATCTTCGTAGGTTAATGGTAATATTTTTCTTCTTCCTTTTCTTTTGTTTACCAGATCCCTTTCTAAAAAATAATTTAATTGCTCTTCTTGGTTAAGGCTAAGTTTTGTGAGTTCTTTAATAATATTATCATACTTTTCTAATATTTCTAATGAAATGTGATCTTGAGGGCTACTCTTTTTTGCAAACTCTAAGGACTCAAGTTCAACTTTAAATATATTAATTAAACCCTTCTTCCCAGATGGGGTTTCTTTAAAAAAGCCTTCTTTATCTATCTCAACTCTACGTATAATTTTTATGCAAAAATCTATTTTCTCTTCTCGATCATGGAAGATAGAGACATAATGAAGAAATAATACAAAATTAAATTTGGGATCTATTGGTTTTAATAAATTAAAAAAGGTATAGATATAATATAAATCAAAATTTCCAAGGAGCATGTGCCTGGCCTCAGATTTATACTCTTTATCTATTGATTTATAACGTTTACTATTCCTAATAAACTTATTAAAAATTAATTCACTTATTGCTTCCATGCCGGGGTAACTTAAATTACATAATAGGGTTTCAACTTAATCATTAAAATCAATGTGGAATATAAATTTAAAAATTATAATTTTATTTCATAATTACGAATATATCAAATTATTTTTTAAAATATTCGTAAATTCGACATTTGCAATCAACCCGGAACTATTTCACATGAGTAAAGAATTTATTACCAACCAGGAAAAACTACTTTCGGATGTTGTAAATAACTATCTAAAGGATTCTGAAAATCTTTATTTCCTTGTTGGATTCTTTTACTTTTCGGGATTTGAAGAAATATTTGAAAACCTAATCGATAAAAACCTTAAAATACTTGTTGGCCTTGAAATTGAGAAGGGTATAATGAACCAGGTTAAAGAAGTTGAAAACCTTAGTTTACAAAATTTTTCAAGAGGGGAAATCCGGGATAACTTTAATAAAAGTCTGGTTGAATTATTTAACGAAACCAATTTTTTTGATACCCGAAAAAACATAAAGGCGTTCAAATCATTTTACAACAAAATTAAAGACGGTACTCTTGAAATCAGAAAAACCAAAGAGCCTAACCATTCTAAAATGTACCTCTTTGAATTTGATGAGGAACATTCACACCACGGTGAAGATTTAGGGACTGTAGTAACTGGATCGTCCAATTTAACGCGTTCGGGATTAAGAGGACAGTTTGAATTAAATGTGGTATTAAAAGACAATTCAGACTTCGAGAAGGGAAAAGAAATATTTGACACACTTTGGAAACAGGCAGTAATAATAGCAGATAAAGACAACATCAAAATTTTTGAAGACGATGTAATTGAAAAAATATGGTTTGAGAAACTTTATAAACCAATCTTACTGTACATAAGGGTGCTACACGAGTATTTTAGCATTAACCTGAATCAAAAAGTAAAATATCCGCATGAAATAACTAAAGAAAGATTTCTCAACCTACGTTATCAAATGGATGCCATTCAACTGGCTTTAAGCACCATCGAGAGACATAATGGTGTTATTGTTGCAGATGTAGTTGGCTTGGGAAAAAGTATTATTGCATCGGCGGCAGCACACAACCTTAATTTAAAAACCATCGTCATAGCACCGCCCCATCTGGTTAAACAATGGGACGATGAATACCGCGATTATTTCGATTTCAATGCAAAAGTATTTAGCAGTGGCAATATTGCAAAAGCCCTGGAATATCTTAATTCAAATTCAGATGGCGAACCTCGTTTAATTATGGTTGACGAGGCACACAAATACCGAAACGAAGAAACCCAGGATTATGGATTATTACATAATCTTTGCCAGGGGAACAAGGTCATCCTTTTAACAGCGACACCTTTTAACAATCGGCCACAGGATGTTTTTTCTATGATAAAACTATTTCAGATTCCGGCCAAGTCAACACTAAAAACAGTTGGGAACCTGGCCGAAGAATTTTTTAGGTTAATTGCAGAATATAAAAAACTGGAAAAAATTCAAAAAGAACAAGCTGAAACACCGGAAGCAATAAAAGAAAGGCTGGATGATATTGCAAGGCAAATACGTTTAATTATTTCTCCAATAGTAATTCGGCGTTCACGATTAGATTTAAAAGATATTACTGCATACAAAAAAGATATTGCTGCTCAGGGAATCGAATTTCCAATTGTAAACCCACCGGAAGAGCTACAATACAGCTTAGGCAATCTCGAAGAACTTTATATTTACACCCTTGAAAGAATTGCCTCTGATGATGGTAAAAACTGTTTTAAGGGTACACGTTATCGACCTGTAACATATCTTAAAGATTTCAAAAAGTACAAAAAAGTAATCGAAGAAGAATTTGGGAATTTCAACTTATTCAAAAACTCTCAAAACCAAATATCAAAGTTCATGCGAAGGTTACTGGTGAAACGTTTTGAAAGTTCCGTTGCTGCCTTTGAATCCACCTTAAAGTATATGATTCTTTCATCAGAGAATATTCAGAAGTGGATAAAAGTGAGAAATACCGTTCCAATCTTCAAAAAGGGCAACTTACTGGATATTGAGAAGTATTACCAAATCAGTTCTGATGATGTATTAAAGGAAGTTGAAGGGATGAATTTAGAAAATGACCTTTCCAAACTTAAAAAAAAGGGATTATTTGAAATACCAATTAAAGATATAAGAAACGGATTTCTCACTGACCTGGAGTCGGATATTTCTATATTAAAATCGCTCTATGAAAAATGGTTTAAAAATGGAATCGGGGAAGATCCAAAATTGGATCAGATAAGCAAAATATTACATGAACATATTAAATTAGAACCAAAACGAAAAATTATTGTTTTCTCGGAATATGCCGACACTGTTGATTATTTGGAAAAGAACCTGAAAAATAAACTCCCGGTATTTAAATACACATCAAACGATGCATCGGTAAAAAACAAACAAATAATAAGTACAAATTTCGATGCCGGGCTTCCAAAAACAAAACAAGAGAACAAATATAAAATATTGCTGGCCACCGATGCCATTTCAGAAGGTTACAACCTGCACCGGGCAGGAATGATAATTAACTACGATATTCCATATAACCCAACTCGTGTTATACAACGTATAGGAAGAATCAACCGTATTAACAAAAAGGTGTTCGATGTGTTATACATTTATAACTATTTCCCCTCATCGGTGGGAGAAAACGAAACCCGGACAAAACAAATTTCGACATTAAAAATTGCCATGATTCAGGCTTTGCTCGGCGACGACACCAAAGCATTGACCAGCGATGAAGAACTCCAATCATTCTTTAAAGAGGTTTACAAAAAAGAGTTTGAAAAAAGTGAAGCCCGTTCGTGGGACACAAAACACAAAGATTATTACCTGAACCTTACCGACACAAATTCAGAATTATTAAAACTTGCCCTCAAAATCCCTAAACGTTCGAGAATTGCCCGACAATCAGACAAACAAACGGGCGTACTGGTTTTTGGCAAAAAGGGGAACGATTTTGTTTTCAGGCTGGCACAATCGGCTGACGAAACCTTACCTTTACCGCCCGAAGAAGCACTACAACTTTTTGAGGCCAATTTAACAGAAAGCCCGTACAAGGTTTCTGATAATTTTGAAACGTTATACGAAAAAGTAAAAGCCGACCTGTTTAAACGAAATACGCAAGTGCCAAACGAAAAGTTAAAACGCGAAGTTCTCGACCGTTTAGAAGTTATTCAGAAAAATAGTGCAGGAAACCTAAAAGATTTTCTGGCAGATTTAGTTGATGTAATTAATTTAGATGCGTTGCCCCGGCATTATCTTAAATTTTTAAACAAAGTAAAACCCAACAAGGCAGAAACCATTCCTGAAAAAATTAGTTCTCATTACATTTCTACAATACTTAAAAGTGCCAGAAGTGTAGATGAAGGAGAAGAGTTATTAATTTTATCGGAAGAATTTATAAACCCAAATACGAGTACAAAATCCGAAGCATGATAGATTTCAACCAACCTTATTCGAGACCATATTTTACAAGTTTTCTTGAAAATTTTTTACCTGAGGATTTTAAAGAGCAGGACGAAAATATTGAAATACCATTTCAAAGTAAGTACTTCGAGAGTGTAACTTTTCTGGGAGAAGCCGACAGCCTCAGTTTGACAATTTACGAAGTACAACACAGCTCGGAAAACGATGCACGCATAGGATTAACACGCGAAATGTTCCGCTTAATGGCTGCCTTTGGCAAACGTAAAGCGTTGGTTGTACTGGCTCCCAAAACAGGAAATAACTATCGCTTCTCGTTGGTTACCATCGACCTGAATATTGACGAAAAAAATCGGATTAAAAAAGATTTCTCCAATCCGAAAAGGTATTCGTTTATATTAGGTGAAAATGCAAAAATACACACTCCGCAACGTTTTTTAATTGCACAAGGCAGGGTAAGCGATTTTATCGACTTACAAAAACGGTTCTCGGTTGAGGTAGTAAACAAAGAGTTTTATAACCAAATTGCAGTTATGTTCTCGCGTTTGGTGGGTGGTAAACGAAAACAAGGTTCGCGCACCAAACAATACGACCATGTTTTATTATTACCCTCAACACCTTACGAAAATAATGAACAAAAATATAAAGAGTTTGCTGTGCGTTTAATTGGGCGTACCGTTTTTTGTTGGTTTCTGAAAAAGAAAAAATCAGCAAACGGTATTCCGTTAATTCCTGAAGATGTATTATCAACGTTTGCAATTTCGTTTAATCCAAATTATTACCACGGCAGGGTTGAACCATTGTTTTTTAATGTACTGAATACTCCGGTTAACGATAGAGGAACTGAATTTAAAGAACAACCTTACAATAAAATCCCATTTTTAAACGGTGGACTGTTTGAGCCACAACCCGATGATTACTACACGGGCAACCGACCAAACTATGCGCTAAAAATACCAGACCAATGGTGGAAAGATTTTATTAATATTCTGGAGACCTACAATTTTACAATTGATGAAAACACAAGTATTGACATAGACTTGTCAGTTGACCCTGAAATGCTGGGACGAATTTTTGAAAACCTTTTGGCTGAAATAAACCCGGAAACAGGTGAGAGTGCGCGTAAATCAACTGGTAGTTATTACACACCACGCCCAATTGTGGAATACATGGTTGACGAAAGCCTGAAACAATACCTTGTTACAAAAACCGGAATTGAAGAAGAAAAACTGGAAACCCTGCTGGATTACAGCCGCGAAGAATCGGGGCTTTTGCCCGGGCAGGAAACAAATATTATTGATGCATTAAACGAAATAAAGGTACTCGACCCGGCTTGTGGTTCGGGAGCATTCCCAATGGGGATATTACAAAAGATGTTGCTCGTTTTACAAAAGGTTGACCACGGAGCGGTAAATTCCATTGAGCAAATTTTAAACGATATTAAAGACCCTGTTTACCGAAAGCTGATTGAAAGTAAATTAAAGGCTGCTCAGGTTTATGACGATGAGGATTTAGACGACTACGCAAGAAAACTAAACATTATCCGCCGTTCTATTTATGGCGTCGATATTCAACCCGTGGCTATCGACATTGCTAAATTGCGGTTTTTTCTTTCCATTATTGTTGATGAGGTGATACAAGACGAACTCCCCAACCGTGGAATTGAACCACTGCCCAACCTCGAATTTAAATTTGTTTGTGCTAACACCCTTATTCCATTGCCACCAGACCGCCAGTTATTTGATAACATTGATTTGATTGAAAAACTGGAAGAATTGCGTGACAATTATTTTATCAGTTTTGGCGAAGATAAAATATCTATTAAAAAAGAATTTAACCGAGTGCAGGCACAAATGTTTAATGACAGCATTAATCTGCTGAACCGTGAACCAGGTTTGCACAACTCCTCCCCTCAAACTCAAACCCAAATTCTGGCAACATGGAATCCTTTTATAAATGAAACCACAACATGGTTTGACCCGAAATGGATGTTTGGGGAAACGAATGGATTTGATTTGGTAATTGGAAATCCGCCGTATATACAGCTTCAGAAACTTAATAAAAATGGAGTTCAGAAAAAATTAAGTGAACTTGGGTATAAAACGTTTATTAGAACGGGAGATATTTATATGTTGTTTTATGAGAGAGGGGTACAACTTTTAAGAAGTAATGGAAATATTATTCTTATTACAAATAGCACCTGGTTACGAACATCATTTGGTCAAAAACTTAAGAACTTTGTTCAAAATTATTCTTCGCTATTGAAGGTAATTGATTTGTCAGACTGCGATCTATTTTCTAATGCAGCCGTTTTAACCACTATTATTCAGGTTCAAAAAGGAAATGATGGATTAAAAAAGTCAAAGGGGATTAGAATTACAAAGAAAAATCAAGAAGCAATATTCGATTTAAACAATTACTTTAAGAAAAACCATATTTCCCTCTCAGATTTTAAGACAGATGAAGCATGGTCAATACTTGACCGAAATCGGTTCGGAATAAAAAAGAAAGTTAACCTGCTGGGCAAAAGATTAACAGAATGGGAATTAGAGATAAATTATGGACTAAAAACGGGTTTGAATAGTGCATTCATTATTGACGAAAGTAAAAAACAAGAATTAATCAAGGAGGACAAAGCCAGTAAGGATATTCTCAAACCATTATTACGGGGAAGAGATATAAAAAGATACTTGGATGAATATTCCGGATTATGGTTACTATTTATACCATGGCATTTCCCTTTGCATAATGATAAGACTATTGTTGGAGCAACATCAAAGGCAGAACCTTTGCTTGAAGAAAACTATCCAGCTATCTATAAACACTTATTAAGATTTAAAACAGATTTGTTAAACAGAAACCAAGCTGAAGTGTCAATCCGATATGAATGGTTCGCATTACAACGGTTCGGTTCGAAATATTGGAAAAAATTTGAAGATCAAAAAATCATTTTCCCCAATATGACGAAGAATATGCCATTCATTTACGATGAGGTAGGCTACTTCACTAACCAAAAATGTTTTTTTATTACTGGAGAAAAACTGAAATATCTGGTTTCCATATTTAATTCAAAGCTATATGAATACTGTTATCGAAGTAATTTCCCAGAGCTTCTCGGAGGTGTAGTTGAGCTAAGCAAAGTGTTTTTTGAGAAAGTACCAATAAAATACCCGACATCAGGACAAGAAGAAATTTTTACTTCTGTCTGTGACAGGTTGCATCAAAATTTGAAGGAAACAAAAGAAGTTTCAATAACAATTTCCAACCAAATCGACCTGATGGTTTACAAGCTTTACGAGTTAAGCTACGAAGAGGCTTTAATTGTTGACCATGAGCTACCCGGTATTATTTCGCGAGAAGATTATGAGAAGGCCGGGGTTGAGGTGTTGGCTGAGTGGGAACTCAAATAAAACTTTGATTATGGAAGAGGTATATTTTCGTGATATAAATTTTAAAGAGGAAGGTGTAATCCAGGATAAAATTATTAAAGGCAATATCCTTTTTAACGATTTCGATTTTTATCAAGCTAACTTTGTAAACTGCGAGTTCAACAACATTACATTTGTTAGTAATACGAAAAGAGCAATAACATACTTTCAATTTACTAAATGCAAAATCAACCGAATAGACATAAACTGTTTTGTTGACCATATTTGTATAAACGATAGCGAAGTTCACGTGTTAAAACAAGAAAACGGGGAAACAAGATTTATCGAAATTTTTTGTGATGAGGCAGAAAAGAATTTTATGAATTATTTGATGCTATTTAATTCAACCAGTCAACAGTTAAGTATTAAAAATTATAGAATAAATACCCTGTATCTAAGAGGATTAAAAGTACTCCAATCTCTAACAATTGATAATGTTATTGTAATTCAGAACTTTTCAATAATCGGATGTTTTATCAAAGATGGTAATATTCTTAATACAATATGTAAGTCTGATTTTTCATTAGCAAATTTTGAACTTGACACAGAATTATATTTAGGTTATTTGGACTGTAATAGAGTTCGTTTTAACAATAAATTAAGAAACTTGAATTTAATTTTAAGTAATATAAAATGCAAATATATCCGGTTCCAAAACTTCGACGTCATTAACTCCACATTTAAATTAGACAAAATATCCGTTTCCGAGGAACTTCTAATGTTGGAATCTGATTTCGGCAATAGTTACTTTGTCGATTGTAATTTCACAAAATGCAGAATTTCAATCAGTTTCCCGATTTTAACTTCAATAAAATCTTTGAATCTTAATTTTTCAAATAATGTAAACTATTACAATCAGTTTGGTGATGCGACAAAAGAAAAAGAGATAACAGAAATAGCAGAATTTTATAGACAATTAAAATTTAACGCAATATCTCAAGATAACCATTATACCGCGTTGGAATACTACTCTAAAGAGATGAATTGTTACTTCACTTCGCTTAAAAATCTAAATGATTTTTCGTACAAATTAGGAGGTAAAAACAAATTCATAAATCTGCTTTTAAAATGGACTTTTGAATGGATATACGACTTTTATGACCTTGTAATTCATTCAATTTTCAAGAGTAAAAATCCTTTTGAGGGATTTAGAGTTTGGGTTTTTAAATACACCAATAATTTCGGACTTGATTGGGTTCGACCTGCAATCATTTACGTTATTGTAAGTTATTTGTTATTCGTTATTGCCAATGATGATTACTCATTTACATTATCACTAAAATTCAGCGCATTAATAGAACCTAACTTTCCACAGTTTTTGAATCCAATAAACAAATTCTCTTTTTCTGAAATTACCAATCAAAAAACCTTTAAAACTTCTTTAGTAGAACTTATTGCAATTATAACACAAGGATTTTTAATTTATCAGATAATAAGGGGATTTAGGAAATATGTATTGAAATAAGTTAACCGATGAATGAAAAAGGATTACCCGTTAAATTAATCTATAAAATAATAGATTCTGAGCTACCCGATATAATTTCACTAAAAATTACAAAAGGGCTGGAATTGAGGAGTTGGCAGAGTGGGTGGTTTGATCGATGGAACTGAGCCTGAAATTTCAAGAGAAATTGAATTAACAAATTGAAAAACCTGGAAATTATTTACCGGACGAGGTTAAGACTCGGTGAAGTGGAAAATTTAAGATAGTTTTGTTAATAAGCAATATAAAATGTTAAAAAATTTGCGTTTTACACACATATACCGTTATTTTGTTGCCAACAATACCTGCCACGCCTCTCCATGTGAAGCGCACCCGGGCGGGTTTTCTGTTTTTATACTCATATGAAATACTCTAAACCACCATTATTATTTGAAAAACAAGTTCAACTATTAGAAAATCGTGGGCTTGTTATAACCAATCACAAAAGGGCTATCCATTACCTTCGCAATATAAGTTATTACCGTCTGAGAGCCTATATGATGCCCTTTCAAAACCCTAAGGACGAAGAGCATCTATTTAGAAAATGTGTTTCTTTTGACGATATTCTCAACCTTTATATTTTCGACAGAGAATTAAGACTTCTCCTTTTCGATGCTATTGAACGCATTGAAATTGCCATACGGACTCAAATTATTTACCAATTCTCAGTCGAATATGGTTTTGACTTCTATCATAAGGAAGAACTTTACCGAGATGTAAATATTTTTGACCAAACAATGAAAAGTTTAAATTCTGAAATTGACAGATCGCACGAAATATTCTTGACTCACTTTAAAACAAAATATTCTGAGGAACCAAATCCTCCTTCCATTATGGCATTAGAAGTATCTTCATTTGGCACACTTTCCAAATTATTCCGTAATCTAAAAATGAGCAAAGCCAAAAAATTAGTTAGCAGACAATTTGGCCTACATCCTTATGTATTAGAAAGTTGGATACAAAGTACAACTTACGTTAGAAATATTGTTGCGCATCATGGTCGATTATGGAATCGTAAATTAACAACTCGCCCAACTTTACTTGAATATGTACCAAAAGAATTGGTTTGGATTTCATCGAATGATATTGCATCTAATAAAATATATGCATTTCTGGCTTGCATAATGTACTTAAAACGTGTTATTAATCCGGGTACAATCTTTCATACCCGTTTAAAAGATTTGATAAAAAAATACTCTATTATTGATATAAACAAAATGGGTTTCCCCGAAAATTGGGAAAAAGAAGATTTGTGGAATTAGAAACCAGATCTTTTACCTAACTTTAAAAATCAATTTATCTCACAAATGAAAAAGAATGTTAATGACCCGTACATTGCATGGCAAAAGTTCATTGTGAAACATAGCCAGTCAGTAATACTAAAAAAACTGGAACAACTTATTCAGGATGACGGAGGTTTATTTAAAAATGACCCAGCCATTCAAGAATTTCGCAATCTTTCTCTATTATTTCGGATTGACCTTTTAATTGAATGGGGAAGGTATGCAGAAGCACTTGCCTGGCTTTGCTTGGAAACAGAACTAAATCCCACAAATGTAGAAGCTCTTGCTATGAAAGAGCAATTAAAAAAACAATTGCAATTCATAACAGAAGAAAATTATGTGTCGATACAGAACACTTCAAATAATCCAGTGTTTAATTGGAGTCCTGTTGCCGGTATGAGAAGAATAAAGGCAATAATTGAACGAGATGTCTTACTACCACTTAAAGAGCGAGAATTATACAAGAATTTCAATGTTTCTATTCCTCAAGGATTACTATTATATGGCCCTCCCGGTTGTGGAAAAACTTTTATTGTAAAAAGAATAGCTGGGCTACTTGGTTTTAAATATTTTGAAGTATCTCCTTCAACCATTGCAAGCACTTATGTACATGGAACACAAGAAAAAATAAAGAGTCTATTCGATGAAGCAGCAAAAAACAAGCCTGTTTTATTGTTTATAGATGAATTGGAGGCCTTTGTACCCAACCGAAGTAGAACAGATGTAAGTTTCCATTACCAGGCGGAAGTAAATGAGTTTTTAGTACAGCTAAACAACGCCCACAAGAACGGTATCTTTGTTGTAGGTGCTACCAATCACATAAACATGATTGATGAAGCAATAAAACGTCCAGGAAGGTTTGATAAAAAGATATTTGTAGGTCCACCAGACATTGAGGCAAGGATTGAAGCATTTAAAACTTATTTAAAACACAAACCACAAAACATTTCCAAATGGTTGTACATAGCTGAGGAAACGGAAAACTATACTTTTGCTGAAATTCAGTTTGTAGTTGAAGAAACTGCCCGAATAGTGGTTTCAAAAAAGAAAACTATGATTGACCTGAATGAATTAATGAAGGTAATTCTTGATAATCCTCCCGAATTGTCGGAAAAGAAACTCCTGTCTTTCGCACTTTGCTGATAAAAGCTCTATATCCCTTTGTTTATAGG
>JABGRN010000160.1 GCA_018648265.1 Prolixibacteraceae bacterium | reverse complement strand
TTAGGGCATAAAGTATTCCCTGATTATAAACTTTTAAACCACGGGAATGTTATTCGCTTCCGCCGTAAATTGAAGAAAATGAACAAAGATTATCTTCAGGGAAATATACCATTAGAGCACGTTTCTCGGTCTATACAAGGTTGGGTGGCCCATGCGTCATTTTCTAATACATATCGGTTACGGAAAAAAATATTAGAAGGGTTTGTGTTTTAATCATAAAAATGGTTACGATGACATTCAACACCTACGGCGTTGGGTTTATTTGTTCAAATAAAACCTATAAATATGGAACTCCTACGGAGTTAATAAACAAAATCATTACATTTCATAAAAGGAAATCTCGCAGGGATTGGATATTTATAGAAAAGATATCCAACGTACCCAACTCCGTAGGTGTTAAACAAAGAGAGACCCGAAATGGTAAATTCATTTTCTCAGATTTATATTCAAATCATGATCATATTACGTAACAAACGGGTTTCATTCGTCAACGAACCGTGTTTTGCGGGGTGGTTCCTGGAACAACACCACCACCAAATGCCGATCAACGAATCGCAACAGGAACAATCCGGACAACAGGAACAACAACAACGGTTTTCGTTGTGTCCAAGACTCATAGCGGGTATCAAATATTCGCCAGCCGGAAATGGTACATTTATGGATTTACCATGTGCGCGCCGAAATAAGTCCAGAATAAAATCCGGTGTTCTGTTAATCGGGACCGAATATCTGAATACAGTGGGCAGAATTGGTAACTTGTTAGTGAAGATTCTGCCTTCATTACTTCCCTTTAGTAAGTGGTTTGGGTTGTGGGTAAAGCAACAGGTGGCTAATCGTGTAAGACAAAGACGGGTATATTTTAAATGGGTCCGCGTTTAATGAATGATAATACAATAGCAATTTTTGAACAGTTTGGAATCCGTCGTCATTTCGATGAGGAAAAAGAATTGTGGTATTTTTCCGTGATTGATATTGTTGCTGCTCTGATAGAACAACCAAATTATAAAAAGGCAAAATCCTATTGGTCCACATTAAAAAGCAGATTGAAAAAAGAGGGAAGTGAAGTGCTCACAAATTGTGACCGGATGAAACTGATCGCAAAAGATGGCAAAATGAGATTAACCGATGTGGCCGATGTAAAAACCATATTAAGATTAGTTCAATCTGTCCCAAGCCGAAATGCAGAACCCATAAAATTATGGCTGGCAAAAGTTGGTTTTGAACGAATGGAAGAGATGACGGACCCTGAAAAATCAATTAACCGTGCACGTGAAAACTGGGAGAAGCTCGGCCGAAGCCAGAAATGGATTCAACAACGAATGATGGGACAGGAAACACGAAATAAATTAACAGATTATTGGAATGACCACGATATTAAACCTGGTGAAGAATATGGAATATTGACAAATATAATTCATTCAGAATGGAGTGGCTTGACCGTTAATGAACATAAAAATTTAAAAAACCTGAAGGCGCAGAATTTGCGAGACCATATGAGTGAAGCCGAGTTGATTTTTACCGCATTGGCTGAATTGTCAACTAGACAAATCGCAGAGAATGAAATTGCTGAAGGATTAGAAGAAAATAAAATTGCTGCAGTAAAAGGCGGTACGGTTGCAAAAAATGCCAGAAAAGAATTAGAAGCAAAAACACAGCAAAAAATATTGAGTAATCAGAATTATTTGAAACCGAGAATAAAATGAGGTAAATCATGAAGAAATTAGCTTATCAAATTTTCAGTTTAGTTTTAGTATTTGGATCGGCATCACTTTTTGCACAGGAAAATGTAAGCGGCACTATTAAAGTAATAGGCATAAAAGAAATTGCCCGGGATCGAAACCCCGATTTGTTCCTTCCCAAAGATGAGTTTGAAACCAATGCAGAATATGCCCAGCGGGTTTTAAAGCAAAAAGCCATTCTAACAGGACTACAATCTGATTTACGGGCTGAAAAAGAAGCACGGAAAAAAGAACGAGCACGACTTGCGGCGGAAAGAGATGCAGAAGACGAACGGCAGCTTCAAATTAAAATTGCGGAATCTTTAGCGCCGGCTACCTTTACGCCCAGTTCTTTAGGATCGTATTATGCAGAAAATCATACCTTCCCTTTTAAAATCAATGGGCAACAATTTAGTGTGGAAGTCCCTCGCAGCGAAGCCCGGGATTTTAAAAAGCAATTTTCATCGGTAAAAGTGGATGGCTACAAAAGGCTCAAGCGCGATTTGAAAACATACGAATATTTCAACATGGTGGCGGTTCATCCCATTACGGGTTCGCGGTATCCTTTTGGCCCCACCAAAGACCTAGCTTCCGCGCCAGTGATTGCCTCAAAAAAATCTGTGGTGCCACCGGACCTGACCATGAAAGTGGCTTTCGTGGAGCCCAACGGAAACGGCTTTTTGGATGCGGAAGAAAAGGGCAA
>JABGRN010000013.1 GCA_018648265.1 Prolixibacteraceae bacterium | reverse complement strand
ATTATTCATTATCTTCATTTTTTGAAAGAAATGAGTTTTTAGAGATGCCCTTAAGATATACCAAATATTGTTTTTGATAATGCCTAACTTTCCTAACATGTTTAGTTGACTGAGGTACAAGCGCCGGTGTTCCCCGGTTATACGCAGAAACAGCATTGTCCCAGGATTTATGATTACCATATAATTCGGTTATGAACCTGGCTCCTGCGTCAATACTTTTTGCAACGTGAAACCGCTCGTCAATTGTTGAAAGGATTTCGTAATTATACTTATTCGTAACCAACAAATCACGTAATTCATGGCCATGAATTTTATCTCTTCCGGTAGCCGACGATGAACCATAAATTTTTAATCCATAAGCTGCGCCAGTTCCGGGTTGAAACATCATTAAACCTGCCCCACCATCGTTTCCCGAATTTAATTCCAAAGGGTTTCCATAACTTTCCTGCATTATCAATCCTGCCAATAACCCTTTTTCAATTCCATAAGATTTTTCTGCTTTTTCAATAAACGGGCTCCATCGGAATGTTCGCAAAAACCTACCGTAATCAGAACTAAGTGGAGTATTGCTAATTTTCCCCTTATCAACCACAATTGATTTAATTCCCGAATAATCGGCTTTCTCAACTACGCCTGAATAGTTTTTTCTGTTTATATTAATAATTATTGACGAAAGCTGAAATGTGTATTTTTCAATTAAAAAATCGATAGCACAAAACTGGAAAAGGTAAATTCCTCCAACAATTAATACTGTAAAAATATATTTGTTTAACCTCCGGCGTTTTTTGTTTCGAAGGACTTGTTTCCTAATAATTTTTTTTAAGCCCTTTTTAAGAAAAGGAAAAACATATTTTAAATTAATAGTCAGAAGAATTCCCCAAAAAAGAACTTTCACAAGGATTGCGATTATTCTATTTCCCGAAATATAAAAAATTGAAACCTGGCTTATGAGAAAATCAATTGCAAAAATAAACACCAGATTAAATAAAAAAAACAGGACAAGCTGGTAAAAAAAGATTATCCTGTTTTTTGAGATCATAAAAGATAAAATACTATGCTTTATTACTTCTATCGTAAATTAAGTTTCCTGGTGTTTGTTTAAAGAAAAACTTAACTACATTACTGTAAACAATATAGCTGACAGCAAATAAAATTACAGTGGAGATTATTGTGTACCAATTATATAAGTCGAAATATTTAATTCCCTTTTCAACGGTAACATTAAACACAAGCGATACTACGTGTAAAATCCATTTCATCAATCCTAAATACCCCAGCCCTCCTGCAATAACAAATCCAATTAACCAGGATAAAAGTACAAACGAAAACATCATAATATTATATATCCTCCTATTGTCAATTCCAAAAGCTTTTAAGGTACCAATATTCAATTTAATTTTATTTAAGTGATTGTATAAAATATATCCTAGATAAACATTTATCATAGCCACCGCAAATACAATAAGAATAAGCGAAATCAATTGAGTTAATTTGCTAATAAAATTATAATTTTGCATTTGTTCAATCTTTGACATCTCCAACTCTAAGCCCGTCTTTCTTTTAAATTCTTCAGCAAAAGAATTTATCCGACCAAGATCGTTAAAGTAAAATGTATAAAAATCAAATTTTCGCCTGTTATTGGCTTTTAAATTCAGGTTATAAGATCGCGACAAGCCCAATAAGGTTTCGCTATTTATTAATTCCCCGATTTTATTGTTTGAAGTTAACTGCGCATAAACCGAATCTATTTCAGCATTTGCAATTTGATCGTATTGTTCTGCAAATTCAAATTCAAGTTTGTAAACTGATTTTAATGAATGATCGTATTTCGAAAATAAAACAGTATCAATTTCCAGATAAGAAGATTGCCAGTCATCCAAAACCAATCTTAAATCCTCAATCCTGGTTGAATCGATTATAGCAATTACATGCAATTTTTTATCGCTATACAAAAACCTGTTGTCACGCAATTGACTGTTTCCAAAATAATGTTCATAGAACAAATGAGGCACAATCACATCGATTGACACTCCTTCGTTACCAGGTAATCTATCCACAATTCCCTGAATTTCCAAAGGAATGCTTACAACTTTCCCTCCCCTTCCGGCTTCATATTTTAAAAACGCCGGGATTTCTGACGATTCAGTCCTATCCAAAGCATCCCTTGTAACAATTAACGAAGTTTTTAACGAATCCTGAAATACATTTCCAATGGAATTGTTAATCCTTTCATCCAGAATTGTTTTCACCAATGGATCATCATATTTAATTGTCCTGATTTTTAATTCCAAATTAGGGCTATTCTCCTGATCCCCATTCACATAATATGAAAAAACATTGTATCCATAATGATCTTCAATATTATAAAATCTTAATACCGAATCCTGCATCCATTCATCTACATCTCTTAAAACCCTTGAATACTCGCGTGAACTGCCAGGTAACCTAACATTCACTGCTCTCACGAATGGATCATCCATTTTCTTTGACAAATAGTTCAAACTTCCATTCGAAAACCCGATAGCAAAATAAGTTATTGCAACAATTACTGTGACAAAAATGAAATTTAAATACTTTCTGCCTAAAAGCTCTTTCCCCTCATTATTAAAAAATAATTTTATAAAATCTGTTAGTTCATTTTTTTTCCATAAACTATTTAATTTCATACAGGTAAAATGAAAAAAAGCTAAAAACCATGCTTTTGGTGGTTTATTGGCTTTATTTATAGGTTCACACTCCTGATCCAATTCCTTAAGAATTTCGTTTTTTAGTTTTTCGTCTGTTAAGTCTTCAAGAAGCTTATTATATGTAATTGCACCGTCATTATGAGGTTTAATCCTATCTTGTATAAACTGTTTATTCCATTTATCCTTATCTTCTTTTTGAATTATATTTTCAGGAAGTATGTTGTATTTCTTAATATTTTTGGAGTCGGGTGTTAAAATTATAATCTGATCGGCAAATTTCATTGCAAGTTCAATGCTATGCGAAACTATAATTACCGATAAATTATCCTCTTCTTTTACCTTTTCCCTGATAAACCCTAAAACCTGATCTGAATTAAAATGATCTAAATTGCCTGTAGGTTCGTCGCCAAATAATACTGAATGTTTTGGAGTTAAAGCGCGTGCAACAGAAACCCGGAGCCTCTCTCCTCCTGATAATTCGTAAGGATATTTTTTCCAGGTGCAACTTCGAACGTTAAGATTTACTATACTTTTGATTGAATTTGCCCAAGCTACAACAAAATTTTTACCCCCTTGAATAAGACTTGTTACTGCAATATTTTCGATTGCCGTAAAATTTGACATCAAATTTGTACTTTGAAAAATAAAGCTATAATAGTCTTTACGAATGTCATTTTTCCTATGGTCTTTTGCTTCCTTAATTTCGTGTAACTTAATTGGGCTTTTTGAATCTTTTTCGGGGTAAAAGGAAACATGACCTTCTTTTATTGTTTCATTCATTAACCCGAGGGTTTCCAATAATGTACTTTTACCAGATCCCGATGGTCCTAAAAAAACCGTAATATCGCTTCGCTTAATGTCGAGATGATTAACTTCTAGGACAACATCCTCATCATTTTCTTGCTGCCAGGAATCATTCTCATACGAGCATTTTAGATCTCTAATTTCAAAAATATTTTCGTTCATCTTTAATTATTAATAAAGTGAGAAAAACATTCATTAACTCTATCTGGGTCGTAATCGCTACTCGAGGAATGAGGAAATACCCTTGTATCCATCCAGTAATAAACATGGCCGGACTCTTGTCCGATTGGGATTCTCATTGTTGGGCAGAAACGGAAATCGCCATCTACACCACAATTGCTCCTCCAGATAAAACGATATCTGTTTGCCTCTTCAACCAAAGTATTTATCAAATCATAATCGAGTTCTTCGCAATTTTCATAATTTGTCAAATAACATTTATATTCATTAATTATAGTCCAGTAGTGATCCTCAAAAAAATCACGTCCCAATAAATACTTTCCTTCGAAATAACTTTGCACATATCCTTTTGTGAATAACCAATCAACAAGGTACCTGTACAATTCTTCGTCGGAGAAAATAGATGGATCTACTATTTCACGGAGTAAATATTCGTTAAATTTATCTCCACCATAACCCGTTAATATACAGCTTGACTCACCAAGTGTCAAGCCATCAATTGTTGTTTCGGGGATTCCTTTTTCTATTAAAATATCCTTCCATGTATTTAATAAATAACTCCTGTATTCATTTGCAGTTAAACCATTATCGTCAGTTGGGATTAGCCTCTCGATACTTCTTTTTATGGAACCTAAATTATCTTTTGAATAGTACAAATCATACTGCCAAATATCTGCCTTTGTATAACCGATGGCAACTACTTGATCAGGGGCATTTTCAATTTCATCTTCATTGAGTGCACATAACGACATGGTAATCCAGTGAGCTGTATTTCTAATTGCTACCTGATCTTTAAAATTCAAATTATTACAGTTACATCCACACAGTGTTGAAATATAATTACATAGAACATCGTAAACATAGTTTACACCATCGGAACAAACAAAATTAGAACTAATATCGTTTGCAGTACTCTCGATACACAATTGCAAATTACCGGTGCTAATTGATTGTCCGGGAGCCGGTAAAAACTGATAATGTGAAAAACCAGTTTGGCGTTTTGTTTTTATGCCCATTATATCATTTGCAATTTGAACATTTTCAAATAATTCATCCTGGTTATCAATATTCTCATAAACTTTCCCAACCAAATCGTGCATTAGTTTTTCGGTCTGGACCCTAAATGAATCATAAGATTCCTGATATTGATCTTGCCTGTGGTTGGCCTGGATAGACACCAAATTAATTTTTCTTTCGTTTAAATCGTTAATCAGGTCTAAATGTTCAATTACGGTAAAATCTTCTTCCCCGTTATTAATTCCACCCCGTATTATTTCCCTGTTATGATTACCAGCATCGCCGATTAATACAATAAAATTTGAATGGCTTTGGGGTGGATCAAAATGTTCGATAGCTTTTGAAATCCCAAAATAAACACTTTCCTCATGATCTGTATCAAACCTATTGTATTGCTCAACCATATTTTGGCCAACGAAATTGTTAATTTCATTCACATTTTGGGTTAATCTCCTATTTGCTTGAACTATATTATTTAATCCGTTGACTTCGCTGGTTGCTAAAGCATTATTGTTTGTGCCCTCCGCAGCATCACGATATAATAAAACCCCAAAATTTACATTATAATCTAAAATACTGCTTTGCAATGCATTCATCGAATTACGAATTGCCTCTTGAATTGCTTGTGAATAACTTAAGATACTTGAAGTAGCATCAATAACAAAAATGATATTTACGTTATGACATGAATAACATTTTTCTTCTAAGCCCCTTTTTATCTCGGTCAGGATATTAGCTGGTATTTCAATTTCACCATCCTGACAAACAGTGCTTGCACAATCGCTTGTTAGTTGATCGATAGTAATTCCACCAACAACACCAACTTTATATAAATTATTGGAAAGTGCTTCGAGGATTACCATGTGTTCTTCTAAATATGTGTTGGGGCTTAAATCATATTCCGCTTCATATAATACATCCGTATTCACATTATCTTTATGAATGATATAATTATTCTTTGACAATGCAGCATTCCTGTCTTTAAAAACCCTTGCTTTATAACCAGATCCAAATTGCTGAAAAGCTGATTTTATTGTATTTGGTTCCAGGGCTACCGGATGGTTCCAGGGCAATGTTAGTGATTTATCGACCCATCCCTGCACATAGTTTCTATCGGCAACCGGATTATTCAAAATATGGACTTCGCTTAATAATAATCTGGAAGCCTCATCTTTTAAAACATAATAAATTTGCGCCAAACCAATCTCGGCACCTGTGTTCCCCCCCGTAGGTGAATCATAAAAAACTGGAGTTTCCGACATATTATCCATTTGGGTAACAACTAATGCTTTTCTGTAATTCACATTATCGCTACATCCTATAATTGGGATATTATTAATTTTTAGAGCTTCCCTGCTAAGCGCAACATTTGCCCTTTTTATCCAACCACTATTTTCTAACCAATTTGTTTTTAAATTCGATCCCATGACACTTTCAGGAAGTACAACACGTAAGGAAGTATTTGTCTGTTCTACAACATAAGCGATATCTTTAAATCCAAGTTCCAATCCATTATTTGCCGTACAACTTCTATTTGAATAAAGTGCATTTTCGGGCCTATCAGATAAAACAATCCATTGATCTCCTTCATTGATTAAAATCTGTTGAGATTTTCCGATTAAACCGGCCAAAATAAAAAGGCCAATTATCAAAGTTTTTCTAATTAATTTCATCCGTTTAATTTATTTATTTGTATTTGTAACGTATGTAACTCTCGTTGAAATTTAATCGTGCCTGTTTGTTAATATCGCAGATTAAATTGCATGTTCGTTTCATAATCTGTTTTTAAAAAATACTCTCGATATTGTCAACACCAATTATTTCAATTGGCGAATTGGTATAATCATTTGTATAAATATTCAAAATCACATTTTCGCTATTTAGCAGTAAATCATTGATACTAAACAAACTCCGTACAAATTTTTTGATTTCGGGGATAACTTCCTCATGATTACTAAAGATTAAATGCAGATAGACATTTCTTCTTTGCAACCTTATTTTATTCTCTTCTAAATGTTTGTTAAAATCTTGTAAATCGGTAACCCCAATAGTTGCAGTTGCATCTATCAGGCTTTGATAAAACTGGTTATTCAGTGATTTCGAAGTATTAAATACCGGTGCTGGCAAACTAAGTTGAAATACAAAATCCTGCCCTGCAAATTTTCTTTCGAGAGTACGTAACTTGTTGCTTATTTTATTCCTTTCGTTTACATTAACTTTTAGCGTATTTACATAAACATAATGAAAATCGGGAATTTTATCGAGGATAAAACGATCATTGACCTCATCAGGATTATTAATATTTATTGTCAATTCGTGAGATACCATGTCATGATAAACTGAGTCGCCGCGTGAAAAAATATTGTATCCAAAAGGTTTATTTATTAGCAGTTTACATTCTTCTTTCGCCATTTGATCTACTGGTATTTTCAGTTTCATGGTATTACTTTTAGGCCCGACTTTAATTTTGCCTTTTTGTTTGTTTTTAACTCCGGTGCCTTCAACATAATACGTAAGCTTTTTAATTTCTTTTAAGTTTGCCGGTTTATTTACAAACAGATTTAATGTAGCTGACTGAAGTGTTTCATTAAAAACAATACGAGTACTTTCAATCTCTTTTAAACTTTGGACCCTGCTTTTAATTTCTTTCTTATAAATATTACGATAATAAGGAATGCGTGGCTCAGAAAAATAATATTTTACTCCTAAATTAAAAGAGAGTTCGTTTATTTTACTTGTTGCATCGTTTGCGTACAAAGGTTTTATTTCTCCTTTAAAACCCGCCAAAAAATCGTCATCTGACGTAATTGAAGTTAATCCAACATTATATTCAATATTTGCTGTTACCGCAAAATTCATTTTTTCGGGTTTAAAACCTATGTTAAAACCAATAGGAGCAGACAGGAAAGAGTTGGGGCCGATTGTATTTTTTATGTCTTCTACCGCATAATCACCAAACCCGTAACTATCCAAATCGCCAATTCTGTAAGTACCGGGGTTGTTTGCGAAATTATAAATCCCGACATGGGTTAAACTTCCATTATTTGTAACTGAATTTGATGAAATAGGGAAATTATAGATTAATCCTGAATTTATTCCAACATGCCAATTTTTATTTAAATACCATAAAAGATTTAATTTTAAAGGAATGCTAAATAATTTAATATTGGTTTCCTGATTAATACCATTAAAAGTTATACTATCGGAAAAACCATAGCCATCATTATCATCTTTTTCCTGCAATTCGATGTATCCACCGGGAAGTGTTTTGGTAATATTTAAATTCGAAATTGCTATACCTGGCGATAAATACAGACTTAAATTATTTTTACCGGCAATTAAATAATTTGCTTTTAAACGGGCATTAAAACCATTGCTCTCTTTAACTTTAATAAATTCCGATACTAAATCCGGGCTTAAATAACCTGCACTAATTTCGAAGTTTTCGGGAATAATAAAATTATCGCGATCTACATAATCCGAAATTTTTAATATCCTACTTTGTAAAGGCTGAAATTCACTTCCTTTATATGAAATAACCGTAAATACCAAACTGGCATTTTTGGTTTCCTTGAACATTGCTGTGCTTCTTGTTACCGTTTTATATTTGTACAGTATTTTCTTATCGACACTTACCTGAATTAATGTGTAATTTTTCTTTTTTGATATTTTTTCTAAATTATAATTCGAAAAAATAACTGTATCGATTAAAAATCTCTGATTGAAAACTCTCATTGAATCGATGTAGCTTGACAGGTTTACCAAACTGATTTTTTCAAAATCGCCAATATCATCCATTACAACAGTTTTATTACTGTTGTAGAAAAACAGCGATTGAAAAGATGAAGCAATGGAATTATTATTAAAATCGCCTTTTGATAAAACAGATTGATATTGCTCTAAAACCTCAATCCCCGAAATAGGGAGACTCGATTGCCCATTGGCAAAAAAGCATATTACGGTAAATAAACCAAAAAAATAATTAGTCTTTTTGTTGATATTCATGATTTCGCGTCATTTAGGTTCATCAATTACTTTTTGATTAAAAATTTGGTGCTGCCAACTTTCTCATTGTCACAAATAACATTGAGCAAATAAAACCCTTCTTGCAAACCGTTCACATTTAAAGGCAATTCTTCACTATTAACATTAATCGATCCCTTTTGATAAACCAGGCTTCCAAGCCGATCCCGGATTTCAATATCAATTTGCTTATTTATTAAAGATGAACTGTTTAAAACTAAAGATCCTACAGATGGGTTTGGATACACTTGGATGCCCTCTTTATTATTAAAAGCAGTAACTTCCAAGAAATTATCTTTATCAAAATAATTTCTTGTTTTACAAGTTGGTTGAAGATCAAAATTAGTTTCTACCCAATAATTATTATCAAAAGGATTTAAATCGGGAAACAAGCAATAAAAATACTCTCCGTATAAAACGTCGTCCATTCCCCACTGGTATTTTAAATTCCTGCCTCTATTTAAATCTGAATCATCCCTGTAAATCAGAACATCGCTGTTGTATGGTTTTTGAAAAATTATTCCAAAATCAGGTGCAATGTCAGTTTTAAGTAAAATTTGCTTATTAACAGTTGAAAAACATTCTTTGTTATTTGTGACCATTAAACCCAAATTTAAATTTAACGGTTCCCCTACAATTCCCCAATTTACTTTTAAATCCTGATTTACATTTGATCCATTAATTTCAAAAAAACTGTTATTGCCCGGGCTTATATTCCATTCATAATTTTTTATTGAATCCGCGACATTTTGTAAAAATGCAAATTCGGTATAACTGTTCCCACAAATTATTGAATCATAAATGATATTTATATCAGGTGTTGGGATAATTGGAATTTCACTGTTAATTGTGTTGAAACAGCTTTTATCGTTTGTAATTTTTAAACTTACATTATAAATATCTGCTTCCTCAAAAATAAATTCGGGTGATTCAAGAACACTTTCAAATAAGTTATCCACTTTCCACTGGTAGCTTATAATGTTTGAATTTTTGTCGGAAATAACAAATCGCGTTTTTTGCTCTGTGCAAGGAAGTTCTATATCAAATTTAACAATTGGGAGGTCTAACCAAACAATTTCAGAAGTATTAGTATTAATCGTTTCACCATTGTAACTAACAACACATCTAACAATTTGAATGCTTGTGTCTGACAATTCCAGTATCGGCCCCAACAAATTTTGAATATCCTGAAATTCCCCATCAACTTTTGATTGCCACTTAATGTCGGAATCTTGAAAATAATTTTTTAATTCAACCGTGGCTGTGTTATTTTTACATACTTCTTGGTCAACAGGAGTTATATTTTGACCAATAGCATTAAAACAAGCCATGTTTAATAGCAATAAAAAGATGCCAATTTTTTTCAGTTTAAAAATCATCTTATTCATATTTATCTTTTTATAGGTACCAATACTTTCTTTTCTTTTAATATCAAAATCGATATCCCGGCATTTACATAAAAACTATTTAAGCCTTTGTTTTCGCTTATCAACAAAAAATCGTTGATCTGGCCTTTAGTGATTTCATCATTAATCCCAATCAGGGTTGCGCCTTCAGTTTCTGAATTATTGATTATTGAAGACAATGAACGTTCGTAATTTATCCCAACAAAAAATTCTGTTCGCGAATTCAAACTATATTTTAATCCAGCTTCAATTTTTGCTGAAACAAACAGTGGATTTAAATTTGCGTCTAAGCCACCAACTGTCAGCGCCTGGTTGAACCGTCCAAACGAATATTCATTTAAATCTTCACTCAAATAAATTTCGGTCAATTTATTGTTGTCGGGGGTTTTCAACGATAGTTTGCCTGTATAATTTAATATTCCCACATTTGGGTTAATATCAAGCTCTTTTGATAATGGGATATTTAATCCGATACCAGCACCAAAAAACAACTTTAGATTATTATTTGAAATAACGGAATAATACTCCAGGGGAATTTTTATTGCCCCAATTATAAAATTTTGTTGAACAGAATCTATTTGTTTTAAAAGTGAGTAAGATTCAACCCAATTTTGTTCATTCTGTGCAAAAGGTAATAATTCCATATTTTCAAGCGGGCGATCTGAGTGATCACTAATTTGTAAATTGAAATCGATTGAAGAATAGGAAACACCAGTTTTAAATCCGTGATACATTGTTTTAACCTCGTGCATATTAAATAATTGGACATAATTTAATCCTGCCCCAATTACATTACCTTGACCAGCATTTAGCGATGGATTTTCTTCCATAAATTTAGTATGCCCATAATTCGATTCAATTTCGATAAATCCCCGATATTTTGGTTCGTAAATAATATGGTGCAAAGTGGTGTCGCCAATCGAAACGCCTTCTTCAGGCGTTTTAATTGTAATCTCTTCGATATAAAAAGTTGTAGGTAAATTCTGCTTTGTAATTTTATTTAATATGTATTCGTACGAAATTTTAAAAGATAAATAATAGCTACAATCAATTTTTCTAACGCTGATTGTATTCCTGCTGTTATTTTCGTCGATAAACTCAAATCCACCCTGAAAATCGAGCTTCGCATAAACTATGGTATATTTTCTCCCTAATTCCGATTTATATTCAAACCGTGTTGGAACAATGTTATTTCTCTGAATATCAGACAGAGAAGTAGTATATTTCCTGGCAGAATCGTTAAACCACGTAATATATTCATTGGGCGTCACAAACATTCCCGGTTCCGCCTGCATTTCTTCCCAGCCATCAAAATCGTTTGGGAAAAATTCGTTAAAATCAATTTGTGGATGTATAAAATTCAACAATCGAACATCATTAAAATTTTCTTTATTGAAAAAGCCCTTGAAATAATCGATACCAGCCTGATTTGGTGGTCTGTCGTTGGGCTGTCTAAATACGTTGTTACTACTTAATATCCTAATATTTAAATCAACTGCCTGCCCAAAATTATAAACCAGGTTTTTCACCGAATCTTCTAAGGCAATCATATTTTTGGGGTCTTTTTGTGCAAAAGAATTCAAAATGAAAAAAGACAACAATATTGTGAGGAAATATTTTACTCGCATACTATCAATTTTTTGATACAACAAATTTGTTAGTTATTCTCTGATCATTTTCTAATATTAACTCAATTATATATTGACCATTTTTTAAAACGCTGATTTCAATATCTTTTGAGCCTTTTATATTTAAAAAATTATTTGACAATAGTACTTTCCCCTCCATATTGTAAATTTTTGCAGAAATATTTTGGAGGTTATTCCGGGTTTGAATTGTTATTGTATTAGTTGCAGGGTTAGGGAAAAATATAATATCAGGATTACTTAACTGGTTATTCGCTTCTTCACCGAAAGGCCACAAGCTACCTTCGTAAGCTAAAATCCCAACATCGGCCATTGTACATCCATAAGATTTTTGCCAACACGCTCCATTAAAACTTGTTTCAATAAAAAAGCTGTCCATTTCGGTTGAGATAGAATTATTAATTATATGATATGGATCTTCTGAATCACCCAACAACTCATTATTTTTATACCACCTATAAAAATTCACCGTAGTATCGCTACATACAAGGAACTTTGCTTCGTTATCTAAAAAAAATGCGTACGATTTGTCTGGTACTTTCTCGGAATTTACATCAACCAATATTGAATCTTTAATATTAAAATCAATACCATGATCAATAAGTAAATCAACAGAAATTTTTCCACTGCTTATTCCTTCAACCCAATTTACCCTGATAAAAGAACCATCATCTGACACAGTGAAAATACCATCGTTGATATTAAGCTCTTTACCATTCTGCCATAATCTCCAATTATAATCGACCTCGTACAAACTTACACCATCAACATAATATTTCAATTGTTGATGATTGGTACAAACCTGTTGGTTACCAACAATTTTTATATTATCGATAGGTTTTAAATTTATAGTTTTCGATATTGAAAATGTATCCCCTTCAAGAATGTAGTGGTAAGTAATTTCGTCTGCTCCATCGCCCGCCTTTGCCGGATTATACAAACCTGTATTTGAAACTACGCCCAGGCCGTTAAAATATCCGCCCTCGGGAATACCCTTTAATTTATAAATTTTATCTACCCTTAACAATTCATTATTAATAAGTCCCAGGGGCATCTCTAAGTCGATATAAAAAATCTTAAATGTCTTTATTACTATCTCTTCATAGTCTGCAATTATATCTTCAATATCGGAATCATATTTTCCCCTAATTTCAAGCCTGATATAATTTAAACCCGCGTTTAATCTAATAGTAGTATTTAACACTTCATTATTGAGTTCAGCATCCTGATGTTCATCGTTTACAAAAATTTTTATATTGTCAACGTCGCAATTCTCCGCTCCACAATCATCGCAAGGTTTTCTAACACTAACAGACAATGCCAGCTCGTTGATACCTTTAACCACATAAACATCATTTGCAACAACTTCAAGGTCATCTAAACCGGCAACATTAACGTCAGGCGGATAATAAATTAATTCCTCCAGCTTAATTTCAACATCACCAGAAAAGATCCTCAGTTCATTTTCCCCTTCAATTAAATCTAAACGTGGAATTTTTATTAGATTTTCTGCTTCATTGTCTTCACTAATTGTCAACTCTATTTTTACCCCACTATTTATCGAATAATAATAATCGTTACCCTGGTCGATATCGTGTTCTTCGTACTGAAAAATAATCGAGTAATCGATTATAACATTATCACAAATTTGCCCATTTGTGAAAACGGGGATATAGACAATCAGAATCAATAAAAGAAATAACTTATTTATCATATCTATTATTTTTTACATTACCACAAACTGTTTTGCAACGGTATATTTATTATTTCTTATCCTCAAAAAATATGTTCCCGTTTGAAACCCATTTAAATCGATGCTTTTAATTTCTCCCTGAATAGGTTTTTTGAAAACAATATTATCTAAAACCACTCCGGTTATTGTAAATACTTCAATAAAAACATCTAAACCGTAAAACTCGCCCAATTGAACATTTATTGAATGAGTAGCAGGGTTTGGGTATAGATTAATCCCAAAATCAGCGTCATTTTCCCATCCAATTTCCTTGGGTGTTTTTATATTAACGGCTAATGGAGTTGTGCAATCGCACATGGCAAACGGGCCTCCGGACACGCCCAAATCATTTCGAACAGTTCCCTTCTGACACCCGGTTTCCAAAAGATCATTATACAATTCCAATGTATCACCTCTGTCAATACATTGTGACCCCTCTTTTAAAATAAAACAATTTTCAACGATTGTATCAAATCCGGGATCGCCGTAAATACATGAATCACCAGAAAGTTTCACATCGGCACGGCTTAAATTACAAAAATCAATTTTTCTTAAATTACCAGGATCGTACACCGAAACAAAACCTGCATCGTTAAAATTGAATACAATACTATTTTTAATAATACATCGTCCCAAAGTAGGCGTGGTTGTTACTTTTTCTAACCCAATTGCAAAAAGGTTCCCTTTATTAAAAGTACAGTTGACAACTTTAATCGAATCGTTTGAAACTCCAATCTGAGCATTAATTACAGCCCTGTCTTCGTCATCCCATACACTTTTTAATATCGGTTTAGTAGTATTATTGTTATCATCGAATAAACAATTATAAAATGAAGAATTTGCCGCATCTTTTAAAAGATAAACAGCACTTCCTTTTTTCCGGGCTTGATTTTTAAAAAACGAACTTCTTATAAAATTTAACTTACCCGATTTAGCGTAAATTGCACCTCCCTGTTCTGCCAAAGTATGATAGCCAAAACTACAATCGTGTATATCGAGCTTGCTTGTACTAATATCAACAAATAAGGCACCTCCTTTTAATTCAAGCCCATCCTGATCTTTATTTTCCAAAAAGTTGTATTCAAATTTTGAATCGTAAATTCCCCCTTCTACCGATTCAAAGTAAATTGCCCCACCATCGTGGGCTGAATTATAAATTAAAATATCGGAACTCATATTAGCTGAAGTCCCCTGGGCAAACACTGCCCCTCCTTTTTTTGTAGCAACATTAGAATTAAACTTGTTATTTTCAGAATCGATATTTTTGGTATTTGTAACATAAATCGCACCACCGCTTTCCCCTGCTTCATTTGAGGTAAATTTATTGTTTTTAATTTCTAAATTTTGTGCCTGGGAAATATAAACTGCCCCCCCTTTTAAACCCGCAACATTAGAAATGTAAGAATTATTATCTATATAAATCTCCTCAATATCATCGGCGTATAATGTCCCTCCAAGCCCCTTTACATTAATAGAACTCAAATCTTTATTATTGGACATATGCAATTCTTTCAAGTTAGTACAAAACATGATTCCGCCATTTAAACTACTTTCTGAATTTGGGCCGTTACTTACAAAGTTATTTTTGAACTCAATTTCAGACGAATCCTTGTCTCCGTTAAAATAAACCACACCTCCGTTATCTCCGGAAAAAACATTTTTAATAGTACTATTATAAATGTGGACAATATTTATTTTTCCATTAAAATAAAATACGCCACCGTTTTTCCCAGCAGAAATATTTTCCATTTTATTAGTAATGAACTTAATACTGTTTACCGAATTATTGAAATAAAACATCCCTCCATGTCCCGATTTTGCTTCAACATTTTTTATGTTTTCTGATTCATTAAATTTAAAATCCAACAATCTGGTATTATCTTCCAAACATAAAAATCCACCGTTCAATTTTGCTGTAACCTCGTTTATATAAGGAGAATATATTGCAATATCATCAATCTCATCTACATTAAAATAAAAAGCCCCGCCACTTCCATCTTTTGAATGACAATTTTCAAAAGTATCCCTTACCGACGAGACAGAATTAATTTTTGAAGTACTTTCATCAAACGAGCTAATATTATAAACACCCCCATTGTTTTTTGAAGAACCTGTAAATTTATTTTCTTCACTTAAAATCCTGTCAATATTTGAACTATTTACAAAAACCGCCGAACTCCCCTCGGTATTAAAAGTATTTAAAACATTTCCCTTAAATTGTAAAGTATCGATATTTTGAGATTTCAGGTTTATTAATGCCCCGTTCGATTTATGGGTATTTAATTCTTTAAAAGAACTTTGGGTGATTTTACAAGTGATTACAGCATCTGAATTATTTTCAATATTAAATGCACCTCCTGTGCCAACAGAAGCAGACCCGAATAAAGAATCTTGCATTATTGTTAAGTTATTATTCAAATTTGCGTTAAAATTCAAGATACCACCTTTTGAAAAATCAGACTTGCCTGAAATAATTCCAGAATAATTATTGTTTTTAAATAAAACATTATCGATCGAAATATTGTCCCCGAAAATATTTACTATTCCGCCACTACCTTCAGCTTCATGTTCATTATAAATTATTGAATCACAATCAAAAGAATTATCAACAAAACCAATTTCATTTAAATTTAATACACCATCTAAATAAACAAATCCCCCTCGTTTACACTTTATGCGATTATTATTTTTGAAAATTTTATTCGACTGAAAGAAAATTGATTCCAATGGTAAATTATTTTCAGGAACGGTGAGCTCATAATTGTTATGCCAGAATAAAATACCTCCATAATTAGTAACGTCAGCAGAACCATAAAACTCATTTCCAAAAAATGCAAAATCTTCTTGAACATTTCCCTTCAAATAAAAATATCCTCCGTTATTCTCAACAATACTATTTGCACGCATTACATTATTTTTAATGCTCAACCCTTTAAACAATGGTATCTGGGTCGTATCGATATCCCCAATAAACAATATCCCTCCGTTTTGTGCATAAACCAAACCATCAATAGTATTATTTTCAAACATAAAAGTGTCAACTAAATCGCATTTTGAAAAACAGGCAAATCCACCAAACCCAACGGCCCCTGAAGTATCAGTAACATTATTCGATAGAATTTCTGTTGAATGGATCGCATCTGTATTTAAACAAATAAAACCCCCATTTTTACCGGCAATGGCTTTTTCAATATTATTCGAATCTATTTTTAGATCCAAAACTGTTGGTGCTTCAATAAAAAAGCCACCGCCCGAACCTTCAACTGATTCTACCTTATTAAAATTATTACCTGTAATTTCCAATTGATTAATATCCCTGTTTGATTCAATCCAAAAAACACCCCCATTTCCATTTTTGCTTATATTTGAAACAGGCTCGATATTTTCGTTCTCGTTTTTAACATAAATATATTTAATCGGCTCGTCTGAATTTGAAAAATCGTTAAAATAATAGGCACCTGAATTTTCAGTTAACACCTCGCTAATATTATTGCTTTCTATTTTAATTCCATCATTGATATTAGCATTTGAATAAATAATACCACCAAGGTTTTTCGATTCTGAATAATTTATAGTGTTCCCCTTAAATTCCAAATATTCCCCTACTTTGCATGAATCATTTAATGCGCCCAAAAAAAGCACTCCGCCAGAACCAAGCGACTTAATAGAATCTACCTTATTTTCATTAAAATTGATTGATTTTTGAACAGAGTTTGCATTTATAAAACACAATCCTCCATCGCCAAGAGCATTTATTTTTTTAACGTTGTTCCTCAAAAATTCAAATCTGTTTTTTAATTCCCCAACCGATAAAGACAAAACACCCCCATTTCCCGACACGTCGGTTTCGTCAATTATGTTATCCGATCCAATAAAATTTTCTGCTTTTTCAAATTCTGCTGAAATAAAACCTCCATTTTGGGCTTTTAGTTGAATAATTTCATTCGATTTAAATTCAAAACTCAGCAAAGTATCGCCAGAAATTTTCATAAATCCACCATCACCATCAATACTTCGGCTATAAATCCCCGTATTATTATTTATTAAAATGGAATCAATATCAGATTTTACATAAGCCAAATTAATAAAACCTCCATCAAGTTTTGCCCAGGTATTTAAATTGTTATTTTCTTTTATATTGACTTCTTTTATAATGTCAACATCAATATTTGCAAATCCCCCGCTTCCGTTTTTACTAAAACAAAAAGTATCTATTTCCGATATATTGCTGCATAAATTTAATAATCCCAGCTTATCGGAAACAATGTTAATTATACCACCATCGTCGGTTGCAAAATTCCCGTTAATTGTGTCATTTATAAATTCAAAATTCCCAATATCCTTTGCATTTATAGAAATAACGCCACCCGATTTTCCAGCAATATTATTATCGAACCTATTATCACAAATTTCATTATAATCCGCAGATTCAGAAAGATTTAAATATATTGCCCCACCATTATCCCGGGCAATGTTATCTTCGAAAACACAGTTTTTAAACATTAACGTATCGATATTAAGGGCTGTAACAGCAAACACACCACCAGATCCTTTATTTGAACCAACGGATTTATTATTCCGAAATGCTGTATTATTTATCTCTATTTTATCAAATCCTAAATCAGGGTTATTAATGTTTATTGCATTCCCGTTCCGGTTTTTGTTTTCATTATTAAAAAAACCTGAGTTGCTAATTGATAATGCGGCTTTATTTTGTTTTTCATTCCCTATTGCATCGAATAAAATTGCACCTCCTTCTAAATCATTATTCAGTGGTTTACAATTTTCAAAAATTGAATTATTAATTTCTAAAAACCTACATAGGAAATTAGATGCCCCTTTTTTGGCTTCACATTCCTGTATGTTTAATTTATTGATTATTATTGAATCGTTAGAATGAACAAATAACACACTTGTTAATGCTTCGTTTCTGCTTAAAAATAATGAATCAATTTTTACTTTTTCAATTTCAATAAACCTATCCACATAAATTGCTGATCCTTCGTTATCTAACCTATATTTTGAATCTATCTTTTTATCTTCGCAACCGCTAATTTTTATGTTTTTAAATTCTAAACATTTTATCTCCCCACAATCCGATATGTCCAAACCGGTTAAAGCAATATTTTCATTTACACCATTTATTTCAATGTTTTCGAATGCAAGTTTATCATAGAAATTACCTCCATCGATTGAAATTGCAATACCTTGACAATCATCAATTTTTATATCAGATAATTTAAATTCCCTTTTATTAAAATTACTTATATAAACTGCCCCATTCCTGTTACTTTGAAATGAACAATTTGATAACTCATTAAAACTATCTGAGATTTCTTCGAAATGTAATGCAGCAAGCACCAGCCGGTCTTCATCCAATCCTGTATCCGAAAATTTACAGTATTTAATTTCCGGTGATAAAGAACCTTCAAATTGAATTCCTGACCATGGAAAAACCGGATCTATACCTCTAAAAATTATCGAATCGATAGAATTTCCTACCGCAATAAATTTTGCATTTTCCTGAATTGTAAGCGATGTTTCGGCCTCGAACAAAATTTTTGTACCAGGCAAAATAATTAATGTATCCCCACTTTTGACCCTAACGTCGCTACTTATCTTATATACATTACATGAATCTCCCCAAATTCCTTTTATTTGACTATCATTTGTAATGATTATTTCGCAGCCATTGCCAGATTCAGAATCCAAATTCAAAGTAATATCACTATTAAAAGCATGGCCAACGATGCCAAAACTGCTTTCAATATTAATAACTAAATTGAAAAGAATTAAAACGAAAAAGAATGAAATAAATCGGATAATATTGATATTGTTTTTCATTTTTTTTTTGAAATGAGGTTAAAACAATTTTTAATATTGCTAATATAACTAATTATGATTTCTATTTTGTAGAGGCACCTTATTTTTTTTTAATCTTAATAGATTTAAAATTACATAATGTTAAGTTTTGAGTGGTTTTGATTAAAAAACGAATAGTTCAACATAAAAATTAATCAATTGCATCGATTTTAGATAATTTTTTTCCGACATATTAATTTCAAAAACCCATAGTAAAAATCTGAGTTTTCTTAATAACTTCCAATAGCTATTATAATTTTTGTGATACTTTGTTTAATAGCTATTAACAAAGTTCATAAAATAATTATATCGATTTGACAACAAAATGTCGCAAACTTTCAATTTGCACATTATGCTTCTTTGCTGTATCGTCATTAACCATTTTAATTTCAAAATTTGCTATACGGCATATTGAAGAACAATTGATATTAAAGGTATTTAGTTACAATTATTAAAATCCTCATCAAAATTACCTTTTGGCACACTGATTAGTTCCATTATTTTTGATATGAAATAAACTTTTTCAACAATTGTTAATAACAACCGTTAATTATTCGTGGATACAAACAGTTGCAAAACCCTTCTCTGATTAATATAAATAATGTAGGTTTGATTCATCAGGTGAGCCATAAAATGCTGTTTAAAAGTGTAGAGACGAGAAAGTTTCTTAGTTGAACCCGGAATCGTTTCATCTCATCCTTCGGGGTGGTACACTGGAAAAACCGAAGTTTGAACGAGATAAACTGGAATATCAAAGTTCAGGCAATCAGCTGAAAGAAAATCCAGAAGTTCTTTCATGATTGGGTCGTCAGGCAGGAAGCAAAAAAGTTTCGGCTTTTAAAAGCAATACTGCACAACATAAAAGGGGAAACCCAGGAATGTTGTTGAAAAAGCAAAATCCGAAAGGATGATGCTAAGTACACTGAAAAGACACTTTGTCCAGGAAAGCAAACCGGAATGCAAAATGGACTACCGGAAAGTTTAAGCCGTAGAAAGCTCAACCAAAGGTACAGGGCAGAAGTTATCTGAGAAGATAATCAACGCCAAGCGTAATAACCGTAGCCTGGCACGTGAGGAGACTTCGGTTGCCTCAAGTGAATGGGGGCTATTCGTAAAAGAATAGCTCCCATTTGTGTTTTTTAGATTACAACTTATACTTTCCCATTGAAAAAATAAAGAACTATTAAAGGCAATCATTGTAATAAACAGTACGAATTAATATTTAGGGACAAAATCTGTACAGACTTTTTGACTTTAGAAATTACGAGTGTTTTTTTGTAATTTTACTTTTATCTAAGTACCAATAAAACAAAAAATATGGATATCCCATTTATTTTAATCGCAGTAATTGTTGCAATAGTATTAATTCTGTTTCTTATTATCTTTCTTATAAAACAAAATAAATCCGATTCTTATCGGACAGAAAACTCAACTTCTGGCGACGCCATGGGAAAAGGAATGGGGATTGGAATTGCCATTGGAATGGGAACCGGGGTTGCTATTGGTGTTGCCCTGGATAATATTGGAATGGGTATTGCAATCGGAATGGGAATTGGAGTTTCGATGGGAGTTGCATTTGGGAGTGCTTTTAAAAAGAAAGAGGAAGAAGAACGAAGATTAAATCCACAATTGCATTCTTATCCTCAATCCCCAAATAAAAAATTACCTCTAATTATTGGTATTATTACTGTATTAATTGGCATTCTGGTTCTTGGTTTAATATTTTTTCTGAAAATGAATTAGTATGAAATATATTTATTTGTCCATCATAATTGTTCTCCTTTTTAGTTGTTCTCAATCTGATCAAAAATTAATCGGCCCCTATTTAGGCCAAAATTTACCGGGAAATTCACCCGAACTTTTTGCGCCAGGAATTGTAAACGATGGTATTGCCACCCGCGATATTACTTTTACACCCGATGGAAAGGAAATTTATTTTGGAAAAAATATTGGCACTTCAACCTTTTCTACAATTCTATTCTGCAAAGAAACAGAAGAAGGCTGGACTCAAGCGGAAGTTGTACCTTTTGCACAAAATCCTGAATTTATTTTTATTGAACCTTTTGTCTCGCCAGATGGAGAAAGACTATTTTTTGTGACAAATAAAGGAAATGAGTTTACAGCCACAAACCGATTTGTAACTGATATTTGGGTAGCCGAACGCGAAAACAATTTTTGGGGCGAACCTTACAAACTCGATTCAACTATAAATTCAGCCGATTCAGAGTTTTTTCCCACTGTAGCTGAAAATGGGAATTTATATTTCGCCCGTGAGAATGCTGAAACCAGAGAAGGATTTATTTACAAATCTGAATTTCAAAATGGGAAATCTCAAAAACCTGAGAAACTTCCCGTTGAAGTGAATGCCGGGCTTGCCAGATTTAATGCAACCATTGCCAAAGACGAAAGTTTTATCATTATCCCAACTTTCGGAATGCCTGATTCTTATGGAGCAACCGATTATTATATTTCGTTTTTTGACAAAGGAAAAGGCTGGAGCAATCCATTAAATCTGGGTGAGAAAATCAATACACCTGGCGGAAACGAATATTCAGCCAGCTTTTCTCCAGATGGTAAGTATTTCTTTTTTATGTCAACACGTTCAGAACCATCAATGAAAGAGAAACTAACTTTGGATAATTTGGTTAAAATGCACAACACTCCTGAAAACGGGAACTCAAATATCTACTGGGTGAAAGCGGGTTTTATAGCGGATTTAAAAGAAAAAGCTACCTTTACTGAAAACGAATAATTATGAAAATACTTGGAAACATTATTTGGTTGGTTTTTGGCGGTTTTGCCATTTTTTTAGAATACATTTTTGCTGGATTGGCACTTTGCATTACAATTATTGGTATCCCTTTTGGGCTACAGGCTTTCAAACTTGGAGTGCTGGCTTTGTGGCCATTCGGACAAAAAATTGAGTACATGGATTACGCCCCCGGATGTTTATCAACGGTTATGAATGTTATTTGGTTTTTTATTGGCGGAATCTGGATTGCACTGACTCACCTGTTTTTTGGTATTTTACTTTCGATTACAATAATCGGATTTCCATGGGGAAAACAACATTTTAAAATGGCATCGTTGGCACTTACACCATTTGGACGGCGGGTAGTTTAAAAAGTGCGCCTCATTTTTAATTAGAATATTCCTTTTACCCCTTTGGCTAATTTGTTAGGTTTTGTATTAAAACCATTAAAGAAAAGAACCTGACAAATATGAGTTGTTATTCTCACAAAAAATACAAATTACCTACTCCTACTCTCACTGGACAAATTCAAAATGCTCATTCTTTTAAAGTCCTGGATATTTTTTTCAATATAATTTCTTACAGATACTCCACTGAGTTACAACTTTTTTCACTAATAAACATATAAAGATATATTTGTATTTTATTAAAAAATATTTTAACTTGCTTTCGTTATAATTAAATTTTTAAATAATGAGACAAATTCATTTAACAGCTAAATTTCATATTCAAGAAGGCGAAACAGAGAAGTTTAAAAGTATTGCTGAACAATGCGTTGCGGTGGTGCAGGAAAAAGAAAAGGGAAAAACCTGTTCGCAATACGATTGGTATTTTAACACCGATGGAAGCAAATGCCACGTACTGGAATCGTACGCCGACTCTGCTGCATTAATGATTCATATGGGAAATGTTGGCGAACTACTTGGGCAACTACTACAGATTTCAACTTTAACCGGCGATATTTATGGTAATTTATCAGAGGAAGTTCAGAATTCGTTACAAGGATTAGATGTAAAATCATATTCCTACTTTCTTGGCATTTAAAAAAATAGAAGTTGCATAAATACCATAGATTGAAGTTATAATCTGGTTTATTTTTTACACTAGTATTTGCAAAAGCTGAATCTCAAACACTTGCTGAAATAAAATCTAATTCAATAGAATTCATCGAAATATTAAGCCAGTTAAAACTTCAAACTATAAAAAACAATTAAATGTTTCAGCACAAATAAACTGAACAATTTGTACAGAGTGCTTTTGTTCCCCTACCCGGAATAAGGGATAAAAAAATGCTTTTGGAGATGATCCTCTCCGAATTAAAAGAAACTTAATCATCAATCTCAACAGTAAGATGATAATGAACCATTTATCAAAAACTATGTTATTTATTAAGCTTCAATTCTTCCGAAAAATGAGAGAAGCGCTCCTTTCCTGAAACGTAGATCTAATATCAAGAATCAATTTATATTTGTTTTGAACTATATGACAATTAGAATGTTATTAAAACTAGCAATTACTAAACAACTCAGCTCAACTGTTATGAAAAGGTTAAAACCAAACAAATATTATCCAATTCCGAAAAGTCATTTCAGATATATATCTTTTTAGTTTAATAACTTTTATAATGTATATCCAAATATGAACTCAAAAACCATTAAAGGCACAAGCGCAGAAGAAATCAAATCCGCATATTTCGAATATATTTCAGATGACTTCGAACCAACACTTGCTCTACTATTTTTATCTGTTGAACAAGATATTGAGGGTATTAATATTTTTTTTACTGAGCAGCAAATTGATGTATTTGGCTCTTCAACATTAGGCGAAATAAATGAGGATGAAATAATGTACGGAAGTATATCTGTTTTGCTTCTTGAGATTAATCCGGCTTTTTTTAAAATTTATTTTGAAGAATATGAATTAGCTACAGCACACCTTGCAACAAAAAGAATTGCTGAACGAGCCATTTCTGATTTTTCGGATCCCTCATTTTTAATTGCAAGCAGCCAATTTGAGATTAACTATGTGCAATTTCTAAAAGGAATTACAGATGTTGCAGGAAACGAAACTTTGGTTTACGGTGCAATAGCAGGTGATAAACTAACATTTGTTAACGGTGTGGTTTTCAATATAAATAAAAGAAGCGCCTTCGGACTTATTGCGTTGGTTTTCGACAATAACAAGATAGAAATGAATGGCACAACAATTTGCGGCTGGAATTCGCTGGGAATGGTTAAAACATTTACAGAGAGTAAACGAAGTAGAATATTTAAAGTCGACGACAAGACTATAACTCGTACCAAAAAAACAAAAGAATTTTTTAAGTGTAATGAGTTTGGTGAACTGAATTTAAAAAACAAATCAAATGCATTATCTGTTTACGAAGTAATTGAGTAAAAATGAGCGATCCAAAAAAAATAAACTGGAATTCAATTTTTTCTTTTCAATACATTTTATCTACAGTTATTGGAGTTTCAATTAGTGTTGTTGCACTAAAAGGTTTTATGATTCCAAACAATTTTGTTGATGGCGATGTTACCGCAATTTCAATATTATTTAAAGAGATATTTCAAATTCATATTAGTTATTTTTTGGTCATTTTAAATCTCCCATTTTTGTACATTGGTTATCGAATAATAAGCAGGACCTTCGCTTTAAAATCGCTAATTGCAATTATCCTTTTGGCTGTTCTAATGTTTGTTTTAGAAGTACCAACTGTAACCGAAGATAAATTACTAATCGCCGTTTTTGGAGGTTTTTTGATGGGGCTCGGAATAGGACTCGTAATTCGTGGCGGCGCAATTGTTGACGGACTGGAAGTAATTGCCCAATTCACAAAAAGCAAAATAGGATTTACTACAAGTGAAATTATTATGGTTTTTAATTCCCTGGTAATTCTTGGGGCAGCATTCGAATTTGGACTTGAACCGGCCATGTATTCCATTCTAGTCTATTTTACAGCGATGAAAACTTCTGATTATGTCGTTGACGGTATTGAGGAATTTACTTCATTAAGTATTGTTTCGAAAGAGTACGACAGTGTAAAATCGTTGATTGTTAACGATTTTAGCAAAGCAATTACAGTGTACAAAGGAGAACGCGGGTATCTGCCCGGAACATTTCATATTAAACACGATGTTGATGTTGTAGTAACTGTGGTTACCCGGCTCGAAATTCACAGAATAAAAAAAGCTGTTTCAGAAATAGATCCAAATGCGTTCTTTTATGTACAAAGCATTAAAGAAGTTAAGGGTAGTTTTTTGAAAAAACACAGAAAGGAATATTAAAATGAACCTAGAAAAATTAAAAGATTTCGTTACTGAAAAATTAGAAAACGAACTTTCCGATAAACTCACTTACCACGGTGTACACCACACACTGGGCGTTTTAGAAATTTGCAAACAGTATGTAAGTCGGATGAATATTTCGGACAACGACGCCCGCCTTTTATATACAGCTGCATTAATGCACGATACCGGGTTTATAAGAACATACGATAACCACGAGGACGAAAGTATTGTTTATGCTAAAGAAATATTGCCCAACTGGAATTATTCGGAACTGGAAATAAATAAAATTACCGGGATGATTCGGGCGACCAAAATACCACAAAAACCACTTACCGTTTTAGAGCAAATAATGGGTGATTCAGACCTCGATTATTTGGGAACTGATTTATTTTATTCGATTGGCGAAACTTTGTTCAATGAATTAATGGCTTTTAATAAAATAAGCAGCAGAGAACAATGGGATAGCATTCAACTTAATTTTTTGCAAAAACACAAATATCACACCCCATTTGCAAAAGAATATCGCGAACCTATTAAACAAAAGTTTATAAAGGAGATTTCAAAAAAACTAAGATAACATATCCAATTGAACCATTTGACAATTAGAATGTTATTCGGTTAATTACAATAACATATACTCAAATTAAACCTTTATGAAAATAAATAAATCAAATCAGACAAACTGATAAATTCAATACGTTTCGGATATAAATATCTTTTGAAATTGATAACACGAAATAAATTCAAACTATTAATCCTACAGTAAAAATTAATATGAAAAAAATGGTAAAACAATATGAATGGAATGGACTTGATTTGGAAAAGCTTCGATTGGTAATGGATAAACCATCAGACGATGCCGTAGAATCTATTTTTCAGTCGCAATCGATGGCTCAGTTACGAACAATATTAAAAGACATGGCCATAAATGATAGTTTCGTTTCTGAAAAGCTACCAAAACCAATGCACGATTTTGTTCAGGGAGAATTAAATTATACGTTTTCCGACGACGATATTGCTAATTTCGAAGCTACCCACCACATCTGGAAAAAACATGGAATGCAATTTATTTTCATTTTGTTTTTCAGAGCATTGCCATATACTTACATGGCCGAAAAACCAGCCAATGTGTTACGAATTACAAAATTGCTTGAAACACATACCGAACGCAGAATTTTTGAAACCGCCCAGTTTGTTTTCGACGTTATGGACAGAAATTGGTGGGAACCCGGTAAAAGAGGAATAATGACGGCATTAAAAATCAGGATAATGCACTCGTCGATGCGGCATGTAATTTTAGACGAAAACAAAACCGGAGATCAGTGGAATATGGATTGGGGCAAGCCAATTAGTCAGGAAGATTTGGTTGCTACCAACCAGGTTTTTTCCTTAGAGTTTTTTAAAGGTATGTCAATGTTGGGCAAAACCCTGGATGTAAAAGATCAGCAAGCCTGGTTTCATACGTGGAAAACAATTGGCAAATTAATGGGTGTTCAAGATAACTTAATTTCGAAAGACGTTGATGAAGCCTGGAAATTGCAACATAAAATTTACGATCATTTATTTAATGATGAAACACATTCAGGAATTGCACTCGCAAAAGCGCTGGTTGAGACATTACATCATTTTCACCTTCCGCTAAAACTTATTTTACTTATTATGAGAGCATTGTTGGCCGACGAACAATTCCCCGATTGTTTTACACGTATGTTAGGTCCAACGTACAAAGATGAATACCCCGATGTATTTAAAGAACATCAAACACAAGAAGAAAGAGATAAACATCAGTTGCTCTTAAACCTGCATTTTCGCGACCATTTAAAAGAATATCATACAACATTAACTGAGAAAAGAAACGATTACGTAAAAAAACAAGGGGTTTTCAAACGATTTTCAGAATGGCTTTTAGAGACGCTAGGAATTCGTAAAAAAAGGTCCCATTTATATGACAAGCACCTCGGATTGTTTCATAATATTTTGCATGATGATAAAGGGAATGTTGTTGAAAAATTTGAAGAACATATGATTGTCAATTCGATGTCGGCATTTGGAGGGATTTTTATTTCTATACTATCGCTTTATTTTAGAAAAGGGAAAAATTCGGGTTTTAGAATACCTGGCTCTTTACAGGATAATTGGGATTTAAAAGGTTAAACTTTCTTTATGGATTTTGAATATAAAAAATCAATAGTTAGCTACTACGACAATACCAGGCTGGATTATCGTTTACTCTGGTTCAGAAAAAATACACGCTCGGTTCATTTTGGATTTTACGATGAAGGAGTAAAATCTCATGGCGATGCACTGCTTAATCTGAATAAAGTTTTAGCCAACAAAGTTGAAGTTAAAAAAGATGATGTAATACTGGATGCAGGTTGTGGCCAGGGTGCCGGTGCAATTTGGCTTTCGGAGAACTACGATGTTGAAGTAAAAGGAATTACTTTGGTTCCGCACCAGGTAAAAATTGCAAAAAAACATGCGCAAAAACTTAAACTTAATAACAGGGTTACGTTTTCCGAGCAAGATTATTGTAATACAAGTTTCGACGATGAATCGTTTTCGGTAATCTGGGCTTGCGAAAGTATGTGCCACGCCGAAATCAAATCAGATTTTTATAAAGAAGCATATCGTTTGCTAAAACCTGGTGGCAGAATTATTTGTGCCGACTATTTTAGGACCGAAAGAGATTTTCAACAGAAAGATGAAAAACTTATACACGACTGGCTGGCTGGCTGGTCGATTAAAGATTTAGATACTTTTTCTGAGCATAAAAAAAATGCAGTAAATAATGGTTTTGTTGATTTTGAAATCGAAAATATTACAGAATATACAGAACCCTCACTTAAACACCTGCATTCGATGGCGAATAAACTTTGGAAATTTGGAAAAATTCTAAAAAAAATCGGCTTCAGAAACGATGTAAATCATGGCAATCATTTTGGTTCAATAAAACAATATGAAGCCTTGCAAAATAAATTGTGGTATTATGGCTTGCTTTCGATGAAAAAGAATTAATAATGAGTGTATTAGAAAAGAATATTAATGTAAAAGGATATGAAATAGTAAAACCCCTTGTTAAAAATGAACAGCACGAAATTCTACTGGCCCGTCGTATTTCCGATGATTTGCAGGTAGTTCTGAAACAATCTTTATTTCACGATGAAAATTCTCAAAAAAAATCAAAAGCGGGTCATGAATACGACTTACTAAAAACACTCGACCATAAAAATATTCCTAAAGTATTTGGCGTATTATACGATGGAACAAAATATTCTTTGGTACAGGAATACATTGAAGGAACGAATCTTAAGGAATACAATTTCAAAAATAAATTAAGCACATTAGAAGTACTTAATATATTTATTCAACTTGCCGATATTCTTGATTACATCCATCTGGAAGGTATAATTCATAAAGATATAAATCCGGGAAATATTATGATCGCCAAAAATGGAGACATAAAATTACTGGATTTTGACATTTCGTCGAACCTCAATTCAGAAACAAACAAAATATTAAATGTTGACCAAATTGAGGGTACTTTAAACTACATTTCTCCTGAACAAACCGGAAGAACGGCTTATGCAACAACTCATACATGCGATTTTTATTCGTGTGGTGTTTTATTTTACGAATTGCTGGCAGGCAAACTTCCTTTCGACTCAGTAGATCCACTTGAAATTATTCATTTTCATTTAACAAGAAAACCGCTTCCAATAAGTACAATTCTACCGCAAATACCAAATGGTATAGAACAGGTAATTTCAAAATTAACAGAAAAAAATCCCGACGATCGCTACCAGAGTGCAATTGGTTTAAAAGCCGATTTAGAAATTATAAAAAAACACTGTGTTTCAAATAAAACTCTAAATAACTTTAAACCCGGAATTAAAGACTTTACAGGACAATACAAACAAAACCAGCGTTTGTACGGGCGCGAAAAAGAAAGAAGTGAATTGTTGGGATATTACAATAATCTTGCCCGGTTAAAGTCGATGCTCGTGTTGGTTGCAGGTTATTCAGGAATAGGAAAATCTGCATTAATCAGGCATGTAAAATTTCCTATTATTCAGAACAAAGGGACTTTTATCAGCGGGAAATTCGACCAGTTTAAAAAAGATATTCCATATTATGCATTTATTGAGGCCATTCAGGAATTTATAAAAAATCTACTTTCGGAGCCCGACGAAAAAATAAATTACTGGAAACAAAGAATTACATTAATATTAGGCGATAATGCGGGCATTATTACAGAAGTTGTTCCTCAGCTGGAAAAAATTATAGATAAACAACTTGCTGCTCCTAAATTACAACCAGCCGAGCAGGAAGCCAGATTTAATATGGTTCTTCTCGATTTTATTTATGCATTTAGTACCACCGAAAGTCCGTTGGTGATTTTTCTAGACGATCTGCAGTGGGCCGACCTTTCTTCGTTAAATTTAATGAAAAGGATTATAGAAAATCCCAGGCAGGACAGTATTCTAATTCTTGGGGCATTTCGCGATAATGAAGTTGAAAGAGGTCATCCGCTATTAATAACACTAAAACAAATAAGTAGTACCGATAATTATGTAAAAACAATTCAGTTAAAACCATTAGACAAGGAGACAACATGTAAAATAACAGCCGATTCATTTGCCATGAGCGCAGAAAAAGCAAATGAACTGGGCCAAAGTGTATATACTAAAACCAAGGGGAATCCATTTTTTATTCATAGTTTTTTAAAATCACTTTTCGACAAACGCTTAATTATCAGAAACACCAGCGGAAAATGGGAATGGGATAAACAGGAAATTGACAAGTTAGAATATACCGACAATGTTATTGATTTAATGACAGAAGGACTAACCGTTTTGCCGACACATACGCAGGAAATCCTGAAATTTGCTGCCGTGCTTGGAAATAGGTTTAAACTTGCAGATTTATCTGATGTTACAAAAAAATCGCAGTCCGATGTTTTTAATTTCTTAAAACCCGCAATCAGGGAAAATTATATTAATTCTCTAGATAAAGGATACCGTTCGTTAGCTTTAAGTTCGATAAACAAACATGATGTTTTGGAGCAACAATTGACTGCCGAAACAGCACAATTTTCATTTACTCACGACAAAGTTCAGCAGGCTGCCTACAATTTAATTTCCGAATCAGAACTGGCCGCTGTACATTTAAAAATTGGACGTTTACTCATTCAAAACAAAACTGAAGCACAATTAAACGAAGGTATTTTTGAGCTGTTAAACCACTTTGCAATTGGAGTTCACCTTATTAAAGAAAGAGACGAAAAAACTACAATTACCCAGCTTTGTTTAATTGCCGGAATAAAAGCTAAGGATTCAACATCGTATAGTTTGAGTGTTCGGTTTTTAGAAATTGGCAAGAACCTACTTGGTGCAAATAACTGGAATGAAAATTATAAATTAACCTATAATACTTTAATTGAACTTGGCGAATGTGAATATTTAAATGATAATCCCGTAAAAGCCGAGCAAATCTTTGAAGAAATACTAAAACATTCGAAAACAAAATTTGAAAAACTGAAAGTTTTCTATCTGCATTCTTCGCTGTATTTGAAAATGGGGAATACAACTGAATCGTTGCGGCTTGGACTTGAAGCTGTAAAACTTTACAATATTCATTTCCCGAAAAACAAAAATTCTATACAGGTAAAAACATTATTTACAATGTTTAAGTATCTTATTTTATTTTCAACGAAATACAAAAACCAGGAAAGCCTTTTCCGTTTAAAAGATTGTGATGACGAAGAACTAATTGCTCTCAATAAATTTCTGATCGATTTGGCTACAAGTGCTTACCAGCAAGACCAAAATCTAATGATGCTGGTTATTTTCAGAATTATAAAAAACTATTTAAAATATGGTTTTACCGATGCCAGTGGCTGGGGTTTTTCGGGATTCTCGGTGGTGGTTTTGTCGGCTTTAAAAATGCAAAAACGAGGATTTAAACTTTGGGATTTAACTACCAAATTGCACAACAAAACTCATTCACCACTCATAAAATGGAGACTTAATTATACAGTTTTATGTTTTAGCAATCCCTGGAAGGTTCCATTCCGAAGCGGATTTCAAAGCATACTCGAAACAATAAAAGCTTGCGTACTAAATGGCGATCAGATATTCACAGGCTATTCTGTTGCTTTGTATCATAGAGCCAGGTTTATTTCGGGCGAAAACCTGAAACAAATACTCGATGGTTCGGAAGACCAACTTCCATTAATACAAAATGGAAAAGGCGGATTTGACTTTTTCGAAGGATTTTATCAGCTAACAAAAGCATTAAATGGTCAAACCGGAGATGATAACTGGAACAACAATTTGTTTAATGAACAGGCAACAGTTCAGCGACTTACAAACGAAGGAAATAAAACCAAACTGGCATTTTTCCATTCGGCACAAAGTATTCAGCATTATTTTTTTGGAAATTATAAAGAAGCACTGAAAGTTAGCGAGAATTCACTAAAATACTCCGACAATATTTTAGGCGATTTAGTAGAAGCGTTGCAAGCTTTTTTTACTTCATTGTCTATTTCTGCCTATTACAGCGAACTGGAAAAAAAGGATCAAAAGAAATACCTTAAAATATTCAGGAAGCACTTAAAAAGCATGGAGTTGTGGGCGAAAGGGTGCCCTGAAAATTATATTCAGCACTATTATCTTTTAAAAGCTGAATTATTATTAATAGAAAACAAATTAGATGAAGCCAGACGCTTTTACGAGAAATCTATTGAAATAGCAAATCAAAATAACTTTAAATATGTTGAAGCAATTGCGAGCGAAAGAGCTGCGCTGCTTTGTAACAAAACTCAACTTTTTAAGCAGGGCAAAATTTACCTTAATGATGCCTGGGAAGCTTATAAAAGTTGGGGAGCTATTATAAAATGCAACCAGCTGGAAAGTAATTTCCCTAGCCTGAAAAGCTCTAAAACCCTCCGGCAATTAACACAACAGGTTTCTAGCGACTCAACCACGTCGAGTAAAAATGCACTTGATTTGGCCAGTGTAATGAAAGCTTCGCAAAGTATTGCAAGCCAGGTTAAATACAACGATCTGCTACAAAGGTTAATGCATATTGCGATTGAAAATGCAGGGGCAAAAAGAGGGTGTCTGTTGTTAAGAAAGGGAAATAACCTATGTTTGGAAGCAGAAGGAATTTCAGGAAAGAGTGATATTAAATTGTATCCATCTGTTCTGGTTTCTGAAACTGATTTGATACCAAAATCTTTTATTAACTATTGTTGGCGTTCGGGAGAAAGTTTTGTTGTTGACGATGCAAACGATGAAGATCAATTTAATTCTGAACTCTATTTTAAAGCAAATAAATCGGTTTCAGTTATGTGTTTGCCAATTACTTCGCAAGGAAGAATAAATGGACTTTTGTATCTGGAAAACAATTTACTAAAAGGAGTATTCAACAAAAACAGAATAAAGATTCTGGAAATGTTATCTGGCCAAATTGGTATTTCTATTGAAAATTCGATTCTTTATGAAAACCTTGAAGATAAAGTTCTTGAAAGAACAAAGGAAATAGAAAAACAAAAAATTCAACTTCAACACGAAAAAGAAAAATCGGATTCTTTATTGCTTAATATTCTGCCAAAAAGAACTGCTGAAGAGTTAAAAAGAACAGGGAATTACCAGGCTCAGAGCTATAAAAATGTTACAGTAATGTTTTGCGATATTGTTGGTTTTACCAACCTGGGAGAAAAACTGGACGCTAAAACCCTTGTAACTGAATTGCATGAATTTTTCTCGGGAGTAGATGATATTGTAAGCAAATATGGAATTGAAAAAATAAAAACCATTGGCGATGCCTATTTGTGCGCTGCCGGGTTAGACGATTTTGATGATGGTGAGTCGGCGGTAAATATTGTAATAGCTGCTTTTGAAATAATTGAATTCACACAGAAATTAAATGTTCAAAAAGAAGCAGAAAACCGGCAACCTTTTCAATTGCGAATTGGCATGCATTCCGGTCCCGTTTCTGCAGGAGTTGTTGGGAAATCGAAGTTTGCATATGACATTTGGGGAGATACCGTAAATACAGCGGCCAGAATAGAAACCGGCAGCGAACCCGGTAAAATAAATATTTCGGGAGATACATATAGTTTGGTAAATGGTAAATTCGACTGCCACTACCGTGGAAAAATTACTGCCAAAAATAAAGGCGATGTTGATATGTATTTTGTTAACCAATCGAAATTATTTTAAGGGCATCTCTAAAAACTTATTTCTTTCAAAAAATGAAGATAATGAATAATATGCAAGGCATAATTTTTTAGAATAGCCGTAGCTATTTCAAAAAATTATAACGCAGTCAGATTGTTTATTATCTTCGTTCCCGAAGGGTTTTCAGAGTTTTTAGAGATGCCCTTAAATAAATACCCCTATCTTTATTGTTGATAAATTTAATTTTTAATGATCAATCCATTTCATAAAAATATAGATAGTAAACCAAAAATTTGAGAGACAATGAAGAAACTACTCGTCGTTGCAATTGTAGCAATTATTTCCATTTCGGTTTATGCGCAGGAAAAAGATTTAGATTATACCGATGCTTTTAAATTAGTTGAAGTCTGGCTCGAAGCCCAAAAAGATTTTGAAAACCTCCCCGGAATTTCAGCGATAGTTGTTAAAGATCAGGATGTACTTTGGAAAGGTGGATTTGGACAAGCAAATTCTGAAACTGGTGAAATTACAAAGCCATCAACACTTTACAGTATTTGTTCCATTTCTAAACTGTTTACTTCGGTTGCAATTATGAAATTATACGATGAGGGAAAACTTAGATTAGATGATAAAATTGTTGATTTACTACCGTGGTACAATCTTGAACAACAATACAATGTTAGCGGTCCAATTACAGTTCGCACATTATTAACGCACTCTTCTGGTTTGCCACGCGAATCGGCTCATCCCTATTGGACTGGCCCGGATTTCCCTTTTCCAACTTCGGCAGAAATTAAATCGAAATTAGAAACTCAGGAAACTTTGTATCCCGCTTCAACCTATTTTCAATACAGTAATTTAGGATTATCGTTATTAGGTGAAATTATTAAAGAATTATCGGGTCAGACTTACGATGAATTTATTCAACAAAACATTTTTGATCCATTAAAGCTGAATAATACCCGAACCAAACTTCCTGAAGACAAATATGGGAAAGAATTAGCGTTTGGATATAGTTCTGAAAATAGAAACCTCGAGCGCGCAAAGGTCAATTTATTTCAGGCAAATGGAATAAAAGCGGCAGCCGGTTTTTCATCGAACGTAGAAGATTTAGGGAAGTTTGCATCGTGGCAATTTCGTTTGTTAGATACAACAACAACTGAAATCCTAAAACCTTCAACATTGAAAAACATGCAACGTGTTCATTTTACCGATCCCAACTGGAGTACAACCTGGGGGCTAGGTTTTGCAGTAAGAAAGGACTCTGAAGGAAATAAAGTTGTTAGTCACGGTGGCAGTTGCCCGGGATACCGATCAACACTTACTATGTACCCAAAAGAAAAAATGGCTTTTTCGGTAATGATAAATGCCAGCGGTGCAAACCCTGCAAAATATGTAGCCGGAATAAAAAGTATTTTGTCGAAAGTAAAAGAACCTGAAAAACATGATAAAGATTTAAGCGAATATACTGGTATTTACAGCCAGCAACCATGGTGGAGCGAAGAATATATCGGCATTTTAAATGGAAAACTGGTTGCCATGAGTTTACCAAACGAATCACCCGGAAGTTCACTAACTTTTCTTAAACACATCGAAGGAGATACATTCCGTAGAATTAGAAAAGACAAAGAATTAGGAGAGGCAATTATTTTTGAGCGCGATGAAAATGGTAAAATTGTAAAATTCAGTCAGCACGGAAATTTTTCTGTTCGCATTGAACAGTAGTTGTATATTTTCATTTAAATAAATATGAAAATTTTAGTAGTTGGAGGAAACGGAACTATCGGAAAAACAGTTGTAAACCGTTTAAAAGAAAAACATGAAATAATTGTTGCAGGAAGAAAAAGTGGCGATATTCAAGTTGATATTTCTGATATCGATTCGATAAAAAACATGTACAAGGAAACTGATAAACTTGATGCCGTAGTTTGTTGTGCCGGTGCAGCAAAATGGGCAGCTTTTAACGAAATGACTGAAGATGATTTTTACATCGGAATAAAAAGTAAAATGATGGGCCAGGTTAATCTGGTACGAATTGGAAAAGATTATTTAAATGATGGAGGTTCGATTACTTTAACAACCGGTATTTTGGCTGAAGATCCGGTTTACATGACAACAAATGCAGCGATGGTAAATGGCAGTATTCACGGATTTGTTACGGCAGTTTCGCAAGAATTAAAAAACGGATTGCGAATTAATGTTGTGGCGCCGGGTTTGGTAGAAGACTCCGCTGAAAAATATGCCGATTTTTTTCCCGGACACTCACCGGTTTCAATGCAAAAAGTTGCTAATGGTTTTGTAAGAAGTATAGAAGGAAAAAGAACCGGTGAAATAATTCGGATTTATGAATAATGACTCATTAATAGTACTTTTTTAAAATATTGAAATTTCTTTAGATTGACTATCCCCGTAACAATCCACAAAAATTTATTTGATAAAACTTTAGACTGTTTGTAACCTGTTTAAAATACTCCCGAATTACTTTCTTTCAAAAAAAACACTATTTTTAGGCTGAACCAATAAAAACTTATCATGCGGCTAAAAAAGTTGGTAATCCTGATTGTTTTAATTCCCCTTTTTTCATTTGTTCAAAAAGTAAAAACACCCAACGAAATTGTAAGCAAAATTAAACAAAACGTTACCTGCGAATGGGCCGAAAAAACGGTTGACACTTTTAAAGCCGGCGACCCGAATTCGGAAGTTAAAGGAATTGCCGTTTGTATGTTTGCCGACATGACAACACTTAAAAAAGCCGTTGAATTGGGTTGTAATTTTATAATCACACACGAACCAGTTTTTTATAACCACCTTGACGAAGTTTCAACTTATTCAACAAATCCGGTTTACCTTGAAAAAGCAAAGTTTATTGAAGAAAACAAACTTGTTGTGTTTCGGTTTCACGACCACATTCACCGAACAGAACCTGACGGAATTTCGGTAGGAATGATTAACAAAATGGGAATAAAAAATTATTCTATCGGTGAATCACAAACATTCTTTCAAATTCCGGAAACAACAGTTGCCAAATTTTCAAAAGAACTTAAAAAGAAATTTGAAATGGAATCGATTCGGATAATTGGAAATCCAAATATGAAATTCAGCAAAATTGCATTTATGGCAGGTGCGCCGGGTGGTCAGAGACATATTCAAATGCTTAATAATAATGATGTTGAAGTTTTAATTGCTGGTGAAGCTCCAGAATGGGAAACCTATTTGTATGCCAACGATGCCATTTCGCAGGGTAAAAACAAAGGGGTTATTTTTCTTGGTCACATAAAATCGGAAGAGGCAGGCATGGAATATTGTGCTGAATGGCTAAAAGGATTTGTAAAAGGAATTCCAATTCATTTTATCGAAAATAAAGCAAATTTCACTGAATTATAAAAACTGAAAAATGGCTGAAACATACTGGTTAATATTAGTTCTCTTAGTTTCTATTTTATTTATCATTTTAGGAACCACCAAATTAAAAATGCACCCGTTTATTGTACTTCTTTTGGCGTCTTACGTTGTGGGTGCAATGGCCGGATTACCAATCGAAAAAATAGCCTCAATAATTGCAACTGGCTTCGGAAATATTATGGCTTACATCGGAATTGTTATTATTCTGGGAACAATAATCGGGGTGATTCTTGAAAAATCGAATGCCGCTATTAAACTGGCCGAAATAGTATTAAAAATTGTAGGAAAACGTTTTCCGGGACTTGCAATGTCTATAATCGGATACATAGTTTCCATTCCCGTTTTCTGCGATTCTGCATTTGTAATTCTTTCGTCGTTAAGAAAATCTTTAGTTGCAAAAACAGGAAAATCATCGGTTGCACTTTCAATTGCACTGGCAACCGGATTGTATGCAACCCACACTTTTGTACCACCAACACCGGGGCCAATTGCCGCAGCCGGAAATCTTGGTCTCGACGATCAATTGGGAACAGTTATTTTATTCGGATTAGTTGTAGCTATTTTCGCAATGTTGACAGGCTACTTTTGGGCATCGTATGTCGGGAAAAAATACAAAACCAGCGAAAACAACATTTCAGAACCAGATACTTCCGAAATTAATGTTAAACTTCCTTCGGCAACAAAATCATTGCTGCCTATTTTGGTTCCTATCGTATTAATTGCAGTTCGTTCTATTGCAACCTACCCCACCCAACCTTTTGGCGAAGGTTTTTTATACAATTTTTTGAATTTCGCCGGGCAGCCAATAAATGCATTATTAACCGGATTTCTTTTATCCTTTTTACTTTTTCCAAAATTTAATAAAGAAACTTTAACCGGCTGGATTGGCGACGGAATAACCGCTGCCGCACCAATTTTGCTAATTACAGGTGCAGGCGGTGCATTTGGGACTATTCTAAAAGAAACACAAATTGGCGATACTTTAGGAAGTTTATTGGCAGGTTACGAACTGGGGATTTTTCTACCATTTATAATTGCTGCTGCATTTAAAACCGCACAAGGTTCATCAACAGTTGCGTTGGTTGCAACTTCGGCTTTAATTGCTCCTCTACTTTCTACAATCGGGCTCGATTCTCTTAACGGAAAAGTACTGGCAGTTATGGCAACGGGCGCCGGCGCAATGACCATTTCGCACGCTAACGATAGCTTTTTCTGGGTGGTAACGCAATTCTCCGGAATGGATGTAAAAACAGGTTATAAAACTCAAACATTAGGCACACTAATTCAAGGTGTGAGTTCCATGGTTTTTATCTATTTTTTAACTCTAATCTTTTTATAATGAAAGCAAAACTTTTCTTCATTATTTCATTCCTCATAGTAAGTACTTATTCATTTTCAAAAGAAAATAAAGGAATTTTTGTCGATTTCAACCAAACAAAAAAAGTAAAAATTCATATTCAAAAACAGGATAAAAATTTCATGCCAGCATACAATTCTTTAATTGAAAAAGCAAAATTGGCAATGGAAGAAGGTCCATTCAGTGTAATGGATAAAAAACGCACTCCACCCAGCGGAAACAAACACGATTACCTAAGCATGGGCCCGTATTGGTGGCCGGATCCATCAGAACCTAATGGTTTGCCTTACATGAGAAAAGATGGTGAAAGAAATCCGGAAACCAGTGGTGACAATGTTGACCGGACTTCATCAAGAAATTTATTTGCCAATGTTGAAATTTTAGGATGGGCATACTATTTTTCGGGTGATGAAAAATATGCAAAAAAAACACTGGAATTGCTTGAAACATGGTTTGTTGACCCGAAAACAAAAATGAACCCAAACCTGAATTATGCCCAGGGAATTCCGGGAATTTGTGAAGGACGCGGAATTGGAATTATCGACTGGTCGCGCATAAATAGCCTGATTTCATCAATTCAAATTTTGGAAGCAGATAATTTAATTTCAACCAGCTCGAAACAAAAATTGCAATTATGGTTTGAAGACTATTTTACCTGGTTGCACACTCACGATTATGGCAAATTCGAAGACGATTATTTCAATAATCATGGAACCTGGTTTGATGTGCAGGCAGTTGGAATTGCATTGTGGTTGGGTAAAACAGAAATGGCAAAAGAACGTCTTAACAAAAAAACCAAACACCGGATTGCAACACAAATTGAACCCGATGGCAGTCAACCCCATGAACTTGCCAGAACCAAATCGTTGGGATACAGCACAATGAATTTACGGGGATTTTATCATCTCGCGAACATGGGTCAAAATCTGGGTATTGATCTGTGGAATTTCGAAACTGAAGACGGGCGTGGAATAATAAAGGCGTTCGATTTTTTAGCACCTTTTGCTTCAGGAAACAAAAAATGGGAGTGGCCTCAAATCACCGATTTTAAGAGTTCAATGGAATCGTTAAAAATTAATTTCCATGTTGGAGCCCTAAAAACAGGTAATAATGAATATTTAAAGATTGCACAATCAATTGACCAGTCGGAAACCAATTTGGAAATATTACTTTATCCACATTTTCAACAAAAAAAGCGACCAAATATCCTGTTTATTGCAGTTGACGATTTACGCACCGAAATTAACAGTTTTGGGGCAAAACACATGCACACTCCAAATTTAGATCGGCTTGCCAAACAGGGTATGATTTTCGAACGGGCGTATTGCCAGCAAGCAGTTTGCGCTCCCTCCAGAAATAGTTTAATGACTGGTTTACGTCCGGATGCGTTAGGCATTTACGATTTATATACTTTTTTCAGAAAGAAAGTTCCTGATGTAATTACACTACCACAGCATTTTATAAACAACGGATACCACGCCGAGTCGATGGGGAAAATATATCATCTTGGGCATGGTAATTCGGATGATAAATTATCGTGGTCGATTCCGTCGTGGAGCAGAAACTCAGAAATAAAAAAATTCAAAAAAATTAGCCGGGGCGACACAATTGGGCTGGAACGTGATTTTCCAACAATCAACGATAAAAAATTACCCTGGTACTGTTCAAACGAGCCTGAGGAAAACATGACAGATGCAATGACGGCAAACCAGGCAGTAAAAAGAATAAAAATTTTAAAAGATTCAGCTTTCTTTCTGGCAGTTGGTTTTGTTAAACCGCACCTGCCTTTTGTTGCCCCTAAAAAATACTGGGATTTGTACGATCCTACTAAAATCGAAATCCCCAAAAGACAAGTTCCGAAAAATATGCCCGATTTGGCTTTACACCAGTTTGGAGAGTTACGAAAATATCATGGAATTCCGGCAAGCGGGCCGTTAGACGACGAAACCAGCAAAAACCTTATTCATGGATATTACGCAGCCGTTAGCATGATTGACGCACAAGTGGGAAAACTGCTGGATGCCCTCGAAGAAAACAATTTAACGGAAAATACAATTGTAGTACTTTGGGGAGACCATGGCTGGAAATTGGGCGATTATGGCGGTTGGTGCAAACACACTAATTTTGAAATGGATACAAACGCACCGCTATTTATTTCAGTGCCGTGGATGGACAAAGGATTAAAAACAAAGTCGTTGGCAGAGTTTGTCGATATCTACCCTACTCTTTGCGATTTGGCCGGTCTTGAAAAACCAATCCATTTGGAAGGCCAAAGTTTAGTTCCGGTTTTAAAAGATCCACAAGTTGAAGTTAACAAAGTAGCAATTAGTCAGTATCCACGAGGAAAAAGTTTAGATTATGACCGCAAAAGCGAAATTATGGGTTACAGTATTCGCACCGAAAACTACCGGTTTACGCGCTGGCAGAAATACGAAAATCCGAATGAAGTAGTTGCAGTTGAATTGTACGATCACTCAAAATCAAAAGTTGCAGAAAAAAATCTGACTTCTGATGAAAAATATGTGGGTAAAATTGAGGAGCTGAATAAGTTAATGGACAAGGAATTGGGGAAATACAAAATTTTGAAATCTAAATAATTACCAGGCAGGCTCCCACTTCTTTTTAAAAAAAGGCAAGACAAAAACGTAAACTCATTTATTCCTTCACCTACTTTTTATCACAACTGATTGCAGGAGGGCATTATTATTTGTAGTACCTTACGGATAACAAATCAGATTAGCAATCGTATTAAAGTTTGTTTGCAAAAATCAATTTAAAAATAAGCAATAATGAACGACAGGAAAAAACAATTCGACCAGCGTTTTTTAATCTTGGGAGATGACGAAATAATCAATACGTACTCTGACGAAAAAAAACTCAAAAAAATTATACGCAAATCGCAAAGGGCAAAACTTCCTGGTATTTGGGGTACACTTGGATGGAAAGAAGATAAACCCATTAATATAAACATCAATAATTCGAAAAATGGTAATTCAAATGAAGACAAAAGGGATATTTCTACCGTAAAAATTATTGAGAACATCAAAAGTTTCAACGGCGACATTAAAAATATTGCCAACGATGTTGTTGAACGATACATAAATTTAGAATCGGCTGACTTTGGAATAAATTGGGATGAAATAAAAACATACAATGATATTCCCGAACTTCGTTTAGACCTTTTTGTTGATGACGCAGAAGGTGCAATGGTTTACTATTATCACCAGTTAAAGGAAAATTTTCTGCATTTAAACGATAAATCGGTATTCGAGCAATTCATTCAATGTCAAAAAACCGATGATAATTACACAACAAAACGAGATCGCTTAAGCTATTATTTTAAGATTCTGCCCCCCAATAATTATTCAATTGATAATAATGGTCAAATTCTTCAAGATGACGAATTACGGATCACATCTTTTATCATTAAAATAATTACCTTCAAAAGAAAAGAGGGAAGTCCCGATTTTTTATTAAAAGATTTTTTCAGCACAAAAAATATAATTACGCTGGCTACAACAAAAGGCCGCAGCTTAACATACAACTTATTCGGGAAAAAGAAATATGGCTTATATATTTACGATAACCGGATAAAAACCAGCTCGGTAGCTGCATCAAACAAAAATCGTTTCGATATGAGGGGAGCCTTTTTTAATGTCGATGAAAACAATAAAATTGACAGGACAAGAAAAACATTGCTACTCATCCATGGTACTTTCTCCAATACTTTAAATACATTCAAAGGCCTTGTAAAGTACCAAAACGGAGAATCTGAATTAGAGGATTTTCTGAATATGAGTGAATATGAACAAGTAATTGCGTTTAATCACCCCACTGTAAGCGCCGATGTTTTTGATAACATAAAAGAACTAAAGAAATTATTAGGTGTAGAAAAATTTAAACAGGGCATTGGAATTCTGGCCGCAAGCCGGGGGTGTATTTTAGCACAGGCAATTGGGGCTGATAAAACCTTACCTTTTTCTGTTGATAAAGGCTTACTCTTTTCGCCGGCAAATGGAGTTGCGTATTTCGATCTTCGCGATAATTTGGCCACTGGGCTAAGCATTTTAAAAAAAGTGACCATCGGTACACCGGCAAATTATGCCTTAGCACTTTTACAGTTTTCTGCCGATTATTTTATGGATCAACCCGGGGCAAAACAGATGACCTTTAAAAGTAACAGGCTCAATAAAATATTAAAATCGAAACTGGCAAATTCTACAACTCAATTTACCGCCGTTGTTAACGACTGGGAAAAAGGACTGATTGATACCCGTGGGAAAAGATTTTGGATGCGTATTGCCGATGGAATTGTAAAATTAATTCTGGGAGCGAAACACGATTTTGTTGTTGGTATAAAAGGACAAAAAAATACGCCCAAACTTTTTAATGTAAACGAAATTCCCATGGCCAGCACTCATTGTAAATATTTTACAAAAAGTGAATTGCACAAACGAAATGGCGACGAAGTAGTTTTATCTAATTTTATGGCTAAATATTTATAAGACAAAAATTTATTTTACTGCTTCTGATTTTTCCCGGTCGAAATATTTTTGAAAAATTGAAAACCGTTGCGATTTCGACTCACTTCGTTTATTACGGATAAAATTGAAATGAAGTGGCGAAAATTTTTCAATTTCTTTTAAGTAATCAACACTGTATCTGGTATGGTTTAATCCAACCGACTCAATAATCATGGTTTCGATACTCCTGTTCATCAAGTCAAGAAATTCAATGTTCTGAACCCCTGAAAAACATTTCATCCTTTCTAAAACGTATCGGCCAAAATGTATCGATTGATTAACGTATCCACCTAAATCATTTTGGTTTAAAAACGAAAACATGGTTTTGGTTTCGGCTTTCAAATCTTCTTTTACATCTTGAATATCGTCGAGTAATTGCAGATAAATACCATAACCAAATAATGCCTGTTCCTGTTCTTGAGAAAGTTTACCAGCAACTAAATATCCATCTGCCAAAACCGAAGCGCCCCCTTTTTCGAAACAAATATCCTGAATCCCTTTTTCTGATAATCCGTTGCTTTGCAAGAGTTTTAAACTGTTGGTTTGCCCCTGCTGAATGGCGTATAAACTTTCGTAAACTCCTGAAAATTCATTTCGTGGAAACTGAAACTCGAACATGCCAACTAACTTGAATAGTTGTTCTTCGATAAAATTAAACGGCTCAACATTTTCGCCATGCAGGCGCATATTAAACCGACGACTAAATTCCTTTTTATCAACATCGCCAATTGTAATATCGTCTAAAAAATTATCGCTGTACGGATAAATCATACTGTAAGCAAAAACCGATGGTGATATTTCTACCGGAACATCCATCATAAACTGAATCCCATTCATTATCCAAACATTTCTCATTCCCTGGTAAATATTTACGGGCTCAAGTTCGGATCCAAATTTGCGGGCTTTGTAAAAAAAATCTTTCGATACATTTTTAAATTGTTCGGAAAGAATAATTTTTAGCTGCCTTTTTTCAAAATCAAAAACTGTTTCAAGAAAATTTTTAAACAAAGGGAAAAAAGGATTTTCTTTATTATTACGGATTTTAAAAGCTGCTTTATGCGATTGTAACTTTTTTAAATTTAGTTGAAACTTATTGTAATTATTTTCGCGGATCAATTGTTCGGCGTTTGAATATTCACGACTAAAAGCGGGTAAATGGTTAGGGCTTTTCTCCCAAACCTCTGTAAAATGTTCAATATATTTCTGAATCGGCAACATTGATTTCAATTTAATTTTAAAAGTAACTTTATCAATTGAAAAATAAGATGTTTTTAGACGAAAGAAGCAGTTTTATGGATAACATGACCAAAATATAGGGGAAAGGAAAAAATCGCAAATATCATTCAAAACTCTAAGCCGACATTAAAAAACTGTTTTTACGAGTAAATCTCATTTCAGAATCAATATACCGATAATTCAGAAACTACTTATTTATTAAATCGTCCGGAGATAATACATATTCATAAATCAAGCCATTTTTTCCCGAAAACGCCCTAAAAACTAATGCCGTATCACTTTCTGGTTCGGTATAAAAATCAATTTCAGCAAACATATTCCTTTCAGGAAAACCATAGGAATAAATCATCTCTTCTGGATATTGTTCAGGTGGCGAACGATGAACTCTGGCAAGCGAACCAGCAGTAAAATCATAAAAATAATTGTTATCGCCAATGGGGATTTTAAAAATATCGTTGCGGTGAATATCACCTGAAATTCCGATAACCCCACTTATTTTATTATCGTTGATATATTTAAAAAGGCGATCTCTTTCATTAATATAATAAGTCCCGGCCCAACAATCTTTTTTAAAACGTGAAAATGGTGTACCGGAAACCAAAACTTTATATCGTGCAGTTGATTGGCTTAAACCTTTGCATAACCAATCGAACTGGATTTTGCCCAACATTGTGGGGTTAATTTCATCCTGCCGGGCTGCGTAACGGCCATCCAATAAAAAGAATTCCACGCTCCCAATAATAAAAGAGCTGTAAATACCTTTATCATTTTCGAGACCGTATGATGGGTTTGGCCAGTACTCCTTAAAAGCTTCCAATGCTTCGTCTGCATATTCATGAAGACCATCGCAATCATTTGGGCCAAAATCATGATCGTCGTAAATTCCATAAGTCGCAGTACCCGCTGTTAATTCCTTAAAACCCGTTATTTCCCTTAATTCCTTGTTGCCATTCCTGATTTGCTCCCTGCTTCCTTTTTCGGTATAAGGAAAATCGCCTAAAAAAAATACGGCATCTGCTTTGCGTTCTTTCATTTTCAAAAAAACAGAACTTCCTTCAGGCATTTCATCTTCCCTGGGCTGATAACCATAACCATAAACTATACGGATCCTTCTATTAACAAATGATCGGCCAGTTGTAGAAAAATAGTTTTCATAAATAGAACCACCTGCCGAAATTTTATATTTGTATTTTGAATCTGGTTTTAAACCAGAGATCCTGGCTATACAAGTATTGTCTGAATTTTCCCCTGCGTAAATGTTCCTTTTCCATTGAATTTTGTTCTCATCTATTTCAGAAACTTTAAACATAACTTTACCGGGAACTTCGGTGCGGACCCAAATTGCAGCAGAACTATCTGTTACAGAACTTAACAGGGGGCCATGCGATAAAGTATTTTTAGTTTTCAGGCCACAAGTCGCAAGGCTCAACAATAAAAAAATGAGTATCACATTAACAAATATTGTTCTCATAACTGTCTAAATATTAATAATTAATATTCGATTAATTAAAGATATTGCCGAATGACCCCGCTAATTAATATGCTTCTTTATTCAGGATTTGTACGAATATTGAAGTTTCATTTATTATTTAAATAAAATGGATACCGAACAGATTTTCCAAATATATCATCTTCGAACAAAGTAATATTTTCAGGAATATCAAAAAGGTTTTCCTCGTTTAAAGCCTCCACATCTTCAACATATAAAGTTTGATTTCCATCAGCGTCATAAGATGCAGTTTTTACCGTAAAAATTTCTAAATAAGCCGGTGTTTCACTTTCATCAGGAAATACGTGAATCCATTTTACCTGATTAAAAGAACCGCTTGCCAATGTCCATGATTTATCGTCGTCCGTCTTGCGAGGAGATGCCCCCCAACTTCCTTCGCCAATGTACATTGTCCCTTTCTCATCGTCGCGGACAAATCCCATATCCGCATCAACTGATAAAGTATCGGGGCGAACAGGATAGGTAATTTTATGAATATGCGAATCGGCATCAATTGAAATGTCCAATCCATATTGGTCGAAAAGCCACACCCATTGCGAGTACAGTAAATCATTTTCCCTTTTTCCTGAATAATGAGGTCTGAAAGGTTTATGATATCCAGCTATTTTAAATGTACAATCATTATTCTTTTTCAAATCCTCTTCAAGCCAATCTTTTTGCGCACCACCCGTTTCAATTTCAGAATTTAGGGCAATCAGATGAACAAGATTGCCACCAATTGTTGTTGAATAATAAATACTTGAGGAATCGTTGTTATGATAAGGAGAATTAAAAATATAGTTCAGGTTCCCTTTATCGCCATTTTCGTGGTTTCCATGAATTGGTAAAATCGGAATAATCCTGCCATCTTCTGTGAAAGTTAATTGTTGCCAGTCTTTCAACCAACGTTGCCAACTCAAAGAATCGAGCCCGCTTCCACTATTAAAATCTCCATTAAAAATTACGAATAGCGGACGCAATTTACTTACCATCTTACTTGTGGCCCTTCCAGCCTCGAGAGGCAAACCCGAACTTTTGGTATCTCCCCCGGCAATAAAAGTAAAAGCTTCTGGCTCCGATGGTGCAGTCTTAAACCAATACCTTTCACTCACACCAAAATCATCTTTTATAACAAAATAATAATTCATTCCAGATTGTAAATCGTCCAAACTGGCAAATTGAGTATTCATTCCATATTTTTGATTACCGGCTGATGGTTTTATACTTTTATCATATTTCCAGTATTTTCTCCCCCAATCTTGCAAGCCAAAAAATACTTCCACTTCGGAAGTTTGTAACTGGTCCCAGCCCACTGTAACCGATGTTTCAGGATTACTGTTCCAAACTAACCTATATTTATCTGACGCCGCAAATTCGTCTGGCACCTGCTTGCAACTTGTTGATACTAATAATAATCCTATAAAAAGTGTAAATATTATTACAAGATAATTTTTTGCTAAAGTCTTTTTCATTTTTTTTAATTTTGATTCAATAATATAAACAGGTGTTTACTTGATTTGGTATTTTAATCCTTATAATTTGTTAGTAATTTTTATTATAATGCTGATGTACTTTTGGATTGAATATCATTGCCAAGCTTTTTAGTGAAAACAGAGCGGGAAACGGGGATCGAACCCGCGACCCTCAGCTTGGGAAGCTGATGCTCTACCACTGAGCTACTCCCGCTTTACATTACTAATTTTGCATTAAACTTTTGGCAATTCCCAGGGAGCACGATAATGCGCATTAACCAAATAATTAGCCTCGTCGTCGTTAATAAATTGCTGTTTGTCAGGATCCCAAAATACTTTGCGTCCCAGGCGGTACGATATATTTCCGAGATGAGAAATGCGTGCAATATGCGCCCCAATCTCAATATCACAATTTGGTTTCGCGCCGGTTTTAATACAATCAAGAAAATTCCCAACATGTAAATCAAGTCCTTGCCCGGTTGATTTTTGCAGAGGCACACCTTCGTACCCTTCTTTAGTGCTGGTACTTCTTGTTTCAGGAATTACTTCCCACCCCTGGCGATCAACGACCAAAGTTCCAAATTCGCCAACAAATGCCACACCATGACCGCGGTTAAAATTAGCTCCGTAAATTCCAATTGTGTGGTCCCAAAGCAGCCCAAAATCACCAAAGTCGTACATTGCCATACAAGTGTCTGGTGTTTCCATAGCATCGTTCGGGAAAGCGTATTTTCCGCCGGTCGCCATTACTGATTTTGGTACATATTGGTTCATTCCAAATAAGGCATAATCTAATAAATGAACGCCCCAGTCGGCCATTAAACCGCCAGCATAATCCCAATACCAACGAAAAGTAAAATGAAAACGATTTTTATTAAATGCTCGTTTTGGTGCTGGTCCCAGCCAAAAATCATAGTCAACACCGGCAGGTGCATCAGAATCAGCCACAACAGGAATAGAACCTTTCCAACCCACATACGACCAGGCACGGACTGAACGAATTCTCCCAATATTACCGGAATGAAGATATTCTACCGCACCTTTCCAATGCGGATCACTGCGTTGCCATTGCCCAACTTGTACTACCTTTCCATATCTTTTTTGGGCTTTCACCATCAGATTACATTCCTGAATACTGTTGGCCAATGGTTTTTCGGTATATAAATCTTTGCCGGCCTCCATTGCATAAATTGCTACCAGAGCATGCCAATGATCGGGTGTTGCATTAATAACTGCATCAATATCTTTGTTATCCAGCAATTCTCTGAAATCATTGTAAAGCAAAGGCTTTTTCCCCTGAATCTTTTCAACCTCGGCAGCTCGTTCCTCTAAAACATTCCGATCTACATCAGCTAATGCACCGCATTCTACATTGGGCTGTTTTAGAAATGCCTTTAAATTATTGAATCCCATCCCCTTGCAACCGATTAAACCCACTACAATTTTATCGTTGGCCGATCCACCGTAAGCACTAACAACTGAAGGAAATACACTTATTCCAGCGGCGGCTACTGTCGAATTTTTAATAAATCTGCGTCTATCTGATTTCATACATAAAGTTTTAATTAATACATTTTTCAATCAATAAAATTAATAGAATTGAATTAATAGAAAGAGGATAATTCAAAAAAATTCTATATTTAAAATTTTAGTCTGATATTTTTTTTGATGAAACGACTATTTAACTTTAACAACTCAACAAAACTAAAAATGACCAAGCGGTCAACTTTAACATTTATTTAACACTAAAAGTGTTGTTTCTTCAAAAAGAGTTTTTATTTTTGACCAACCGTTCAGTCATAAACAAAAACAAAAAAATCATGTCACCTCGAAGTGCGAAACAATTCGACGATATCAGAAAACAGAAAAAGGAACTAATAATGGGCGTGGCGTTAGAACTGTTTGCAGAAAATGGTTTTCACGCCACTTCAATTAGCCAGATTGCTAAAAAGGCCGGTATTTCAAAAGGCCTTACTTATAACTATTTCGAGAGCAAAAAAGAAATCCTGGGTGAACTTATCACACATGGTTTTAACAGTATTTTCGAGAATTTCGATATAAACCACGATGGAGTTTTAACCGAAGAAGAATTTATATTTTTTATTAAACACAACTTCAAATTGCTTCGCGATAATATGCAACACTGGAAACTTTTTTTCTCTCTCCTACTTCAGCCAAAAGTTGCCGACTCATTTTCAAACGACTACAAGGAAAAGGGTGCGCCCATGTTTAAAATGCTTTTCGATTTTATAAATGCAAAAGGGAGCAAAGATCCGGAAGGCGATTTAATGGCAATTAGTGCAATGCTTGAGGGAGCATTTCTTTACAGTGTAGTGGCTCCTGATGTTTTCCCAATGGAAGTAATGGAAGAAAAAATTATTAATGCTTGTTTTAAAATTATTAATGGATGAAGTTGCAAGTACAGTCTCAGTGTTCAGTCACAGTCTCAGTGTTCAGTCACAGTCACAGTATTTTGTAACAGTTGAGAAAAATTAAATAATAATAAAGAATTAAACGAAATTGAAAATATAAAAACGCAACACAATGTTTACAAAAATTATTACGCTTATTTTGCTATTCGCTGCAACAGCGCTAAACGCTCAAGACATTAAAGAAATCATCCGGCAGTCTGACGAAAAATTCAGGGGGAATTCGAGCCAGGGAGAAATGACAATGATAATCGAACGTCCATCCTGGTCGCGCGAAGTATCAATGAAAAACTGGACCTTAGGAAATGAATACTCTTTAATTTATATCACATCACCCGCCAAAGAAAAAGGGCAGGTTTTTTTGAAGCGTGAAAAAGAAATGTGGAACTGGGTGCCAAATATCGAAAGAATGATAAAAATTCCGCCATCAATGATGATGCAATCATGGATGGGATCTGATTTCACAAACGATGATTTAGTACGCGAATCGTCGCTGGTAAAAGATTATACGCATAAATTAGTTGGAGAAGAAATAATAGATGGATTTGAATGTTACAAAGCCGAATTAATTCCGCTCGATGATGCCCCTGTTGTTTGGGGAAAAGTTTTGATGTGGATTTCAAAGAAAGAATTACACTGGCTAAAAGCAGAGTTTTACGACGAAGACGGTTATTTGGTTAATACAGAAATTCTAACCGATGTCAAAAAAATGGACGACCGTGTTATGCCAACCCGAATGGAAATGATTCCGGCTGATGACGAAGGACATAAAACAGTTCTGGTTTTCAAGGAAATGAAATTCAACATTAAAATTAATGAGTCGTTTTTCTCGCAACAGAATATGAAGAGAATTAGATAGAAAAGTCGCAGTTTTCAGTCACAGTTTACAGAAAAATGACAACAGTGAAAACCCGATAATAATAACAACGAAATTATTTCAATAATGAATACAAATTTAAAACTTGCGTGGAGAAATCTCTGGAGAAACCGGCGGCGGACAATAATCGCCATTTCGTCCATTGTTTTTAGTGTGCTGCTGGCTTCGTGGATGCGTTCGATGCAGGAGGGTTCGTACGACAGTATGATAGAAAATTCAGTGAAATTTTACTCCGGATATTTACAGGTTCAAGACACCGCCTTTTGGGATGAACGCACGCTTGATAATAGTTTTGAAGCAACTTCGGAACTTAAACAAAACATCGAAAAAATTGAAGATGTAACATTGGTTTCGAACCGGATTGAATCGTTTGCCCTGGCTGCTAATCACTTCAAAAGTAAACCAGCGTTAATTATGGGTATTGAGCCGGAAGCGGAAGACCAGATAACCAATATTTCAAAAAAAATAAAAAAGGGTGAATTCCTTAAAAATGGAGATAAAGGAGCAGTGCTCGGAGAAGGGCTTGCAAATTATCTTCAATTGAATGTTGGCGACACTTTGGTAATGATTAGTCAGGGTTATCATGGAATAAGTGCCAGCGGACTTTTCCCAATAATAGGAATTATAACACATCCCAATGCTGAATTCGATAAACGTCTGGTTTACCTCGATATTGAAACTGCTCGTGATTTTTACTCAGCATACGATTTGTCGACTTCGCTGGTAGTAATGACCGGGGACCATTATCAGGTAAAACATCTAAAAAGAGCAATCGCAAAACTACTTCCCGAAAGTAACCGAGTAATGACCTGGGTTGATATGCAACCCGAACTTCAACAAATGATTGAAAGCGACCGCGGAGGCGGTTTAATAATGCTGGGAATATTGTATATGATTATTGCATTCGGAATGTTTAGTGTGGTAATTATGATGGTAAAAGAGCGTAGCCGCGAGTTTGGTGTTGTTCATGCAGTAGGAATGCAAAAACATAAACTTTCAATAATTATGTTTTTTGAAACCATATTTATTGGATTAATCGGATGTACCATTGGACTAGCAATCAGTTACATGTTTTGCTACTATTTTTACCTGAATCCCATCCCCCTTTCTGAAGAAATGGCGCAAGCAACAGAACAATATGGAATGGAACCTTATATGTTTTTCTCATTAAAATCATCATTGTTTTACAGCCAAATGATTTTAGTTTTTATTATCAGTGTTTTTATTTCCATTTTCCCAATTTATAACATTAGCCGCTTGAAAATTACAAAAGCAATGCGGTCGTGAAGAAAGTTAGCAGTCGCAGTTTTCAGTAATAGAAACGAAAACATTCAGTAAAAAGCTTTTAAAAGCAATAAATAAAAAGATAAAAAAGTGATAATTTCATGGAAGATAATAGGACTCAATTTGCACAGAAAAACTTCTGACTTCAGTCTTCCAACTAAAATTTACAATTATGATATGGTCAATAGCATGGCGAAACGTTTGGAGAAATAAGGTGCGAAGCATAATAATGATTGTTGCAATTGCACTTGGATTAATCGCTGGAGTATTTACAATGGCTTTTATGCAGGGAACAGTTGATGCAAGAATCGAATCGGCAACCAAGTCTGAACTGGCTCATTTGCAAATTCATGCACCCCACTTTTCAGAAAATAATGAAAGTTCATTTTACATTTCAAATGCAACAGAATTAGTTAATAATATTGAAAACCTCGACTCCGTAAAAGCAGCAAGTTCGCGTTTAATTGCCGAACCATTTATTACTGCTGCTCATGGAACCGGCGGAGGCAAACTTGTTGGAATTGATATTGAAAAGGAGAAAAATGTAACCGATATTTGGGAACATCTAATCGATGGAACTTACCTTGAAAAAACAAGTAGGATGCCACCGGTTTTAATCGGTGACAAACTTGCAAAAAAACTAAAGCTGAAAGTTGGTTCAAAAATTAATGTTCAAATGGTGGATTTGGAAGGGGACTTATCGGCAAAAGGATATCGTGTTTGCGGCATTTTTAAAACTACAAACAACACTTTCGATGAAACAAATCTTTTTGTCCGATCCAAGGATTTACAAACTCAATTGGGCATTGAAGAAAACACTGCGCACGAAATTGCAATTCTGGTTGATAAAGGAGATGAAGCTCCACTTATTAAATCGTCTATCCAAAATATTGCGGGTGAAAATGTTGTTGAAACATGGAAAGAATTGAGTCCTGAAATGTCTTTGCTGACTGATGCTATGGACCAATACATGTACATTTTTATATTGATCATTTTACTCGGTTTGTGCTTCGGAATAATAAATACCATGTTAATGGCGGTATTGGAACGAGTTAAAGAAATTGGAATGTTAATGGCGGTTGGCATGAATAAACGCAAGATCTTCAGAATGATAATTTTGGAATCGGTATTGCTCACTTTAACCGGTGGTTTTTTCGGAATTCTTTTTGGTTCAGGAATTACCAAATTTTTTGAAACTACGCCAATTGATATGTCAATGTTTTCAGAAGGGCTGGGGGAATTCGGATTTGCAACACAAGTTTACACATCACTACAAACTGAGACTCTGGTAACTATTTCGATTCTTGTTGTTATTACAGGTCTTTTATCAGCTATTTATCCGGCTAGAAAAGCGTTGAAATTGAATCCGGCGGAAGCAACGAGAACGGATTAACAGAGAAGTGAATAAATAAGATGAAGTACAAAATGAATATCATAAAAACATTGAAGCGTCATGCTGAATTCATTTCAGCATCTCTGCAAAAATTGGCAGATTCCGAAACAAGTTCGGAATGACGAACTAATAATTATTGAGTTATAAATAAAATTAAATTAGATATAGAACCAATAAAATTACTCAAATGAATATTATAGAAATAAAAAACCTACACAAAATTTACAACGGAAGTTCCGTTTCTGTACACGCAGTAAATGGTGTTGACCTCTCTTTTGACGAAGGTGAATTTACAGCAATAGTTGGCCCCTCCGGATCCGGTAAAACAACATTATTAAATATTGTTGGTGGACTTGATGACGCAACCGAAGGTTCTGTTACCATCGAAAATATACAAATCAATAAACTTTCTGCAAGAAAACTTACCGATTTTAGAATGAAAAACATAGGTTTTGTTTTTCAGGCTTACAATCTGATACCGGTTTTAACTGCCAAAGAAAATGTAGAATTTATTATGCATTTACAAGGAAGTAAAAAATCTGATCGTGATGCCAGAACTTCAGAACTGTTACAAGCAGTTGGTTTGGGTGGAATGGAGAATCGCCGCCCATCGAAACTTTCTGGCGGACAACAACAAAGAGTTGCAGTTGCTAGGGCACTGGCATCGAAACCAAAGTTTGTTTTGGCCGACGAACCGACCGCAAACCTCGATTCGAAATCAACAGAAAATTTACTCGATATTATGGAACAACTTAATAAAGAGGAAAAAATAACGTTTATATTTTCAACACACGACCAACGGGTTGTAAACAAAGCCCGGCGGGTAATTACCATCGAAGATGGAAAAATAATAAGCGATGTAAAGAAATAGTTATTGCCTATGGTTTTGCCTAATAAAAAGACGTCATGCTGAATTTATTTCAGCATCTGTTAATATCAAGAGATTTCGAAACAAGTTCGGAATGACGTTAAATTAAAGAGAGTATCATGAGATTACAAGTAACATTATTTTTTATTTTTTCAATTCATTTGGCTTACAGTACAAATTTTGAAACAATTGATATTTTAAATACAGCAGCAAATGCAAGTTACCTCTCAACTCTTGAAAAAGAAGTTATCTACGAAATAAACTTGTTACGTACAAACCCTGCAAAATATGCAATCAACTACATTGCACCTTTAGCAAATAATTACAAAAGCAAAATGCTCTATTATCCAGGCGATAAACCTTTAAAAACACGCGAAGGAGTTCGTGCTTTAAACGAATGCGTTCGTGAATTAAAAAGGGCGAAACGTTTACCTTTGGTTTATCCGAATTTAGGATTAACGAAAGCCGCAGAAGACCATGTAAATGATCAATCGAAAAGTGGAAGAACCGGACATCGTGGAGGTGACCGCTCAGATGTTAGAGAAAGAATTGAAAGATATGGCGACTGGAATATTCGCATTGCAGAAAATATTGCTTACGGTGGTTTATCGGCGCGTCAGATTATAATTTATTTGCTAATCGACGATGGAATTCGTGATCGTGGGCATCGGAAAACTTTTTTGCATCCCGATTACAAAACCGTGGGTGTTGCTGTTGGAACTCATCCCGGTTACAAAAGCATGTGGGTAATGGATTTCGCCGGTTCTTTTACAGACAATTAAAATGAAAAAACTTATTATTATTATACCCATTCTCCTTTTTGTACTGAAGGGCAATTCACAATTAAATAATTGGTCGTTTAATGGTTACATAAAAGATTTGGGAATGTATTACAAACCCAAAGTCCCAATTCCGGGAATTGAATCGAATTATCTGGCAACCAACATTATTCACAATCGTTTGAATTTTAAATGGTTTGCTTCAAATGAACTTACATTTGCAGTTGAAGCCAGAAACCGTATTTTCTTCGGACAAATGATTCGCGAATTTCCTGAATACGATCAGATCGTTGACATTGATAACGGATACTTTGATCTTTCGGAAACTGTTTTTACAGGAAATGGATGGTTTATGCACTCGATTATCGATCGTGCATATTTTGACTATTCAAAAGGAAATTGGCAGGTTCGGGTTGGCCGTCAAAGAATAAACTGGGGAATTAATCTGGTTTGGAATCCCAACGATATTTTTAACAGCTTTTCGTATTTCGATTTCGATTATGAAGAGCGGCCTGGAACCGATGCTGTAAAAATTCAATATTACACCAGCGTAACTTCCTCGGCAGAATTGGTTTATAAAATTGGCCGGAACGAAGATGAAACTGCAATTGCAGGAAAGTACCAGTTTTCAAAATTTAATTACGACTTCCAGTTTCTCGGCGGCTGGGTTGGAAAAGATTATGTAATTGGCGGTGGTTGGGCAGGCGATATTAAAGGTGGTGGTTTCCGGGGAGAAGCTTCTTATTTTATTCCCCGCGAAAAAAATAATGGAAGTGTAGAAGCTTTTGTTGCTTCCGTTTCGGGCGATTACACGCTGAAAAACAGTTTGTATTTACACGGTGGAGTATTATTTAATAGTCACGGTGCAAAGGGGAAAGCCGGCGGACGTAGCTTTTTCGACCAAAACCTTTCGGCAAAAATGTTATCACTTGCCATGTACAATTTATTCGGACAATTCTCATTTCCAATTACACCTATTTTTTCAGCCAACTTTTCAGGAATGCTAAATCCATCCGACGGTTCATCGTTTATTGGACCGGCATGTACCTACTCGCTCGGAAATAATCTCGAATTAATGGTAAGTGGGCAACTATTTTTTGGTGACAACGAAACAGAATATGGCGATTACGGAAAAGCTATTTTTGGCAGAATTAAGTGGGCTTTTTAAGGAGAATAATTAGTGAATTCAAAAATGAGAAAATGCCTGAAAAAAAACTTCTTTGAAATCTTTGAGACTTCTTCATAAACTTTGAGCTAAACATTTTCCCAAATAAAAAGTCGCCCCAAAACTTAAAGACAACTTTTTACTTACGACTTTTTACTTACGACTAACAACTTTCTACTAATTCTGATTCTTATCCAACAAAAGAATATCTCTGATAACAACTTCAGAAATGTACTGTTTCTCCCCATTTTTGTCTTCGTACGAGCGGTTTGTAATTTTTCCTTCGATGGCAATTTCCGAACCTTTTTTCACATAACTTTCTACAACCTCCGCTTGTTTTCCCCATGCAACCAAACGGTGCCAGGTTGTTTCGCTTTGTTTTTCTCCTTTACTGTCGCGGTAAATTTCGTTGGTTGCTATACTAAAATTAGCAACTGTTTTTCCACTGTCCAACTTTCTTGCTTTTGGGTCGTCTCCCAAGTGGCCGATAAGCCTGACACTGTTTCTTAAAGCATTCATAATAATTAATTTTAATGTTAATAATTTTAGAATCTGTTTTCTTCCAGACTCCTACACGAAATTGATACTTCAAAGGTAAAGTGGCTGCCAAACATTATCCGGTTATTAAACATTTGTAATCGACAATAAACGTTTGTAAGCGTTTACAAACGGATATAGTTTTGTATATTAGCAGATGTAAACGGAACAAAGGCGATATTACAACAATGTTACCGCCAAGTGTAAAAGAGACAGAATGATACAATAATTTACTACTTGAAAATGAATAAAAAGCTCACGCACAAACAGCACATTTACAATTCGTACAAGCCTACACACAAATCCAAAATTGCAAAAGAGCTGTTTCTTTTCCTTCGCACGGTGGAAATGACTATTTTTATTGCCCGATAATAAACCGAACGAATGAGTATTTTCCAAAAATCTGTTATAAATAATCATTTATTGCAACTCGATAGCGAGAAAGTTGATAAAGTATTTGAAAAATTCAATGAAAATTACTCTTTTTCTAAAATCGCTGAGATTCAGAAAATGAAAGAGGAAGAATATCAAGACGGATTTCTTCGGGATATTTTTGTAGATATATTAGGATATACTTTAAAACCAGATGACAATCACAATCTTGCACGAGAATTTAAAAATCAAACCGATGGCAAAAAAGCCGATGGTGCAATTTTGAAAAACGACAAAGCCATTGCTGTAATCGAGCTAAAATCGACAAAAACAAAAGAACTAACAAACGTTACTCAACAAGCATTTAATTATAAAAACAATCAGCCCGAATGTAAATATGTGATTACATCAAATTTTCAAAAATTGCGTTTTTACATCGACTATTCCAATGAATACGAGGAGTTTGATTTGTTCAACTTGCAAAAAAACGATTTTCAACTTTTGTATTTGTTGTTGCAAAAAGACAGCATTTTTACAGACTTGCCGCTAAAACTAAAAACCGAAACCAAATTTCACGAGGAAAACATTTCAGACAAATTGTACAAAGATTATTCTTCGTTCAAATACAAAATTTACAACAACCTTGTAAAAAACAATCCGCAATACGACAAACTCACACTTTTCAAAAAATCGCAGAAATTTCTCGACCGATTATTATTTGTGTTTTTTGCAGAAGACACAGGTTTGGTTCCGCCAAACGCCATTTCGAAAATTGTTGAACAATGGCAACTTTTTATCGACAACGATGAGTATTTCTCACTTTACAGCCGATTTGTCAAATTCTTCATTCATCTCGACAAAGGGCACAAATACAAAACTTACAATTTGCCTGCTTATAATGGTGGATTGTTCGCCTCCGATGAAATTCTCGATAATATTATAATTGACGATGATGTGTTGCAAAATGATGCTCTTTTGCTTTCGTCATACGATTACAGCACCGAAGTTGACGTAAATATATTGGGGCATATTTTTGAACATTCGTTAAACGAAATTGAAGAAATTACAGCCGAAATAGAAGGCAAGGCAACCGATAAAAACAAAACAAAACGCAAAAAAGACGGTGTTTTTTACACACCAAAATACATTACGCAATACATTGTTGAAAATACCATTGGAAAACTATGTACCGAAAAGCGTGAGAAATTTGGCATTCGTGAAATTGAGTTTGACGAATCGATTATTAATAAAAATGGGAAAGTATCCGCAAAAGGGAAAAAGCTGTTTGAAACGCTGCAAGCGTACAAAGATTGGTTGTTTAATTTAAAAATTGTTGACCCGGCTTGTGGTTCGGGAGCTTTTCTGAACCAGGCACTCAACTTTTTAATTATCGAACACCAACAAATCGACGATATTATTGCCGAACTGACAGGCGAAAAACTCCGTTTGTTCGATACCGACAAAACCATTTTAGAGAAAAACCTTTATGGTGTAGATATTAACGATGAAAGTGTTGAAATTGCCAAACTTTCGTTGTGGTTGCGCACAACACAAAAAGGGCGAAAACTTTCGAACCTGAATAATAACATTAAATGCGGAAACTCGCTAATTGACGATCCCGAAGTAGCGGGCGAAAAAGCATTTAATTGGCAAAATGAATTTCCGCAAATTTTCCGAAAGAAAGAAAAGAAAATATGGCATATTACCACAGCAACGCATAACTCGCGTTACTCACAAAGGATGTTCGATTGCCACATAACTACCGACAAACCCGAATGGATAGACGAAGAAGACGAACAAATAATAACGCAAACCGTTGCCGATATAGTAAAAGAAGACGGGCTAAATGTACTCGAATATAACCTCTGTGGCGACCATTTGCACCTGCTACTCGTATGCGAAGCGGACGAACTAACGGCAATAGTAGGAAAAATAAAATCGGTAACTGCGAAAAACCGAAACCGAGAACGGGGGTATTCTACTACAACGAAAGTGGCGGCTACGGATACTACGGCGGCGGCTACGCCACCAACAACAAGGAGGCATGCCCCCTTGTTGTCCGATACCGATACCGGCTACGATACTGCTTCCCCCTCCAGCTCTCGTGGCGAAACGCAGCACGCTCTATGGACGCAGAAGTTCGGAAAAAGCGAAGTGAAATCTGGCGACTATTTGGCGAATGCGATAGAATATATTCGTACTAACCGCACCAAGCACGAATTGCCCGAAAATCCCGAAATAGAAAAGCTAAAAAAAGAATTCCTATGCACACTGGAACATGCCCTACGAACCGAGTATGATGGTGGTTTTGATGTCGTTCTTGGAAATCCTCCGTATGGAGCTAAACTTGATAAAAAAACTCAAGATTATTTGAATAATAAATATATTAAAGGCGGTGCTGAAACAGCAATATCATTTATAAAATTATCATATTCAGATTTATTGAAAGACAATGGTAGTTTTGGTTATATTATTCCTAAGTCTTTTTCTTTTGCTTCAAATTACCAAACAATTAGAGAATTTATTCTTGATGACATTAACAAAATTATTGATTGCAAGAAAGTTTGGAAAGAAGTCAAATTAGAACAAATTATGTTTTTCTTTTCAAAGAGAGTAAATTCAAGAAATTATGTTTCAGGTATATTAAAGGATAATCATATTTTAGAATTAGGTATTATTGAAAAAGAAACTTTCAATGAATTTGGATTCTACTTAAATGGTATTTCAGAGCAAGAACTGAAAATTGCAAAAAACATAAATAAAAGCAAATTTTTCATAAAAGATATAGCTACCAATTCTCGCGGCGGATTATTTCAGAAACACATTTCTAATAATGGGGATACTAAAGTATTAGGCGGTGCAGAAATACAACGAGAAGGTATTAAAGGAGTTAAAGGTTATATTGATAAATCAATTATTGAATCTAATGAAAAATGTTTAATTAACGACAACTCTGTATTAACTCAAAATATAGTCGCTCACATTGAAAACCCTGTTGACCATATAAAAATCACAGCTTGTATTCCCGAAAAGAGAGATTTTGTAATCGTTGATACAATTAATCAGATTACATTTAACGAAAAGTATAATGCAAAAGTTTTTTGTTTATTATTTAATTCAAAACTAATCAATTGGTATTCTTATAGATTTATCATAGCAAAGGCAATTAGAACAATTCACTTTGATAGTCCAATAACAAATAGAATTCCTGTTCCGTTAAATATTGAACAATCACCATTCATTGTGAAAGCAGACCAAATGCTTTCATACAATAAAGAGTTACAAGAGAAAGCCGCACGCTTTATCAACCGTATAATAAGCAATTTAGAGATAGAAAAAATCAGCACCAAACTCGAAGAGTTCTACGATTATGATTTTAAAATCTTTGTTGCCGAGCTTAAAAAGCAAAAATTAAAACTATCGCTTGTTCAACAAGACGAGTGGGAAGAATATATTTTAATGCATACAAAACCGAAATCAACCAAATACAACAAACCATTTCAGCAACCAACAAAGAAATCGACAAAATGGTTTATCAACTTTACGATTTAACCGATGATGAAATTGCCATTGTAGAAAACTCAATTCACTAAAAATGGATAACAATAACCAACAAAATATAATCATTTATAAAACTGCCGATGGTAGAGCATCGGTGGCGTTATATGCAAAAGACGGCAATATTTGGATGAATCAAAATCAACTTGCCGAACTTTTTGCCACCTCAAAACAAAACATTGGGCAACACATATCTAACATACTGGAAGAGGGGGAATTAGAGGACGATTCAGTTGTAAAGAATTACTTTACAACTGCCGATGATGGTAAAAAGTACGATGTTACTTTTTACTCGCTCGATATGATTTTGGCAATCGGTTTTCGGGTTCGTAGTAAACGAGGTACACAGTTCAGGATTTGGGCAAATAAAAACCTGAAAGAATATATGGTAAAAGGGTTTGTAATGGATAACGAACGTCTGAAAAATCCTGATGGCAGACCTGATTATTTCGATGAATTATTGGAACAGATACGAGATATTCGTGCATCGGAAAAACGTTTTTATCAAAAAATAAAAGATTTGTTTGCGCTTAGTAGTGATTATGAGCCAGATGATAAATCAACTCAAATGTTCTTTGCCGAGGCGCAAAATAAACTTCATTATGCAGTAACAGGAAAAACTGCTGCCGAATTGATTGTTTCAAGAGCTAATGCAGAGAAACCAAATATGAACCTAACAGTTTGGAAAGGTTCAATCGTCAGGAAACAAGATATTTACATTGCTAAAAATTATCTCACTCACGATGAAATTGATACACTAAACCGATTAGTAGTTATCTTTCTTGAAAGTGCGGAGCTTAGAGCAAAAAACCGAATGGATATAACAATTAATTTTTGGCGTGAAAATGTTGATAGAATCATTGATTTTCAAGACAAAAAAATATTAGCAAACGCAGGTTCGATAAGTAAAATAGAGATGGAAAAACAAGTAAGTGAGATTTATACAAATTTTGATAAAAGGAGAAAGGAATACGAAGTACTGCAAGCTGACAAAGAAGATTTGGAAGAATTAAAAAAGCTGGAACAAGAGATAAAAAGCAAAAAGAAAGGATAAGACCAACGCTTCGTAGTCAAGCACATTGGCTGGTCGCACAAAAAGCCAACACACGACCAAAACCAGCCAAAGAGCTCGCCTACCCCAATGCACGGCAGACGGAAAAAGTGTAGCAAATTGATAGTAAAAATGACTAAAATGAATGAACACCAGGCGGTAACAAAGTGTCATATGTCATTGGGCAATAGGTGGATAATTTATACATTAGTGCATTAATAAACATATTAGCGTTTTGAAAGTTCATCACTTTTAATCCCGCACTCCACTTACACCAACCGTTACTAAAAAGGCTAATTAAAAATACTTCATAGAATTTATTCTCAAAAAATGGAAAAAAGTAAGAAGGTTGAAAGCTTAATGACAGGAAAAGGCAGAGAGAAGATTCCAAATTTCGCATTCAGGGGCATGGCTTTTATTATGGAATTAATGGATTTATTTACAAACTACTCAAACAGAAACATTAGAAATCTAAATATTAAATCCGGGCAAACTGTTATAGATTATGGTTGTGGCCCTGCAAGATATATAAAAGATGCTTCTAGGATGGTAGGAGCTTCAGGTAAAGTTATTGCAATTGATATTCATCCACTCGCATTAAAAAAAGTAAATGAAAAAATGAAAAAATATAAGTTGTCAAATGTTTATGCCACTCTTGCAATTGGCTACAAAACGGACATTGAAAGTGAAATAGCTGATGTTGTTTACGCTTTAGATATGTTTCATATGATAGAACAACCGGCAGAATTGTTGACAGAATTATGTCGCCTAGTTAAAAGGGATGGTAGAGTAATAATAGAAGATGGGCATCAACCAAGATCTGAAACAAAAATGAAAATAGAAGATTCCAAAATTCTCAATATAGTGAGAGAGACAAAATCGTTTGTGGAATGTATAAAAATGAAATAATAAAAGCCAAGTTGGTAGAATGCGGTCATATTTTTAATTCCGCAACTAATACAATTAAAATAATAACGATTTAAAAAGAAAGAAACCATAACTTAACCAAAGACCTGGAAAGCGCCGTTAAAAATACCGCTAACCGTTATATGACTAACAGAGTACGATACAAATATTTGTGATAATATTGAAAAAATGAAAGCAGTAGTATATAACAAAAAAGGCTTACCTGACAAGCTAATTTATTGTGATGTAGAAAAGCCCAGACCAAACGACAACGAAGTATTGATAAAAATACATGCGGTATCTGCAAATGCAGCAGATTACCGTTCGATGAGAATGGGAATCATACCAAAGAAAAGGATATTTGGAGCCGATATAGCAGGTAGGGTTGAATCGGTCGGCAAAAATATCCGACAGTTTAAACCTGGGGATGAAGTAATCGGGGATCTTTCTGATTGTGGATTTGGCGGTTTCGCCGAATACGCTGTGGCTCCTGAGAAAGCATTGATACCAAAACCAACTAAGGTATTATTTGAAATAGCAGCTGCCTTACCTATTGCAGGAATAACAGCTCTACAGGCATTGCGTGACAAAGGCAACATTCAAAAAGGGCAAAAAGTTTTGATTGTGGGTAGCGGTGGTGGCGTGGGAACCTTTGCCGTTCAACTTGCCAAATATTTCGGTGCGGAAGTAGCAGCAGTGTGTAGTTCGAAAAATGTGGCGCAAACGAGTTCTCTCGGTGCGGATTATGTCATTGATTACACAAAAGAGGATTTTACCAAAAACAAAAGATGTTACGACCTTATTATAGCTATCAACGGCAATCATCCACTTTTCGCCTACAAACGTATCTTAAATCCAAACGGCATATATGTCATGGTTGGCGGTGCTTTGTTGCAGATTTTTAGGTCTATTTTATTTGGTTGGCTGATGTCGTTTGGCTCGAAGAAAATGTGTTCTCTTGCAGCGAAATCAAACCAAAAGGATTTGGAATTTATCGTAAAGCTCGTAGAGGATGACAAGATTAAACCAATTATTGACAGGCGTTATTCACTTGATAAGGTCGCTGATTGCATGAAATATTTAGGCGAAGGACATGCACGGGGGAAAGTGGTGATAAATGTGGAATAAAAATAACGAACGCCCAACAAACGCTAAAATTAATTGTCTGCTTTGGTGGTTTTAGAGAGTTTTATACATTTGGTAAAATGAATATGAAAATTGAAAAGACATTGCAAAAAAAACGGCAACGTAATCTTCGAACAAACGTTATAGCCAATTTAAGAAAATTGTAATTCATCATAAAAACTTAACTGACATGAAAATTAATCGGATTTTTTTGACACTTGTGGTTACATTCGGATTTTTATTAAGTTGTACCCATACAGTAGGGAAAACTGGTAACAAAGAGAAAAAAATTGAAAATATCAATAATCCTGTTATTGGGAAATGGGTCAGAATTGGACATACAGGTCCAATTAGCCTTGAGTTTAAAGAAAATGGATTAGTTGCAATCGATTTTGGAAATGATCAAACAATTGATGCGACCTCGAAATATGAAATTAAAAATGATACCATAAGCTTTATTGACATAGAAGGTAAAATGTGCCAAGGGATAGGTGTTTACAAAGTTTTTCAGAATGAATATTATATATCATTCGACTTGCTGGATGATAATTGCAATGGGAGAATAAAATCTACAATGGGGTTTTGGACAAGTCCGAATTTCCAAGATAATCTCGATGAATTAGACAAAGAAATTTTAAATATGGAAAAACCAATTCTTTATCTGAACCGTGCCAGGATTTACATGGCAATTGGCAATTCTAAACAAGCAAAACCAGACCTTGACAATTACCTACTACATAACACAACTGATGCAAGGGCATACATCAATAGGGCTGGTACAAAGTTCCCTGATGATATGCAGGGGGCTTTATTAGATTGTAACAAAGCTATTGAATTACAACCCGCAGATAAAAATGCCTATTTCCTAAGAGGCCTAGCTTTATACGAATTAGGGGAAAAAGAAAAAGCATGTGAAAATTTTTCTAAAGCCATTGAATTGGGTTTTTCAATTTTGAGAATTGCTGAAGAGCAAAGATGTTCTGAATTTTGGGATAAAGAAAAAAACAAATAAAAACTTAGAAAGTACATATTTCAGAGCGGGGTCGTTGCGGCAATCAAAGGCGGATTCTCGCATCGCAATTCATGTCCTCTCTGACAAGAACGCTCTCCGAAATCCGCTCCGCAACATGCACCAGCAGTTATGTTTAATACAAATTGAAAGAAATGACACTTGAAGATTTAGGATATAACGAATATTTAGAAAACTACAGAAATGATCAAGGCTTTGGTTCATTTGGAGTGGGTCGTGTTAGTTTAGAACATAAAGAAAGATATACTGTAAAAACCGAGGAAAATGAATATGATGCTGAGATAATTGGGAATTTAAGATTTACTGCAAACACAAGGTCTGATTTCCCAGCTGTTGGCGATTGGGTAGCCTTCTCTGAATTTGATGAAAAAAAAGTGCTTATTCACTCTGTTTTTCCGAGAAAAACCATTATTGAAAGACAAGCTGTTGGCAAACAAGGAGAGAAACAAATAATAGCCACAAATATTGACTTTGCCTTTATAGTGCAGTCAGTTGATTATGATTTTAATATAAACCGATTAGAACGGTATTTGACAATCTGCAATGCCTCAAATGTAGAACCGATTATCATTCTCAACAAAATTGATTTGATAAATGAATCTGAATTGTCAAAATTAATTTTTAGTGTTCAGGAAAGAGTAAAGGGAATTGCTGTAATTGCGATAAGCAATGAATCTCAAAAAGGAATAGAAAGGTTAAAAAAATCAATTGTAAAGGGAAAAACATATTGTCTGTTAGGTTCATCCGGAGTAGGAAAATCTTCTCTATTAAATAATCTTTCGGCTAAGCAACATATGAAAACTAACACGATAAGTTTAAGCACAAACAAAGGACGTCATATTACAAGCCACCGAGAATTATTCATTCTTGAAAATGGCGGGATAATAATTGATAACCCAGGAATGAGAGAAGTTGGGATTGCCGATTTAATTGATGGATTGGAAAGGACATTTGAAACTATTGTTCAGCTATCTGGAGATTGTAAATTCAAAGATTGTACACATACAACAGAAATTGATTGTGCTGTTTTAACAGCTGTTCGCAAAGGAGAAATTGATAGAAATTCTTATGACAACTACCAGAAAATGGAGAAGGAAAAAGAACATTTTGATTCGACCATTGCTGAAAAACGTAAAAAAGATAAAGATTTTGGGAAAATGATAAAACACTATAAGAATACAAGAAAATCAAATAAATACTAAACATAGAATAATGAAAAATAAAAATATCGTATTTATTGCAAAAAGTATAGATGGATTTATAGCCGGGAAAAACGGAGAACTCGACTGGTTACAATCCATACCAAATCCAGAAAATAATGACATGGGCTTTGTCAGCTTAATGAATGAAATTGATGCGATTGTTATGGGAATAACAACATTCGAGATGGTATGCAGTTTTGATGGTGAATGGCCTTACAATAAACACTTATTTGTATTAAGTAATTCACTAAGTGAAATCCCTGAAAAGCTGAAAGAGAAAGCAACTTTGCTAAATGGCAGTGTGAATGAGATTCTCAACAATATTCACGAAAAAGGATTTTACAAATTATATATCGACGGAGGAAAAACGGTTCAAAATTTCCTTAAAGAAGATTTGATTGATGAACTGAGAATTTCTACAATTCCAATTTTATTAGGTGATGGAATTTCGTTGTTTGATGTTTTACCAAAATCGTTGAAATTTAATCACTTAAAAACAGAAGTATTTCTGAATCAGATTGTTCAAAGTCATTATGAAAGAACAAAATAAATCAAATAAATATTAATAGATGGAAATTAAAGAACTAAACAAAAGACCAAACATTGCACAAAATAAAAGATTAAACAGAAAGTATGGTCTTTTTGAAAAACTGATTGAAGAATTGAATAAAAAGGATTTACCTTCGGAAATAGTAAATTCAATTATTAATTATATTGAGGAGATTAATGCTTTTTCGGGTTCAGATAGAGATTTTTTAAAACAAATAAGAAAGGCACAAGCCTCAATACTAAAATTGGTAGAAAAAGAACTTAAACTGGTTACAAAAAATCATTACCGAAACAGATGGCTGGCCATTGGAATGGCTGCTCTTGGAATTCCTATGGGAGCTGCTATTGGAGCGAGTATAGGAAATATGTCTTTTATTGGATATGGAATAATTATGGGAATGATTATAGGAATTACATTTGGAATGGGAATGGATAAAAAAGCGAAGGAGGCCGGAAAACAACTTGATGTAGAAATTGAATATTAAGGGCTATACTTCGTGAATTTTCAAGCTAACAAGTCAATCAAAAATTGAAATTATGGATGAAAGAATATGCCTCGATTGTAGCGAACCTTTAAAAGGACGAGCCGACCATAAATTTTGCAACTGTAATTCAAGCCCAAAGGGCTTACAGCAATAGCACAGGGCATCGCCCTGTGAACTAAGTCGCAACAGAACAAATCGCCCTGAAGGGTCAAAAACAAGGACAAAAACTAAAATGAAATATTATGCCGCAATCATTATCAAAAGTTTATACGCACATCACGTTTAGCACAAAAAACAGAGAGATGATAATTGATACAGACATAGAAAAAAGATTATTCGAGTATTTAGGAGGAATATGCAAAGGTTTAGATTGCAATCCTATACAAATTGGTGGTTACAGAAATCATATTCATATTCTTTGTACCTTATCTCGTACAATTACCCAAGCCAAGCTATTAGAAAAATTAAAAAAGGAATCCTCCAAATGGATAAAGACCGTAGGAAAGAAATATATCAATTTCTATTGGCAAAGTGGATATGGAATTTTCTCGGTAAATCCTTCAGAAATTGGTATTGTAACTAACTATATCGTTAATCAAAAAGAGCATCACAAGACAAAAACTTTCCAGAAAGAATTCAGGGCGTTCTTAAATAAATATAAAATAGAATACGATGAACGTTATGTATGGGACTAATGGGCCTTTGCCCTTTCAGGGCGATTAATGGCTTCGCCTATTTTCATAGGGTGTTACCCTATGCTATTGCTTTTGCGCCTTTGGCGCATGAATGAGAAATAAAAAAAACAAATAATATGGAACCAAGAATATGTCTCGATTGTGGCGAACCTTTAAAAGGAAGGTCTGACCAAAAGTTTTGCAACGACCTTTGCCGGAATTCATACAACAATAAAAAATTGAGCGGCTCTACTAATTTTATGCGTAAAATAAATCGCATTCTAAAAAAGAACCACGCTATTTTGGAGGAGCTAAACCCCGAAGAAAAATCGACAACCTTTAAAAGTGTGCTCGAAAAAAAAGAATTCAACTTTAAATACTACACAAACATTTACACCACAAAAACAGGGCGAGTTTATTACTTCTGTTACGACCAGGGATACGCCGAGCTGGAAAACAATAAGTTCATTTTAGTAAAAAACGAAGATTTTTAATTCAAATCATTCGTCCAAACTTTTGTTTTATAAAATGCCCCTGTTATTTTTACTGAAAATATTTTTAAATAGTGTCTTCAACTTATTTAACTTAAAACCAATGCTAAAATTCAAATTTCTGTTTCTTTCATCAATTATACTTCTATCAAGCTTAGGAATCAATGCACAAGAAAAACCTGTCGATTTGGTTTACCCGCATTTGGATGCAGCCAACTCGCGCTGGTTCTTTTTCTCATCGGCAAGCCGGCCTTTCGGATTAGTAAACCTCAGTCCCGACAATGAAGTGGGTGGCGCTTGGGGAAGTGGTTATCGTTACGACACCCACGAAATAAAAGGATTCAGTCATGTACATGCCTGGCAACTCTCTGCCCTTTCGGTAATGCCGGTAAATGGAGATGTAAAAGACATTAAAGATGACTATTATTCACCGTTCTCTCATGAAACGGAAATAGTTGCTCCCGGCTATCATAAAGTTGAACTCGACCGGTTTAATATTACAGCCGAATTAACTTCAACAACACGGGTTGGATTTCATAAATACACCTTCAAAAATAAAAATCAGAAATCAATTTTAATAAAATTAAGCGGGCCGAATGGGCCATGCGCAATAAGCAAAGGTGAAATCAAAAAGATAAATTCCCGCGAATTTTCGGGGTATGTAATGAATGCTTCAACACGCCGCCGACCAAAGGAAACTCCTGTGTTTTTTCATATCGAATTAAATAAACCGGTAAAAGAATTGATTACCTGGACTGATGATAAAATAAGCGAAAACAGTAAGGGAGTTAGGGGAATAAATTCGGGCGCACTGTTGGTTTTAAAAGATAATTTAAATGAACCCGTTTTAATGAAAGTTGGTATTTCATACTCCAACGAAGAACAGGCAAAAAAGAATATAAAAGCTGAATTAACACACTGGGATTTTGATAGAATAGTTTCTGAATCGAAAGAAGAGTGGAACAATTGGCTGAATAAAATAGAAGTAAAAGGAGCAAACAAAACCGACCGGGTACGTTTTTACACCGACCTTTGGCATGGTTTGCAAGGAAGACGAATTATTAGCGATGCAAGTGGAACTTACTCCGATTTTACTGGAGAAGAACGAAAAGTCAAACAAATTCCACTGGATAAAAACGGGATGCCAAAATTTAATCATCATAATTTTGATGCGATGTGGGGTGCACAATGGACTATTTCAACGCTATGGCCACTCGCCTACCCAAAAGTTGCCTCCGATTTTTGTAACTCAATGCTCAATTATTACAACGACGGTGGTTTAATTCCACGTGGCCCATCCGGCGGAAATTATACCTATGTTATGGTTGGGGCGTCGTCAACTCCATTTGTTGTTAGCACCTGGATGAAAGGAATTCGCGATTTTAATATTAACCTTGCTTACGAAGGATTAAAGAAAAACCACATGCCGGGCGGAATTATGGCAAAGTCGGGTTACGAACATTCTACATCGGAAGGTGGTGGAATTGAGCCTTACATTGAAAATGGGTACGTCCCCCACCCTTACAAACCCAGAATTAGAGGCATGCATAAAGATGGCGCGGGAATGACAATGGAATACTCTTTTCAGGACTGGACACTGGCGCAATTGGCAAAGGCCTTAAATAAAACCGATGATTACGAATACTTTTTAAGCCGCTCAAATAATTGGAAAAACCTGTTTGATAAAAGTTATGGGTTTATTCGCCCAAAAGATATTGATGGAAACTGGCGGGTTCCATACGACCCATACGAATATCAAAACGATGGATTTGTAGAATCGAACGCTGCACAAATGACCTGGTTTGTTCCCCACGATTACGACGGACTGGCAGAATTAATGGGAGGAAAAGAAGCTCTCGTGAGCAAACTGAACAATGAATTTGCACAAGCAAAATTACAAGGTTTTACCGCAGGAAAATCGCATTCAGATGAAAACCGAAAGCGAATCAGAAACATATCTATTAATTACGGAAACCAACCCTCGATGCAAACCGCATATATTTTTAATACGGTCGGTGCGCCGTGGTTAACACAAAAATGGAGCCGCGAAGTTATCGATTCTGTTTACACGGGCGTTTCTCCCTATGTTGGTTTTAACGGCGACGAAGACCAGGGTTTAATGGGATCGCTTTCTGTATTAATGAAAATCGGTTTGTTTCAATTGGATGCCGGTGCTGCTGAAAATCCAAAATACCAAATTGGCAGTCCTATTTTTAATGAGATTACAATTTCGCTTGACAACAAATATTATTCAGGAAAACAGTTTAGGATTGTTGCCCAAAATAATAGCAAAGAGAATCTGTATATTCAGTCGGTTAAATTAAACGGGCAACCTTTGAACCGAATGTTTTTATATCACAATGAAATTATATCGGGAGGCGAATTATTTTTGAAAATGGGTGCTGAACCAAATAAAGAGTTGAAATAGTTGTATGTCGAAACCAAATGAGAAAAAAGTAACTTTTTTACAAGCGTTGCTTCCGGTTGTCTTTCTTTTTGCTATAATTATTTATGGTCTTGTTTTGCGGCCAGTATTTTTACTTCAGGAAGCTCTTCCTTTGGAAATTGTATTTCTAAGTGCCTCAGTTTTTGCCATTACACAATTAAGGATTCTTGGTTTTGCATGGGATGAAATTCAGGAAAGTATTATCAACAAACTTAAAAAGGCATTACCAACACTATTTATCCTTTTTGCAATTGGATTAATAATTGGCAGCTGGATTGTTAGTGGCACAATTCCAATGTTGGTTTATTACGGAATTAAAATTATAAATACCGATTATATTTACGTTTTAGCCTTTTTTGTGCCCATTATTTTTTCGACTGTTACCGGAACTTCATGGGGTTCAATTGGTACAATTGGAGTGGTAATTATGGGAATTGCAATAACTGTAAATGCACATTTGGGAATTACTGCCGGTGCAATTATCGGTGGTGCCTATTTTGGCGATAAAATGTCGCCACTTTCCGACACAACAAACATTGCAGCGCTGGCAGTTGAAGTAAAACTGTACGACCATATTCGCTCGATGACCTACACAACTGTTCCATCGGCAATAATTGCACTAATCGCTTTTTTTATACTCGGATTTATCTATCCTGCTGAAAATATGCCGGGTGCAACCGAACAAGTTGACGTCACACTAAATTCTATTTCATCAATATTCAATTTCTCCTGGTTTTTATTAATTCCACCGGCAATTATTTTATACGGTTCAATTCGAAAGAAAGCGACAATTCCTGTTTTACTCACTTCAACTGTAATTGCAGTGGTACTCGCATTTATTTTTCAGGGATTTAAATTCTCAGACGTAATTCAAACCATCTACAAAGGTTTCGATACTAAAATGGCTTTTTGGATTGAAGAGGTTCCCGAAAACATTAATCAACTATTTAACCGCGGAGGTTTGTACGAATTAAGCGAACCAATTATTATTTCAATTATGGTATTTGTTTACATCGGTACAATCGATAAAATTAATGCAATGACCACAATTGTGGGACGAGTGTTTCGATTTGCCAAAAAGAGAAGTTCAGTCATTATTTCATCACTGTTTTCTTCTAGTATTACGAATGCAATGACCTCAAACCAATACGCCACAAGTTTTGTTGTGGGAGATGCTTTTATTAAAAAGTATGACAAGTTGAAAATCCCACGGAAGGTTTTGTCGCGTTCGTTGGAAGACTACGGAACAATGATTGAAAGTTTAGTTCCGTGGACAACTACCACCGTTTTTATAGTAGCAACACTTGGAGTTTCGTACGCCGATTATTGGCATTGGCAAATATTATCGTTAACAAATATTGTTGTGGCTCCTATACTTGCAATAACCGGAATTGGCTGTTTTTATAAAGAGAAGAGAGACGCAAAAAGTAAATAGAAGAAATCAATAGCTCCAGGTTTTACAGGGTGTGTGAAAATGGGACTATTTTTTGCCGTTGGATTTATCCAACGGTTATTGAATAGAGAAAGAGAATTGGACTTTAGTCCTGAATATAAGATAGTTGGACTAAAGTCCAACAGTTTGTGTCATCGCTAAATCCGTCCCATAAATGGGACGGTAAAGGATAAAAAGACTGTTTTCACACAGTCTGTTTAACCTGGGGTTAGAAATATGCAAATAGCACAATTTTGGCGGAATTTTTGATTTCCAGTCAAAAATTGTGACAAAATATTTACAACTGAATAACAAACAAAAATGAAAAAGGAATTGAAACCAGAAACAATGATTTCTCATTTTGCGGAAGAGAGAGAGAAATACGAAGGTGCAGTTGTACCACCTATCTTTCAAAATACACTTTTTACATTTAAAGACTGGGATGCCATTGATGCAGCTTTCGACGACAGAATAAACACCAGTATTTATTCGCGGGGAAGAAATCCCGGGGTTAATATTGTAGAAAAGAAATTAGCAAAGCTTGCCGGTGGTGAAAAAGCACGGCTTTTTGCATCGGGCATGGCGGCAATTACAGCGGCAGTTATGCATTTTCTGGATGCAGGTGACCACGCAATTGCCATAAAAAATATTTACGGGCCAGCCAATAATCTCATTTCCGTTTATCTGAAAAAGAAAATGGGAATTGAAACCACATTTGTTTCTGGTAACGATTTGGATGAATATAAAAATGCCATTCGTCCCAACACAAAACTATTTTATCTTGAAAGCCCCTCCACTGCAATTTTCAATATTCAGGATATCGAAAGCATCTGCAAACTGGCTCGTTCAAAAGAAATTAAAACGATTATCGATAATACCTGGGCATCGCCAATATTTCAAAAACCACTAAAAATGGGCGTCGATTTGGAAATACATTCCTGCTCAAAATACATTGGTGGACATTCCGACGTAGTTGCCGGTCTGGTAATTGGAAATGCAAAAGACATCGATAGCATTAGCGTAAATGAATTTGAATTACTCGGCGGGAAAACTGCTCCATTAGATGCATGGTTGTTAATGCGAAGCCTGAGAACACTGCCCATTAGAATGAAAGCTCATCAGGAAAATGCAATTAAAGTGGCGCAGTTTTTAGAGTCGCATCCGAAAATTGAAACCGTAAATTATCCAGGTCTAAAAAGTTTTCCTCAACACGAATTGGCAAAAAAACAAATGACAGGTTTTAGCGGATTAATGGCATTCAAACTAAAAACATCGAATTTATCTCAAATCAAAACATTCTTTAACAGCCTCAAAATTTTTAAAATTGGTGTAAGTTGGGGAGGCCACGAAAGTTTGGTTTATGCTCCCGCAATTAGTTATCTGAAAGAATTAAGCCCGGAACAGTTTAATGGACTTGGAATTTCCCTGGGAGATATGCGCATTTCAGTTGGATTGGAAGATGCAGGTGATTTGATTGACGATTTGGAACAAGCACTAGAAACAATATCAGATTAATACAAAATGAACAATTTCTTCTTCGAAAAAATAAAACGTATTCAGGCACTGGCCGAAATTGGTCTGGAATATTCTGAAATTTCATACGACATAGAACGGTATGAAGAGCTACACGAAATTAGCCTGCAATTGCTGGAAAAGATTACCGATATTCCCATTGAAAAAATTATCCCGATAATAGAAGAAAAAAATGGATACAAAACCCCAAAAGTCGATGTTCGTGCCGTTGTATTTAACGAAAAAGGGCAAATACTTTTAATTCAGGAAAAAGTTGATAGTTGCTGGGCAATGCCGGGAGGCTGGACAGATATTAGTTACAGTCCGGGCGAAGTTGCCGAAAAAGAGTGTTTCGAAGAAGCCGGATTACAAGTAAAAGCAAGCCGCTTACTGGCAATTATGGACAAACAAAAACAAAATATGCCACCGTCTTTCGAATACGTTTATAAAATTTTTCTGCTGTGCGAAAAACAGAATGACAACATTTCTACTGGGTCGGAAACAATTGATGTTGGATGGTTTGATGAAAATAATATCCCAAAACTTTCAACTCCCAGAAATACAGTTGAGCAAATAAAAATGATGTTTCAATATAATCGGGGGGAAATTACTGAGGCTTATTTTGATTAATGTACAAATCATTGACTTTCTAAATATGCGATGTTAAAATTAGCAGTTAGGAATATTTCTGATTTAAAGTACAGTATTCAAATGCATTTTTATTACTTTAATTTACAGCGCATTATTATCGAATTATCACCCACTTGATTTTTTTCTTTTAGTTTTACAAATCCCCTTTTACGTTTATTCAATATTTTATGACTTCCAATTCTAGACGAATTTATCGGAATATATAGTATGTCATCGTCCGATAAGTACAGTGGTGTTCCCCATATTCCGCCATCAATATCGTTTATTGCTTTATCAAAATAAGTAGTTTGCCAACTTTTTTTATTTATTATTAAATTATTTGAAATCGATCCAACCCAATAAGTAATGAATATGTAATTTCTGTTTTCCAGGTAATTTTTTATTACCACATGTTGGTTGTTATTAATGTATTTTAAAGTTTCCAACCGATCTAGGTCTCCAACGTTTTCTAGAATTTGAATAAAAGTCGGAAACGGACTTCCATCGACACGATATTTAGGAATAAGTTTATTTTCAGAAAATGCAAAAACAGTATCAATTAAAGGCGAAAAAAATTGATAATTATCTTTCCCCAGCATCGATATATTAGAATAACCTGAATTTGTTGTTTGATTTTCATTTGGAAAATATACTTTTTCCTGCTTCCCATTTGAATTGTAACGAGACAAATAACCCGGTGAAACAGATTCATGAAAAAGAAAAAATTTATTTTTAGAATAGAAAAAACTATTCCCAGGCACATCCAGTTCAAATAGTTTTTTTTTATATTTTCCAGTTCCTGAGATAATATGAATTCCGGTTTCTCCCCAAACAGCAAAGTCTTTATTATATTTAATTATATCTTTAAATACATCAATCTCATTCCCACTTTGTGCAATTATATTTTTAAACACTCCATCTTTAGAAAACCTTAAATAGCTGGTTTCTCTTGCTTTTCGTTGCTTGATAATTATCTCATTACCAATATTTTTTATTCCCTCTATTTTCCCAATTGAAATTTCATCAGCTTGAAAACTTAATTCTAAATAGTCCAGTTTTTTAATAAAGCTCGATATTGGCAGTATATCTTTTGTCTCCTTTAAATAAATTGTTTTTACCGCTTTCCCAAAATCATCATTTTTTGAACATGAAACATTAATGAGAATAAAAACCAGAAAATATATTGTATTGAATTTCATTAAATTACGATTTTACAAATTAGAGATTTTAAAAGTGAATTAAATATTTTACTTCCATTTTTTAGGAATTTTGCTTTTTTTAGCAAAAACTATGCCTTTAAGAATATGTTCCTACTATACTTTAATTATCATAAAAAGAAAGTTTCATAGGAAAAAAGGCAATGCGAATATAATTAGGTTTTTCAGTTGTAATAAACTTTTACTATACTTGAAAATAAAACAGTAACTATAAAGTGAAACTTACCTTTTTAAACAATACGTTTAATCTTCTCGATAAAAAATCAGACAGATATTTATTGATAACGATAATCTTGGTTTTCAGCATTCTATTCCTGAATATTTTTGAACCTTTTAATATTAGTCGTTGGTATTCCGACTCTGGAATTATCCAGTTTTTACGTTTGTCGAGTTATGGAATTGTTGTTGCTCTTGTATTTCTTTTCACCCAATTTCCACTTCGGAACATTTTCAAAATGCATTCATTCAAAATTAAAAGTTACCTGCTCTGGTTGCTTATCGAAATAATGCTAATCAGTCTGGGTTATATTTTTTTATACGGAAATCCTATCGGAAATTTTGTAAACGATTTAATTTATTCTTTAAAATATACTTTACTCGGAATTTGTCTCCCCTACTCTTTTGCCTTGCTAATTATTTATTACAAAAACCAGCGGGCAGAAATTGAAGAGCTAAAGAAACACATTAAAAAACCTGCCGAGAAACGGCTAATTTCTTTTAACGATGAGAACGGAAAAATTAAATTTTCGGTTTTAGCAAAAGATTTGGTTTTTTTGGAATCGACCGATAATTACGTCTCGGTTCATTATATTTTGGAAGGAAAAATGCAACGTAAATTGCTTCGAAACACGCTTAAAAATATGGAAGAAATGTTGCATAAAAATGCTACTATCCGTTGTCATCGCTCGTTTATGGTAAATACCAAAAATGTGGAGTTTGTTCAGAAGGATGGAAAGAAACTAAACATCAAAGTAAAACAATTTGAAAAGTTCATTCCTGTTTCACAAAAATATTCATCCCTGTTTTTAGACTTTATAACTTAGCATTTATTCTTTCATCCCAGAATACAGAATCCTATCCCATAATTTTGGAAAGTTTAAAGAACAATCACAAATTTGTTTTCGAATTAAAACTTTAAAAATTACAAAATGAAAAAATTATTGGTTCTTGCATTTTTAGTTGCAATTGTTTCAGGCACATTAACTGCCGGTGTTGCTCAGGGTAACAAAGACATTGTTGGTGAGTGGAAATTTGAAAGTCCGAATGCACCTTACGGTTACGATAAAGGTTCATTCATATTTTCTGAAAAAGAAGGCAAATTAGTAGGCGAAATAAAATTTGCTGAAGGTTACAAAATGGAATTGAAAGAAGTTACTTTTTCTGATGATGAGCTCAATTGCAACCTTTATGTCGATTACAACCTTGTTAAATTGAAAGGGAAAATTGAAGGAAAAAAATTGACGGGAACTGCTGATTCGCCAGAAGGTGCTTTGCCATTTACCGCTGAAAAGGTTAAGTAAATATGAACTTTATCTAAATAAAAAAG
>JABGRN010000012.1 GCA_018648265.1 Prolixibacteraceae bacterium | reverse complement strand
TTGCTAAAATTTATGCTTAAAAACAAAACCAACCCGAATTATGAAGTGAGCCCTACTAACCGTTTTGATGTTATCAGTGTTTGCTGTTTCTGCGGTAAACAGTTATTCACAGGCGACTAAATTTAGCTTCCGGTTAAATGATGTTACTGTAGGTGAAGTGTTTCAGCAAATTGAGGAAAACAGCGAATTTATTCTGTTATACAATGAAGAATTCGTAGATGTACAACGGAAAGTTGATGTAAAAGTTAAAAATGAAACCGTAGAATCAGTACTTGATCAGGTTTTAGAAGGAACTTTATACATGTTCAAAATTTATGATCGGCAGATTGTGATCTTTGAAAATGAAAATTCAGTGACGCCGGTTTTAACGGAAGTTAAAACGGATCAACCACAAAACAAGGAAATTTCAGGAACGGTAACTGACAATGAGGGATTGCCCTTACCAGGGGTTTCGGTAGTTGTAAAAGGAACTACCACAGGAACTGTTACCAATAACGATGGTGATTTTTCTTTTAATATTCCTAATGATGCAGAAACTTTGCAATTCTCATTTGTAGGTATGAAAAGGCAAGAGGTTTCTATTGATGACAGAATTGTTTTTAACATAGTTATGGAAGGGGATGCCATTAGCATTGAGGAAATAGTTACCGTTGGGTATGGTATCCAGAAAAAAATCAACCTGACTGGTTCTGTATCAACCGTCGATGCAGAGGACTTAGAAAACAGACCTATCACTAATTCATCTCAGGCATTACAGGGAGTGCAGGGAATTTATGTGAATCAAACAGGTGCACAACCAGGATCAGACGATGCAACAATACGTATAAGAGGCATTGGCACATTAAATAATAATGAACCATTGGTTTTGATAGATGGGATAGAAAGTGCTTTAAGAGATATAAATCCGAATGATATTGAAAATATTTCAATACTAAAAGATGCCTCATCAGCATCGATATATGGGAATCGGGCAGCTAACGGTGTAATACTTATTACAACGAAGAGAGGTAAAGAGGGTCCTCTACGGGTAGATTACAATGCTTATTTTGGATGGCAGCAGGTATCCTACTGGCCTGATATGGTGGATGATGCAGTTGAGATGATGAAGGCATATAATCAATCTTATATAAATGAAGGGCAACCACAAGTTTATTCTGATGAAGTAATTGAAGATTATAGGAATGGTACCGATCCTTATGTGTATCCAAATACTAATTGGAAGGATATAATGTTCTCAATTGCTCCAATGCAGGAACATTATTTAAGTTTATCCGGAGGAAGTGACAGGATCAGTTTTTTACTATCATTGGGTTATTTAGATCAGGAAGGAGTTTTCATTGGAACAGATGCCCAAAAGTATTCAACAAATTTAAGTGTTGATTTTATTATAACCGACAGGCTGAAAGCTGGAGTTAATTTTTCTGGAACATATTGGGATCGTAATGAACCAGCTAGTGGTATGCGAAGTTTAATGTCAGGTGCCCTAACTCGATCATCACCTTTCGATCCCCCTTATGCGGAAGACGGAAGTTATGGTGGTTCCAGATTAAGTGTACCCGGTCGGACCTGGAGGAATTCCTTAGCATGGGCTACAGAAGGTGGAACCAATACAAGAACTCAACGGGGACGTGTTCATTTTAATGCAGAATATACTTTTCCCTTTAACATCATCTATAAGGCAAATTTTGCCGTGAATAAATTTGATGGGTTTGAATCCACTTTTATACCTGAATTATTTTATAAGATTCCTCCAGATTTGGATACTGAATATCCAATGAGGATGCCAGATAATCGTAGTGCCTATCGTGAAAATATTGACAATATGGATGTTAGTTTGTTTCAAACTCTAGAGTGGTCAGAGACAATTTCTGAATCACATAGTATTAAATTATTAGGTGGTTTAAGTAGAGAGTCCTTCTACGTAAGCAATTTCGATGCTTATATCGAAGGTTTTTTATCGAATGAACTAACAGAATTAAGTGCCGGATCTGACAATAAAGATGTGGATGGGACATCCTCAGATTCTCGTCTTATGTCTTATTTTGGAAGAGCTAATTATGCCTTCAAAGATAAATATCTTTTAGAAATCAACATGCGCTATGATGGTTCTTCCCGATTTGCAAAAGGAAATCGCTGGGGTCTTTTTCCGTCTTTTTCTGTCGGCTGGCGTTTAGGGGAGGAAGACTTTATTAAGAATATACAATCTGTAAATAATCTCAAATTTCGTGCTTCGTGGGGTAAATTAGGAAATCAAAGTATTCCCTTGTTTAGTTATTTAAACTCGGTGAGCCTGGGCCAGGGATATGTCTTTGATAATAATGTGGTTGCCGGCGCGGCAATTCGTGCTTTATCTGATCCTGATATTACTTGGGAAAAAACCACAATAACAAATATTGGTTTAGATTTAGGTTTATGGGACAATAAGCTGGAGATTATTGGTGATATTTTTGATAAGGAAACTACAGATATCCTCGCGCGGATTAATCTAGCAACACAGGTAGGAAATCTTTCGGGGCCTTTAACAAATTTATATAGTATGTCTAATAAGGGAGCTGAGTTTGGTGTTAATCATTATAATTCTATTGGTAAGATTAATTATAAATTAGGAGCGAGCGTTACTTACATAAAGAATAATGTAGAATCTTTAGAGGGGGATGAACAATATGGAAATCGTACTACATGGGGTTACACAACAATTATTAAAGAAGGTTATCCTGTAAATTCTTTTTACTTGCATGTAGCAGAGGGTATTTTTCAGACTCAGGAAGAAGTAGATAATCATGCTTTTCAACATGCTTCAGTAGCTCCAGGTGATGTAAAATACAAAGATATTAACCTTGATGGTGTAATAAATGTTGAAGACCGCATAATTACGGGAAGATCAGTACCTAAATACACCTATAGTTTCAATCTGAGTCTTGACTATAAAGGTTTCGATTTTAGTGCTTTCCTTCAAGGAGTTCAAGGAATTGATACTTATCCAACAGCAAATTTGGTTTACCCAAATCATAATGGGGCCAATCTTACTTGGGATCAACTTGAAAATAGCTGGACACCCGATAATCCTGATGCTAGTTTACCCAGGTTAACACTGCCTAGAAGAGGAAGCCGAAATAATTATCTTCTTTCCACTTTCTGGCTCAGAGATGCGTCATATTTAAGGGTAAAAAATCTACAGATAGGTTATACCATTCCTTCTACTTTATTGGATAGGTTTAATATTGACAGTATAAGAATCTTTGCTAATGGTCAAAATTTGCTGACATTTTCTGATTTTAAACTTACGGATCCTGAAAGGGAAATTATTCGACAGGATATTTATGTATATCCTTCTTCCAAAGTCGTTAGTGTAGGTTTTAATATCAGGTTTTAATCCATTTTAAAATAATAGGTTATGAAAAATTTAATATATACAGCAACAATTCTGTTTTTGATAACTTTTCTTACTTCTTGTAATGAAAGTTTCCTTGAAACAACCCCGACCGATACTTATACGGAAGTTATTTTCTGGAATACTGAAGCGGATGCTTTAAGTGCCATTAATGGGTGCTATAATTCGTTTTATAGATTTGATGATGAGTGGAGGTTTGAAAATGCGACTCCCAATGCATTCAATGAGGCTGGAGAGATAAATCTTGCTACAGGGCATCATGATGCAGGTAATGAACGCTTCTTTAAGGATGTATGGGCTGCTAATTATGAGGGTATTGGCAGGACCAATTCTGTGTTGGCTAAGATTGATCAAATAGAAATGGATGAGAATCTTAAACAAAGGATTAAAGGCGAAGCCCTTTTTCTGCGAGCATTTTGTTATGCGAATTTATTGAATTATTATGGAGGAGTCCCTTTAATTCTTGATCCGCCCAAAATTGAACAAAGTGACTTTCCCCGTAATGGAAAGGATGAAGTTATCCAACAAATAGTGAGTGATTTTGATAGTGCAAGTGATTTACTTCCTTCAGGCAATTCCTATAGTGGAAGTGATGTAGGCCGAGCTTCAAAAGGCGCCGCATTAGGAATGAAAGCAAGGGTTCTGTTATACGAGAGCAGATGGGGGGAGGCAGCGGAAGCAGCAAAAAAAGTGATGGATTTGGGAGATTATAGTTTGTTTCCTGATTACAGAGGTTTCTATTTGCCGGAGAATCAAAATAACGATGAAGTAATTTTCGATCGACAGTATATGATCCCTGAATCTGATCACTCAATGGATCGTCAAGTTGAACACCAACTAAACATGAACCCGATACAAAATTTAATAGATGATTATTTAATGATAGATGGTATGTCAATAGAGGATTCTCCATTATATGATCCGGATAATCCTTATGATAACAGAGATCCGAGATTAATAAATACAATAGCTGTACCAGGTAAAATGTTTAGAGGAGAGATATTAGATGCTGAAGTCTTTAGGGCGAAATATTGGAGTACCGGATATACCTTTAAAAAATTAACTCAATATAAAGATGATGTAATTGAAAATGATATTTATCCTTCAGATCTGAATTTTATCATTTTACGTTATGCAGATATATTGTTGATGTATGCAGAAGCTCAAAATGAAGTTTCTGGTCCTGATGTATCTGTGTATGATGCCATGCATAAAATCCGTTTCCGTGCAGGAATGCCAGATGTTACTTCCGGCTTAACAAAAGAAGAAATGAGAGAAGTAATACGGCATGAGCGTAGAATTGAACTTGCCGGAGAAGCATTGTATTATAATGATATCAGAAGATGGCGTACCGCTGAAGTGGTAAATAATGGTAATTTTTATGATATAGACGGGGACGTTGTGCAGAGTCGTACTTTTAATCCAGCAAGAGACTATTTATGGCCTATTCATATAGATATTATTCAGGAAAATCCGGCACTTGAACAAAATCCGGGATATTAACATAGCCGAATCAGACTTTCATGTTTTTCTATGATATACAATATAATAGAACAACATGGAAGTTTGGTTATATAATGAAACGGAGTGTTAATAATTATCACAAGAGGGTTTGGCACCGTTGGACCACGGAATCGGCCGTGCAGCGTTATGTAATGAATGTGGTTGGCGGCTGTGCCTCTACCCGTTTCCACCGCGATCCAATAGGTGGCCTCGGCCTGACCGGACCTGCGCAGAAATGCATCAAGGCACTCCGCAAACTTGAAAGCCTTGTGGAAATGTGGGAACTCTCCCCGGGCAACGATCTTTTGGCGGACTATGAAGACTCGAAAGTTTTCCTGTCTGCCAATCCAGGCAAGGCATACGTCCTTTTTTTTCTGGAGGGCGGCTCCGCCAACCTTAATCTGGCCGATTGCAAAGGTGATTTTAATTTAAAATGGATTAATGCTTTAACTGGGGAATGGGGCAAGGCAACAACCATTACCGGTGGTAAAAAAGTAAAAATATCAACGCCGGATGATGGTTCCTGGCTCTTGGCGATTGTATCACACACAATCAATTAGGGCTTAAAAAATTCAAATTAGATATTTAAGTAACAATCCTGCCACAAGGTAAACTAAGTATTTTTACAAAAGAAAATCTTATACCGGCTAATGCGTTTCAGGGGAATGATGTATTAACCAAGTATTTGAATCTTAAATGAAATTTCAATCATGGAAAATCAGTTTCGAAATGTATTAAATAACAGTATCGTATCCAGGGGAGATTTTTCTTTGGAGGTTTTTCGGATAATTTCGTTTAAACCGGGCTACCATTTTAAAATGCACAGCCACAAGCGCATCGAACTTAACTACATTTTACAGGGAAGTTGTGTGATGATGCTTGAAAACAAATTGGTTAAATTAAACCAGAACAACAGTATCCTTATTTTTCCCGGCTCAAAGCACGATTTTTTTGTCGATTCAAAAACCGGAATTAAAATAGTTCAGCTCGAATTTCAAATGGACTCGCAGATTTTTACCGCATTTCAGGATGTTTTGAAATCCGAATTATCATTTCTCTATAACCTTAAATCAAATACAAATCACTACTATAAAATTCCCAATAATCCCGAAATTGGGAATTGTATGGAGCGCATTATCAAAGAAAATAAGTTGAAGCGCAATAATTTTCAATCATTAAGCAAGCTCTACTTTTGGGAATTTATAATTCTACTGTCGCGATTTATAAACAGGCAATATGAAATGATTAACCGGCAGGAAAATGAATACCTAAAAACTGCCATGAACAGGATACATTTGAATTATTGCACGGGTGTTACGGTTTCTGAACTGGCAAGGGAGTGTAATATTTCTGAACGATATTTGCATAAACTTTTTACTATCCATCTCGAATCAACTCCTCGTGAATATTGCAATAATCTGAGGATTAACAAGGCAGTGGAGTTGCGTGCCGACAGAAATATTCCGATTAAAGAAATTGCATATAGTGTGGGATACTCAACACAGCAGTATTTCTCCAGAGTGTTTAAAGATAGTTATGGTTTTTCACCTCAAACCTATCGCAAAATTTTATTTGAATCTCAATAATTTGCCATGTGAAGAATCAATTCTCAAAGACTTCCGTCATGCTGAATTTATTTCAGCATCTGCATAAAAAATAAGATTCCGAAACTAGTTCGGAATGACGAATAAAAAGGTAATTGAAATTTAAATATTTAGTTCCGATTTGTGTAACTTATTGTAAATTCAATTTTTAAAAAGATAATTTTTTTGAAGTGTAAGACATTAATTTTGAACAAAATCAAATGCAATGACACCAAGAGAAAACATTTTAAAAAATCTTCGCAGAGAAGGTTTTGAAAACGTACCAGTGGATTTTGTTTTGTGCGAATCGCAAATTGCTGATTTTGAAAAACGTTTCGGTCATAAAGATTACGAAACTTATTTTGGAATGGGGCACCGCCCGTTCGAAATGAACGTTCAACGAAATTACACTTTTGGGGGAGATCTGTTTAATCGAGAATTACTTCCAGAAAGTACCATTTTTGACGAATACGGAATTGGGCACTCGAAAGGTTCATCTGCGGCATTTCACATGACACGAATGCACCACCCTTTAAAAGGTGCCGGTTTAAACGAAATTCTGGATTATCCGTATCCAACAGTCCCTGAAAATGAGCTGGCAAAAATCACTCAAAAAGTAAACGTATTCCACTCGAAAGGTTTGGCTTCGTTCGCATTTATGCAAATGACAGTTTGGGAAGCGTCGTGGTATTTACGCTCGATGGAAGAGTTGATGATAGACATGATGTTTCAGGACGAAAAAGCAACTGCACTGCTCGATATTATCACACAATTTGCTATTTCGAAAGCTACAACTTACGCAAAAGCCGGAGTAGATATTTTATCGCTGGGCGACGATATTGGCACACAAACCACAATTATGATTGATGTGGAGTTGTGGGAAATATGGTTGAAAACCCGGCTGGCAAAAGTAATTGAAGCGGCAAAACAGATAAATCCTAACATCATAATTTTCTACCATTCTTGTGGTCATATCACTCCATTTATCGACCAGCTAATTGAAATTGGGGTGGAAGTACTGAATCCAATTCAACCCGAATGTATGAGTTTCGATGAAGTACACGATAAATTTGGCGACCGGTTATCTTTTTGGGGAACACTGGGAACACAGGAATTATTACCTTTCGGAACAAAAGAAGAAGTTTATGTAACTGCACTTTCTCGATTAAACAAATCGGGCGAAAAAGGCGGTTTGGTTATCGGGCCTACTCACATGGTAGAACCCGAAGTTCCGTGGGAAAACCTGACTGCAATAATTAAAGGAGTAGAAACATTTGAGAAAAACAGGTAAAAATGGGCAATTTAGACATCATTATTTTTATTGTTTATGGTGTAGTAATTATTGTTGTTGGCAACTGGCTGGCACGCTCGAAAAGTAAAGAGCGCAGCAGTGCCGACTATTTTTTTGCCAACAAATCGTTACCGTGGTTTTTAGTTGGCAGCTCGATTATTGCCGCCAATATTTCTGCCGAACAGTTTATCGGAATGTCGGGTTCGGGGTTTGCAATTGGACTTGGAATTGCAACTTACGAATGGATTGCCGCCCTTATTTTAATTGTAGTTGCCAAATATTTTCTACCCGTTTTTATTGAAAAGAAAATATTTACGATGCCACAATTTCTGGCACTTCGCTACGATAATCGTATTAAAACCATACTCGCAATTTTTTGGCTTGGCCTGTTTATTTTTGTTAATCTCACCTCAATTTTATACCTCGGTGCGCTCGCACTAAAATCTATTTTTGGGATAAAACTAATTTATGGAATTATCGGACTCGCCGTTTTCTCGTTACTTTACACAGTTGTTAACGGATTAAAAGCAATTGCGAGCACTGATATTATTCAGGTATTTTTTTTATTGATTGGCGGGTTGGTTACAACTTGGTTCGCGGTAAATCATGTTGGCGGCAACACAGGTATTATCAATGGTTTCGAAACTATGTTTGCCGAAATTCCTGAAAAGTTTCACATGATTATTAAAAAATCTGACCCCAACTATTTTTATCTCCCTGGAATCCGCGCTATTATTGGAGGAATTTGGATTGCGGGCATTTACTATTTCGGAGCAAACCAATATATTATTCAAAAAGCATTTGGTGCAAAAAGTTTAAAGGAGGCGCAAAAAGGGATGGTTTTTGCCGGTTACCTAAAAATGATTTTACCTTTTGTTGTGGTAATTCCCGGAATAGTAGCTTTTGCTCTTTCAGCTGACATTGCAAAACCCGATGAAGCGTATCCGTGGATTCTTGAAAATATTGTTCCGGCAGGTATTAAAGGTTTGATTTTTGCCGCTTTGATTGCTGCAATTGTCTCATCTTTTAGTGCAATTATAAACAGCACTTCCACCATTTTTACAATGGATTTGTATAAACCTTACTTCAACAAAAATGCCACCGAAAAACGATTGGTTGCAGTTGGCAGGATTTCGGGAATTGTGGCAATGGGAATCGCTGTAATTGTTGCTCCACTTTTGGGAAGTATTGACCAGGCTTTTCAGTTTATTCAGGAATATACCGGAATGATTAGTCCGGGAGTAACAGCAATTTTTGTGTTTGGAATGTTTTGGAAACGAACAACTTCAACAGCAGCACTTTGGGGAACTATTTTATCGATTCCGGTTTCGGCTGCCCTTAAATTTATAATTCCCGAAATGCCATTTCTCGACCAAATGTTGGTTTCATTTGTAATAATTTCAGTAATAATTGTGATAATTTCGTTACTGGATAAAAAAGGAAATGAAAATAAAGGATTAGAAATTTCACGAAAAATATTCAGAACCGACAATTTTTTTAATATACTTTCAATTATTATAATTATAATATTCTCAGCTATTTATATTGTATTTTGGTAACTGTATTTTTCAACAATTCACCGGGTGACTTTTTGTAATGACTCATAGTCACCCGGTGAATAAATCTAAAAAAAATGAAAACTCAACTATTTCAAATCATTCTTTTATTCTCAGTAATTTTATTCGGATGTAGCAAACAATCCGAAATTAAAAAAATAGAAGTAACAGGAGTAGAAACCCCGGAGATTTCTTTAAATGGAATTTGGAAATTTTCGATGACTCCGCCGGAAAAGTTTTGGGCTAACGAAATTGATTTTCAAAATTGGGATGATATTAAAGTTCCGGGCGAATGCCAGATGCAGGGGTTTGCCATAAAACACGACCAACCCTACGTTTATAAAAATCTGTTTCAAGTTCCGGGCGACTTCGAAGGAAAGCAAATTCAACTCAATTTTTATGGAGTTTATAGTTACGCAAGGGTTTGGGTAAACGGACAATTTGTGCGTGATCATTTTGGCGGTTTTACCAAATGGAGCTGCGATATTACGGAGTTTGTAACTGCCGGAGAAACTGCAAATTTAACAGTAGAAATTGTTGACCGCACCGATGACATTTCGTACGGAAGCGGTTATGCAAAACATCAGATTGGTGGAATTTTGCGAGATGTTGAATTGGTCGCACTACCAAAACAACATTTCAAACAGTTGTATTTTGAAACCGATTTAGATGAAAAATATAAAAATGCGGAACTGAAAGTTTTTTATGAATTGAGTAAAAATACGTCCTCAAAAATAAAAGTAGAATTGTTGAATAGCGAAAATAGTTTAGTTAAAACGGTTGAAAATACTACTGAATCACAAAACGGACAAATCTCAATTCAAGTAGAAAATCCTAAAAAATGGGATGCTGAACACCCAAATTTATACACTGTTGTAACTACTCTTTTTGAGGATGGGAAAGAAACTTTGAAGTCTTCAGAAAAAATTGGTTTCAGAGAAGTTGAAGTGGTTGGCAACAAAATGTTAATAAACGGCAAATCGGTGAAATTGCGAGGTGCTTGTCGTCATGATATCCACCCGACTTTGGGGCGTTTGACAACACCTGAGTACGATTTGTTGGACGTAAAACTTGCAAAAGAAAGTAACATGAATTTTATCCGTACTTCGCATTATCCACCATCGGAAGCCTTTTTAAATTATTGCGACGAATATGGAATTTATGTGGAAGACGAAACTGCGGTTTGTTTTGTTGGCATGGGTCGCATTGAACCTTACCGATCAATTGGAGCAACACATAGTAACTTAGAGTTTAAAAGCCGCTATTTATCGCAATTGGAAGAAATGGTACAAAATCACCGCAACCATCCGAGTGTAATTATATGGTCAATCGGAAACGAAAATGTTTTTGGGGATAATTTCATGGAATCGTATAATTGGACAAAACAAAATGATTTAACCCGCCCAATTATGTTCAGCTATCCCGGGAAAGTACCCGACAGCATTAAAATCTTTGATATTTTGAGCATGCACTACCCTAGTTGGCGTGGCGATTTAAACCAGTATGGAATTGGGACAAAGAATTTTGTTTCAGACGAAATGCCAATGTTGCATGACGAATGGGCGCATGTTGCGTGTTACAACAATTTTGAGTTACGGGAAGATCCAAATGTTCGCAACTTTTGGGGACAAAGTTTAGATAGTATGTGGACGTATGTTTTTGAAGCCGACGGTGGATTGGGTGGAGCAATTTGGTGTATGCTCGACGAAACTTTTATGCTTCCCGAAAACCTGGAAGGTTTTAACGATTGGTGGGGAATTCTCGACCCGAATATTATTCCGGCCACCTACATGGGGCCAACTGTGGGTTACGGAGAATGGGGAATTATTGACGCCTGGCGCCGCAAAAAACCAGAGTTTTGGGGAACAAAAAAAGCATACTCGCCAACTAAAATTTACACAAAACAAATCAATGAATTTATACCTAATAAACAACTAGCGATTCGGGTTCACAACCGATTTGACCACACCAATTTTTCTGAATTGAAAATTAGTTGGAAATATGGTGATCAATCAGGTGAATTGGAAAATATAAATATTGAACCGCATAAAAAAGGAGAGCTTGTTTTTCCTGCTAACAACTGGAATTCGGAAGAAAAACTAAATATTCAATTTTTTCAAAACGACACATTTTTAGTTGATGAATACAATATTAAAATAGGTGAAAGATTTATTGAATTGCCAAATTGTGAGAAAGGAAATTTGAGTGTTGGCGAAACTGAAGAAAAAATTACTATTGCCGGGAAATCCTTTGTTTTAGATGTGAATAAAAAAACGGGGATGCTGGAAGATGTAAAAGTAAACGATAAAATTCTGCTTAAATCAGGGCCACAAATCAATTTGAAATTCCCTGGGAAACGAGTACAGTATTCTACTATTGAAATGGCAGATTATGCTGAAAATTGGAAACTTACCAACTTTTCTTTTGAAGTAAAAGATGGAATTGCTTCAATTAATTCAAAGGGAATTTACGACAGCATTTCTGCAAGTTTTGTTATCCAAATTGATGAAAACGGTGTTTTTAATATCGACTACAAAATTGATGATACTCCTGCGGGTAAAAATATTCAGGAAGTCGGATTGAAATTCCTTTGCAGAGATTCTTTCCAAACTTTAGCCTGGGATAGAAATTCCTATTTTACAGTTTATCCCAAAGGTGATTTAGGAAGTCGAACTGGCGAAGTTAATTTGAAAGAAAAACCTGAAATGAAATACCGCGAAAAACCGCAACACAGTTGGGAAATGGATACAAAAGGATTTTATTATTTCGGTTTAGAAGAGGAATTACCTTACACAAATATTATTAGAGCATTAAAAGAGAATATTTATTCCTATTCATTAAAAACAAAGGCAAATTCTGGTATTAATATTTATTCAGATGGAACTCAGGCTTGCCGTTTCGATAAAATTGATGGTGGAAATACATTAATAATAAACGACCAGTGGGATTACAATAGTTTGCTTTGGGGCAACTATTCAAAACAAATAAAATCGGAAGGAGAATTTTACGGGAAGGTAGTTTTAAGTGTAAAATAGATTTCTTTTTGTTTATTATCTTTGAAAATAATGTGAACAACATTTAAAGCAAAACTAAAATGAAAGCAATAAACAGAAGAAAATTTCTGGCTACCTCGGCAGCAATTTCAGCAATTACAATTTTAAAACCGTCAACCGTTTTTGGCACAAAAGCAAATTCAGCAATCCGGCTGGGAATAATTGGCTGTGGTAACCGTGGAACATCTGTAATTTCTAACATGGTAAATCACACCAGTGGACAAATAATTGCAATGGCAGATTTGTTCGATTACCAACTTGAAAAGGCCAAACCAAGATTCGACAAACTAAATACAGACCAGGGTGGAGTTGCTATCGACAAATCAAAAATATATCAGGGTTCGCAAGCCTTTCAAAAACTGGTAAACGATTCGGATGTAGATGCCGTTTTAGTTTCGTCGCCTGCTTACACACATCCCGATTTTTTGGATGCGGCAGTGATGGCTGGAAAACATGTTTATTGCGAGAAGCCCGTTTCACCAGATGTTGCAGGCTGTAAAAAAGTAATTGTGTCGGGAGAAAAAGCAAAGGGAAAAGTAAGTGTTGCCGTTGGTTTTCAAATCAGAAATGCCACTCCTTATGTTGAAATGGCAAAACGAATACGAAAAGGAGATATTGGTGAAATCGTTAATGTTCAGTTGTATTATATTTCATCGGGAAGTGGAAAAAAAGTTCAGCCAGTTGGGAATTCTATGGAGGAATTTATGATTCGTAACCATTTTCATTTTCGCGAACTTTCGGGTGGAATAATGTTGGATCAGGCAATTCACATGATTGATGTTTGCAACTGGGTGCTAACTGAAAATCCTGAAAATGCAATTGGAAACGGCAATCGAAAAGGGGAGCCCGATTTTGGAGATACTTTTACAAATTATCAGGCAATTTACGGCTATCCCGATGAAACAAATGTAAGTGTACATTCAACACAATTTGGTCCAAAGTTTGGAGATGTTTGCGCTCGTTTTATTGGAACGAAAGGTTTTGCCGAAGCACATTATGGCCGTGGAGTTTTTATTGAAGGTGATAATCCATGGGACTCGGGTGTTTTGCGTGGACAATCAATAACGGAGGAGCAGCGTGCTTCGGGAGTTTTTTCTTCGTCGTTACACGATGCAAATTCAAATAAAGTTAAAGCTTTTATTAATAGTATTGAAACGGGTGAGTTGATTAATGAAGCTCAGTCGGGTGCAAACTCAACCCTGTCAGCGATTTTAGGCAGAATGAGTGCAACTTCAGGCAAAGCAAAAACCTGGGACGAAATGTACTTTTCAAATCAAAAATTTCAACCAAATTTAGATTTAACACAATTTGATAAATAAGAAAATAACAAATTAGAAGAAAGATAAATGTGTAATTCTAAATTATACCTACCCCAATTTAGTTCATTTGGATAATTGCTAAATTACTCTTCCGAGGATATTTTAAACACTTTTGGACGTTTTTTTATCCTCCGATTTCGGGAATAATTTCAAATTTCCGAAATATCTCAATAGCTTGGTTTTGCTCTTCTTCCGAAGGTTCAGCCATGTCATATTCATTGTATTCTGAACCCAGTTTAGAGTATTTGTTTTTTGCAATATTGTGATAAGGAAGAAGGTTTACGATTGGTTTTTTACCAGGAAGTTCAGCAATAAACCGAGCCATTTTAGTAAGTTCTTTTTCGTCAGAATTAATGTTTTTAATTAATGGAATCCGAATATTGATGTTTGCTCCTGTTTTTGCCAAAATGTTCAGGTTTTTAAGAATGAGCTGGTTGCCAACTCCTGTCCATCTTTTATGTTTTTCTGAATCCATTAATTTTAGATCATACAAAAAAAGATCGGTGTGTTTTGCAACTTTCAATACAGTTTCTGTTTTGGCAAATCCAGAAGTATCAACTGTTCGGTGAATATTTTTTTTACGACAGGCATTTAATAATTCGATTAAAAATTCAGGAAACATCAATGGCTCGCCACCGGAAAAAGTTACCCCGCCATCCGAATGATCAAAATGAATCCGCTCTCGTTCAATTATTTTCATTAGTTCTGGTATTTCCATAATTTTGCCCGACATTTCGATGGCTTTTGTTGGACAGGCTTCAGCACATTTACCACATAAATTGCAGGCCTTAAAATCGGTGACTATTCCTTTAGGAGTAAGTGTTAATGCATTGTTTGGACAAACTTCAATACAATCTTTTACACCAATACATTTTGAAGCTGTATAATATTTTTGAACTTTTGGCGACTGGCTTTCAGGATTATGACACCATTTACAAGACAATGGACAACCTTTCAAAAAAATGGTGATCCGTATTCCGGGGCCGTCATTTATAGCGTATCGCTTTATGTCGAAAATTAGTGGAGTCATTTAGTAATAAGTAGTTAGATAAATACCAAAAAACAATATCCAAATTTCAAATAAATTCCAATATCTGAATTTTGAAATTCCAAACATTATAAAATTTTTTACTTTGAGCATAACAATTATTGAGGTTTGAAATTTGGGATTTAGCGTTTATAAAAAGTTGTTTAGAACGCTTCATTTTCGGTTCTTTCAATTATTTCCTGTTGCAAGTCGGTGTTCATATCATTAAAATAGTCGCTGTAACCGGCCATTCGGACCAGCAGATCTTTATAATCTTCTGGACAAGTTTGTGCTGCTAAAAGTGTGGCTGTATCAACTATATTAAATTGAATGTGGTGGCCTCCCAAAGTAAAATAACTACGGATGAGTTGCCCCAGTTTTTTAATGTCTTTTTCGCGTTTTACAAGACCCGGAACAAATCTTAAATTAAGCAATGTCCCTCCCGATTTAGTCTGATCTAATTTTCCAAGCGACCGGATAACATTTGTAGGTCCGTGTACATCGCAACCATGTGAAGGAGAGGTTCCGTCAGAAATTGATTTTCCGGAAAAACGGCCATTTGGCGATGCGCCCAGCACTTTTCCAAAATAAACATGGCAAGTTGTAGATAGCATATTCAGATGAAATTGCCCACCTTTACTATTAGGTTTTCCATCGATGGCAGCCAATAAATCGTTATAAACACGAATAGCAATTGAATCGACATATTCATCATCGTTTCCAAAAAATGGGGTTCGGTTTAATATGCGCTGACGCAACGATTCTTCACCTTCAAAGTTGTTTGAAACAGCATTCAGTAATGTTTCCATGTTGAAATTACCCTCTTCAAAAACATGTTTTTTTATAACTGAAAGACTGTCGGTAACAGTTCCCAAACCAGTGCATTGAATATAGTTTGTATTGTAACGCGGACCACCGTTGTAATAATCTTTTCCATTCGAAATACAATCTTCAATAACTACTGAAAGAAATGGCGCCGGTGCGTATTTGGCAAACATTTGGTCGATATAGTTGCTAACCCGGATTTTCTGATCAACAACAAAATTGAGTTGTTTAAGAAATGCTTTATACAACTCTTCAAAACTTTTAAAATTAAGTGGATTGCCTGTTTCAATTCCGGCAACTTTACCGGTAAGTGGATCGATTCCGTTATTCAATGTAATTTCCAGAATTTTTGGAATGTTGAGATAACCAGTTAAAAGGTATGCCTCCTTTCCAAATGCGCCAACCTCAATACAACCGCTGCATCCTCCTTCGCGTGCATCCTGCAACGACTTTCCCTGCCGTAACATTTCCTGGATATAAATATCAGGATTAAAAACCGACGGGTAACCGTGTCCCTGTCGAATAACTTTTGTGGCAGCATTTAAAAACTTGTCAGGGGTTTTTGCACTTATGTGAACCGAGCTGCCGGGCTGAAGAATGTGCAGCTCCTCAATTACCTCCAGCATTATGTATGAAATTTCGCTCACACCATCAGTACCATCTGGTTTTAACCCTCCAAGATTAATATTTGTAAAATCGTTAAAAGTGCCGCTCTCGCGGGCTGTAATTCCTACTTTTGGTGGGGCGGGGTGGTTATTTACTTTTATCCAAAAACAACCGATTAGTTCTTTGGCTTTTTTGCGGGTAATCGTTTTCTCCGAAATTTCCTTTTCATAAAAAGGAGTTAAGTGTTGATCGAAATGACCTGGATTCATGGCATCCCAACCATTCAATTCTGTAATAGTTCCGAGGTGTATAAACCAGTACATTTGAATTGCTTCCCAAAAATTTCTCGGTGCGTTTGCCGGCACCCAACGACAAACTTCAGCAATTTGTTTTAATTCTTTAATCCTCACAGGATTGGTTTCTGTAAGCACCATTTCTTCTGCTAAATTAGCATGGCGTTCGGCAAAAACAATTGCTGCTTCGCATGAAATTTCCATAGCCTTCAACTCTTCCAGCTTATCGGTCGCTTCCGGGTCGTTTAAAAAGTCAAGTTGCTGAATATGATCGTTAATCTCTTTTTTAAAATCGAGCATCCCTTTTTGGTAAATCTTCCCATCGAGAGCAGTATGACCGGGTGCACGCTGCTCCATAAATTCAGTAAACACTCCGGCTTCGTATGCAGCCTTCCATTCTTTGGGGACATGGCTGAAAATACGTTCGCGCATGGTTCGACCACTCCAGTAAGGGATTACTTCTTTTTCGTAAGTATCAATATCTTTTTGCGGAATGGTGTATCGTTGTTGGTCGCGTGAGTTTAGAACATGAAAATCTTCAATGCTGTGACAAGTAAGCTCAGGAAAAGTTGGAACTGATTTTGGAAAGGGACCGCGCTCAGCAACAATTAATTCATCGTTACCAATGTACATTGTTTTATGTTTACAAATTTCCAGGAAATTAAGTGCACGCATTACCGGAACAGAGTATTTCCCTTCATTTTCCTGATAAAACCGGGTAGTAATTAATGCCCGTTCAATGGAGAGCAATTCCTTTGTTTCTACGCTTTGTTTTCGCAGGCGTTGAATTCGCTCGTTCATTCCGGGAGTGGTTTTTTCTTTGGGTGTGTAGAAATTTCCTTCAACGCCAGCAGGCCTTTCGGGAGTTTTTATGAATTGTTTTTCTGCAAAAGTCATTTCAGCAAAAATTACATGAAAAATAAATTATAAATCAGAAATATATAATTGAAAATTTGAAAGGGGAGAAATTTATGCATACAAAATCCAGCACTCGAAAAGACACCGATACGATGCCAGAAGATTTGAATTGTGTTGATTTGTATTCATTTGATTTTTATTTTATAGTGGTGTAAAATTAGGGAATAGTTTGCATTTTTCAAAAATTGAAGCATTTTGATTTTTACAAAGGGATGCTCACCTAAACCAATATTTTAGCTGTTGTTTACATTTTTATCTTAAAACAGAAATAATTTCTTCATCTACAACTTTTCTTTTTTTGATAAAATGAATGAAAAGATCATCGATATATTTTACTAAAAACAGCTTAAAATAGAATTGATAAAATTAATCAAATACTATTTTTTATAATCAAACGATTTATCAGGCAGCGGCGGAAATTCCGGAACTAGCACAGGTTCTTCCTCTATTATCTTTTTCAGAAAGTCGATTGCTGCGTTAAGTTGGGCATCTTCTCCATTAAAAGTTGCATGTGGAAGATTATCAATAATAATGTCAGGATCTACTCCATGACCTTCAATAATCCATTCACCATCTTCAGTATAAACACCCATTTCGGCCGCAGTGGCAATTCCATTATCAACCAATCGGTTACTTGAACTTAACCAAATTTCACCTCCCCAGGTCCGGGTTCCAATTACCTCTCCCAGATCAAGTCTTTTTACACCTTCGGCAAATGCTTCACCGTCAGATGCAGTATGTTCATTACACAAAACCACAATGTGCCCCCTAAAAGCATATTGCATATTCCAGTAAGGAATTCCAGCACGGGTTTGCCAATAAAACCACGCTTTTCGTAATAAACGATTTAGCACCCAGCTATCGATATTTCCACCCCGGTTGTGCCTGACATCGATAATTAACCCTGCTCTGTTGAAAACCGGATAATAACCTTTTACAAATTCCTGAAAATTGTTTCCACCCATTGCCCGCAGGTGAAAGTAACCAATATTTTTATCGCCCTTTTTATCCACTTCCAGGCGCCTTGTATATTCCCATTCACTATAGCGAAGGCTGGCATCTGCAAACATTGTAATTGGCTTAACAATCTGTTCGTAATTTATATCTGATTTGTCAAATAAAGTTAATCTTACTTCCTGTCCCTCTTTTTTGTTTAAAAGCTGGTTAATGTGTTCAACTTCCAAAACATCAACGCCATTAATTTTACTAATTACATCACCTTCTTTTATTTGAAGATGAGGCTGGGAAAGTGGAGAGTGTTGTTCTGGCAAGTCAGGTTCGCCATTATAAATATGAGAGATAACATATCCATTTCTGCTTTTATCCAATTCTAACCTGGCTCCCAAAGATGCAGGAGCAACATTTTCAGGTGACACACGTTTTTCTCCACCCCTTACAAAAATATGCAGTGCCGATAATTCAGAAACCATACTTGCCAGTAAATCGTCCAATTCATATCGGTCGGTTAGTCTTTCAACAAGTGGAAGGTGGCGTTCGAGAACTGCATCCCAATCGACACCATGCATTTTTTTGTCGTAAAAATAGTCGCGTTCAAGCCGCCATGCATCAAGTACCATTTGTTTCCAATCTTCTACCGGATCAATATTAAAAACCCAATTGGTTAGATTTATTTTGGCAGTTTTTAAATCAGCTTTTTTCCCGTTGGCATCAACTATGTACATACCATCTGCTTTTCTAAGCAAGAGTTTTTTTCCGTTACCGGAAATTTCATATCCCGAAATTTTATCAGTAATTTCAACTGGTTTGTTTTCTTTTTTATTTGAAATTTCCAAAGCAAATAACTTTCGATTTCTTGGGTCATTTACATCAGATTGAACCCAGTATAAATGCTTATCGGTAACTTTAAGAGAAGAAAAATTGTTTGCAGAAATGGGTACTTCATAAAAACGGGTAATTGCTTTTTCCATATCCTGATTTTGAAGAACCTCATCCGTTTTCTGTTCCTCTTCTTTTAGATTTAATTCATCATTTTTCAGGAAAGGCGGGCGCAATGAGTCGCCCAGGGCTAACATATAAATTTTACCAGTTTTGTTATAAAATGGTTCTGGCTGCCGTGGTCCCCAAGGGCTGCCAACTGAAGTATTAAATGTTCTGTCGGAAATAAAAAACAACCATTTCCCATCAGGGCTGAATACCGGGTTATAACTTTCAAAACGGTCGGTAGAAAGAAAAAAAGATTGGTTGTTTTCAATATTTAAAACTTTCAGTTGCGCACTCCGATTATTTGCAGGATCTACATATGCGAGCCATTTGTTGTTGGGCGACCAGGTTAAATGTCTAAAACCATTAACATTATCAAGATCAATTTGTTTTGTAGATTTTGTTTCAACATTACACAATTTTAGTGCATAATCTTTTTCAGTATAAGCTACAAATTTTCCATTTGGCGAAGGTAGATGATTCATAATTAAGACCTCGCTTTTTGAAGACAATTGTTCCGGTTTAGCAAAACCATCTTTAGCCGTTTTCCATAATTCAATTTCTCCCGATTCATCTGAAAGAAAAACCACCTCATCTTTTTCTCCACTAAATTTTGCTGATTTATACCTGATTCCGCTTTTTCTTGTTATTTCAATCCACCGTCCACCATCAACGGGGGCAGTAAAAATTCTACCCCGGGAGGTCACAACAATATGTTCGCCGCTTTCAGAGATATCAACTGACTGAATTTTTTTGTCGGCATCTTTAACCCAAAACGGGCGTTTCTGGTCAAAATCAGAAATCAGGGAGATATTCAGTAATATTTCCTTTCCTGTGGCAATATCATAAATAAAAAGATCTGCCTTTTTCTGATAGATTATTTTACCATTATGCAATTTTGCATCTTTTAAATCCCATGCTACTGAATTGGTAAGTTGTTTTAATTCAGTATCGTTTGGTAACATCGACCAAAGATTCATCGTTCCATCCCGATCGGTCAGAAAGTACAACTTGCCCTGGTAAAACATTGGGTTTTTACTTGTTCCGGTATAATCCTGGGTTAATGGAATTGCTTCATTCAAATTGTCGAATTTCCATAAGTTCTGTGCTGTTCCCCCTTTGTACCTTTTTGTATGGCTCGATTGAAACGGAAGTCGTGTAAAATAGAGATTCCCATTTTCATCAAAAGCTCCTTGGTCGGCCTGTGCCAGTGGAATCCGATTGTATTTAATATTATCAATATCAATTAAAACCAGTTGTTTGCCTGGAAGGGTAGTATAAAAACTTGTTGAAACAATTAATTTTCCATTTTCTGTCCAGTTGTAAATTTTGGGCGCAGATCTTCCTTTTAGCCCTTCGTATGTAATTCTTTTAGGAATTCCACCATCAAAAGGAATGATATAAATTTCATTTGGCCCTTCGTATTCGGCACTAAAAGCAATCCATTCTCCGTTGGGCGATATCGCAGCATTTGACTCAATCCCATGATGAGTTGTAATCCGGTATGTTAGTCCGGTTTCCTGATTGAATTTCCATAGATCGCCCTCAGCTGTAAAAACAACATATTCATTAAAAATTGTTGGGAATCGATAGTATCCTTTTTGCTGTGCATAAACAGTTGAAAAACCGGCAGTGATAATTAACAACGAAATCAGAGATAAAAACGTTTTCATTTGAAATGGATTTATAGTGAAGTTAATTTAAAAATTTACACAAGGTAGCAACATCAACTACAAAAAACAAAACGATCTTTTATCTGTTTTAACCGTTACTTTTTACAAAACATTAATCCATTAAAGAAACAGACTCTGCAAATATGAATTTGCAAAGTCTGTATTTTGTGATCCCACCAAGAATACCAATACATTTTTTCTATTTTTTCAAATGTGTTTAAATATTCTGTTATTCAGCATATTAATGAATAAATGTTTTTTGCGTTTTTTGTTGATTTTGGAGGTTTTCTACTAAAAAGGATACAAAAAGGATACATTTTTGATTACCTTTAGTATTTCATTTTATAGAATTGATATGCCAAATATAATATTTTACCTTAATACAGGTGCAAAAGGAAAAGAAGAAAAATTCCCTTTAATGGCCAAAATAATTTTTAAAAGAAAAAGGTATTATAAAACTATTGCCAGTGTTAAAGAACCAGACTGGAACCCGGACAAAAAACGAATCTATAAAAGTCATATAAATGCAATTCCCAACCGTTCCATCGAGATTAATGCAACCCTTAACCATTTAGAAAATCTTATAAATAAGTATAACGACCATTGCCTGATAAATGAACTTCAGGTAACGGAACAGGCAATAAAAGATATATTGAAAGGTATTGACCCGATCGAAAACAACAAATCGATTTTAAAACCCGACAAAGGATTTAACCAGGCTTTTGAAGAATGGTTAGAACACTCTAAACAAAACAATGCTTACGATACATATCGACACCGGAAAAGCCTTTATAAATTCTATGTTGAATTTCAGGAAAATGAGAATTTTAAAATTACATTCAAAAATATTGACCTGGTACTATTTGATAAACTAAAGAATTATGGCATTAACAAGCGGAAATATGTGAATAATACATTTGCCAAAAATATTAAAACCCTTAAAACGTTTCTGGGCTGGTGTGCTGAACGTGGTTACTATTCCGGTGCTGAACACTTAAAATTTAAAGTTGCCGAAAAAGATATAACACAAATTACTTTTACACTTGATGAATTTAAAACCTTGTATAATTTTGATTTTACCAGCAAAAAACACCAAAAAGTAAGGGACATTTTTTGTTTTGGCTGTTTAACCGGGTTGCGTTATTCCGACCTTCAGCAATTACGACATGAACATATTCAAGGCGATCATATTGTTAAAACAATGCAAAAAGTTAAAAAATCTGTTCAAATTCCATTGGTTGACCTTTCCCGGAAAATAATTGAACGTTATAAGGAACAACCTGTTTATATTTTGCCCAGGATGAGTAACCAGAAATTTAACGATTACCTAAAAGAAATTTGCGAGCTGGCCGGAATTAATGCTTCAGTAAATATCGATACTAACAGGGGCAACCAGTTTACCCAGGAAACAAAACCAAAATATAAAGTTGTTACAGCCCACGTTGCCCGAAAAACATTTATCACACTCTCTTTTTACCTGGGAATGAATATTAAAATTGTACAGGAAATTACAGGAATTAACCAGGAAAAAACATTGCGCAAATACCTGAAAATTGCAGATGAAATGAAAAAAACTGAAATGAACAAAGCCTGGGGCAAACTATAACTTTTACAGGATACAATATAAACCTTCCAAACAAAAATCTAAACAATTCTCAAGTACTGCGACTGTTTTTTAGTTGCATTTTTGTATGTTTGCAGAATGGGTACCAGGGAAAAATTACTAAAAAAATTTAAATCGAACCCAAAAGATTTTACATATAACGAGCTGGTAAGGGTTTTAAGCTTTTTTGGATATGAACAAACCCAGGCAGCGGGTTCGAGGGTAGTTTTTTTTAACAAAAAAGAAAAACATAAAATTAAACTTCATAAACCACATCCGGGAAACATACTGAAACGGTACCAGTTAAATTTAATCGAAAATGAACTAAAAACAAAAGGGTTGTTATGAAAGATACTTTAATATACGAAGGATTTATCGGTTCGGTGCATTACAGTGCCGCCGATCGTGTGTTTTTTGGAAAGGTAGAGGGAATAAACGACCTGGTTACTTTCGAGGGGACTACTGTTGACGAACTGGAAAAAGCATTTAAAAATATGATAACACTGCATATCGAAGATTGCAGGCGCGAAGGCAGGCCGGTTGAGAAATCGCACAAAGGCAGCTTTAACGTGAGGGTAAGCCCCGATTTGCACAAACAGGCAGCGCAAAAAGCAACTGCCAGTGGCATTTCGTTAAACCAGTTAGTTAAAAGGGCGTTAAAGCGCGAAATAGAAAACAGTTAAAAACATTGCGCAAATACCTGAAAATTGCAGATGAAATGAAAAAAACCGAAATGGATAAGACCTGGGGGAAATTGTAATACTATTTATTGAATTGCTTAAAAGTTTAAATAAGCCCACCTCTTATTTAAGTTTTTTTTATTAAAAAAGTAAACAAAAATACAGAAAATTCACTATTTTAGTGAATTTTCTGTATTTTACTATATTTGCAAAAAATTAGATAATGGATATTGAATTTGAAAAGGATTATCTAAGAGAACTTTATGAAGAAGGAAAAGCGAAAGGGAAAAAGCATAGATTTCAACCTTCTGTTATAAAAAAGTATAAGAGTACAATTGATACATTGAGGAATGCAAAACGCATCGAAGAACTATTTCTATTCAAAAGTTTGAATTACGAAAAACTAATTGGTGACAAAAAAGGGCTTGAATCAGTTAAAGTAAATCAACAATACAGAATAGAATTCTATTCAAGAACTGAAGGTGAAGAACCTGACATCATTACAATTTGTTCTATAGTTGAACTGAGCAATCATTACCAATAAAAAGATTAATAATGACAACAAAAGAAATTTTGCCGTTTGAAGCAACACATCCCGGAACATTAATCTTAGATGAAATAAAAGCAAGTAATATTAAACAAAAAGACCTTGCTATTGAGATTGGTGTATTGCCAACCTTTTTAAATGAAATAATAAAAGGGAAACGGGCAATTACAGCTGATTTTGCAATATTATTAGAAAAGGCTTTAGAAATACCAGCCGATTTCTGGATGAGATTTCAAAGTCAGTATGAAATTGACAAAGCCAGGCTAAAGAAAAAGAATATCCGAAAAATTGAATTAATAGAAACGTGGAATATCATTAAAGAATATGTCCCTGTTAAATGTTTTAGAAAGCATGGATATATTGGAGAATCATTAGAAAATGACATTTCGGTTATTAATGATATTTACCAGGTTAATTCAATTGATGGGTTAATAAATACCGTGGCCGAACACCAGGCTTTAGCTTATTACAGAAAATCGGATAAATTGCAAATTGATAATAATAATATGCTGGCTTGGAGTAAATTGGCTGAATTTGAAGCTGCAAAAGTTGAATTAAGAAAATTTGCACCAAAGAAAATTGAACAGTTAAAAAAGGAACTTCAGATAATATTTTTTGAAAATAAAGATGTTATAGAAAAGACACAATCAAAGCTTAAAGAATATGGTATCAAATTAGTATATATTCCAAGATTTGAAAAAGCCCCGGTTGATGGATTTTCATTTTGGAGTAAGTCAAACCCTGTGATAGCACTTACTTTAAGACATAAAAGGATAGATAATTTTGCATTTAATATATTTCATGAATTAGGGCATATTGAATTACATTTACAGAAAGAGAAAAAAAGAAAATTTCTTGATATTTTTGGTGCTAAACAAAACAACATATACGAACAACAAGCAAATAAATACGCTCAAAAATCTTCAATAACTGAAAATCAATGGACTGATTTGGTTAACAGTGATATTCCTTTAACCGATGATCGGATTAAAGAATTTGCTTTTAAGTATAGAATTAATCCGGCTATTGTTTTAGGACGTGTTTGTCATGATATGAATTATTATGCAGTAAAATCAAGTATAGACAAAACACTGAATTGATATTCAACAAATAATAAATCCTACTTTAACCCCCTTAAAAACTAAAACCCCCATTTGCCATACAGCAAACCCAGCTACCTTTTTTTATTATCAACCATAGTTGCAGCTCCATCGGAACCGGGGCAACCACCGTTTGCTCAGACGGGAGTTGAAATATATTTTTGAAGAACCTGTACAGTCTGGAAACTCATTCTTTAAAATATTGGGTTATTCTTTTTCTTTCAGTTCCATTAATTGCACAAAAAACCTCTGGCATATAAGACACCTTTTTAAAAAGGTAATTACCTTTTCCAGACAGGGCGGGGCGGGGACAATCGTGTCTTTGTCTTTACATTTTTTGAATATTGAAGTTGTAATATCCTGATAATTAGGTGGTTAGTTTTTGAAAGTGGTTACTCTTTACGGTGAGATTAAATTGCATGTTTTTGCACAATGCTAATTGCAAAAAATGTGTGTTGCAATTGCCCGTTTTTTTAAAAGAACCGATACAATTTGGGGACACTTTCTAAAAGAATCGATTTGTCTTTTTATTATGGTTCTAAGGGGCGCAAAACTCTTATTTGTTTGGCATAAAAAAAGGAATTGATATTGAAAATAATTGAAATAAACCAGACATTTAAAGACCTTTAATTCGATCCCCTATATTTTTTCTTAATCCCAAAGCTTCTAACTCATCATAACTTTTATGTGCTTCTATTAAATACTTTGTTTCTGGATGGATATTTAACATAACACCTAAAAGATTGTTTTTGCTTTCAACCAAATCAATCAATAAATCATTTATTTTTGTTAACCTATCATTTTCGTTTTTCAACTTTTGGAAATATTTTGCTTTATCAAATTCTGGAAAAAGTAAAGTAATTAGATCCACACCCAAAATATTGGCTATTCGAGGTAATTTTTCAGATATCAATTTTGTTTTCCCAGTTTCAATTTTACTATAATTAACCTGGGCAATACCTAATTTTTCTGCCATCTGTACCTGGGATAGGTTCTTATCTTTCCGTATATCAGCAATTCGTTTTCCAATTTCCTTCATATCTCAAAAGTAATAAACACTATGCAGTTAATAAAATATTTATATCTTTTACATACTATTAATATATATTGTATTATATTTGCGCAAATAATATCTAAATTTTAATACAATGAAAAATGTAGAAATTCCGAGAAAAGAGAAAAAAACCAAACGCCTTTTTATTCCGGTAACACCAACCGAACACCAAAAAATTATTCTGTATTGCCATAGTCAGCAGGTTACACTTTCCGAATTAATCAGATTTGCAATAAAAGAAACATTCGACCTTTAAAAATCACAACATGGAAAAAGTAATGATTTACACAACTGCCGATGAGATAGCGGCTGGGTTAAAAAAGTTCTTGAAGGAACACGAACATCAAAAGCCAGAACCGGAATTTACAAAAGAAAGATTAAACCGGAATGAAGCTGCAAAACTGGCCGGGGTTTCGTTGCCAACTTTTGCCAAAATGGTTAAAGCCTTACTTTTCCCGGAACATGGTTTTGGCCGTAAAAAATTTTACCTCAAATCGGAAATTATTTCAGCTTTAAAAAATGTTGCTGACCAGAAAGAAAAATAATAATTAACAATTAAAAAACTACAAAAATGGGGGAAAGCACAACGATTAAAAAAGAGAGGAAATTAAGAAGAGAACTAAGGTCTTGCGGTTTATTGCTTAAAAAAAGCCGAAGGAAAAACAATATAAATGCAGACAACCGGGGCGGTTATATGATTATGGAAGCAAGCCTAAATGTAATTGTAAGGGGCAGCATTTTTGAATTAAGCCTCGAAGATGTTGAAGATTATCTTCATAATTAGAAGGGGTTTTTTTGCCCCTAAGTGGTTTTACATTTTGTCCTTTCGTGTTTCAAAAATAAACCCGAAAATTAGTTAAACATTTAAATTAAATAAAATGGAAAATTTAAATTTCGATGACTTGAAAAAAAAGAAAATCCATCTCGGTATCCGGGTTTCAAACGCAGAAAGAAAAATGTTGGCTGATTTTTGCGCACGGGAACAAATTAGTATTACCGATTTAGTGAGGTTCGCAATTCGCAAAGTGATTAACGAAAAATCAACTAAATAAATGGATTGTCAGAAAAAAATCCCTGATTCGTTAAATCCTGAAGAACACTTTGATATCTACGGATATTTCATTTGGGGGGGAAAGTATTTTACATACGAAATTCGGGGGAAAAATAAAATCAAAACAGAGCTTTCAAATTTTGTTGGCAAAAGTGATTTTCATCTTGTTAATGGTACAAATAATTCGAAACGGATTATTAAACTTCAAAGAAATACGGGTGAAATTTCAATAATTGAAATACAAAGTTCTGAAATGAAACTCGATTCGTTTGAAACCATTTTAAAAAGCAAACAGTGTACTTTTTATGGTAATACCTACCAGCTAAAACGGATTTTTGCCAACTGGATGGATTACGAAATTCAGGCACACATAATCGAAACTTTAGGCTTTAACCACGAACACAATGTTTACGCTTTTTCTAATGCTGTTTTTTCGGCAAAAGGAAAAATATTGAAAGTAAATGACGTGGGAATAATTAACGATCAGGAAAATGAAAAAAAATATTATTTACCAGCTTTTGGCCTGGCAAATATAAACAACCAGGATTACGAAGGCGAAAGAAAATTTTTATTTATTGAGGGTGAATTGGATTTTGAAAAGTGGGCTAAACTTTATTTCGAAGCTTTCGAAAATAACGGTGCAATTGCTACACTGTTTTTAATCCTTTCAGTTTTTTGGGATATTGTTTTTAGCCAGGTAGGGTTTTTTCCCTTCCTTTTTCTTTTTGGTGCTTACGGGACCGGGAAAACAAAATTAGCTGAATTCCTGTTACGTGTTTTCGGTAAAGATTATTTGGGTATCCCACTAAACAACGCAACTCAAGTAGGATTAACACGTGCAATTGCAAGCCGCAACAACACCACTTTTTATTTAAAAGAATACACACCCGAAACCGATGAATCGAACCAGGATTTAATCCTTACTGCTTACGATGGTTCTGGCAGGGTTACCGGAATAAAAAGTAACGACAATAAAACCAGGATAGCAGCGGTTAAATCTGCTATTATTTTCGATGGTAACCATTTACCAAACCAAAAAACAGCAATTCTATCACGAATGGTATTGTTAAATTTTCAGAAAAACCAATTTTCAAAAAAACAGCAAAAGGCATTTAACGAATTAGAAAAAATTCAGGATAAGGGATTTGGAAAAGTTTTGACCAATATTTTAAAACATCGCGAATATGTTCAACAAAATTTAAAACGGGTTTTCGATGAAAATGTAACAGAACTAAAAAAGGAGCTAAACAACAATAATTTTTCTGAACGTACCCTAAAACACGTTGCATTAATTTTAACCCCGGCAAAATTATTAATCAAAAAAATAAAATTCCCGTTTACGTTTAACGAAATTACCCTGGCAGTTGTTGAAAACGCCATTGAACAAAACAACCTGTTAAAACAAACCGATGAGATTACTATATTTTGGCAGGCCTTTTCTTATGGCATTAAAAACAACATCCTCACCGAATTCAAAAGAGATTTATACAACAATAAACAGAGCCACTATAATTTTAAGATAAACGAAGCGGGTAAAAACATACTTCAAATTAAACTGCAAAGTATTTTTCCGGAATATGTGAAATATTGCAAAAATAATAACCAGCGTTTTTTAGATCCCAACAGTTTAAGAATGCTGTTAACATCGAAAGCAAATAAAGCATTTATACCAAATCCACAAAAGAAACCTGGCCACACATACATTGATAAATATTTTAGTGTCTGTTATCAATTTTGGTTAGAAAATAATGAAAATGGTTTTTCAATCAACGAAGTTGAAATAAATAAGTAAACATGGTAAACATAGTAAACCATATTACACTAATTAACTATAAATCAGCATTTATACTGGTTTACTTTTGGTTTACCATGTTTATCATGCGAAAATTTAGCATGATTAAGCAAAGTAAACATGGTAAACCATGCAAATTATCCTTAACTAATATGATAACCAAGTCTTTAACGGCAAATTGCCCACTTTTAAGGTTTACTTGTGTAAACCACTGTATAAGGCTGATAATTAACAATTTAAACATATTTGGTTTACCAGGTTTACCATGTTTACCATAAAAAATATATACCAAAGCCCAGCGGAAAAAATAAACATAAAAATTGCTGTTCAAAAAAGAAAAAATGAACTGTTTACAAGCTAAAAAAATATCAATAATCGGTTACCTGGCCAGCGTAGGGATTAACCCCGAAAAAGTAAAAAACGGGGCGGCCTGGTACAATTCGCCTTTCCGTACCGAAAGCACACCAAGCTTTAAGGTTGACCGTAATTTAAACCTTTGGTACGACTTCGGAATCGGAACCGGCGGCAATGTTTTAAACCTGGTTATGAATCTGAACAGTACAGATGTTGCAGGGGCTTTGCTTGTTTTGCAGAAACCGGAATATTCAAAAATAACTTTTTCTTTTTCTGAACAGCAAAAACCTGAGCTATCAAACATACAAATCAAACACACACAACCTTTACAAAACCGTGCTTTACTGCAATACCTTGCAAGCCGTGGAATATCGCAATTTAAGGCAGTTAACTTTGTTAGTGAGGCATATTACCAGGTAAACAGGAAACAATATTTTTCCCTGGCATTTAAAAACGATTGTGGCGGTTACGAATTACGAAATAAATATTTTAAAGGCAGCACCAGCCCAAAAGCAATAACAACGATAAAAGGAAGCCCCGAATCAGTTAATATTTTTGAAGGTTGGATCGATTTCCTTTCAGCCCTGGAATATTACAAAACTTCAAAACCAGCAAGTACTTGTATTATTTTAAATTCAACCAACAACCTCGACACTGTTATCGGCACCCTGCAAAATTACCGTCAAATTAACCTCTTTTTAGATAACGACCCCACCGGGGAACTGGCCACCGAAAAAATTAAATCGATACACCCCAATACAAAAGATTATTCAAAAATTATTTATAAAAATCACAACGATTTCAATCAATATTTATTAACCATTTAAAAATTTAATTATGAAAATTGATTTCAATTACAGCCACGAAAAAGAGTTAAAAGAAGATTTAAAAAACATCGAAAAATTACGGTGTTGGATGATTGATTCTGCAAACAAAGAAATTGATCCGGAAGATGATTGTTTGAAGCATTTAAACACTGTGGCCCAGTGTCAATTATTGCTAAACTATTTAATAATAGATATAAAAAATGCCGAAGAGGCAGAAAAAAGCACCCTACCTGAATAGGGTGCAAGTGTTGCATTGGTATTATTAAAAATTCAAAAAATATTAATTTAAAATTACAAAAAATTATGGAAATACAAAAAATTGAAAAGTTGGAAGTTCATAAAAATTATAAATTTTCAACAACCGGAAAAAATCCTTTTATTATTTTAAATGGTGTAGTAATCCACTCGCGTTTAATAGATGAACTGGATTTTTTACAATTAAATGATCCGTCCAATCCAAAAATTGATAATGCAGGGTTCGAAAGTATAGCCACCGAGTTTATCGACCTTTTTTCTTATCTGGCATATTCTGCCGAATATACAAATGAAACCCAAAAAGTTTTAGACTTATTACTGTTTTTGCATCACCGTTATGAAACAACAAAAAGTTTCTCGGTACCCAATAACCTTTTTCAGATTGACATTAATAAATATAAATTATTCGAAACACCTTAATATTAATTATGGAAACACCTGTAAAAATAATAGAAATAGAAGGCATTAAGCTTACGCCCGAAGCAATAAGGAAACTGAGAGAATTACAGCAAGGTTACGATAGCAGTTTCTTTGAAAAAAACGGCGGTGTAACAGAGAACCTGGAATATTTATCAGACATAAAAAATTTTATTATCGATGAATTAGATTATGTCTCATCCGATTCAAAACGGATTTATGATCTATTTAACATTTTGCGGCTTATTGATAAGTTTTTTGAATCGTTTAAAGTCCCTGAATAAGATTTTTCCATACAATTATTTTAAAATGAAATTTAGCCAGGTGAGCATTAAATCAGAAAATAAAGACTGTTCCTTCGATAATAAAATTGAGTTACACCAGAAAAAGATTTATTTACTCAGTAAAATTATTCAAGGTAATAAATCAAAAATGGATTGGTTTGAACTCTATTTTAAAACGAGCTCAGATATAGATTTTGATTATATCGATATTTTTCTTGATGCTCACCTGAAACTTGAAAAGCAGAATGAATTTTTTGTACAAATGGCTTATGAAAGCGGTTTATTTCTAATTGAAGATAATAAAAAACGGCCTTCAAATTTTTTGGAAAAATTAAAAAATTCAATAAAATCAGTTTTCCATTTTCTGTTTAAACACTTCAAAAAATGATATTTGTCATGTCGTATTTTTCTATATAGTTGAAATGCAGCTTATTGCCGAAGTTGTCCTTTCGTAAACGCAAATCGCATTGTACATTGTAAACAAAAAAATTATGGCACAAAAGAGAATAAATTTTGAATCAGTTGTTTCATTCCGTTTATCCTATAATGAAAAAGAAGAATTGGAAACATTAATCAGAAAATTAGACACTAATAAAAGTGATTTTTTCAGAAAACAAACGCAACAATTTATAATTGGCAAACAAAATTAAAAATGACACACGAAGAATTTATAAAAAAGAAAATTGAATTGATTCCAATAAGTATAAATGGTTTGTATTCAAATATTGAGTTAATGGAATTACTGTTTGAGTATAACATGAAAGATGTTCAAAAAACTGATTATATACTTGACAATTTCCCAAAAATAAAAATAGAGAACGAAGCCGCAATCGAAAATCTGAAAAAATGGTATTCAGATGCAATTGAAGAAGCGAAAAAACATAACATTTTAAAATAAAAACCAATGGCCAATATTAACGAAGAAGCAAGAATACCTGTTTACCTAAACGATGAACAGGCAAAAAGTGCCTTAAAAAATCTCCAAAAAGAAGCCGACAAATGGCGCAAAAAAATGCACGAAGCCATGGTCGGTGGCGACATGAAGGGAATGAAAGAGGCCGAGCGCGAACTCAAAAAGGTAAATAAAGAGACCGCCAAATTAAAAAGTACTGCATTCGATACCAATAAAGTACTAAATAACCTAAGCACTGCCAGTATAAAAGACTTACGAAAAACAATCCGCACATTAATAAAAGAGCAATCGGGTTTAAACCGTGGCACAAAAGAATATATTGCCCTGCAAAAAAAGATAGATGCTGTAAAAGGTGAATTTGGAAAAATAAATGGAAAAATTTCAACTCAAGGCGGTTTAATTAAGAGGTTAACCAATTCTGCAAAAGGGCTACTTCCTGCTTTTGGTTGGGCTGCAATTATTGGCGGTGCAGTGAAAGGCGCAAAAGCCCTTTTTAATGTTTATAACGAAACTGCAAAAGCCAGGCGCGAAGCCGAAAGGTTGACCGGGTTAAGCGGCAAATCTTTGGCCGACCTGACAGCAAAAATACAGGGAACAGCACAAACTTTTAAGAAAGATTTTAGCGGGGTTCTGGTGGCCACAAACAACTTTGCCAAAACAATGGGTATTAGTGCTGAAGATGCCCTGGCTAAAATTAATGATGGATTTTTAACAGGTGCCGATTCCAGTGGCGAATTTATGGACATTCTCAAAGAATATGGTCCACAATTTAAGGCCGCTGGCTTATCAGCCGATGAATCGATTGCTTTAATTAGCCAACAAGTTAAAACCGGTATTTACAGCGACAAAGGAGTAGATGCAATTAAAGAAGCGACCCTTAGTTTACGCGAAATGACACCAGCAACAAAAGCGGCAATTGATAATATTGGTTTAAGTTCTGCAAATATCCAGGAACAATTACGCAATGGCACAATCAGCGTTTTCGATGCGATCCGGATGGTAAGTAACCGAATGGCAGAATTACCGCCCCAAAGTTCAGAGGTCGGAACTGCACTGGCGGATATTTTTAAAGGTGCCGGTGAAGATGCCGGGCTGGAATACATTACAATGCTCGGAACCGCTGAATTAAGCCTTGAAAAACTAAAAAAGGGTGCTGGTGACAATGCCAAAGCCCAGGAAAAACTTTTAGAGGCAAATATCAAATTAAAACAAGCCTGGAGTGAGTTGATGGGGACTGGAACCGGGAGTTTTGACGCAATAAAAGCCTTTGCAATCGACTTAGCGGCAAACGGTATTTCGAAAATTGCCAAAGGGATTGCCGGGGTTCGCGACTGGTTTATTGAATTGTATAACGGTAGTTTACCAATCCGTTTAGGTTTTCAATATATGTTTGCAATGTGGCAAACCAGCCTAACTTTAGTTAAGACTGCCTTTAAGGGGCTTTGGGAACAGCTCAAATTAGGTGGCAAACTAATAAAGGCCGTTTTAACATTCGATTTGTCAGGAATAAAAGCAGCTTTTCAGGACTACGGCGAAAACATGAAAAACACCGTAATTGAGAACGCAAAAAAAGTTGCAACTAACTGGAAAGATGCCTACGAAAATACCATTAACGGGAAATTAAAACCTGTTAAACAATTGGTTGAGGTTGAAACAGTGATAACAACTCCTGCAAAACCAGAATCCGATAGTACTAACCAGGCGGGAACTGGTGCAATTAAAACCAATAGGGTAGAAGTTCCTGAGCTTACAGAAAGGATAGATCCACGGATAGCAGCCGAAGAAACTTTTTCTAAAACCGTTTTAGAAGAAAGTAAACTAAGGCAGCGTATTTTAGATAACGAACAAAAGGCAGCCGATGAACGCGCTGCAATGGATGAACAATTACAAGAAGACAGGAAAGCCGCTTATTTATCGACACTCGACACAATTATTAGCGTATTTGGCCAGGAAAGCAAAATAGGGAAAGCGGCTTTAATGGCAAAACAGGCCTATGCAATTGCCGAAACAATTATCAACATTGCTAAAGGAACTGGTAAAACAGCGGCCTCTGTTCCTTTTCCGGCGAACATTCCCCTGATTATGGGTTTTGTTGGCCAGGTGGCTGCACTTGTAGGAACAATTAAAAGTGCAACCGGCAAAGTAAAAGGTTATGCGGCTGGTGGTTTTACTCAAGGTGAAAAAATGTATTTGGCCGGAGAAAAGGGAACAGAATGGATCGCCCCAAACTGGATGACAAAGTCACCGCAAACAGCACCAGTTATTTCAAATTTAGATAGAATAAGGCAGGGTAAAAATCCAGTTGTAAACCTTGACCTTTTTAGCAAAAAAAATGTACAAATAATTTATGATGTTAATTCTAATATTCCAATTGAATCAAAAAATAATAACGGGCAAAATGAAATATTATCTGAATTAGTTGCCCGGATCGGAAATTCTTTAGATGAAAACACAAAAGCAACAAACGAATTAATGAAATGGAAACCAAAAATATATTCAGAGCTAATAAAAAAAGACTTCGAAACACTTGAAGAAATAGAAAAAACAAGTAGGCTATAATTGTATTAATCATAAAATAAATAATAATGAAAACAAAACAGGATTTAGATTTCAAACCAACAATTGTTGGGATTAACTTAAAAGCTCAAAAAGAAGCATTAAGCACGTGGGAAAATTTAGTAGAAGTTTCAAATGAAACATTAATTCAGATTATAAATTTTCTGGATAGAGAAGATTGTTCAACAAAGGATTTTTTTGAATTAACATCTTTAAACCCCAAAGAAACTATGATTCGATTATATAAGATTTCGGGGAATGCTCCAGAAGGCATGAGTATTGAAAAATTAATTGACTTGGATTTGATTAATAATGTTCATGCCAAAGATGTAAAAAACAATCTTTTTCTTTTTAAAAATGCGAAATCAGAGGCTATGAAATTATTTAATTATGATTTAGCCAATCTACGTGACAAAGAGGGCTTATTCGGCTTAAATGATAATTTTAATAAAGCAATACAAGAACATTTTACCGTTTACACTAATTCACTGAAACAAAACGAAGCCTTAAAATACCTTAATCAAATTATCGAAGGTCTTAATTATTTTGCCAGGTCTGGACTTATTAAGGCAGCTATCGGAACTTTGGGATTAGATCCTCTAATGATTGGGATTCAAGCCACACGAGACAGTAAAGGTTTTATCCCAAAATTAAATTTATTCAAACTATTAAAATGGAAAGCCATATTTAATTAGTTTTTTTGTTTTTTTTCAGACCATTTTTGCTAACAGGTGTAATTTATTTGCACCTGTTTTTTTTGTCTCATTTTCTCAATTTAGTCGTTGTCCGGGGTTTAAAATTTTACATTGCTGATAATCAGTTAGTTAATTTGTCAAAGTGTGAGTTTTGTCCTGTTTAAGGCACTATACACCCCGCCTCGCCCTGTCTGGAAAAGGTAATTACCATTTTAAAAAGGTGCCTTATATGCCAGGGTGTTTTGCAATACTTTTCAAAAAAGGATACACAAACAACCACAAAAAAACGCTAACTTATTGAAAGCCAGCGTTTGTTTGTGATCCCACCAAGAATCGAACTTGGATCTATAGTTTAGGAAACTACTATTCTATCCGTTGAACTATGGGACCAATATTAGAAAGTACTCAATCAGAAAACTGCCATTTGATATTGAGAATCAAATTTTGAACCTTATATCAGCAAACGAAACAGGCCGTTTCCTTTTTGGAATGCAAAAATATGCAAAAACCATTATCCTGGCAAATCATTCTAAAAATAATGTTCAACAAACCTGTTCTTTTATTCCATTGATTTTCAACGAATAATAAATTTACACTAAAAATACGGTTTTATGAATTGTGGTATTTACGTGAGACAATAGCCATTTCAGAAATATCATAATTTTTAGTTTCCAATAATTTAAAATATCTTGTAATGAATTTTAAACCTAAAATAAATTAAACATGGAAAAGAAGAACATAAACCGTAGAAAATTTATTGGAACTGGTTTGGCTGCTGCAGCTACTGTTTCTGTTGGAAAATCGCTGGCTTCGGAAAAAACCTTTGCACAAATTCCGGCTAAAAAGAATGACGAAAACCCGTTTAACCCGATTACATATAGTGCTATGCCTACCAACTCGTTTGGTAAAACAGGTTATAAAGTAGGTGTTTTGAGTTTGGGCGGCCAGGCAACAATAGAAATTAAAGGCAGGGAAGACGAGTCGGAAAAAATAATTAACCGCGCTATCGATCTTGGCATAAATTATATCGATACTGCTGCATCATACGGAAGGGGTGTCAGCCAGTTAAATATTGGGAGGGTAATGAAAACACGACGTAACGAAGTCTGGTTATCAACAAAAACCCACGATCGAACTTACGACGGTTCAATGAGACTACTCGAAGAGAGCCTGACAAATTTGCAAACAGATCATCTCGACACCTGGCAAATACACAATATTAAAACTCAGGATCAGGTTGATCAAATTTTTTCCAACGAAGGCGCAATGAAAGCCATGGAAAAAGCAAAATCAGAAGGAATAGTTCGCAAAATAGGTATTACCGGGCATTTTGAACCACTCGTGCTTTTAGAGGCTATAAAACGGTATCCTTTCGATTCAATTTTATTAGCAGTTAATGCAGCCGATGTGCATTACCTGAGTTTTAAAAACTACCTTTTACCAGAGGCGCAGAGACAAGGGATTGCAATTATTGGAATGAAAATCGCCACCCGTGGCCGCATGCTTTCCTGCTGGACCCCACCCCCACTGGAAGAACAAACTGATGACCGAAACCGCACCCCATTATCGGGAACAGTTTCAATAAAAGAAGCATTAACTTACAATATGAGTTTACCAGTAAGTACTTCAATAATTGGGGTTGATAGTGTGGCACAAATCGAAGAAAATGTAAAAATTGCCTCTGGATTTTCTCCATTGAGCCAGGAGCAAATGGAAGAAATTGAATTTAAAACATTGCCCATTGTTCGCCAGGGATTGTATTTCCGCCGTTGGGATGTTGGTGCTTAAAATAAAGTAATAAACTGATTAAAATTTATTCGCGTTTCATGGCCTTAAAATGCCATGAAACGCTTTTTGTAAATCATATTTCTATTAAAAATTTCATTCTCTGACCCCGTCCAAAACCACTTTTCTGCAAAAATTTTTATGCTTAATATTAAACACCGTTTAAATTTACCAATCGGTTTTACTATACTTGTGTTTTCAATTAAATTTTAAAAATTTGAAAGATGTTTAGATTAATTTCGTTGTTTTTGGTGGTTGTGGGATTGTTAATTATTAATACCGTAGAAGGTGAAGAACCGGAAAAAAGAGTAAATGAAATTCACAATAAAGCACTTACCGTTGACACCCACTGCGACACACCGATGTTATTATTAAGGGAGAATTTCGATATCGGTAAACGAAATGCCCCTCCGCAAAACAGGGTTGATTTTCCAGGGATGAAAGAAGGCGGACTAGATGCTATCTTTTTTGCCGCTTTTACAAGCCAGCGTGAGCGAACCCCGGAAAATACCGAAGCGGCCTACCAAACAGCAAATAAAATGATAGATGCCACTTTTGATGCCTGCAAAAAGTACAGCGAAATGGCTGAGGTTGCAACCACTTCGGAAGATGCTACACGAATTGAAGCCGCAGGGAAACGGGCCATATATATTGGAATGGAAAATGGGTTTCCTCTCGGATCTGATATAAAAAGGGTAACTGAATTTTACAATCGCGGGGTTCGTTATATTACGCTGTGCCATTCGTCGAACAATGACATTTGCGACTCCTCAACAGATCGCGTTGGGCAGGAACACAACGGGCTTAGTAGATTTGGGAAAAAAGTGGTAAGGGAAATGAATAAACTGGGAATGATAATCGATGTCTCCCACATTTCTGACAAATCGTTTTTTGATGTAATAAAATACAGCAAAGCACCAATAATTGCATCCCATTCAAGTGTTCGTTCAATTGCCCACCACAACCGAAATATGAACGATGAAATGATCAAGGCACTTGCTAAAAACAAAGGCGTCATTCAAATCTGCCTGCTCGACGTTTATATTAAAGACCCAGACACAACAACCGTTCGTTATCAAAAGGAAAAAGAATTGAGAGAAATTTTTAATACTACTTTTAATTCGATGAATGATGATGGAAAAAATAAAGTTCGTAGCAGATGGCGCGAAATAAGGGAGAAATACCCCCGCGAATTACCAACTGTTGCCGATTATGTAGATCATATTGATTATGTAAAAAACCTCGTTGGAATTGATTACGTAGGAATTGGCAGTGACTTTGACGGTGGGGGCGGATTGGCCGATTGTGCGGATGTAAGCCATTTCCCAAACATTACCATGGAAATGTTAAAACGCGATTACACAGAAGAAGAAATTCTAAAGGTCTGGGGAGGAAACTTCTTTAGGGTATTTAGAGAAAATGAAAGCCTTGCGAAAATAAATTAATATTCAAAAATACTTCTTCAGATATTGATTTTTTTAGTGGGACAATACTGGATTCGAACCAGTGACTTCTATCCTGTCATCCGTCAGTTGACCACAGCCGTTAACTTAAGAGCCCCAACAAATTTCTATAAAATACCCTGTGCCAATAGTTCATGGCTTCTTGTAAAACAATGAACCCAAATTTTTAATTATCAGTTTTGAAAGGCGGGTGTAGGTTTAGACTAAAGCATAAAGTCTCTGGGAATTATGTTTAAAATAGAACATAATACCAATTTGAAACCAAAATGTCAAAGCAATATTCCGAGAGGAAAAACAGTAGAAATGGTCTTTTCCTTGTGAGAAAAAATCAGCGGGAACATTACATCATTTTATTGTCCAAGCTCTTTAGCTTTCGTTTTAATTGATTTTGTTATTTGATTTGATTCTTGCATCTTTATAAAAATATAAAACTAACAAAATGAACTTAAACCGACGTAATTTTTTAAAATCTGCTTCTGTGGCAACTGCCGGGGCAATCACTTTGAATTCGTGTAAATCAACTTCCCCGGAACAAATAATAGATTATTCAAAATTGGATGAAGTATTAGCGCAACCTATTTTGAAAAGAGAACTATTTCCCAACCCAATAATTATAGAAACATTAGAGTTATTACGATTTAAAAATAATTTTTTGTGCAGGGTTCGTTCTACCGACGGTGCAGTGGGGATTTCAGTCGGGAACAATGCTCAGTTGGAATCGGTTTGGCCAATTTTCACTGTTCGTTTACAGCCCTTTTTCCCTGGTAAAGACGCGCGCGATTTGGAAAAATTGTTAGATGAAGTTTATGTTTACAAAAGTAATTACAAATTACAAAATTTAGCAATGTGGGTACCTTTGGCAACTATCGAATTTGCTATTCTTGATTTGTTAGGAAGAATTGCCGGTAAGTCGTTCGGTGAATTAATTGGTGAAATTTATAATCCAAAAATTGCCGTTTACCAGGCTAACAATTTCAGGGGGAAATCGGCACAAGAATCGATAGTTGGGATAAAAGAGCAGGTTGAAGAAACCCAGGCGAAAGCCGTTAAATATAAAATCGGCGGGAGAATGAGCAACAATGCGGATTATCCTCCCGGACGAACAGAAGAGTTAATCCCGCTGGTAAGAAAAACATTTGGCGATCAAATGACAATTTATGCTGATTCAAACGGATCGTACACAGCCGCAGAAGCTATTCGGGTTGGTAAAATACTGGAAGAATATAAAACTGATTTTTACGAAGAACCGGTTCCATTCGATTGGTTAGAAGAAACAAAACAGGTTACCGATGCGGTAAATGTTCCGGTGGCAGGCGGAGAACAGGAACCGAGTTTACACAATTTTCGCTGGTTGATTGGCAACCAGGCTCTCGACATTGTTCAGCCCGATATGTTTTATTTTGGTGGAATGATTCGCTCGATGAAAGTGGCGTTAATGGCAGAAGCGTACGGAAAACAATGTGTTCCGCACATTTCGGGATCGGGACTTGGGTATTTATACATGATGCATTTTGTTTCTGCAATTCCAAATGCCGGTCCGTTTCACGAATTTAAAGGTTTTAATAAAAGTATTCCTTTAGAATGTACAACTTCAGCTTTAACAAGTAACGGTGGAATTGTAGATGTTCCAACCGGATCAGGATTAGGCGTTGAAATCGATCCTGATTTTATAGCAAAACATGAAATTGTAAAAGGGTAAAAAGGTTTTTTGCCCGTGCAACATTTATACTAAGAACTATGCGGTTCGCTTAGTGTTTGTTAGAAATATTTGTTTAATTATTTTGAAAAAACAAATTGACAAATTACTCGCTTAAAAACGGGTGAAATTTTATTTCTATTGAGATAATTATAAAAATCAAACTAACAGTACGATTGTGACTTTTTATCTGTTTTTATGAATAATACAAATAAATATACGACAATTAATAACTGATAATTGCCGATAAATTATACGATATAATTTAGAAAAACCTTTTGAATTTGAGGATATTAAAGTCATAAGCGTTACTTTTAACCAGTACAAAACAAACAGAACAGGATAATAAAAAGTTCCTATCAAAAAAAATAAAACTCTGGAATTGCATGAAAAAAGCAAGTATAAAAAAGAAGCATCAAAAAAACTTACAAAAAAATCCTTATACAAAATATTTGCCTTTGTTTATTTTTGTGGTATTACTATTTGCCACCTTTCTGATTTTTAATCAAAGCGCCAATTACAATTTTCTTAACTGGGATGATGATATTTATGTTACTAACAACCCTTTGGTTACTTCGGCAAATTGGGAACTGAGGGATATTTTTTTAAATCAAGTGGGTGGGAATTATCACCCTATAACAATTCTCTCTTTGGCTCTCAATTACAAAATATCAGGAATGAATCCTTCTTCCTACCACTATCTTAATTTACTGCTTCATTTAATAAATATTATTCTTGTTTTTAGCCTGATTGTCAGGTTTTCAAACGGGCAAAGATTAACGGCTTTTATTGTTGCAGCCATCTTCGCGTTACACCCGATGCATATTGAATCTGTTGTCTGGATTTCGGAGAGAAAAGATGTTTTATTTACGGTTTTTTTTCTTGGGGCATTTCTTTCCTGGATCGAATTTGCACAAAAAGGGAAGTGGAGTTATTATTTCATTACACTGCTTTTGTTCGTTTTTTCCTTGCTTTCAAAACCCACAGCAGTTTTGCTTCCTGTTATTCTGCTAGGTTATTCTTGGTACAAAAACAAGTTCGCCGATAAGTCATTGATTTTATCTCTTTTACCCTTTTTCCTATTTTCTATTGTATTCGGAATTATAACACTTTCGATACAAACTGATATAGGTGCAGCAGGTGAGATTCAAAATTCCAATTTTCTTTTTAAACTCAGTTTTGCCAGTTATGGCCTTCTGATGTACATTGTAAAATTCTTTGTCCCGGTACAGTTGTCAGCATTTTATCCATACCCTGCTTTAGTCTCAGGTTCATTGCCATTTATTTATTATTTAAGTTTATTGATAATTTCAGCCTTGACGGGTTTTGTAATATATTTTAGAAAAAGAATACCTCAAGTCCTTATTGGGTTATTCTTTTTTGTTGTCACTATTTCGCTAACTCTTCAATTTATATCGGTTGGAAATGCAATTATGGCCGATAGGTACACATATATACCTTATATTGGGCTGGCATACATATTTGGTTATTATGCAAACCGATGGATAAAAAATGGAAAATCTTCTAACAATAAAATTCGTCTTTTCTTATTAATTTTAGTTCTAATTGCCATGTCAGCCCTTACCAATAACCATATTCCGGTGTGGAAGAATAGTAGCTCACTTTGGCAAGATGTCATAAAAAAGAACGAAAATGTTGCGGTAGCCTGGAATAATCTCGGCCTGGATTTGAAAAATAATGGAAATACTCAGGAAGCTTTTACATATTTTGAAAAAGCAATTTCAATTAACAGCAATTATGCCGAAGCTTACAATAACAAAGGGCTTGTCCTTGCAAGGCTCAGGCAATTCGACAAAGCCATTGAAGCATACAACCGTGTAATTGAAATTAAGCCTGAATATTATAAGGCTTTCATTAATAGGGGAATATCATATATGAGCATGGGTGATTTAGATGCTGCCCTTTCAGATATTACTGCCGGATTAATAATAAATCCAGCATATAATTTGGGTTATCTTAATCGGGCAGCGGTATATCGGGGAATTAACAAGCCAGATGAAGCACTTTCGGATTACAATAAGGCCATTGAACTTAACCCATTGGCAGATATCAGTTATTACTTAAGGGCCAATTTTTATCAAAGTGTTAATAATCACGAAATGGCAATTGAAGATTATTCAAAAGCAATTGGCCTGAATTCTGGAAACCAGAATTATTTTGTGCAGAGAGCCAAATCTTATAATGCACTAGGCAAGTTTAATTTGGCAAAACAAGATCAGGACAGGGTAGGTAAATAATCGATTTTTTAAATGGAAATCACAACTGTATTAATTCAAATTAATGTTGTTCAAATTTTAAAAGAACCCTAATTCAAGCCTGGCTTCTTCGCTCATCATCGACTTTTCCCAAGGTGGTTCGAAAGTGATGTCAACATTAACATTTTCAATCCCCTCAACTGCACGCGCAGCAGCAGTTATGTCGTCAACTAAAATGTCAACAACCGGACATCCCGGGGCGGTTAAAGTCATTATAATATTAGCAATGTTATTTTCACCAACATCAACATTATAAATTAATCCGAGATCGTAAACATTAACCGGAATTTCCGGGTCGTAAACCTCTTTCAGGTTTTCTATAATTAAGTCAATTCTTTTATCCATTACTTATTCTCCTTTTTCTGCAATCCTATTAAAAGCAACAGCATATAAGCTAATTTGTTTTACCATGGCAAGCAGTCCGTTTGAGCGTGTTGGCGAGAGGTGTTGTTTTAATCCCAAATCGTCGATAAAATGGAGTTTGTTTTCTAATAATTCTTTTGGTGTCCTTCCCGAAACTACCCGCAACAATAAAGCTACCAACCCTTTTACGATTACGGCATCGCTTTCTCCCTGGAAATATATTTTACCACCTTTTTGTTCAGCCACCAGCCAAACCCGCGACTGGCACCCCTTAATTAAATTCTGGTCATTCTTGGTTTTGGGATCCAGATCTTCCAGTTCATTACCCAATTCAATTAAATAGGCATATTTATCCAACCAATCTTCGTACACTAAAAACTCTTCTAATATTTCTTGCTGAACCTCTTCTATTGTCATTGATTTATAAATTTAACTAGTGCAAATGTCGTAAAAATTTGATTTTCTACAACGATTCTTTCTTTTCTTATTAAGAAAGCTTCAAAATTAGCCATACTTTAAAGATTCCTTAAAACATAACACCCAATTTTTGTAATTTTATTGAACAAAAAATCAACACAAATATTTTTATTATGAACGATTTAGAAGGAACGAAAACGGAACAAAATCTATTAAAAGCATTTGCAGGTGAATCTCAGGCAAGAATGCGATACGACTATTTTGCAAGCCAGGCAAAAAAGGAAGGGCTTGAACAAATTGCAGCCATTTTTGCAGAAACCGCCCTGAATGAAAAAGAACATGCCAAAAGGTTTTTTAAATTTTTAGAAGGGAGAATGGTTGAGATTACCGCAACTTACCCAGCCGGGAAAATTGGGACTACGATGGAAAATCTAAAAGCTTCGGCGGAAGGAGAAAATGAGGAATGGACTGAACTTTACCCTGAATTTGCTAAAATAGCTGCAGAAGAAGGTTTCCGGGAAATTGCAACGGCTTTCAAAATGATTGCAAAAGTTGAAATGGCGCATGAAAATCGTTTTCGTACACTATATAATAATTTAGAAGAAGGCAAAGTATTTAAACGCGACGATAAAGTAGTTTGGAAATGCAGGAATTGCGGATTTATTCATGAAGCTGCGGCATCTCCCAAAATGTGTCCTGCCTGTTTGCATCCTCAATCGTTTTTCGAAATTAAGGAGTCTAACTATTAGTAGTGTTCTAAAATTTATCCCCCTACATTTTTTTGATTTAGAAGTACTATTCGTAGCTGGTTCAATAAATTAATTGAATTGATATTATCTGTTAAAAGAGTTCAACTTACTCAAATACTTACCAATAATGTCAAACTCAAGATTTATAACTGTACCTACTTTAAAGGTGTGAAAATTGGTTACTTCCTGGGTAAAAGGAATAATTGCAACCTGAAAGGATTTGTCTTTTGAGTTCACAACTGTGAGACTGACACCATTTACTGTTACCGAGCCTTTTTCAACAGTCATGTAACCTTTTTGGGCCGCTTCCAAATTGAATTCGTACTCGAAAGTATAATACCAACTTCCATCGGCTTCTTCTACTTTTGTACAAGTTGCTGTTTGATCAACGTGCCCCTGAACAATATGCCCGTCCAAACGGCCATTCATCATCATACTACGTTCGAGGTTAACTTTTGAATCCACTTCGAGCAATCCTAAATTCGACTTCAGGAGTGTTTCCTTAATTGCAGTAACTTTGTAAAGTTTTTCAGCTTTGTTGACCCAAACTACGGTTAAACAAACACCATTGTGCGATAAACTTTGATCAACTTTTAATTTATCGGCAAACGAGCAGGTTAAAGTAAAATGTACATTTTCCTGGTCTTTCTCAATTGCTACAACTGTTCCGTATTCTTCTACTATTCCTGAAAACATGATAGTTTAAAGTTTAAAGATTAAAGTTTCGAGTGAACCGGTTCCACTTAAAATTAAATAGTTATTATCATTTTTAAAATCCAAATTCCAAAAATCAAATCTCAAATGAGTACTAATTCTCAGATATTTGAAACCAAAGATTACTTCGAACGCAACAAAAATTGGATATTGTTTTTTGCTTCCCTTACAATCTATTTTAAATTCCAATCAACTCCCTCTTTGGTGTCTTTTAATTCAATCCCGAGTGCATTTAACTCATCGCGGATTTTATCTGCAGTGCCCCAATCTTTGTTTGTTTTGGCATTTTTCCTTAGTTCCAAAAGCAACTCAACAGTTCCTGCTAAAATTTCGCCACCACTGGTTTCAACATTGTTTTCCTCTTTAAAACCTAACACATCGAAAACCATACTATTGAAAAAAGATCTCAATTCTACTAAATCTTCTGCCGAAATTTTTTCTTTCCCGGCTTTTATTAAATTGGTCATTTTCACACCATCGAAAAGGTGTGCAATTGCAATGGGGCTATTTAAATCGTCGTTTAAAGCATCGAAACACTTTTCTTTTAAGGGATTAAAATCTATCGATGATTTTTCTGATGGTGACAATTCATCTAAAGTTTTTATAGCGGCCATTAATCGTTCTAAACCTTTCCCCGATGCTTTCAACGCTTCATTAGAAAAATCTATAGTACTGCGGTAATGTGCCTGTAAAATAAAAAAACGGATGGTCATTGGCGAATATGCCTGTTCCAGGATTTTATGCTTGCCTTTAAACAATTCTTCCAGGGTTATAAAGTTCCCCAGCGATCGAGCCATTTTTTGCCCGTTAATCTTAATCATATTATTGTGCATCCAGTAACGCACTGATTCTTCGCCCAGACTTGCAGTTGATTGTGCAATTTCGCACTCGTGATGTGGGAAAGTTAAATCCATACCGCCACCATGAATATCAAACTGCTTGCCAAGGTATTTTGTACTCATAGCAGAACATTCGAGGTGCCAACCCGGGAATCCATCGCTCCATTTCGAGGGCCAACGCATAATATGTTCGGGCGATGCTTTTTTCCATAAAGCAAAATCGAATGAATTCTTTTTTTCACTCTGCCCCTCCAGTTCCCGCGTGTTAGTTTTTATATCATCTAAATTCCTTCCCGACAATTTTCCATATTGAAATTTCTGGTTGTATTTTTCAACGTCAAAGTAAACAGAACCATTTGCTTCGTAACCATAACCATTTTTTACAATGGAATCAATCATTTGTTGTTGCTCGATAATATGGCCCGACGCCCGTGGTTCGATACTAGGCTGAAGTACATTTAAAGCATCCATATTATGATGAAACGAGTTCATATATTTTTGGACAACTTCCATAGGTTCTAATTGTTCGATGCGGGCTTTTTTTGCAATTCGGTCTTCGCCAGTTCCCTCCACTTCATCTTCCAAATGCCCAACGTCAGTAATGTTCCGAACGTACCGCACTTTTAACCCTAAAAATGTAAGGTAACGAAAAAGCAAATCGAATGTTATAAACGGGCGGGCGTGGCCTAAATGCGAATCGCTATAAACGGTTGGACCGCAAACATATAGTCCTACTTTCCCTTCAACCTGGGGTTTAAATTCTTCTTTTGCCCGGGTTAGTGTATTATAAATAACCAATTTATTTCCCATAATTTATCGATACGAAATGAGATTTGCAAAGGTAAAATAAAATGAAAGACAATTGAATTCGAAAGACCTCAAAAATAAGATTCTATATTTCCGATGAAGTTTCCAGTGGTGTTGGATTTTCATGTGTCTCATCCTGGACTTCTTCGTCTGTTTTGTTGAAATATTTCCGGTAAAAAATTAAAATTGCAAAAATACCAATGGTAATCGATGAGTCGGCAATATTAAAAACCGGTCTAAAAAAGATAAATTGGTTTCCACCCCAAAACGGAAACCAATCGGGATAGTAGCCATTTATTAATGGGAAATAAAACATGTCAACAACTTTCCCGTGCAAAAACCCGGCATAACCACCACCTTCTGGAAATAGAGTGGCCACTTGCCCAAAACTGTGATTGAAAATTAAACCATAAAAAAGACTATCGATAATATTGCCAATAGCACCTGCAAAAATAAACGATATACTCATTATAAACCCAAATGGTATTTCTTTCTGTTTCGCCAATTTAAAAAGATACCAACCAATGGCAACAACAGCAATGATCCGAAAGATACTAAGAGAAATTTTACCATATTCGCCGGCGAATTCAAAACCAAAGGCCATGCCGTTATTTTCAACAAAATGAAGGATAAACCATTTAAAGAGAACGATTTCATCGCCAATTGACATAGATGTTTTAATCCAGATTTTAAGTATCTGGTCGGTAATTAATATTAAAAAAATAACAATCAGTAATTTATTACGGCGCGAAATGTTCATGGTATTTAAATAAAAATGCCCCCGGTTTATTCATAAAAAGCGAATAATCCGCAGAGCAAATACATTTTTTGTTACTTCTGATTCTTTTTTGCACTTATACAAAGTGTGGCATGTGGAACTGCACGCAGTCTTTCCTTTGAAATTAAGCCACCAGTGTCGCGGCAAATCCCATAAGTTTTATTTTCGATTCGTACCATTGCAGCCTGTAAATGTTGTATAAATTTTAGTTGACGTTGGGCCAACTTACCTGCTTCTTCTTTCGAGAGTGTGGCTGCCCCTTCTTCCAAAACTTTAAATGTTGGAGAAGTGTCCTGCGTATCGTTTCCGTCGCTTTGAGTCAATGAATTTCTATACATCTCATAATCTTCCTGGGCCATTTCCAGTTTTTTTAAAATGAGCTCTTTAAATTCAATTAACTCCTCATCTGAATATCTGTTTTTTTCTCCCATAACAAAGGATTTTAATTCGTTCCTACTTTTTAATGCGCCACAAAATTAATAAATATTCAACACCAAATTTAGGTCAAACAACATATCAGTTTTTTAGTTTTTCAACCAAAATTTTTGTGTTTACTTCTGCATCAATTTCAACTTCTTTTGCCTTATCATCTGTCAAATTATCAACCAATTGCAACCCTGCAGCCAAAGTTTGCGTGCAAATATAGTCTTTCTGGATTAATACCGCGTCATTAATTTTATCCTGTTTTAAAATCGTTAAACTTATCCTATCTGTAACTTCAAAGTTATTTTCTTTACGTAGATTTTGGATCTTATTTACAAATTCACGGGCAATTCCTTCTTGTTTTAGTTCTTCTGTAATATTAATATCAAGGGCGATGGTCATCTGCCCCTCCGAGGCGACTGTCCATCCTGGGATATCCTCGGTTTGAATTTCGACATCTTCTAAAGATAATTCGATGTTTTCTTCGCCAATAGAAATATTATAAGTTCCCGTTTTTTCGAAAATTGAAATATCCGATTGGCTAAAGCGGGTTACTTCTCCAGCAATAAGTTTCATCAGTTTTCCGAATTTCGGTCCCAATGTTTTAAAATTTGGCTTTAATTTCTTTTTAATTATTCCGGCCGTATCGGTCAGATATTCAACCTCTTTAACGTTCACTTCCGACAGGACAATATTTTTGATTGCATCAAATTGCTCCCTAAACGGTGGATTAAGAACTGGCATCATTATTTTTGCAAGTGGTTGGCGCACTTTTAATTTCTCTTTTCTCCTGAGTGCCAAAATCATGGATGAGGCTTTTTGTGCAATGGCCATTTTTTCTTCCAAATCTTTGTCGATCAAGTCTTCGTTAAGTGCAGGGAAATCTACTAAATGCACGCTCTGATCGGTTTCTTTTTGGGTAATTTTATTGAGATCGGCAAACAACAAATCGGCGTAAAATGGTGCAATTGGCGCCATTAATTTTGCCACCGTGGTTAAACAAGTATATAAAGTTTGGTACGCTGAAATTTTATCGCTTGAATATTCTCCACCCCAATATCTTTTTCTACTTAAACGGACAAACCAGTTACTTAAATTTTCTGAAACGAATTCAGAAATGGCACGCCCTGCACGAGTGGGTTCATAATTTTCGTAACTCTCGCCAACTTCTTTTAATAAAGAATTTAAAAGAGATATTACCCAGCGATCAATTTCAGGGCGCTGTTCCATCGATATTTCTTCTTCAGAATAAGTAAATCCGTCAACATTTGCATAAAGTGCAAAGAAATTGTACGTATTATATAATGTCCCGAAGAATTTACGTTTCACTTCTTCAACACCTGAGATATCAAATTTTAGGTTGTCCCAGGGTTGTGCATTGGTTATCATATACCAACGCAAGGGGTCTGACCCATATTTTTCGATAGTAGAAAACGGGTCAACAGCATTTCCCAAACGCTTCGACATTTTATTTCCCGCGCTATCTAACACCAGCCCGTTTGAAATAATATTTTTGAATGCAACCGACTCTCCAATCATTGTTGCAATTGCATGCAAAGTAAAAAACCAACCCCTTGTTTGGTCAACTCCCTCTGCAATAAAATCGGCCGGGAATAAAGCCCCACCCCGACCCTCCCCAAAGGGGAGGGAGTTAAGAACAGAAGTGATTTTATTGAGAACGCCTTCAGTATTATTTATTACCTCTTCATTAGTAAATCGAATAATGGCAAAACCTAATTCTTCGAGTATTTCAGTTCGCTGTTTGTCTGAAATTTTTACTTCAGGCAACGAGTGATAACCTCCATCAATTTCAACTATTAATTGTTTTTCTAAACAAACAAAATCGGCAATAAACTGATCAATAATATGTTGCTGCCTGAATTTATATCCGGCTAAATTTTTGTTTTTAAGATTTTGCCAAAGAAAAACTTCTGCCTCAGTTGGATTTTCTTTTTGTTTTTTTGCCAACTCTTTTAAAAGCCCATTACTTGAATCTCTTGCAGTTTGCCATTTTGGGGTTCTTCTTTCTCCCCCTTGGGAGAGTAAGTGGGGGCTTTCAAACGGATAGTGACGTTGGGCAAATGGCATCGCACCCGAATCGAACCAAACATCAATTAAATCTGGCTCACGAAACATTTTTTGCCCCGAAGCTGAAATCAAAATTATTTTATCGACATAAGGTTTGTGTAAGTCTGCTTTGTCGTAATTTTCTTTTGTATTATTCCCAACTTCAAAACCTTCGTAAGGATTTTCGTCCATAAAACCGGCTGCCATGGCTTTTTTAATTTCGGCCATTAATTCTTCTGTTGAACCAATACAAATTTCCTCCGAACCATCTTCGGTTCTCCAAATTGGAAGTGGTGTTCCCCAGAAACGCGAGCGGCTTAAATTCCAGTCAACAAGATTTTCCAACCAGTTACCAAACCTTCCTGTTCCGGTTGATTTTGGTTTCCAGTTAATGGTGTTATTTAGTTCCACCATTTTGTCTTTAACGGCTGTTGTTTTTATAAACCACGAATCGAGAGGGTAGTATAAAACCGGTTTATCGGTGCGCCAGCAATGAGGATAACTGTGTGTATGCTTTTCAATTTTAAAGGCCTTGTTTTCCTGTTTCAGCATTATTGCAATATCCACATCAACAGTCGGTGCATCATCTTCCAGCTTGTCGTCGTATTCGTTTTTAACTGATCTGCCGGCAAAATCGTGATACTTTTCTGTGTTTACATATTTTTCAACAAAAGCGCTATCTAATTCTTTAGTAGGGTAAAACCTGCCTTTTTTATCGACCAGGGCTTGTGTTTTGCCCTCTGAATCTTCAACAATTAATGGTGAAATCCCGTTTTGTTTTGCAACCCGATCATCGTCGGCACCAAAAGTAGGAGCGATATGAACTATTCCTGTACCGTCTTCAATAGTTACAAAATCTCCGGTAATAACTTCAAAAGCCTTTCCTTTTGGTTTTACCCATTCAATTAATTGTTCGTATTGAACACCGGCCAGATCTTTCCCTGAATATTCATTTAAAACTTTATAAGGGATTTTTTTGTCGCCAGGTTTATATTCTTCAAATGATAAATCTTCATTTTTCGAATTAAAATAAACCGGAAATAAATCTTTTGCTAAAATAACGGTTACAGGAATTCCGGTGTAAGGATTAAACGTTTTTATTTTTACATATTTAATTCCGGGGCCAACACAAAGAGCGGTATTCGATGGAAGAGTCCAGGGAGTAGTAGTCCATGCTAAAAAATATACATCAGTATCTGTTCCCTCAAAAAGAAATTCCGATTTTCCGTTTCTGATGGTTTTGAACTGGGCAATTGCAGTTGTATCTTTTACATCGCGGTAACAACCAGGCTGATTTAATTCGTGCGAACTTAAACCGGTTCCGGCAGCCGGCGAGTAAGGTTGAATTGAATATCCTTTATACAGCAATCCTTTACTGTATATTTTTTTAAGTAGCCACCAAACAGTTTCAATGTACCTATTATCAAAGGTTACGTATGGGTCGTCCATGTTTACCCAGTAACCCATAATACGGGTCAAATCTTCCCATTCGCGGGTATATTTCATCACCTCGGTGCGGCACGACTGATTGTATTCTTCAACAGAAATCTTTTTCCCAATATCTTCTTTGGTAATATTTAGTGCTTTTTCTACACTCAATTCCACGGGCAAACCGTGTGTGTCCCACCCTGCTTTTCGGTGTACACGAAAACCTTTCATGGTTTTGTAGCGACAAAAAATATCTTTAATTGCCCTCGCCATAACATGATGAATTCCCGGCATTCCGTTTGCCGATGGCGGACCTTCGTAAAATACAAATGTTGGACGACCTTCGCGGGTAGAAATACTTTTGTGAAAAGTATCATCTTCCTCCCAACGATTTAGCACATCTTTGTTTATCTGCGAGAGATCTAATTGCTTGTATTCCTGAAACCTATTACCCATAAGAAAAACTCTAATCTTCTGATTTTAAAAAATATGCAAATATAGGATTTTTCAGGCAGGCTGCCTTTCATTTAAAAATAAAATCAAACTCCTGGAATCGGGTAAATATTGAATTAAAATAAATTAAATATAACATTCACTCATTTAACTGACATTGAGCTGGTTTCAAAGAGAGAAGGTGAAAAAATGAACAAATGTGTTGCTTTAAAAAAATCAATGGTTTAATTATAAACTATACTCCTTGTAAACCAAATGCAGACCGCCAAAACATTCTATACTAGAATATTAGTATTATTTTGTTATCCCTTAATTACAAGTTCAATTTATTTGAGACAATTTGACTTACATCATTGAAGGGATATTAGATCCTATATATTTACATTTTTGTTGCCTGAAAAAATGACCGTATTTTTTTGAATCAAATTAATCCAATTCCTATTACGTGATTAAATCGTAAAATGAATTTCCCAAGTATATATTTTGCGAGTTGTTTCCATTTCAAAAAAGTTTAACTTTATACACATAGATAATCATGAAATTACTGAGTGGCTTTAAACTTTTCGCAAGCCCTAACCCAGATAAACGGGAAAAGACAAATCTCAAAAAAACAAATAACAGATAAGTTTCAATTTTTTAAATATCCAAATTCTAAACTATTCCTTATTATGTTTCAAACAATTTGTAATTTTGATATTGATTTTTGTGATTTATCAGTCAAGTGCCAGACAGGTTTGTAATTTGATAATTGTTATTTGTTATTTTCTGCAAAAAAACAAATTTTAGAAATAAGATTCAAAGTAAACAACACAACTCTGCGGTTAATTTAACTAAGATGCAAGATTCAAATCAAATATCGAAATCAATAAAAGCAAAAGCAAAAGAACTTGGACTTTTAGAGTGTTCCATTATTGCGGCAGATTCTCTCCCAAAAGAAAAAGACCGTTTCCAAAAATGGTTGTTTAACAAAATGCATGGAGAAATGGCTTACATGGCGCGCAATATTGAAAAAAGATTGGATCCGCGATTGTTGTTTGAAAATGCCAAAACCATTATTGTTGTCCTTCAAAATTATTTTCCACAAGAGGCACAAAAAAAATTAAACACACCCATTATTTCAAAATATGCATACGGAACCGATTATCATTTTGTAATGAAAGACAAATTGAAAAAATTGCTCCGTTTTATTCAGCAAGAAATTCAAGTTTGCAATGGCCGGCCATTTGTTGACTCGGCACCCGTTTTGGAGCGTGCCTGGGCGAGTCGTGCCGGTTTGGGCTGGATAGGAAAAAACAGTAACCTCATTTCGGTAAATCATGGCAGCTTCTTTTTTATTGGCGAACTGATTTTGGATATCGAATTGCCGTTTGATGAAATTAAAATTGTGCACGACCACTGCGGCACCTGCACACGTTGCATTGACGCCTGCCCAACAAAAGCAATAGTTGCCAACCGGATTATTGATGCCCGCTTATGTATCTCGTACCAAACCATTGAAATAAAAGGAGAAATAGATAAAACACTAAAAGGGCAATTTGAAAACCAGGTTTTTGGTTGCGACATTTGCCAGGATGTGTGCCCCTGGAATCTGAAATCGGAACCAAACAATGAACCCGATTTTCAGCCAAATCCGAAATTAATGGAACTTGATAATTCTGATTGGCACAAAATGGAAAAACCTTTATTTAATGAATTGTTTAAAAACTCAGCAGTTAAAAGGGCCGGTTTTAAGGGACTAAAAAGAAATCTGGAATTTATTCAAACTTCAAAAAATGGATAGAAAGTTTGAATACGAAACCATACTTATAAAAGGGGCTCAGAATGGGGTTTTTGCTGAATTCCCCTTCGAAAGCGCAAAAGAATTTGGAACTCGAAAAGCAGTGAGTGTAAAAGCTGTTTTTGATGGGGAAACATATTTTATGAGCCTTTTGCCAACCGGGAACGGAACTCATTGGTTGCACGTAAAAAAAGACATTCGGCTGGCTATCGGAAAAGACGAAGGAGATTCTGTAAAAATTGTAGTTGAAAAAGACGAATCGCCGAAAACCATGGAAATGCCTGAATACTTGCAATGGTTGCTGGAAAACGATCTTAAAATGATGGGGGCATTTCATAAACTTTCTTTTTCAGCAAAAAAATTCTGGACCGGGTTTGTGTCAGAGCCAAAAACCGACGATGCTAAAGTGAAACGGATAAACCGTCTATTTGAAGTACTGAGGGAAAATAATAAAAGTAGCAAGGATAAGTAGCAAGCAATTGTTTAAAAATACGTTTTTTAATAAAGGGCAATTATTATGAAAAACTTAATTTTTGTGGCAACAATTTTTATGTTATTGATGTCGTGCGAAAAAGATGACAACGATTTTTCTGATGGTATTGACTTTAAACAGGAAATGCGCGATTTTGTTATTGGAATAAGCAATTCTGCAAAATCCATAAATCCCGGTTTTATAATTATTCCGCAAAATGGTATTGAATTGGTAACTATTTCGGGAGAAGAAAATGCAATGCCCGACACTGCTTATTTAAATGCAATTGACGGGAATGGCCAGGAAGATTTACTTTATGGATATGATAATGACAACGAGGCAACCCCAACAAATGAAACTGAATATTTATTGTCGTTTTTAGAAATCTCAATGAATTCGGGGAACACAATTTTGGTAACTGATTACTGTTCCACACCTTCAAAAATTGATAATTCGTACACACAAAACAGCAACAAAAAATTTATTTCCTTTGCTGCCGACCAACGCGAACTTAATAATATCCCAAATTATCCAAGCCCAATTTTTAGAAATAATAACGATAATATTAACTCTCTTGAAGAAGTGAAAAATTTCCTGTATTTAATAAACCCAGAAAAATTTTCAACAAAAGCGATTTTTGTTGATGCAGTAACTTCAACAAATTACGATTTATTAATTATGGATTTATTTTTTATCGATGGAACTGAATTTTCATTAGCGGAAATAAACCAACTGAAAAACAAATTTAACGGAGGCAAACGTTTGGTAATTTGCTACTTGTCGGTTGGTGAAGCAGAAAATTACAGATATTATTGGCAAGAAAGCTGGAACATAAATAATCCTTCGTGGCTTGGCGATGAAAACCCAGAATGGAAAGAAAATTTTAAAGTGAAATTTTGGCAAAACGAGTGGCAGGATATTATTTACGGCAACGAAAATTCGTATCTAAAAAAAATCATTAATAGTGGTTTCGATGGTGTTTATTTAGATATTATCGATGCTTTTGAATATTACGAAACTGCCAGCCGCTAAAATAAATATTGACTAAAATACTTCGAGTTACAAAGTCTTGCAGAAGTAATTGCCAAAAATGGAAAGTGCTTTATATTTTTTTCACGCAAAGGCGCAAAGAAAACGCAAAGTGTAAATCGGTTTAATTTATTCTTCTTTGCGCTCTTCGCGAATACCTCTGCGGGCTTTGCGTGAAATCTTTTTACCACCATTAATATTCATGCTAAATATTATCGATGCAAATGAAATTACCGAAAATGCAGTCGAAGTTTTTCAAAAAGATAAGATCGAATCTTTAATCGCTTTAATTGACTCTGATGAATTTACGTTAAAAGAGAAAAATAAAGCAATTTGGACTCTGGGGGTTTTAAAAGATAAACGTGCCCATGCAAAACTTAAATCTTTATTGACCGGTGAGAAGTGTGATCATGGTAAAGAATTATGTCAGAGCGAAATTAAAAAGGCGATTTTAAAAATCAAGGGTGAGTTTAAAGGATCGTGGCAGGTTTCCAGATGATTAGCCATTTTTTTATAAAGTATTTCATTTTATTCAGAGAGTGAAAATAAAGCTAATTTTTGAATTAATAAGGAACAATTTTTGTAGCTTGACAACAACTTTCAATTACTGCTGCAATGATATCCAAAATCTACCATCTCGCTATTACATTGCTTTTTATTTCTTCGGGTTCCTTTGCTCAAAACATCAACACTTATTTCGAAAAACAACAAACAATTCCCTTTCAAAAACTATATCTCCACACTGACAGAGAGTTTTATTTTCTCGGTGATACGATTTGGTTGAGTGGATATTTACTCGATGGTAAAACACATTCTCCCGTACTGAATGACCAGAATCTATATGTTGATTTAATTGATTCCTTGGGAACTGTTGTTACTTCAGAAATGTTCCCAAATTTCAAAGGCTTTTCTGAGGGAAATATTCCATTGACTGATACTTCTTTAATTGGAAATATTGTTCTTCGGGCCTACACAAATTATCTACAGAACTTTGGAGAAGAATGTTTTTTCTACAAAACATTAACCATTGATAAGACTAAAAATTCGTTCGAAATTGGTAACGATAGTTTTAATGAAAATAATAAAAAAGTCGCAAATTTTCACGTTGAATTTTTCCCGGAAAGCGGTATTCTTTTGGAGAATACACTCAATGTTGTCGCCGTTAAAATTATCGATGAAAAAGGACAAGGAGTAAATACAAACGGTTCAGTTGTAGATAATAAAAACCGCATTGTTGCACGTTTTAAAACTATTTACAAAGGACTTGGGAAATTTTACTTTCATCCGAACTCAGCTGATAAATATAAAACTGTTTTGGATTCGTTTCCCCAACATCAACAAAAGTTTATTCAGCCTGAAAAATCCGGCATAAAGTTGCAGATTATTGAAAGTAATGAAAACGGTTTGGATGTTAGTATTTTTTCCAGCCCAAAAAAAAGTGAAGCGAAAGTTTATACTCTTGCCTGCGCGAACCGAGGAGAAGTGTTGTTCTATCGCGAAATTGAACTTGCAGAACATCGTGGTTTACTTAAGGTAGATAAAAACTTACTGGGGCAAGGCATAAATCGTTTTGTTTTGTTTAACGAAGACCTAAATCCGATTTCTGATCGTTTGTATTTTAACAATAATATTGAAATAAATTCTCTTCAAATTGAATTACCCAAATCTGTTTTTCCAAACCGTAGTCAGGTAAATTTAAAATTAGTTGCAAATACTGACTGGGAATCCGAGAGTGCAAGGTTATCTATTGCTGTTGTAAACGAGAACAGCCTTAACGCTTTTGGTGAGACACAAAATATGATGTCACGGCTTTTTCTCGATTCTGAACTTCGGGGAACTATCAAATCTCCTCTTGATTATTTTAAAGATGAACCTGAAATTTCTTCACTGCAAAAACTGGATTTGCTGATGTTAACGCACGGTTGGAGCAAATATATTTGGAATCATGTAGCTGAAATACAGGATACAGATTTTGAATTTCCGGTTACTTCCGGATTAGATATTAATGGATATGTGAAAAACTTATGGAGGAAAAAACGGATTGAAAAGAGCGAAGTTATTCTTACGATTAAAAACGACAGCTTATATACATTTTGGGAAACTACTGATAAGGAAGGTCGTTTTTCTTTTAAACATATTTATCTGTCTGATTCAGCCGAGATTACCCTTATGGCGAGGAAAAGCAACGAAAACCAGAATACACAGATAGTTCTTGAGCAGGTTAAATACAATGTTCCTGATTTTAGTTTGGAGAAATTTAATCATTTATTTTACGAAAACAGGATACCCATGGATTTGTACCGCCAGAACTATTATGCCCGGCTCAGCGAAAAGGAGTTTGAGCCTGAAAAAGTTGTGATATTAATTAAAGAAGTAGAGGTGAAAGCTAAGTTTCGGAAGAAAGAAGAAGTTAAATTTTCTCAGATTTATTCTGAATCTGATTATTCAATAAAAACTACAGAGGCAGATTTTATGTACAAAAATCTAAAAGATTTTCTCTTTGCTAAAGCTCCTGTAATGTTTGGCTCCCGTCCCCCGGGAACAATTAACGCTGGTGGAAGCATACTCTTTTATATTGATGGAATTCCTACGGAAGAGAGGATTGTTATGGGAGAACAAAGTATTATTTCTGTTTCCTATATTGATAGAGTTGACGTAATAAAAAGAACCAATCCAACAGGTACAACTTTGTTTGGAGCAAGAGGAGCAAATGGCGTTGTTTTTATCTACACCAAAAGAGGAATCCCTGAACAGGAGAGAGAGAAATACCTAAAAGGTCTGTTAACTCAAAAAATTAAAGGATTTTCTAAATACCGGGAATTTTATTCGCCAAAATACACACCAGAGAATATTGATTCTGAAAAACCAGATTACCGCACAACATTGTATTGGAATTCATCCGTAAGCCTTGAAAATGGGGAAGCAGAAATATCTTTCTTTACATCCGACGACATTGCCCGTTTTAAGGTTTTGGTTGAAGGTATAACCCAAAATGGAAAGATTTATTTGGGAAGCGAGGAATTTGTCGTGAATTCCCGTAATGATCGTCAAAAACTAAACAGCCATGAAAAAGACTAAAATTTTCAAATTAATTTTTATTTTTATTTTGGTGACAAGCAATGTATTTGCTCAAAACATAAATAATTATTTCGAATCCCAACAAAATAACCTTTTCCAAAAACTATATCTCCACACTGATCGAGAATTTTATTTTGAAGGAGACACGCTTTGGTTTGCTGCTTATTTACTGGAAGGAAAAACGAACAAACCCGAATCTGAATCGTGTAATTTGTATGTCGATTTAATTAATGCCGAGGGTGAAATTGTAAACGATGAACTGTTCCTGATTCAAAACGGATCTGGTTCCGGTTACCTTTCTTTTTCTGATACAGTAATATCAGAAGGAAATTATCTTTTGCGTGCCTACACAGATTATCTGAAAAATTTTGGAAATGATGTATTTTTTACCAAAACCATTCATATTTCATCAGTTAAGAATTCATTTGAATTATTAGCGGCAGACACCAATAAAACTATTTCCACTCAAATCGATGTTTCATTTTTACCCGAAGGTGGTTTTTTGCTTGCCGATGAATCAAATTGTGTGGCTTTCAAAGCAGTTGACCAATTCGGGAAAGGAAAAGATATTTCAGGAAATCTGCTGGATGAGAACGGAGATTTGATTTTAACTTTTAAATCGGTTTACAAAGGAGCCGGTAAATTTTATTTCTACCCAAAACCAGGAAAAACCTACACCACAAAAATCGATGGTTTTCCAAACCTTGCATTTCAGCTTCCCGAAATCAGGGAAAGTGGTGCAAAATTAAAATTGGTAAACCAGGAAAAGAAAAAACTACAAATGGTTGTTCAGGCTAAAAATATTGCACGAAACCAAGTTTACTACCTTGTTTGTACCAATCGTAGCGAAGGATTATTTTATCTGGAAATCGACAGGAAAAAGTTAAACTCATTTTTAAAAATTGATGCAAAAAAACTTCGGGGTGGAATTAACCGCTTTGTTTTGCTTGATAAAAATTTAAATCCTATTTCGGAACGATTGGTTTTTAAGGAAGATTTAGAAATGATAAATCTTGATGTCCAATTAAACGCCGAATCATTTTCAACAAGAGATGAAGTTCAGGTAAACTTAAGTTCCGACGATATTTCCCCGGATGAAGTTGCACCGGTTTCTATCGCAGTGGTTGATGAAAACTATATAAATGCATCGGGCGTTTCGCAAAATATTGCCTCGTATTTATTGCTCGACTCAGAATTAAACGGACACATTGAATCGCCGGTTGAATATTTTTCATCCCATGAAAATCTTGATTCGCAAACAAAACTCGATTTGTTAATGACCACAAATGGCTGGAGTAATTATGTTTGGAATGGGTTGAAAAATGATTTGCTAAAAATGGATTTTGAACCTCAATTTGGCTTTACTTTTAACGGACATGTAAAACGCACTTTTGGGAAAAAAGCATTAACTGATGGAAATGTTTCAATGGTTATTTTTAAAAGCGACAGCACTTCAGTGTACTTCGATAAGCCCTTGGATTTAAATGGAAATTTTAAATTCAGGAATGTTGTTTTTTACGATTCGGCTTCGGTATTTGCACAGGCACGAAATAAAAACGACAAAAACAACATTCAGTTCGAAATGGAGCTTCCGGAGATTATTCTTCCTGTTATTAATTCATCCAGTTTATATCAATTAAAAAGTTTTTATGCAATACCACTTTCTGTTTATCGGCAGCGTTATTTAAACGAAATGAGGCTAAAAGAATTTTACCCGAATAAAAACAATATTTTGGTCGATGAAATTGAAGTAACTGCAAAAAAAACCAGGCCAGAATTCAAAACTGGAACTCCCCGAAAAAATGATGGTCCGTTTAAACTAACATGGGAAATGGCAGCGGGAAGTTTTGATATCGTGGAATTTCTGGCTTATAAAGTGCCAGGAATTCTTTCATACAGAAACAGTGAAAATGAATTGAATATTAAAGTTCAGGCTGGATGGGACATGGGATCTCCAGGCTTTTTCATAGATGGATACCATTATTTTTCAAACAAAGAAATCAAGAGCTTTAGCGTAACTGATTTTAGTACAATAGAAATTATAACTCCGCCAATGTCTTACGCTTATGGAGCCAGGGCAAAGTATGGTGCTGTAGTTTTAACTTTTAAAAGGGGTGATGAAATTGATCCGACTATGCCTTTATTTGGCGGAGTTGTAGAAAAGATAAATGGTTTCTCCCCACTTCGCGAATTTTATTCACCTAAATACACCCCTGAAAATATTTACTCAGAAGCACCCGATTATAGAAATACTTTGTATTGGAATCCACAAGTAAAAATGGAAAATGGAGAAAAAGAACTTTTCTTTTTTACCTGCGATAATATTTCGCGTTATAAAATATTTGTTGAAGGAATTACAGAAAGTGGGAAAATTTGTTTGGGCAGTGGGGAGTTTGAAGTGAATAGTTTTAAAAACTCAACAATTGATTAAAGATTTGTATTTTTTTCACGCAAAGACGCAAAGAAAACGCAAAGTGTAAATCGGTTTAATTTATTCTTCTTTGCGCTCTTCGCGAATACCTCTGCGGGCTTTGCGTAAAATCTTTTCTTTTCTCAGTAAAATAATCCTTCAGAACTTCAATACTTAATTATAAGACAGTCCAAACCCAAATTCAAAGACGGGATTCTCACTATCATACGGAACATCTTCTTTTTGATTTTTTACAGCTTCCATTGAACAAGGCAACTCAAACGGTAATTTTGCAGAAGGATTAAATTCACCAAAAATAATATCCAGCACTGCATCATCGTGAGCTCCAAAATCGCAAAGTAACCCGGCTGCATTTTCAACAATTTCGGAGATAACTGCCGGACGGTCGAGGTAAATACAAACAATGGTTGGTTTTTGTTTCATTATTTCCAGAATTCGCGAAAGTTCGGGTTCTTTAAAATCCAGATCGCCCTGATGAAAAAAACTTTCAATCATATCACCGTTTCTGGGTTCCCAGGGAGCTTGCAAACGTATTACTGCAAAATCGGCATCGTCCAGGCTGTCAACAACCGTTGCATATTCCGAAGCAATTTCTTGTTTAATATTTTCAGTATATATTTTTACTTTCATATTTAACGGAAGAACAAAACTACTATCGGCATTCATTTTATTTTTCAGTAAAACAATAGATTTGCGCTGTGCCAGTTTCCCTTTTTCCACAAATTCAGGGTTCCCTACAATTTGTTCAGCCTTATCCACATTAACAAATGGATTGTCGAATAAACCCATTTTAAATTTCGCCCGCAATAATCTTCTAACCGATTCGTCGATTCGAGATTCCGAAATCTGACCTTCCTCCACTAATTCAATTAATTCTGAAGTATTACTATTTCCACCAAACTGGTCAACACCGGCGTCAACCACTTTTTTAACTCGTTCTTTAACCGTTAAATCCTCGACTCCCCAGTTTTTAGCTTCAACTATTTCCATTCCCAAAAAACCAAAGCCTTCAATAATTCCCCAATCGGTGCAAACTATGCCATCGTAATTATATTCGTTTCGGAGCAAATCGGTAATAATTTCTTTGTTGAAACTCATTCCCACATCTTCGTTTGTTTGCCCGACAGGAACTCCGTAATAAGGCATAATCATTGCAGTTCCGGCTTCAAATGCACCATCAAAAGGAATTAAATGGTAGTCAAAATTATCTCCCGGATAAGCCTGGTCTGCCCCATAATGAAAATGCGCGTCTTCACCGTCAGTTTGCGGTCCTCCGCCCGGCCAGTGTTTTGTCATTGTTGCTACGCTTTCCGTTCCAAACTCATCTCCCTGAAATCCATAAATGTAGGCAGCCGTTAATTTTTTCGAGAGTTGTGCATCTTCACCAAAAGTACCGTTAATTCTTGCCCAGCGGGGCTCGGTGGCCAAATCGGCCATTGGGTGCAAAGCCGTCCGGATTCCAACAGCGCGATATTCGACATTAGCAATTTTGCCAAATTCTGCAACTAATAAGGAATCCCCGGTTGCAGCCAATCCACTTGGTTCGGGCCATTTCGAAAAGTTGCTTCCCAGAATATCAGGGCCCATAAAATTTGTAATTCCGTGCCTGGGATCGGAACTTATTGTTACCGGAATTCCAAGCCGGGTTTGTTCAGCAATTTTTTGAAAATTATTATACCAATCAGCCAAATGACGGGTGTCAGGAATAATAAACAAATTATAGTGATTGATTTTTTTATTCACCAAAACATCCCAGGAAGAAACCATGCTAAATGCTGCCGGATTGGGTTTACCAAGTATTTCCCCTTTTTCCCCAACCCCGATGGGAGGATGCCACATCATTCCCACTTTTTCTTCCAAAGTCATTTGAGCAAGTAGATTTTCTATACGTTTTTCAATATCCTGATTGCTGTCTTCGTAAATATCCAGTTTGCCATTTTTATTCAAATCGCGAAAATTTCTGCCATTTTCTTTTAAAACCTGAACTTCGGTAAGTTGTTTTTTGGCTTTCGAATTCAACACTGAATAATAACCATTAAATACTAATATTAAAACAATTATCAATACAAGCAATGAAACTAAAACATACCCTAAAACTTTAAGAATTTTTTTCATATCAATTTTGTTTAATGATTCATTTTGAAAAGATATAAATCGCTGTTAAATATCAATTTACAAAAATACAATTTGTAGTTTAAAATAAACAGCAAATTATCATTTTACCGAAATATGCTTTTTTCATTTCAGATTTTAAGAATTTCAAAAAAACCGATGTATGTTAGTAGTCGATTTTTTATCTTTATAAAAAAACTGTATGAAGAACAAACTTCCAAAGCTTGTAAAAGACGATTTATGGCTGGAACCTTTTAAAGAACCCATTGCGGAATGGATAAACAATGCAGAATCAAAAGAGAAGGAATTGATAATGACAGGATCGCTTTCTGATTTTGCCAGCGGTCATCTTTATTTTGGTTTGCACAAAACCCACGCCGGATGGGTAATTCGCGAATGGGCGCCAAATGCAACCTTTATTTTTTTAATTGGAACCTTCAATAACTGGCAGGAAAAAAAACAGTATGCCTTCGAACCGCTAAAAAATGGTATTTGGGAATTAAAACTTGAAAACCATAAACTCCATCACGCCGATTTATATGCACTTTCTGTACACTGGACCATTGATTTTGGGAAACGGATTCCAGCGTGGGCAACGCGGGTTGTGCAAGATCAAGAAACACATATTTTTAACGCACAGGTTTGGGAGCCTGAAAATCAATATAAATGGAAATATCCCGACTTTAAAAAATCGGACGAACCGCCCTTAATATACGAAGCACACATTGGAATGGCAGGCGAAGAAGAGAGGGTCCATACTTACAATGAATTCAGGGAAAAAATGCTTCCCAAAATAAAAGCCAACGGTTACAACATTATTCAATTAATGGCAATTCCGGAACACCCATATTATGGCAGTTTTGGATACCATGTTTCCAGTTTTTTTGCCCCGTCATCCCGTTTTGGAACACCTGAAGAACTGAAGCAATTAATCGATGAAGCTCACTCGTTGGGCTTAGCTGTAATAATTGATCTTGTTCATTCTCATGCTGTTAAAAATGAGTTAGAAGGTTTAGGAAATTACGATGGGACACGTTTCCAATTTTTTCACGAGGGAGGGCGAGGCGAACACCCGGCATGGGATTCGTACTGTTTTAATTATGATAAAAATGAAGTACTTCACTTTCTTCTTTCAAATATAAAATACTGGATCGATGAATATAAATTAGATGGTTTTCGTTTCGACGGGGTTACCAGTATGTTATATCTCGACCATGGACTGGACAAAGCATTTACAAATTACGGTGATTATTTTGGGGCAAATGTTGATCCCGAAGCAATTACTTATTTTAAGCTGGCCAATAAACTATTAAAACAAATCAAACCTAAGTCTCTATCGATTGCAGAAGATATGAGTGGGATGCCGGGCCTGGCAGCAGCGATTGAAAACGGCGGTTTGGGCTTCGATTTCAGGATGGCCATGGGAGTCCCTGATTTTTGGATAAAAATAATAAAAGAAAAATTGGACGATGAATGGGAAGTGGGCGATATTTTTCATCAATTAACTTCGAAACGGCTCGATGAAAAAGTGGTAAGTTATGCCGAATCGCACGACCAGGCACTTGTGGGCGACAAAACCATTATTTTTAGGCTTATCGACAAAGAGATGTATTTTAATATGCAAAAAGACCAGCCCAATTTAACGGTTGACCGTGGAATTGCCTTACACAAAATGATTCGTTTGGCTACTGCAACAACAGCCGGCGGTGCCTATTTAAACTTTATGGGAAACGAGTTTGGGCATCCAGAATGGATTGATTTTCCACGCAAAGAAAATGGTTGGTCTCATAAACATGCACGGCGCCTTTGGAGCCTATCGGAAGACCCAAAACTGAAATTTCACTGGCTATACGATTTCGACAAAGAAATGATACAGCTAATTAGCGAAAATAAACTTCTCACAATACCATCAGTTGATTTTGTAATGGAGAACAATCCTGATAAAGTCCTGGTTTACCACCGGGGATTGTTTCTGTTTATTTTTAATTTCAACCCAACACAATCGTTTACAGATTATGGAATTCCACTTGGCCCCGGAAAATATAAAGTTGTTTTGAATACCGATTCAGGCCATTTTGGGGGCAACGATTTGGTTGACGAAGAAATTAGCTATTACACAATGCCCAGTGCCGGAATTACAAGTCAACATTTCCTGAAAATGTATTTGCCTGCTCGTACTGCTATGGTTTTAAAAAAAATTGATTTCAAAAAAATAAAATAAATGGCCCCGGCAAAATTTCAAACTATAGTTGAAACCCCTCTTTTTAAGTGGAAAACAGGTTACCAGAAAAAAAATCTTTTTATGGGTTCATGTTTTACCGAAAACATCGGGGGCAGATTGGCCGATTTGAAATACAAGGTGGACATCAATCCATTTGGAATTTTATACAACCCGGCTTCCATCGCAAATGGATTGCGGTTTTTATTGAATAAAAAAATATTTACTGCGGCAGATTTAATAAAAAAAGATGGTTTGTGGCATAGCTTTTATCACCATGGGAAATATTCATCAGCCGATGAAAACAAAACATTAAATACCATTAATTCAAGGATCGCCTCTTCTTTAAGCTTTTTTAAAAATGCTGATTTTTTGTTTCTCACATTTGGGACTGCATGGATTTACCAATTCAGCAAAACCGGGCAAACTGTTTCGAATTGCCATAAAATTGAAGCCAACAAATTTATTAGAAAGCGCTTGTCAGTAAGCGAAATTGTTAATGAATATCGAAAATTGTTGTCCGAAATCTGGAAAATTAACCCGGACATAAAAGTAATATTTACAGTCAGCCCAATCCGTCATTGGAAAGATGGGGCGGTTGAAAACCAGCGTAGCAAGGCAACTTTACTATTGGCTATCAATGAGCTTCTTCAGATTTTTGGGGAAGAAAAATGCGCCTATTTCCAGGCATACGAAATTGTCATGGACGAATTACGGGACTATCGCTTTTATGCAGAAGACATGATCCATCTTTCCGATGTTGCACTTAACCACATTTGGGATATTTTCGAACATTCTTTTATAGAAACTGAAAGCCGGAATATTGCTGCACAGGTAAAAAAAATACTAAAGGCAATGAACCACATTCCTTTCAACAAGGTTACAAATGCATATTTAAATTTTTTAAATCAATATTTAAAACGAATAACACAGCTAAATGAAAAACATCCGGCTCTTAATTTTAAATTAGAAAAAGAATTTTTTACTCATGAAATAGATTCAATAGAAAAAGGTTTGGAGAAAATTAAACTAAATGATCTATCTTAGTAGAAAGTGTGCAATTCCTATTAATTACAGAATGCACTGTTCATCCAAAAACTAATGCATTTTACCTTATTATCAGGTAATAGAAAGATATTAAAATTCGAGTAAAATGCTAAAAAAAGCCCTTTGAAATAAATATTATATATCAACGCGAAGAATTTAAACAGTCTCTAACAAACAGATGAATTAATTAATAAACCAAATGAGTTACCTTAAATTTGATAAGGAGCAATTAATTAACCTTGAATATTCATTATCTAAAGAAATTTTAAGATCGAACAGGGCGGGTTCGTACCTAAGCACCACTATAAATGGTTGTAACACACGCAAATATCATGGGCTGCTAATTTGCCCGATTCAGGATTCATTGGAAGAAAAACATGTTTTGCTTTCTTCGTTAGACACCACCATAATTCAAAACAACGCAGAGTTTAACCTCGGCATCCACAGGTATAAAGGAGGCGTGTACGAACCCAAAGGGCATAAATATATCCGAAATATCAAGTTCGATCCAATACCAAAAATAACATATCGCGTAGGGGGGGTAGTTCTAACCCAGGAAAGGTTATTGGCTGAAAAAGAAGAACAAATCCTAATCAGGTTTACACTTGAAAATGCAAATTCGCCAACAATTTTAAAGTTCAAACCCTTTTTGGCATTTCGCAAAATTCACCAGCTTAGCAAAGCAAATATGTTTGCCAATACCAAATACAAAGCTGTAAAAAATGGGATTAGCATGAAACTGTACGATGGATATCCAAATCTTTTTATGCAATTCAATAAAAATGTTGAATTTATACCTGTACCCGATTGGTATTACGATATCGAATACCTAAAAGAATTAAACCGCGGTTACGAATTCCTCGAAGATTTGTTTGTCCCTGGATATTTTGAACTGACAATTAAGAAAGGGGAAACCATTATTTTTGCTGCCGGGATTAAAGAGGCAAAACCAATTTCGTTAAAACAACGTTTTACAAAAGAATTAAAAAAGAGGGGTGGAAGAGATACTTTCTTAAGTTCTCTTGACAATGCAGCTGAGCAATTTATTATGCACAAAGGAAACCAAACCGATATAATTGCAGGATTCCCGTGGTACAACGGCATCACCCGCCAAACTTTTATATCACTCCCCGGATTGTGCCTCTCGTTAAACGACACAAAAAATTGCAGGAAAGTATTGGACACTTATCTCCCGTTTCTAAAAAATGGGTTCTTTCCAGACCAAATTAACGATAAAAACCCGGAATTCTTTTCGGCTGATGCCCCACTTTGGTTTATCTGGATTATTCAACAATATTTTAGAGAATACCAAAACCCAAAAGAAATCTGGGAAAACTACGGGCCTGCAATTAAAGAGATTTTAGAAGCATATAAAAAATCGACTTTAGGTTACATTGGCACCACACACGAAGGATTGATTTATGCTGAAAAGAAAAATACTGCCCTTACCTGGATGAATTCATACGTTGAAGGCAAACCAGTGGTTCAACGTAGCGGGCTACCGATTGAAATAAACGCACTCTGGTACAATGCCATTTGTTTTGCGCTCGATTTGGCAAGTATGGCCGGGGACCAAAATTTTGCACTACCCTGGGAAGGAATGATAAAGAAAGTAGGAAAAGCCTTTTTGAATAATTTCTGGAATAAAGATCACGAACATTTAGCCGACGTTGTAATAAATGGGCAACCTGATTGGTCGGTTCGCCCAAACATGGTTATTGCAGTTGCAATGGACTACACTCCACTTTCGAAAGAACAACAAAAACTGGTGTTAAGTGTTGCTAAAAAGAAACTTTTAACAAAACGGGGGTTACGAACACTTTCGCCCGACCACATCAGGTACAAAGGTGTAGTTGAAAATGGACATAACGAACGGGAAATGGCTGTTCACCAGGGAACTGTCTGGCCGTGGTTAATACAGTTTTTTGTTGCATCGTATTTAAAAATCCATAAAAGGGGAGGTTTACCTTTTGTAAAACAAATTATGGAAGAATTTGAACCCGAAATTACAGAACATTGTATTGGAACCATATCGGAAATGTACAACGGAAATCCACCACACAAAGCGAAAGGAGCAATTTCGCAAGCCTGGAGCGTAGCAGGTGTGGTTTATGCAACACATATAATTAATAATTATAAAGAATAAAATCGCTGGTTATGAGGGTTTTAATGTTTGGATGGGAATTCCCGCCACATATTTCAGGAGGTTTGGGAACAGCCTGTTACGGTTTAACCAAAGGTTTAGCCAAATTAAAAAATATTGAAGTGATTTTTGTTGTCCCCAAAGCTTTTGGTGACGAAGATCAAACAGCAATGAAATTAATTGGAGCCAACAATATTTCGGTTTCAAAAAAGGAAATCCAATTTGAAGAAAACCAAAAAAAAATCGACTATTTCGAAGTCAATTCTCAAATAATACCTTATGTAGGCGAAGATGAATTCTGGAAACTTAAAAGCGGGAAATACCCAAAAGGGACAAAATTTATTGAAACTGATAAAAGCTGTAAAATTGATTTTAGCGGAACTTACGGAACCAATTTATTACAAGAAATAAAAAATTATGCCCTAATTGCTGAAATTATTGCACGCGACAATACTTTCGATATTATTCATGCCCACGACTGGCTGGCTTACCCGGCTGGGATTGCAGCAAAAAAAGTGTCGGGCAAGCCATTGGTTATCCATGTCCATGCAACCGATTTCGACCGTAGTGGAAAAGATGTTAACCCACGGGTGTATTCTATCGAAAGAGAAGGAATGGAAATGGCAGACAAAATTATTGTAGTTAGTAACCTAACACGAAATATTGTAATCGAAAAATATGGTGCCAGCCCTGAAAAAGTGACCACTGTTTACAATGCCGTTGAACCAATATCAATTAGCGAAAACACAAAATTGAGAAAGGGGGTGGACGAAAAAATTGTTACTTTCCTGGGGCGGATTACCATGCAAAAAGGCCCCGAATATTTTATCGAAGCCGCAAACATAGTATTGAAGAAAATGGGGAATATAAGATTTGTTATGGCTGGCAGTGGAGATATGATGGATGCAATGGTTGTTAGGGCAGCCGAACTGGGGATTTCGGATAAATTCCATTTTACCGGTTTTTTACAGGGAGACGATGTTTTTCAAATGTTTAAGATGACAGATGTTTTTGTCATGCCTTCGGTTTCCGAACCTTTTGGGATAGTTCCGTTGGAAGCAATGCAAGCAAACGTGCCGGTTATTATTTCAAACCAATCGGGCGTGGCTGAAATTTTAAAACATGCTATTAAAATCGATTTTTGGGACACGCTCGCAATGGCCGATGCCATTTATGGATTGCTAAAATACCCATCGCTTTCAAAACATTTTAAAAAAGCCGGCAAAAAGGAAGTGGGCAATTTTAAATGGAAAAATTCTGCAAAAAGGGTCAAAAAAGTTTACAAAAGTGCATTAAATAAATTATAAATAACCAGAAAAATGAAGTCTATTTGTCTGTTTTTTCAGGTACATCAGCCCTTCAGGCATCGCGGTTACCGTTTTTTCGACATCGGAAACGACAACTATTATTACGATGACTATGCCAACGAAACCATTATGCGCGAAGTGGCCCAAAAAAGTTATTTGCCAACAAACAAACTTTTACTAAAATTGGCCGATCGGTTGGAGGGGAAATTTAAAGTGTCTTTTTCAATTACCGGTCTGGCACTCGAACAGTTCGGATTGTATGCCCCCGAAGTAATAGAATCGTTTCAAAAACTGGCAAAAACAGGATGCGTCGAATTCTTGTCAGAAACATATTCACATTCTCTCTCATCGTTAAAAGATAAAGACATTTTTGAAAAACAGGTACAACTTCACGACCAACGTATTTTTGAACTTTTTGGCCACAAACCCAATGTCTTCAGGAATACAGAAATGATTTACTCTGATGAAATTGGGGCACAAATCGCCGATATGGGCTACAAAGCAATTCTCACCGAAGGGGCAAAACATATTTTAGGATGGAAAAGCCCAAACTTTGTCTATGTCAATGCAATTAACCCAAGATTAAAAGTGTTGATGAGAAATTTTAAACTAAGCGACGATATCTCATTCCGGTTTTCAAATACAAACTGGTCGGAATACCCGTTGACACCTGAAAAATTTGTGAGATGGCTCGAAAACAAAAATTCAAAAGAGGAGGTTGTAAACCTTTTTCTGAGCTACGAATCATTTGGAGAACGACAAGTAAAAGAGAGTGGCATTTTCGATTTCCTGGAAAAATTTCCACAAATAATAATTGAAGACAATAAATTAAAATTTGCAACTCCCTCAGAAGTAATTGATGAGCTTCAGCCAATATCAGCTGTAAGTGTTCCACATCCAATTTCCTGGGCCGACGAAGAAAGGGATTTGACGGCCTGGCTGGGAAACGAAATGCAAAAAGAAGCTTTCGATAAATTATACAAGCTCAAACATCGAATGGAGAAATGCACCGACCCAAAATTAAACAAAGACTGGAATTATTTACAGGTAAGCGATCATTTTTATTACATGTCAACAAAATTCTTTTCCGATGGCGATGTTCACCAAAGCTTTAATCCATTTGATTCACCATACGACGCATTCATAAATTACATGAATGTTTTAAGTGATTTTAAAATCAGGTTGAATTCATTTGTCCCTGAAAATGAAATCGAACATGAAATTGCAGCTTTGCACAAAATAATTGATGAAAAAGAGGTGAAAATCAGAAAATTGGAGGCCGATTTAATTCGTGTACGAAAAGGAAAAAGAGAAAATCTGCGACAAAGGAAAATCACTTAAAACAAATTTTAAATTAGCATAGCTTCTGGCTTTTTAATAAAGAGGTATAATTCTTATAAACAACATTATAGCATCTTGTTATATTAGATTAATATTATTTGATTGCAATACATTTGCAAATCAACTACACGATTGATCATAAATTAAATAGAAAATGTATTTTTGCTGCTTCCTTTTTTTAGGGAGATTAGAGTAAGTAAAAAACAGAAATAAAATATGGAAACTGAAGGAGTAAGATATATCAAAAGGCCTGTTGTTGAACCACCAGCCTGGAAAAAAATTATTGTCGAATCGAACCTGCCGGAAAGCTTGAGCCCACTACGCGAATTATCAAAAAATTTATGGTGGGTTTGGAATACTGAAGCGCGCGAATTATTTCAATATATCGACGAAGATATTTGGGAAGAGTGTGCCCATAACCCAATTGTACTGCTTGAAGAAGTAAACTACCAACGTTTTAGAAAACTGGAATACGACGAGTATTTTATTCCAAAAATGAACCATGTTTTTAACCTTTTTAATCAATACCTCGAAGAACGAAAAGAACTTGAAGGTCCGCAAATTGCCTATTTCAGTATGGAATACGGTTTGCACGACAGCTTAAGAATTTTTTCAGGCGGGCTTGGTATTTTGGCTGGCGATTATTTAAAAGAAGCCAGCGATTCGAAAGTAAATCTGATTGCAGTTGGCCTGTTATACCGTTATGGTTATTTTAAACAAACGCTGAACTTACATGGCGAGCAAATGGCAATTAATGAAGCGCAACATTTCTCAAAGATTCCGGTTCAGCCGGCAGTTGACAAAAATGGGGATTGGATTGAAATAGAAATTGAATATCCGGGAAGAAAATTAATTGCCCGCGTTTGGCAAGCAAATATTGGTTCGGTAAAACTGTTTCTTCTCGATGCAGACCAACCTGATAACCAGGAGCAAGATAGATCTGTCACTTATCATTTATACGGAGGCGACAACGAAAACCGTTTGAAACAGGAAATATTACTCGGACTTGGTGGAATTAAAGCCCTCAATAAATTAGGGTACACATCAGATATTTATCATTGTAACGAAGGGCATGCAGCATTAATTGGTCCCGAAAGAATAGCCGATTTCATTGAAAAACACAACCTTACTTATGCAGAAGCCAAAGAGATTGTACGCACTTCAACAGTTTTTACCACACACACACCGGTCCCGGCAGGCCACGATTCATTCCACAAAGATTTGTTCAGGCACTATCTCAACTATTTGCCAGAAAAAATAGGGCTTGAGTGGAACGAATTTGAAATGTTAGGGAAAGCAAAAATCCATGAAGAACATTTCAATATGAGTTACCTTGCTTCTAACCTGTCTCAAGGCACAAACGGGGTAAGTAAAATTCATGGTGATGTAAGTAAAGGGGTACTTAAAGAATTGTATAATGGGTTTTTAGAAGAAGAACTTGGAATTGGATATGTAACTAACGGGGTACATTACTCTACATGGGCTGCAAAAGAATGGAAAGATATTCATAAAAAATATTTTGGGGATTCTTTTCCATCAGATCAACTGGATTTTGGTGTTTGGGAAAAAATCTACGATGTTCCCGACAATGAGATTTGGGAATTGCGGAAAAATCTTCGCCAAAAATTAATAAACTACATAAAACAAAGATTTTCCGACAATTGGATCAAACGGAATGAAAACCCAAAACTTATAAACGAAGTAATGGGCAAATTAAATCCAAATGCCCTAACCATTGGATTTGCACGGCGTTTCGCCACGTATAAACGTGGATATTTATTGTTCAGGGATCTGGATCGTTTGGCAAAAATTGTTAATAATACAGAACGCCCTGTCCAATTTATTTTTGCCGGGAAAGCTCACCCGGCTGATAAAGCTGGCCAGGACATGATTAAAAATATTGTAGAGATTTCGAAACGACCAGAATTCAGGGGCAAAATTCTTTTTGTCCAGAATTACGATATTAACCTGGCAAAAATATTATTACAGGGAGTCGATGTTTGGCTAAACACACCAACTCGCCCACTCGAAGCTTCAGGAACAAGCGGTGAAAAGGGGGTGATGAACGGGACATTGCATTTTTCAGTACTCGATGGATGGTGGGTTGAAGGATACCAAAAAGATGCGGGCTGGGCTTTGCCTGCCGAACGTACATACGATGTACAAGACTTTCAAGACGAGTTGGATGCAGGAACAATTTACAATATCCTTGAAGACGAAATTGTTGAAACATTTTATAACCGCAATAATAATGGAATACCCGAAAAATGGGTCGGTTTTATCAAAAACACTTTTGCTAAAGTTGCTCCTAATTTTACAATCGGAAGGATGATCCGCGATTATCAGCAACGGTATTACAATCCACAATTTTTGCGAACACAGAAAATGAAAAACGACAATTTCAGCCTGGCCAAAGAAATGGCAGCCTGGAAATTTTGGATAAGTTCAATCTGGAACGAAATAGAAGTAAAAGAAATAGAAATTTATGATGGGATTGCCAATAAAATGAAAATTGGCCATGAATATCCAATACGTGTTAGTTTAGATTTAAAAGGATTATCGTCGAGCGAAGTAGGCCTCGAACTGGTAATTACAGAAAATGATGGGAAACAAGCTAAAATAGTTGAAGTATTAGAATTTGATGCCCACGATTGCGACGAAGGTATTTGTATTTATAAACACAACCTTCACCCTAATAATCCGGGTTCATTCAACTATGGTTTTAGGATTTTCCCTAAAAACGAAAATTTACCACATCGACAGGATTTCAGGTATATTACCTGGATTTAAAATAACAAAAAAAGAGTTGTGAAGGTGCCTGTTTTAAAGGCACCTTTTTTTATTTCTAATTTTTGTGGAATTTCCTTTTTACCTTTCAAATCAACTTGTACTTTTGTTTGTGCAAAAACTAAGTTTGAAATGAAAATAAAAAACAACCTTGGGGAAAAAATAAAAGAATTCCGCGAATTCAGGAATATTGGCAGGGAAGAACTCGCATTAAAAGCTAATATTGATTTAAAACAATTGGAATTTATAGAGGGAAAGGGGAAAGTGCCTTCATTGGGGCATTTAATCAAACTTACCCGAGCATTGGGAGTTCGTATCGGAACTTTCCTTGACGATCAGGATCAAGTTGGCCCCGTGGTTGTAAAAGCGGGAAACGAAAAATCGGCACTAAGTTTTTCTACCAAAAATGAAAAAACAAGGGAACACCTTAATTTTTATTCGCTCGCACAAGATAAAACCGGGCGGCACATGGAACCGTTTATTGTAGATATTGAAGCTGCAAACGCATCGGACCACAAATTATCTTCTCACGAAGGAGAGGAATTCATTTATATTTTATCAGGTAATATTGAAATTAATTATGGCAAAGATATATTTCAATTAACAGAAGGAGATAGTATTTACTTTGATTCAGTTGTTGCACATAATGTACATGCCGCCGGAAATCAATCAGCAAAAATTTTGGCTGTTGTTTACGCCCCGGTCTAATTATATTCTTAAAAAAAAGATTTTAAAATTAATCGAAATGCAGTTACTCGATTATACTTTAGGTGAAATTTTGGAAAAATGGGCGTTCGAAACCCCCGAAAAAGAATTTATAGTTTATCCCGACCGGAACTTAAGGTTTGCTTATAAACAATTTAACGAACGTGTAGATTGTTTGGCAAAAGGCTTAATGTACATCGGAATAAAAACGGGCGACAAAGTGGGGATTTGGGCCAAAAATGTTCCCGACTGGACTACCATTATGTTTGCTTCCGCGAAAATCGGGGCGATATTAGTACCTATTAACTCCAATTACAAATTAGCAGAATTGGAATACCTGATTAAAAATGCTGATATAAATACGCTATTTATTGACGACGGCTATCGCGATAGTAATTATATTGAAATGATTTTTGAACTGGCACCTGAATTTAAAGAACAAGCCAGGGGTAGTTTTAAAAGTGAGAAATTTCCTGAGCTGAAAAATGTCGTTTTTATAGGGCAGCAAAAACACCGGGGGGTTTATAATACTGCAGAACTAATTCTTTTGGGAAAGCATGTTGACGACATTGAATTGGAAAGTATAAAAGAATCGTTGAATTGCCACGATGTAATTAACCTGCAATATACTTCTGGCACAACATGTTTTCCGAAGGGGGCAATGCTTTCGCACCATAGTATAATAAATAATGGATACTCTGTTGGACAGTGCATGAAATATACCGATGGTGAACGATTGTTGGTTTGTATCCCTTTATTTCACAGTTTTGGAAATGTTTTGGCCGTTTATGCTATTTTATCTCATGGTGCAACAATGGTTTTTAACGAAGATTTCGACCCTGAGTTGGTTTTGGCATCAGTACAAAAAGAAAAATGTACTTCTTTATACGGAGTTCCAACCATGTTTATTGAAGAGTTAAATCACCCAATGTTCGAAATGTTCGATTTAAGTTCGCTCCGGACTGGGATCATGGCCGGCGCACCCTGCCCGATTGAAACGATGAACCAGGTGATGGACAAAATGCACATCAAAGAAATTATTAGTGTGTACGGTTTAGCCGAATCTTCTCCAGGAATGACAGCCACACGAACCCACAATTCTCCAGAAGTTCGCTCAACAACAGTAGGTTTCGAATTACCCAATGTAGAAGTAAAAATTATTAACCCGCAAACAGGCGAAGATTGTGCGGTTAAAGAACAGGGCGAAATTTGTTGCCGGGGTTACAATGTAATGAAAGGCTATTATAAAAATACAGAAGCGACTAAAAATGCCATTGACGAAAGGGGCTGGTTGCACTCTGGCGACCTGGCTGTTAAAACAATTGAAGGTTTTTATCAAATAACAGGCCGCCTTTCTGATATGATTATTAGAGGTGGTGAAAATATTTATCCGCGCGAAATTGAAATTTTTTTATACCAATTACCACAAATCAGCAAGGTGGCAATTGCCGGGCTTCCCAGTCCAAAATATGGTGAAGAAGTAGCGGCATTCATCGAACTAAAAAATAAACAACGGCTTACTGAAAAAGAAGTTCTTGATTTTTGCAGGGGTAAAATCGCCAGGTTTAAAATTCCAAATTATATATTTTTTGTGAAAGATTTTCCGATGACAGCAGGCGGAAAAATTCAGAAATTTAAACTTAGCGAATTAGGCATTGAGATGTGTAACGAAAAAGGGATTGAAATCAAATAAATAAGCCTGCTTTCTCTTTTAAAAAATCTATTATTTCATTTGTTGAGTCTGAAAAAAATCATTTTATCTTTGTAATTTAATAACCGAACAATTATATGTTATGATAAAATATAAACGCATCCTATTAAAATTAAGTGGCGAATCGTTAGCGGGGGATCAAAAATATGGAATTGAAGAAAACCGTTTAATAGATTATGCCGAACAAATAGCAGAAATAATTAAAATGGGAGTGCAGGTTGGGATCGTTATAGGAGGGGGCAATATTTTTCGTGGACTAAGTGGTGCCGCAAAAGGTTTCGATCGGGTAAAAGGAGATCAAATGGGCATGTTGGCAACTGTAATTAACAGTTTGGCATTAAATTCAGCATTAAAAAACAAAGGGGTAAAATCAAGGGTTTTTACTTCAATTCGTATGGAACCCATCGGAGAATTTTATTCAAAGGAAAAAGCATGCGAAGCAGTTAGAAAAAGTGAGGTAGTGATAATTTCGGGAGGAACTGGCAATCCCTACTTTACAACCGACACCGCAAGTGCTTTGCGCGGTATTGAAATAGAGGCTGAAATAATGTTAAAAGGTACGCGCATTGATGGGATCTATACTGCAGACCCTGAAAAATTTCCCGACGCCACCAGGTTTGAGAAAATAAGTTTTGATGAAATTTATAGGCGCAACTTAAGAATAATGGATTTAACTGCAACTACGCTGTGCAAAGAAAATAATTTGCCCATTTTAGTATTCGATATGGACAAAAAAGGTAATTTAAAGAAAGTTGTCAACGGCGAAAACATAGGAACTATTGTTCATAATTGACTTTTTTTAATTGTTTTTACAATAAATTATGTAAAAAAATTTAACGAATTAATATTTTTTCTATATTTGCTAACAGTCCATGGTTGGAAATTCAGGGTTTATCTAATGCACGAAGAAGTAGAGTTTGTTTTAGGACATTGCGAAGAAAGAATGGAAGCAGCAATTGAGCATCTGGAAAAAGAGCTGTTACATATTAGGGCCGGCAAAGCATCCCCGGCAATGCTCGATGGGATACAGGTTGAATATTATGGGAGCATGACTCCGTTAAGCCAGGTTTCGAATGTTAGTACACCGGATGCCAGGAGCGTTGCTATCCAACCTTGGGAAAAGGGATTGATTCCGGTGATTGAAAAAGCCATTATGTCTGCCAATTTAGGTTTTAATCCAGATAATAACGGGGAAATTATAAGGATAAATATTCCGGTACTTACCGAAGAAAGGCGAAAAATACTTGTGAAGCAAGTACATGAAGAAGGAGAGACAGCAAAAATAAGCACCAGGACATCACGTAAGGAAGCAAATGACAGTTTGAAAAAATTACAAAAAGAAGGATTGTCTGAAGATTTGGAAAAAGATGCTGAAGCAGAAGTGCAAAAATTAACGACTGCTTTTGGAAAAAAGATAGAAGACTTAGTTGAAGCTAAGGAAAAAGATATTATGACTATTTAATTGTTTTTAGTTTTCTGTTTTCTGAACATTGTTTAATTGTTTTCATGGCTTTGAGGCAGCTTATAGAAGCTGCCTCTTTTTTTTGTTCAAATCTTCTAATAATTGAAAGGCCTGATTCAAGAATAAATACAACTAAAAATTATTGACCTGATAAAGGCTCACTTCATAATTCGGGTTGGTTTTGTTTTTAAGCATAAATTTTAGCA
>JABGRN010000159.1 GCA_018648265.1 Prolixibacteraceae bacterium | reverse complement strand
CAAAGCAGTTTGATTTCGGAATAGATAAATTTATGAATAGTTCAGGTTAAATAAATAATTGCAACCCTCTCTCTTTTTATTTGTCATTTAAGTTGAAAGTTTACGGATTGGGACAAAAAGAGTACATACATAAAAGTATTATTGATGCCTGTAAAAACGGAAATAACAGTGCACAATTCGAACTTTACCAATTGTATTCGAAAGCTATGTTTAATGTGTGTTTCCGAATGATGAACAACCGCGAAAAAGCAGAAGACATGCTTCAGGAAGCATTCACTCAGGCATTTTTGAAATTGGATACTTTCAGGTATGAATCAAATTTTGGTTCCTGGTTAAAACGAATTGTAATAAATACTTGCATAAATACAATAAACAAGAAAAAAGTGGAACTGATGTACTGCGAGGAAATTTACCAATATGAACTTCGGGAAGAAGAGGAAGCGGAAGTACAATTTAGTGTTACAAATATTACAAATGCGCTGGAAAAGTTACCTGAAGGAGGCAGGATGGTTTTTTCACTTTACTTGCTTGAAGGATACGATCATGCTGAAATTTCACAGATTTTGAAAATTACAGAATCAACTTCGAAAAGCCAGTTGTCGAGAGCTAAAAGAAGCATTATTGAAATTCTAAAAGAACAAAAAACGAGTCAACATGAAAACTGATCGCTTAGAAAATTTCATAAAAACCAACCGCGAAGAGTTCGACCAATTGGAACCTTCTACCAAAGTTTGGGAAAACATTTCAGCAGCTACAGGCAAAACAAAGGTAATCCGGTTGAATGCTCATTTGATTCGTGTAGCAGCAGTTATTGTAGTTGTTGTAGTAACTTCAGTATTATTGTTTAATACCGGTATTCTGGCTCCGGGAAGTTACGCAGGAAATAGTTCTGACCCGGAAATGCGCGAATTAATTGAAGCCGAGACTTTTTATGCCCAGCAAGTAAATGGCAAGCTCAAAGAAATTCGAAAATGTTACTACACTTTTCCTGAATTAAAAGAGGAAATTGAAACAGATCTTATAGAACTGGAAGAAATGTACAATATTTTAAAAGTTGATTTGAAAGAAAATGTATCGAAAAAAGCTGTAATAGAAGCCATGATCGAGAACAACCGTTTCCGCTTAAAACTAGTGGATCAGGTGCTTGAACAAATTAATTGTTAAGAAGAAATGATGAAAAGATTTAAATTTATAGGATGTCTTATTTTCGTGAGTTGGCTTTTGCCATATTTTGCAAGTGCACAGTTCACCGAAACAAAAGAAATAAGTAAACATTTTAAAGTTACCCCCGAAACACGTATCGAAATTTCAAACAAATACGGAAAGGTAGAATTAAATACATGGGAAAAAGACTCGGTAATATTTGAAATTAAAATACGGGTGGAAGAAAAAAAGCTTTCGAAACTGGAAAAATCGATAGAAGAAATTGATTTTGACTTCACCAGCAGCCAGCACTTCTTAATAGTTAGAACAGAGGTCGGCCAAAACCGCAGTGGATTAGAAAAAGAGATCCTGAAATTTAAAGAGACACTGCTTCAAACGGATGGGAACATAGAAATTGACTACGAGGTTTGGCTTCCGAAATCAAATGAACTAAAAGTTGAAAACAAATTTGGAGACATTTTTATTGGTGATTATTTGGGAGATGTTGAAATAAATCTTTCTAACGGAAACCTCAAATCGCACAATTTTGGTGGGAAAGTTGACCTAAATCTTAATTTTGCCGATGCAACTATCAATAAAATTGAAAATGGGTGGCTCGACTGTAATTATAGCGAATTGTACATAAGAAAAGCGTTGTCGTTGAAAATACAAAGTAAATCGTCAACGTTCGAAATAATTGAAATAAATGAGCTGGATGCAAATTCTCGCCGCGACAAATTTCGTATTAGTGTGGCCGGTTTGGTTGAGGCTAAAGGCAGTTTTTCAAACTTCAGATTTAATGAACTCACCGACAGGTTAACTTTAAGAGCAGATTATGGCGATCTCGACATTGAAAAAATATCCCCTGATTTCAGCAATATTTTTATCGAATCGAAATCTACCGACCTAAATATTTATTTCGATCCCGGTTCGGAATTCGGGTTCGAAATTACCCACACCAAAGCGGATATTGACTTGTGCCGCGAAATTGAAATTGATGAAGAAAGTAAATTGGACGAAAAAGAAGGGAAAGTGAAATTGAAAGGAAAGTTTGGTGGCAAAACAGAAAACGATACTAAACTTTTTATTAATGCCACTTCCGGCGAAATTAATATTTTAACCTATTAATACCAATTTAATTATAAAATGCCGTATTGGATATGAAGTTATTTTTTTGTTTATACGAGGCAAAAAATTGTAGCATAGCCATAGCTACGATAGGATTTTTTAACGGAGTAGAAACGAAAAAGAACGAATATATATGCGGCATTTTGTGGTTATATTGGTATAAGGCTCTGTTTAAACAGTTTCCCCGTATCTGATATTTAGCCTGAACTATTCATAAATTTATCTATTCCGAAATCAAACTGCTTTGAA
>JABGRN010000111.1 GCA_018648265.1 Prolixibacteraceae bacterium | reverse complement strand
CAAGCTCGTGGAAATATTCAACGGATATAGTACTTTAGAAAATCAGCAGACTCTAAATAGTTAGTTATCAATTCGTTTTGTCCTGATTTTTGTTCAAAAGAAACAAAAATCCCGTCAAAACTACCGACATTTACAACATTTAACCCCAAGCTAAACAGGCTGTGTGTAAATGGGACTATCCTTTGCCGTTGGATTTATCCAACGGTTATTGAATAGAGAAAGAGAATTGGACTTTAGTCCTGAATATAAGATAGTTGGACTAAAGTCCAACAGTTTGTGTCATCGCTAAATCCGTCCCATAAATGGGACGGTAAAGGATAAAAAGACTGTTTTCACACAGTCTGTAAAGCATGGGGCTATTTATAATCAACGCATTAGGGCCGCTGAGTAGTAACAACCAAATTAAAATACTACAGAATTACCCTCGATCTTTCGAAATTGTTTCTTTATTAGAAACGTGACTAATATCTATTCTCAACTAAAAATAGCCTTACACCATTTCAATACAAACTATTTCAGTTTATAAATTTTCCCTGGCAGTGCAACCAAAACATTTTTAAATTCCAGGTTCATTAACATGGCTGAAACCCTGCTCACGGGAAAATCAAATTCTGTTGAAATCTGATCGATAAAAAGTTCATCATGTTTTTGTAATAACCCAACTAATTTCTCCTCTTCGGCAGTTAAATCTACAAACAAACTGGTTTGTTCATTTTTGTTTTCTGAGCCGGGTTCCCATCCCATAAAATACTCCAAATCATCGATTCCTTCAATTAAATTTGCCCCACTATTTCTAATAAGTTGGTTACATCCCTTCGAATAATTATCGCCGGCCCGGCCCGGAAAAGCAAAAACATCGCGATTATACGATGATGCAATGTCGGCTGTAATCAAGGCTCCCCCTTTTTTAGCCGACTCAACAACAATTACGGCATCGGCCAATCCGGCGATTATACGGTTTCTTCGTATAAAATTTGAAGGGTCGATTTTTGTACCGCTGGGAAAATCAGAGACCAAGCCGCCATTTTTAACCATTTTCCGAGCCGTATCAGAATGTAGTGGCGGATACATTTTATCGAGGCCGTGTCCGATTACGGCTACTGTTGGAATGTTAAAATTCATGGCCGATTTGTGGGCCTGGATATCTATACCATAAGCCAAACCGCTAACAACCATAATTTTATAACCTTTCTCCGAGAAATTTTGGATTAGGCGATCGCACACTTTTTTACCGTATCCGGTGGCATTTCGAGTGCCAACAATACTTATTACGTGTTGTTCGTCAAGGTCCATTTTCCCTTTTGTATAAATTAAAACCGGGGCATCGATACAGCTTTTTAAACGCCGTGGAAATTCTTTATCTGTATAAAACAAAACCTTAATCCCATACTTTTCGGCGAACTTTATTTCTTGTTCAGCCTTTTGAAAAACACTTTTATTTTTTATTCGCCTGGCATTTATTTCCCCGATACCCGGGATTTTCATCAGCGATTTTAACGGTTCTGAGAAAATCCCTTCTACACTCCCTACGTACGCAACTAAGTTCCGTGCTAAAATCCCCCCTACCCCGGGAATCATTGAAAGAGCAATTTTGTGCAGTAGTTTTTCGTCCATTTTGTGTTAGCGGGAATTTTTTACACCCCTAAAATTTCGTGCAATATAATTTGCACCCTTTTCCTGTCTTCTTTCGAAACAGCAGTTAAACTTACTGACGGATATTCGGCGATCCCCCTTTTTGTTTTTACATTCAGCGACAAATCAGACATCTTCCCAAAAATTGAATTTTCAAAAATTGCATTCTGCAACATTTTTTGAGGGAATTCTATTGAGTTGAATTCAGCTTTACCAAATTTTACGGCTTTATAATAACGAAGTAAAATTTTGTTGTTCTCGTCACTAAACTCGATATATTGATAATCGGATATCTGAAAATACAAAAACCACAATGCAAAAACACCGACCATTAAAATGCCATAGATCGTAAAATCTATCAGGAACAGAACCAGGGCAATCAGTGCAATTATAACACTCACTAAATAAAACAGTCGTTTTAATGCAGCAATTTTCTTTTTATTATTTATTATCATTTCTGGTTAACTTATTTCTAAAAAAACAAATGCAAACAGGCTTTCAAAAACGCAAAAGCCAAATTTATTGTAACTTTATCGCAATTTAGCTGCTAAGTATGGAAAAGTCAAAAATTTATTCCAAAATAATTTATAACCGCCAAATCGAAAAAGAACTTTTACCATGGATTGAAAATTATCCGGCGGGAAAAGTCTTTTTAGCGACCGAAGAAACAGTTAATAGAATTTGGGTTTCAAAGTATAATACCTTTTTTGAATCGCATGGAATTAAAAAAATTGTAATCGCCGCCGGCGAAAACAACAAAAAAATGGAGTCAGCTGCGATGATTTGGGAGTTTTTATCGAAAAACGGTGGTGATCGTAAATCGCTGCTGATAAATATTGGGGGAGGCATGCTCACCGACCTCGCAGGTTTTGCAGGCACAACATTTAAACGTGGCATCGATTTTTTAAATGTACCAACAACATTGCTTTCGCAGGTTGACGCTTCAGTTGGCGGAAAAACCGGTATTAATTTTAGTGGACTGAAAAACGAAGTGGGTACTTTTAAAGAACCTGTTGCAGTAATTATAAATACTGATTTTCTAAAAACAATTGACAAAGAAAATTTTATTTCTGGTTTTGCAGAAATGATTAAACACGGGCTGATAAAAAGCCCGGAACATTTAAAAGAACTCAAGGAATTTAATATCGAGAATATTGATTACGATATTTTACAGGAGGTAATCCGTCATTCAGTAAATGTAAAAGAATATTTTGTCAGAAACGACCTTACAGAAAACAATATTCGGAAGGCACTAAATTTTGGTCATACTGCCGGCCACGCTTTCGAAAGTTTGGCTATGAGACAAAATCGTCCGATTTTACATGGTTTTGCGGTTGCTTACGGAATGATTTTAGAAATTGATCTTTCAGTCAAAATCTGTGGTTTCCCCGAAAAAAAATTAAACGAATTTACCCGGTGGCTTCTTAATATTTATGGAAAATTCGAAATTTCAACCATCGATTTTGAACAACTTTATGAACTAATGACCCACGATAAAAAAAATGAGGCAGGAAGGATTAACTTCACCCTCCTTTCCGAAACCGGTAAAATTGAAATCAATCAAAACTGTGAAAAAGAGATGATTTTAAAGGCATTGGAATATTACAGGAAACTATAATTTTTAACTAATCGGCGTATGTTTTTATAGTTTGAATTTAAAATAAATAATAAAAATTTCATTTCAAATGATGCCCAACAATATTGACATACACTAATTTAGAACCAAGGGATTTTATAATGAATTATCAGATTTCAGCAAACTGCAAAAATATTACCGGAAGTATAAATCTCCCGGCATCAAAAAGTATCAGCAACCGGGCTTTAATTATTAATGCCTGTAGTTTCAACCCTTACCCAATTTTAAACTTGTCGAACAGCGACGACACAAAAGTTCTTGTTAATGCTCTAAATTCAAACAGTAACAAATTCGATATCGGACATGCCGGGACAGCCATGCGTTTTCTTACGGCATTTCTTTCGAAAATTGCAGGCGAATGGGAAGTAACAGGTTCGGAACGGATGCAAGAGAGGCCGATTTCAATTTTAATTGATGCATTAATTAAACTGGGCGCAAAAATCGAGTACATTAAAAATGAAGGTTTCCCACCAATAAAAATTTATGGTTCCCATTTAAAAGGAAAAACTATTGAACTGGATGGAAGTATTTCGAGCCAATATATTTCGGCTTTGTTATTAATTGCACCAACAATTGAAAATGGCTTAAAATTAAAATTAAACGGGAATATCACTTCACGGCCATACATCGATCTCACTTTAGAACTAATGGGGGAATTTGGGATCAAGTATAATTGGGAAGGAAATGAAATTACAGTTCCAGAACAAAATTACTTCCCACGTGATTTTATTGTTGAAGCCGATTGGTCCGGAGCGTCGTACTGGTATCAGATATTAGCAACAGCAGATCGGGGTGGAATATTTCTTGAAAACCTACAACTAAAAAGTTTACAGGGCGATGCAAATATTGCCGGCTGGTTTGAGCAATTTGGGGTATTATCGACACAAAAAGAAAATGGTGTGTTTCTTAAAAAAAATGAAAATATTACACCTAAATGTTTAAAACTCCATTTTATTGAAAATCCCGATGTTGCCCAAACAATGGCATGTTTATGTGTTTCAAAACAAATCCCGTTTCATTTTTCTGGCTTAAAAACCCTAAAAATAAAAGAGACCAACCGAATTGCTGCATTGCAAAACGAACTTATAAAATTTGGTGCCGAACTTACTGAACCAGAAAACGGAAAATTAGAATGGAATGGGAAAATTAATCCCACATTAAAAAAAGATAAACCAATTATAAAAACATACCACGACCACCGAATGGCACTGGCATTTGCACCAATGGCACTTGACGGAAATATTCTTCAAATTGAAAACCCGCTGGTAGTAACTAAATCGTACCCAGGGTTTTGGGAAGATTTGAAAAAAACAGGGTTTGAAATAGCAAGTCTTTCTTGATTGGGTTCACGAATTTACAAAACTTTAAAAAACCAAATTAACTTCATATTGCCTTATTGAATTAATTCTTTTACACAGCATTAAAAAATCAAATTGGGCTTATTTATAAATCAATTTCAAATCCTCCTCGAACAAAGTGTAAGGATCGTTATAAAATTTCATAAAATCGGGTACGCTAACTTGCCCGGGAAAAGGTGCGTAATAATGTGTCGGGCTGCGCGTATCGTTCCGCCAAACTAATACATACGAAAGCTGCATGTTATCTTTCTTCATCACTTTCAGTAAAGTTTCTGTCCACCAGGTTGTGTCAGGAATCGATTCTAAACCCGTTTCGGTGAATGCTGCTAACTTCCCTTTTTTAATGGCGTAATCAGAAACTATTTTAAGTTTTCGTGATGCAGTTTTAAGGTCATACCGATCGCGCCCCATATCACCATAATTATCCATTCCAACCATATCAACCCACTCGTCACCGGGGTATCTTTCCAGGAAATCTTCTTCAGAATTAAATTTATTGTCAGGAGAAAAAGCATAAATAAAATTATGAACATCTAAACTATCGCGTAAATAGGAAACGGTGAATTTCCAAAGCGAAACAAACTCCTCTTTTGTACAATGTGGGGCTCCCCACCAAAACCATCCACCATCAAATTCATGAAAAGGACGGAAAATTACGGGAGCTAAAGTTCCATCATTTCCTTCCAGACATAATGCCCATTCCCCAATTCCACTCAAAATTTCTTTGTATTTTTTGTGGGCTTCACCACCCGGAATAATATATTTTACCGCTGGCAACGAAACATCGTCCTTCCAATAAAAACCACCTTCCGAAACCGGATTTGACATGTGCCAGGCAATGGTTGTAACACCTCCCCGATTATAAGTGTCAACTACATTCTTTCTGAGATTGTCTTTTGCACGTTCAATAGCTTCTTCAGATCTGCCTGAGAAACTGCCAAAATCAACACCAATCATCGCAGGATGAGAACCACAAACCAATTTTACATCCGACCTGTCTTCTTCACCCCGCCAACCATGACCATATTCAGTTGCATGTTGATGAGCAAACATCGTGTGATTTTTTGAAAGTTCTTTCATGTTATTAAAAAGGGCAACGGTTTCTTTTGTTGCTTTTTTGTCAATCGTTTGAGCAAAGATAGTGCTTGAAAATAATAAGGTTAAAATAAAAAGTAGTAGTTGTATTTTCATGCTTATTAGAATTTTAGGATTGGTTTAATTATTCAAAACATTTGGAATTGGTGCATCAACTGCATCAACCCAATTTTTCATTTTTTTCAATAATGAAGCTGCCATTTCAGGCTCTTTTTTAGATAAATCGTATTTTTCAGAAATGTCATTTTTTAAGTTGTACAATTCAAAATTTTCGTATTCGTAATAATAAATTAATTTCCAATCTCCTGAAAGCATTGTTGTTGAAGGAACACCTCGCCAGTAATTTGGTGTTCCATCGAAAGCCGGAAGTACTTTGTCGGTGCCTCCGCTACCTATGTACAATGGGAAATGAAAAAAGATAGGACGCTCGTAATCGAATGTTTCGTTTTTTAATATTGGCATAAATGAGGCTCCGTCAACGGGTTGGTTTTGTGGGAGTTCGGTTGAAGTGATTTCTGCAAATGTGGGCATAAAATCTACTCCATTAATGGGCACATCCGATTGCGAACCGGACTTTGTTATTCCCGGATATTTAATACAAAACGGCACACGAATTCCACCTTCGTAATAAGTACCTTTTCCTGCACGCAAAGGTAAATTAGAAGTTTGTTTCGAAACGCCACCATTATCGGAAGTAAAAATTACAACCGTGTTTTTATCTAAACCAAGTTCTTCCAATTTACCCAACACTCTTCCAACACTTAAATCAACCTGTTCAATTTCTGCCGCGTAAACTGGATTTTGCTTGAAATTGTTCTTTTCATTTTTCTTGTTATAATATTCAATTCGTTCTTCTCTGGCTTTGGTTGGAGTGTGAACTTCCCAATGCGACAAGTACAGAAAAAATGGATTATCCTGATTTTCTTCTATAAATTTTAATGCAGTGTCCGTCATTTTTTCAGCTACGTGAACATCATCGTAAAAACGTTTTTCAACGCCATTGAAATTGGTTGTAAATCCCGGCTCTCCATTAGCCGAAACAAAATCAAATCCCTGATTATCGTCTCCAATATGCCATTTCCCTAGCCGCGCCGAAGTGTAGCCCGATTTTTTCAACATTTCAGCCAGCGATTCAAATTCAGGAGCAACCGTATTTATGCTTACATGAAAAGTGTTGAATGTTGAATCCTGATCTTGCGTGGGAACTTTAAACCGCATTTTAGAAACATCGCCGCCGCGTGCCAGCCCTTGTGGAATATAAACATTATGTCGTGGTCCGTAAGTTCCGGTTAGCAGAGTTGCCCGCGACGGAGCACAGTTGGCAGCACCCGGATAAAATCGGTTAAATATCATTCCGTCGGCAGCAAATTTATCGATGTTTGGCGTTTCATAAAATTCTGCCCCGTTGTAACCAACATCTGCCCAACCTAAATCGTCGGCAATGATTAACACAATATTTGGTTTATTTGTTTCTTGTGAATTTGTACATGCATTTAAAATTCCCAAAACACTTAAAATGATAAATAGCTGTTTCATAACAATATGTATTTTTCAATAGTAATTTCTCAGGTAGTTCAAATTTAGATAATATATTAAATGTCAATCATAAATACATTTCTCGCAAAGGGCGCAAAATTCTTACACAAAGTACGCAAAGCGCATATTGTGAACCCTTTGCGACTTTAGCGTTCTTTTTGTTTTGCGTCCTTTGCGTGGAATAGGATTATCTAATTATTTTAATTTCAATATATTAAACTACCTGAATATTTATTTTCATTATTCGAAAGATATAAAATTTAAAATTGATTTTGAAGCCATTGTTCTGCCAGTACTGGCCAGGTTTCTGCGGCAATATTTCCGGGGCGAAGTCCGTAACCGTGTCCGCCAGTTGGCAATAAATGCATCTCAACCGGTATTTTTGCATCGCGCAAAGCTGTTGTAATTACCAGAGCACTGTTGCTATGCCGGTCGTCGGCTGTTGCAAATACAAACATGGGAGGTGTATTTTTATCCAATTTTATTTCCGGGATTAAACTACGATTTTCTCCTCTGTCGAGTCCCCCCGGATAAATTAGTAAAGCAAATTCAGGACGGCAATCCAATTCATCTAAAGCATCAATTTTTGGATATGTTTTTTCGTTGTATCGTGTACTTGCCCGCGCACTCAAACTTGCTCCGGCAGAAAAACCGATTGCTCCAATTTTGTTTGGGTTTAATTTCCATTCAGCAGCTTTACTTTTTATAATTCGAAAAGCCCTCTGAAAATCCTGTAAAGCCCCTTCCTGTTTTTTCGGAACGCGGTATTGCAAAACAAATGCAGAATATCCAAGCGTGTTCAGCCATTCCGCCACTTCGTAACCTTCTTTATCCGCAGCTAGAATATTATAGCCGCCGCCCGGACAAACAATAATTCCAATTCCGTTATTATTTTCATTGTTTGCAGGATAAACAACAATTGCCGGATCGGTAATGTCGGTTAATCTTATTACATCTCCTGAAGTGTTGTCTGTAATTACCGGTGCATGTTTTGCTTCCGTTTCTCCCGGAACCTGACCAGGCCATAATTTAATTATTTCTTTTTCCTGTGAGAACAAATTGAGTGAAAATGAAAGTAGAATAATTATTACTGATATAGTTTTCATGTCGAATATTACTAAGGTTGTTCAAAAATTTAAAAAGTCAAGCAATTTTTGTCATGTTGAGCGTAGTCGAAACATCTGTTTTTCAACTTGTGAGATTCTTCGACTACGCTGGCAAAGACAGATTTTATTTTTAAAGATCCTGAAACAGGTTCAGGATGACGTTTTAACAAACGATGTTAGTTAAAACGTCCTACCGAATTCATTTCGGCATCTCAGCTTTCATTTATTTATAATGCCCAATAATTTTGGATGAACTCTCGGAATTCTAAAAGGGAACCGTTCTCTTTAAAAAAGAACGGTTCCTTAAAATTATTTGGCAAAAACTTCTTCGTGTACAATATTCCCATCCACATCAATATGTTGGAAAGTTAAAGTTGGACTACCGCTTTCGCGCGAAACATGACCACGTAAAAATCCACCTTTCACGCGTAAAAAACGATGTTGTGGTCTTTCGTCTTCCTGACTCCAACCACCTGCATGAACATCTGATCCGGCTCCACAACTGAACTCCCAAAGATTAGTTCCTTCCGGGTTAGTTACATATTGCCAGTGTCGGTCGCCATTACACAAATACACGTTATCGAATTGATTCAGGAATTCGCGAATTTCATCGCCTTCAGTTTGAAATCCTTCGTTTGCATAGTTGTCTCTTTTGTTTTTTCGGTCGGGTCCCAAAATCGGATTGGCATTAATTACTACTTTGAATGTTGCATCCGATTCTTTTAATGTTTTGTATAACCAGGCTTTCTGTTCCGGTCCATAAATCGATTTGCCCGGGCCATCTTCCATGTCGTTATGACTTCTGTAATTTCTGCCCTCAGTAATCCAAATTTGCAGATCTTTTCCCCAACGAACTGTTTTGTAAAATTTATCGTGCGATGGAAATTGTTCTTTATCGAATATTTCAAGACCCCGATCCCAGGTAACAGGCCCATATTTCATTCCCGGCCATGCATCGTTTTTAAGTGCATCGTGGTCGTCTTTCATATAATATGTGGTTACTTGCGACCAGAAATTGCGTTGCAAAGGCATAGCAAAAAGTCTGTCCCATTTAAAGCGCATTAATTCTTCAGTCATCGCCCATGGATCTGGTTTGTCGTAATACTCTATGTCGCCTGTGTGAACATAAAAATCAGGGAATAAATCCATCATTGCACTATAAATTTTATGCCCGTCAGTTGTATCTTTTCTGATGTAATCGTGACAAGTAACTACGCAAAATTCTATATCATCTTCGCCTGTTTCGGTTGGAGGAGTGCGAAAAGCACCTTCAATATTATCAGACACTTTTGATTTTTCATCCAGGCGTGCTTCAATCTGAACCACATATTTTGTGTCGGCAGTTAAGTTCTCAAGTTTCCATTGTGTGGTGAAATTTTTATCATTATCCACAGCTACCCATTCAGTTTCAGTTTTATTTTCTGAATTGGTCAAAGGATAGTAAACCAGTTTAACCTCTCCAATTGCACCTGGACAAGCACCAATCATATCATCCAGAGTTAATCCCTCTGGTATTTGAGCTGCATGAATTTTTGCTGCATCACCTTCTTTGTCCAAATCATTTTCTTCTTTAGAAGAGATACTAATAAACTCAGTACCCCCCGCATTTCCTTCCGGGTTTTGAGTTAGTCGAGTCCAGATAACAATCGAAGTCTGATCGGCCCAACCATTGTGAAAACCGTTTCCGAAATACGGGCCATCGGTTTCTTTTTCAGTTTCGCATGAAGAAAAAATTGTAACAAATACAATTGCGAGAAAAGTTAGTCTTTTTAAAATCGAGTTCATTTTAATATTATTTAAGTTGATTTCTATTTTGAATAATCAGGAAGATTAGACTTCCAGTTGTTAAAAAGTTGATCCAGCTCTTTTACTTTTTCCGGATTTTCTGTACCGAGGTTTTTTGTTTCTGTCGGGTCATTTTCAATATTGTATAATTCCCATGGATTGTCCAATCCATCTTTTACAATTTTCCACGAATCGGAATAAACTGCCTGTCCACGCCTCCATTCCCAGAAAATTGGATTTTCTCTTTCTACATTTTCGCCTTTGAAAACGGGCAATAGACTTTGTCCTTGCATGGGCGTAATTTGCTGATCGTTAAATTCTGTAGGATAATCGGCTCCGGTAATGTCAACAAATGTTGCCATAAAATCGATCATGTGACCGGGAAATTCAGTAAATGTTTTTGGTTGAATTTTTCCAGGCCAGAATGCAATTAGTGGTGTATTTATTCCACCTTCGAAACTAAAATTTTTGAAATATCTAAAAGGTGTGTTTCCAACGTTTGCCCAACTTCCTCCCAAAGACGACCAACGTGTCATTGTTCCAATTTCACCATAATCGTCTCTGATATTTACCATTTCTGAAGAGGCTCCGTTATCAGAAACAAACATGATTAGCGTGTTTTCATCCTTGCCAACTTCTTTTAGCTTTAATAGAATTCTACCGATATTCTGATCTAAGCGATCGATCATCGCCGCATAAACCTCCATTTTTTTGATTTCATCGATTTTAACTGAATCGCTCAATTCATTCCAATCTTTAAAAGTGGCATCCGAAAGTTGATATTTCTCGTCAATCAAACCCATTTCCAATTGTTTCTGATAACGGGCGATTCTGGTTTTTTCGTAACCTTCATCATACTTTCCTTTGTATTTTGCAATGTCATCGGGCCATGCCATTAACGGATCGTGAGGTGCAGTATATGCCATGTATAAAAAGAAAGGCTGTTCTTCATTTTTGTATTCATCCAGCCAACCGAGTGCATAATTGGTAAAATAGTCAGTTGTATAAAAGTCTTTTTCTTCGGGAGTATATGGATTGTACATTACACTGTCGATGCACCACGAACGGACAGTTTTATTTCCAGGTTGACCTTTTCTTGCCGGCGCACCTTCTCCTGGACGTTGATCTCCCGGATTAAAGAAATTGCAGGCACCGTCTTTTAAACCATAATAACGGTCGAATCCGCGTATATAAGGATTTTCCAAACCATGGTGTTTGCCCGACCAAAGTGTACGGTAACCTGCAGTTTGGAGAACTTCGCCTAAAGTAACTGCATTTGTAATTGGATTTCGGTGGGTACGGTGGTAATTGTTTTGCTGTGCATAAACACCTGTTAACAAACATGCCCGCGACGGAAAACATTTTGATGTGTTATGAAAACGGGTAAACCGCATCCCGCCTTCACCAAGTTTATCGAGGTTTGGTGTAAGAACTTCACTGCCGTAACAACCAATATCTGACCAGCCCAAATCGTCGGCACTGATTAAAATAATGTTGGGTTTTGAAGTGGACTCAGATAAGGTTGACTGTTTTTCCTGACATGAATTCAAAATAAAGATGGAAAAAAGAATAAGAAAAAATGATGGTTTATTCATTAGAAGTTGGTTTAGTAAATTTTTAACAAATTTAATAAATCAGAATAATTTATGGAATTAAAACAAAAAATAAACGGGCAACAAAATTGTTGCCCGTTTATTGAATACAAAAATTAATTGTAACCCTGATTTTGTTGTAGGTCACCTTCTAAATTTTTCTCTATTTCGCTATAAGGTATTGGCCATAGATTATTATGGTCCTGATAAGTTACACCGTTAACCCCATTATATTTCCTGGACCTTTCAACCAATTTGCCCAATCTTGTTAAAGTCAATAATCTAAACTCCTCCAGGATTAATTCTCTTGCTCGTTCGTCAAGTATATAATCAATGTCAACATTTGTAGCTTCTACCGATGGTGCTTGTGCCCTGCTGCGAACTACGTTAATATCATCGGCTGCTTTTTGTTTATCTCCCATACCCAAATAAGCTTCAGCCCTTAACAGGTAGGTTTCTGCCAGGCGAATGGCATAAACGTCTCTGAAGGCAACATGGCTCCATGACAAACTTCCCTCAATTGTTTGGTCTTCCAAGAATGCCTCTGCCGGTTGTTTTCCCGGGGTGGATGTTTTTGTTATCCACGGATACATATTTCGAGTGGTATCGTTAACACTTTTCATTGCAATTGGTAAATTATCTTTAAATAACCATTTACCATTATGATCACTGTCGGGATTTCTAACAATAAAATCTCGCACTATGTTACATGGTGCATTTCTTATATCCTGATCGTATCCACTCCTTTGCCAAATGGTCTCAAAGAAAAAGTGAGTAGGACGCACAAAACCAGAGCTACGACCTGCTACATATGCATTTGGCTTTGGAACAACAGGTTTTGATTTGCCGTTGTCATTTAATACTTTCGCCTGCCATGCGCGTGGTGCAAAACATCTTTCCAGTTCCGGCCCTCCATAACTGGCGCCTCCACCGGGTACAAGATATTCATATTGTAATACCCAAATGGCTTCGTTGTTGCCCGCTGACCGGTTTTGGTTTCCCTGGCAGAACAGGTCCCAGAAAACATCTGTATCATAATTTCCCTGAGTGGGCCAGGCCTTTTCATTTTTCTGATTCCCAAACCGTTCTGTCATCAATGCTGTGGAAGAATGATCAATTACTGCTGAAGCAGCATTCACTGCATCCTGCCACTGTTCCAGAGAAATGTAAACTTCTGATAAAAGATGCTGGGCTGCCAGCCCACTAATTCGGGAATCTGACACGTCATCAATACCATTCAAATTGTCTGCAGCATCTTTTAAATCAGTTGCAGCCTGTTGGTAAACCTCTGCCCTGGATGAACTTACATAATCTCTCTTAGGAGAGTTTGTTTCTTCCAATACGATAGGAACGTTTCCGTACAAATTAGCCAGCATTTTAAACATGTAGCCGCGAAAAAATTTAGCTTCTGCTGCAAAATATGTTTTTTCTTCCGCTGTTAGCTCATTTTCGTCCGAAGCAGAACGCTCAATAATGACATTGGCATCGTAAATAATACGGTAAGCCGGTTCCCAGAGTGCCCGGTAAACTGCATTGGTAGTAGACAAAAGCACTGTACTCATATCTGTTGTGAAACCATAATTTTTGTGTTGGTAACAAACGTCAGTAGCCTGGATGGCTGCTGAAGGAAAATCCTGATGACCATCACTGCTGAAAAATTCATCTCTAACACGTGAATATAAATTCACTATGGCCGCTTCATAATTGGCACTGGTTATGTAAGAATTTTCAGGACTGTAAAAATCTACGGGTTCGGTCTTTAGAAAATCTTCTTCATTACAGGAAGAAATAATCAATGAAAAACAAAAGATCAATAATAAAGATCTTATTAATTTTTTCATTTGAATTCTTTGGAAATATATATATTTTACGTTCATAGTCTCAATTTTTAAAAGGTTACATCAATTCCTAATGAATAACTCTCCATAACCGGCCTGCCACTACGTGTAAGGCCTGCTCCTGTGTCCGGATCCCAGCCTGGCCAATCCGTAATAGTTAAGAGATTTCGACCACTCAAAATCAATTTAATGTCCTTTACAAAATTAATTTGATTTGTAGCAAAACGGTAGGAAAGTGATAAATCTCTTACTCGAATGTAACTCCTTGAAGTATATCTGGTACCTGCAATACCGTCTGAACCTTTGATTCCGGGACGCTGGTATTTTGCATCTGGATTTTCTGGAGTCCAGTAATCGGCACCCTGGAAAAACGCCTGGTTAAAGTGGGTTTCTGTATTAAATATGGAAAATCCATACATTGTATCCTCTCCAAGAAACCAATTGTTTCCTCCTTGTTCAGAATTAATAAAAAGACGTAAAGTCCAATTTTTGTAATTTACAACATTGTTTATCGAGAAGCGGTAAGAAGGTTCTGCATTACCGAGTATTATTTTATCATCTCCCGGAATTATTTCTCCATCCCCATTCATGTCAACAACCCGGTAAGAACCAAATTGATAACCCCCAGGTATATCCTCGCCAAGTTGCCAAATTCCATCAATTTCAAAATCGTAAAGCGAACCCAGCGATTCATTAATAAACAATCCTTCCGAAATTAAATCGTCCTCTTTTCCATCTCCATCCAGATCAAATCCAAGTAGTTCTTTAATTTCATCCCGATCAAATGAAAATGTAAAACTTGTAGTCCAGCTTAAATCTGAACTTCGGATATTAATGGAAGTAAGTTGCATTTCCATACCGTGATTGTGTATTTTCCCAAGATTGTCGGGGAAAACCGAATATCTGCTGATTGCAGGAATATCAACCTGGTAAAGTAGGTCAGTCGTATTGTTGTTGTAATAATCGATAGTCCCATTCAGTCGGCTGCCCAGTAACCTGAAATCAATACCCAAATTCACTCCGGTTGTGGTTTCCCATCTTAAATTCGGACTTGCCAAATCACTAATCCACTGTGTATAAATTGACGAAGCATTGCCGGCTACGTAACCGGATGTTCCATCTACCTTTGCAAGCGTCTGATATCTTCCAATGGTCCTGTTTCCTGTGGCTCCGTACGAAGCCCTAATTTTTAGCCTGTCCAGCCATTCAATTTTTGATTTCAAAAATGATTCTTCAGAAATTACCCAGCCCAGTGCCAGTGACGGGAAATAACCGAATTTATTTTCTTTACTGAATCCTGAAAAACCATCACGCCTCATTGTTGCATTTACCAGGTACTTGTCCATTAGTTTGTAAGATATTCTCCCCATATTGTACAAGCTTGATTCTTGCCAACCTCCTGACTCTACAGCCTGAAGCGCGGCATCAGCTGCCTGTAGTAAGTCGAATCCGAGCACATGATTGGCAAAATTTGCTCCTTCAGCCCTGGTATATTCACTTTCTCTTTTTTCAATTCCATATAATAAGGTCACATCCACCTGATGGATTTGATTAAATAGCCGGCTGTAGGTTAAAATATTATCGAGACTCAAGGTATAATTAGCTTGGAGCCTTTTGTATCCCAGTCCGGTAAAACTATTCCCATAAGAAGCAAAGTAGTTCCTTTGGGTGGTTAAATAATTGTTGCCAAACCGCATTTGGTATTTCAAACCCTTAACAGGTAAAAATATATTCCCGGTAATGTTTGCTCCCAAATTCAAACGTTTATCTTCACTTTCTGCTTCAATTTCAATTAATGGATTTACCGGGTTACCATACGGACGCTGCACTATTTCACCGTTTTCGTCGTACGGAGTGGCATAGGGTTCTATAAACCTGTCACTGGTTCCTAAAATTTGTGGCCCCCATTCACTGATGGTAACAAAACTCTGAAAATCCAGTTCAAACCAGTCAGTAAGTGAACTGGAGAAATTAAACCTTCCGTTAATTCGTTCATAATACTCATCAATCATATGTCCATCCTGCTCAGTATAACCAATGGATCCAAAGTAGTTACTTCTTTCTGTTGAGTTGGATACAGAGACGTTGTGGCTGATGGTGTATGGATTATCGGTGGTGAGACCATCATACCAATCATAGGTCCGTCCCAGTTCAAACTGAGTAATTTCGTGGTTTGTTTTGAAATTTGTTGTTTCTGCCCAATCTGGATTTGGTTCAAGGTAACCTGATTCTTCGGTCCTGCTTTGGATCAAATCTGAATGTGCAATTTTCTCCATAAACTTGTCACCATCCATTTCTGCTCTAATTTCATGATGAGGCCGTTGCAGAGAAAACCGGCCCGTGTATTTAATGCTGGGTTCCCCTTTTCCTCCGGTTGTCACAATTTGAATTACCCCATTGGATGCCTGAGACCCATAGATTGCTTTTGAACTCGCGTCTCGTAAAATATCCACTGATTTTATATCATTTGGATTAATGTCTATTAATGAACCCCTGTAAATTACACCATCCACGACAATCAAAGGATCTGTTTCTCCGGAAAGCGTGGATTGTCCCCGAATAGAAATATCCGGATCCTCTCCTGCTTCATCAGTCTGTTCAATATTCAATCCAGGTACAGATCCCAGCAGACCTTCCATCAACGACAAATTGGGCTGTTCCAGTACAGCCTCCATATCACCGCTAACTATAGAACCGGTCAGGTCTTCCCTTTTTTGTGTACCATAACCAATGGTAACTACTTCTTCAATTCCGAATATGTCAGATTCAAGAGTAACATTAATTTCGGTCTTTTCACCAACAAGTTCTTCAACCGTTTTCATTCCAATAAATGAAAACACTAAAACATCTTGAGGAGAAGCTGAAAGTTCATAATCTCCATCAATACTTGATACTGTTCCAGTGGTTGTGCCTTTAATAATTACTGTTACTCCGGGTAGCGGAACCCCCTCTGAATCTGTTATTTTTCCTTTTATACTACTTTGTTGAGCAGAATTATTATCTGAATTTTCTATACTCAGAGTACCATTTTCAGTTAGAGAATAAGTGTCGATTCCCATCCCATCTATTGAAAAAAACAGAAGCAGGGAGATCGTTATT
>JABGRN010000158.1 GCA_018648265.1 Prolixibacteraceae bacterium | reverse complement strand
AAAATCTAACTTAACTTTGAAAGATCGTTGTCTAAAGGAAGGGAGTATTTAATTTTACCATTCCCCGCTGGAAAGAAGAATCATCAATTATTAATATATTAGCCATACGTTTATTTTAAAGAATAAAAATTTTTACTAATGAACACTTAGCCTGGATTATTCATAAATTTATCTATTCCGAAATCAAACTGCTTTGCATAAAAAGAATGCTCGATTCTCGCTTCTCAAAATAGCTAAGGCTATTTCTGCGAGGCTCAACTCTGTGCTTCCCTTTATTCTGTGCATTTTGATTTCTCATAACGAAAAACTCATGAATTATTCAGGTTAGAGAATGTTTTAAATGTAACTCAAATATACATATTATTTGGATTTCAATTTATAAATTATTGCTTTTTGAAAATGAACCGGTTCAAAAAGGATATTGTTTACTAATGATTCTGTTGATCCTAATATTAAAAATCCATTTGGTTTTAACCGCTTCGACACATTTTCCAGGACTTTGTTTTTATCTTTATCGTTGAAATATATCATAACATTTCGTAAAAATATAATGTCCATTTGGGGTATCGAAGCTCCATTTTCGAAGAGGTTAAATTTTACAAACTTAATTCTGCTTCGGATTGATGGATTTACCTGCAAGTCGCTGCCATCGTGAGCAATAAAATATTTTTCTATTAATTTTCCTGAAAGGCCCCGATTGATTTCAAATTGGTTGAACACGCCTTCTTTTGCCTTTTTTAATAATTCGCCTGAAAAATCGGAAGCCATATAATTTACCTTCCAGGTTGATGGCAATACATTAAAGTAATCGATCATAAAAGCCGTACTGTAAATCTCTTGTCCCCTGGAACACGCAGCAGACCATATATTCAACTCGTAATTATTATTGTCGGAATGGGAAATAATTGAAGGGATTAGTTCTTCTCTAACCGTTTCGAAATAATGTTTGTCCCTAAAAAAGCTTGATTCAAAAATCATCATCGATTCAATGATCAAACGTTTAATTTCATTTTGATATCCACCATTTTTTGCGCTAATAATTAAATCATTTATTGAATTAAAAGCATTTAACCTGGCAACCGAAGCAAGACGGGATTCTACAAAATAAGCCATATCTTCACGGATGATAACCCCGGACTCTTGGTGTACAATTTCCCTTATGTAGTCAAAATCTGCTGTTTCTATGTACATTTTATCAGCTTTTTAACTTTTGCGTTAATACCTTTATTACGAAGACCACGATTCTTACTTAGTATTTCTAAGAAAACTTTATATTATTCAAGTGTTTTTTAGAAAATGTCAAGAATCCCGATTTTATCGGGACGAAATCTTGAAAATCAAGGAGTCCCGATAAAATCGGGATGACTGTTTTCAAGATGAGCATAACGCTGTTATTGGCGTTTTCTAAGAGACACTACTTAATCAACACAATCGTTATTTATTCATTGCCCTTCTAATAATATCGCTCCCAATCTGGCCCAATGGTAATATTTTATCGGCAAGGCCGGCAAGGGCTACTGCTTTCGGCATACCCCAAACTGTACTGGTTTCCTCATCTTGCACAACGATTTGCCCCCGATATTTAACAATCTCCCTTGACCCATCTAAACCATCTTCTCCCATCCCGGTCAATACAACTGCAAGGGCATTCTCCTTGTAAATATTTGCCACCGACCTGAATAAAATATTTACAGCTGGTCGGCATGAATTTTCAGCTTTGGCATAAAATATTTTTAGTTGGTTCTTTTTTTCTCTGTTTACTATTTTCATGTGAAAATCGCCAGGAGCAAGATATGCGCAACCTGGTTGCGGGATTATTCCAGAACTTGCTTCGATTACCTTGATATTTAATTTTTCATTCAGCCGCTTTGCAAGAAAATTAGTATAAAATGGTGGCATGTGCACTACAATAACAATCGGGGCAGGAAAATCTACAGGGATTATTTCGAGTACTTCCTGAAGTGCATTTGGCCCACCGGTTGAACATCCGATGGCAACAATTTCTATTTTCCCTCCAATAAAAGATTTTCTTTTTCGCAAACTTCTTATTTCCTGTACTTTACCGTTAGAATACTCCTCATTTGATTTTATGCCCTTTCCGTATATTTTTATTTTGGGGATAAGTTCTTCGATCAAACATTCTTTTACTTCCAAAATATTTGCCATTTCCGAAGGTTTGGGGACATAATCGTTTGCACCTAAAAATAAGGCTTCAATTGTAGCCTGGGCACTTTTTTTGGTGAGTGCGCTAAACATTATCACCGTAATTTGAGGGTAAATTTTTCTAATTTCAACCAGGGTTTCCATGCCGTCCATTACAGGCATAAGTATGTCGAGAATTATAACATCGGGTTTGTTGAGTACTATTTTTGAAAGGGCAATCTTACCATTTGCAGCTACACCAATTACCTGAATATCTTTATCAGCAGATAAAATATCGGAAAGCATTTTCCGGACTACTACCGAGTCATCAACAATCAGGACTTTAATGGGTATATTAAACATAAGTTGCAATTACAGTTGATCATTAAATCAGTTCAAATTTACCAATAATAGCGATAATAATAACAAATAAAAAAACAAAACTAATAATTCTCATATTTCATAAGATACTTG
>JABGRN010000110.1 GCA_018648265.1 Prolixibacteraceae bacterium | reverse complement strand
AAAGATAAAAGAAAACTTTTTATCCCACCAACCCGATAATTAAACTGATCCAGAAACTTCTTAAAAGAAAGATTTCTAATAGTACTTTCAAAAGAGATTGTAAGCCAGGTAATACCGATTTAACAACCAAATGTCGCATACTTTCGTTTTACTCAGCATACTCCTTTGTTGTAGTATCGGCATTAACCATTATAAACTTCGAAATTGCCATGCGGCATTTCAAAGTACAATTGGTATAATTTCTATAAACTAATTTTTAAGTTGACCTATCTGTTTGTTATCTTCCCTATAATTCAAACAATCAGTAAATGGTCCGGTTTTTTACCGTTCAATTACAATATCTTTTAATAATATTGTATGCCCCGTGGATACCAAGTTCCCCGGCACGGCTTAAATCCATTGCCCCCCCTTCAATATCTTCTAAATAAATTTTTGTAAGCCCCCGGTTAAAATAAGCTTCAGCAAATTCGGGTTCCAATTGAATAGCACGGTTGAGGTCTTCAATAGCGCTTTTGTATTCATTCAACCTAAGTTTAATATATGCCCGGTTAAAGTATCCAAAAAAGAATTTTGGGTTTCGGAACAGGGTGATTTCATAGTCCTCCAGAATTTGTTTGTAATCAAGCAATTCTGCATTTTCGGTTGAGCTTTTTTCAATGTTGGTGCCGCCCATCGATATTGTCTTGTCATTTTGCGATCCGGCCAGAAGTTCAATTTGCTCAAGTATTTTATACTGGCAGTTAGCACGGATAAAATATGGAATCCCTGTTTTATCTTCAATTTCAATAGCTTGGTTTAAGTCGTTAATCGATTCATTAAAATTTTCGGTTAAACTGTGGAAGATTCCACGGTTCAGATAGTTGTGGCTACTTTGTTGAATATCTATTTTTTCGTTAAAGAATAACACGAAATTTTCAAAAACATCGAGGTATTCATCTACCGGTTTGTTTGAAATTGTTAGTAAAGGATCGTAGTTATTTTTTTCGTTCAATTCATCAATGGCAATATTGTAGTATTGAAACCGGTCGTAATCGACAGCATTTTTTTCAAAAGCCGAAATTATAAAAATGGGTTGTAAGTCGATTACAATATTTTTATTTTGAACCCGGCCATCGTCAATTTCTTCTTCTTCGGAAGGCAGGTCACGCGAATCTTCAATTACAAGGTTCGTTCGTCTTCTCCGGTTCCTGTTATTGATTTCTTCTTCATTTTTCGAATTATTCTGTTGTGCTTTTGTTGTCCCCGAATTATTTTGTTGAGTGGGGTTTTGAGTCTGGTTATTTTGTTGCGTAGTATTTTGTTTTTGATTGGAGCCTGATTGTGATGAACTTCCCTGATTTTGGTTTTGTTGATTTTGTGCTAATTGTTCAGCATCAACTTTTCTGTTTTCGAGGTCGAATTGCGGGTTAAGTTGGGCTGCAACGCGATAATCGTTTTCAAATCCGGGGCGTTTTAAGATTTCGCGTGCCATAGCCCGGTTAAAATACGCACTGGCCATTTCGGGGTTTAAACGCAGTGCCATATCATAATCCATAATTGCCCCCTCGTAATCTTCGAGTTTATGTTTTACAATACCACGGTTGTTAAATGCAAGCGCATTTTTAGGGTCGAAATTGATACATTGATCGTAATCGCGCAAAGCTGATGCGAAGTCCTCTAACTCGAATCGTGCTAAACCACGGTTAAGATAAGCAGCGGCATAATGCGGGCGGATAATTATTACCTGGTTTAAATCGCGAATTGCCCCACGGATATCGCTACTTACAATTTTAGCATTACTCCGGTTCATAAGTGCGTGGGTCGATTTTGGATTAATTTTTAGTGCTTTGTTATAATCTTCAATTGCCCCTTCAATATCTTTTTGTGCAAGTTTGGCAATTCCCCGATTGTTATATACCGACTCATTTTCCGGATCGAATTCCAGTGCGCGGTTATAGTCTTTTATTGTTTTTTCATAATCTTTCAGGTTATGGTATGCCATGCCCCGATTTATATATGCCTGCGGATAAAATGGTTTAATTTCAATGGCCTTTTCGTAATCTTTAATTGCCCCCCGGTAATCCTCTAATTGATGTTTTGCCGTTCCCCGATAAAAATATGCTTCAGGTAAATAAGGTTTAAATTTTATAACAATGTTGAAATATTCGACAGCACCGGTGTAATTACCAATTTGTGTTCGTGTACGCCCTACCCTGATGTAATGGTTAATATTTAACTGAGCCTGGCTTTCCACTACAAAGGCCAGAAATAAAAAAAATATTATCGATCGTTTCATTAATTTATTTTGAATAGCGAACAAAAATAACATTTTACATATATTGCCGGTTCATTGATTAATTATATTTAACTTTTTTCTCAAAAAATTAAAAAAATGTGTAATAGATGCAACTGGGGGACAACTAGCGAAATTATGCTGAAATACCACGACACGGAGTGGGGTGTTCCGTTACACGACGACCTGAAATTGTTCGAGTTTATCGTGTTAGAAGGATTTCAGGCTGGATTAAGCTGGCAGATTGTTCTGAATAAACGGGAGAATTTTAGAAAAGCTTTTGATAACTTTAATCCTGAAACTATAGCAAAATACGATGAGGGAAAAATAACGGCACTAATTCAGGATAAATCGATAATAAGAAACAAACAAAAAATTTCGGCTTGCGTAAACAATGCCCGGCAATTTCTTGAAATTCAAAAAGAGTTTGGAAGTTTTGATAATTATATTTGGGGTTTTGTCGATTACAAACCAATTATAAATTTGTTTGCTGATATTCACGAACTTCCTGCCAATACTCCTCTTTCCGACAAAATTTCAGCCGATCTTAAAAAACGTGGGTTTAAATTTGTTGGATCAACCGTAATTTATGCGCACATGCAGGCCACCGGAATGGTAAACGATCATCTTGTTTATTGTTACAGATATAATGAAGTACAGAATTTTAATTAGAAATTTTATTTATTAATTTTGGCAGCTATTCAGTAACATATGTCAAAAAAGAAAAATTATTTAATATGAAATTGCGCATTTTGTTTTCCATTGTTTTTATGGTTTTGGCGGTACACTTTGTTTTTGCTGAAGATGAAAATAAAAAGGATAAAACTGTAAAGGGTTATGTATTCGAAGATGAAATTGTTATTCCCGCCACCCCGATAAAAGACCAATACCGAACGGGTACTTGCTGGTCGTTTTCGGGTTTGTCGTTTTTAGAATCAGAAATGTTGCGATTAGGGAATCATGAAGTTGACCTTTCAGAAATGTTTATCGTTTGGCATACTTATTTGGCGAAAGCTAGAAAACATGTGCGTGTCCATGGAAATCTCAGTTTTTCAGCCGGTGGTGCATTTCACGATGTAACTAATATGATTTCAAAATTCGGGATAGTACCAGAATCAGTTTACAACGGATTAAAATATGGTGAGGAAAAACATGTCCATGGAGAAATGGACAGGGTATTGCTTCAACATATTGATGCTGTTATTGAAAATAAAAACCGGAAACTTAGTACTGTTTGGAACGAAGCAATGGAGGCAACATTAAATTCATATTTAGGAGAAATCCCACAAAAATTCGAGTACGAAGGAAAACAGTTTACACCGCAAAGTTTTGCTTCCGATTTTGTGAGCTTAAACATGGACGATTATGTTGAAATTTCATCATACACCCATCATCCTTTTTATTCAAAATTTATTTTAGAGGTTCCCGATAACTGGTCGTGGGACGAGATGTACAATGTACCGATTAACGAACTGGAGGAAATTATTGATTATTCACTAAAAAACAGTTTTACCGTAGCTTGGGCAGCCGATGTCAGCGAAAAAGGATTTGTAACAAGTAATAAGGGGGTTGCAGTTTTACCTGCCAAATTAACTAAAGATATGAGTGATGCAGAAATTGCACGTTGGGAATCACTCTCAGAAAAAGATAAGGAAAAAGAATTGTACCAATTCGAGGAACCAGTACCTGAGATGGTTGTTACCCAGGAAATGAGGCAGGCAGCTTTCGATAATTACCAGACTACCGACGATCACGGAATGCATATTGTTGGAACTGCTAAAGATCAAGAAGGAAGGATATTTTATAAAGTGAAAAATTCGTGGGGAGACTACAATAAATACAAGGGTTATTTTTATGCTTCGAAACCTTATGTAAATTACAAAACCATGTGCATTATGGTCCACAAAGACGGAATACCGAAAAGCATAAAAGAAAAACTAGAGCTTTAGTAAATAGCCCCTCAGATTATTCTGAGGGTTTTTTTTATCTTTGGTAAATTAAGGTTATTAAATGAAATTCTGTTTTCTTTTTGTTTTATTCCTTTGTTTTTCGTTATCTGTGGTTGGTCAGGGCTCAAACGATGATTATGGGTGGTGGAACGAATTACACGGCTGGGAATTGGGAGATCCGGGTTGGCGGGATTGGATGAAAATAACACCGGGTTATCTTGGCCCAAACGCTTTGCCAGTTCCTGACGTAAAAAAAGGGATGATTAGTGAAAACACTGAGATTGAAATTACGGCTTCAAATCATTTCAGTAAAGGCGATCCGACTCAGGATATTTCAGGAAGATTATTTATTCCCTTTGCAAAAAATAAAGTTGCAATTGAAATGTACGGTGTGGCCCTCGAGCATTTTGCATTTTCCGAAGAAATTAGAAATGAACGTTTTGCCCGCGATGAAGACGGCAAAGGAATTGTTATCGGCGATTTTTATTTTAGCACTTTAATTCAGCTCATTAAAGATCGTAAATTCCCAAATACCCTGTTGCGGTTTACGACAAAAACGGCATCGGGGGGCAAATTGGAAGCAGCCAGGTATTCCGACAGCCCTGGTTATTTTTTCGATCTTAGTTTTTCAAAAGAATGGGGACAACCTGAAATTGGATTATTTAGGCCGTTTGGGTTATTTGGTTTTTATTCATGGCAAACCAACGATGAACTTAACCTACAAAACGATGCTTATATGTATGCGTTGGGAGCCGATTACAAAAAAAACAATTCTTTACTTTCTGCCTCGTTGGCGGGTTATTCGGGATATAAAGACGAACGCGACAGACCAATGTTACTGAATTTTGAGGTACGTAAAGATTTTAACCAAAAAGCAGTACGGGTGCAATATCTGTATGGATTGCAGCATTGGGAATACAAAACCTTCAAGTTTTCTTTTATATGGAAATTTAACGCAGTGGAATAAATCATTTAAATTGAATTTGAAATGTGTATTTTTGTGAACGAAAAAAACACCGTTATTTTCAAAAAACAATAACAATTTAAAATAATGAAGAAACTTTCGCTGGTTATTTGTGTATTCAACGAAGAACAAAATATAAAACCACTTTCGGGACAAATTCAAGCCGCCTTAGCAGATTACGATTTTGAGGCTGTTTTTGTTGACGACGGTTCAACAGACAAAACATGCTCAGAAATAAAAAAAATAAACGACGACCGTTTTATTTTGGTTGAATTGAAAATGAACTATGGCCAAAGTTCGGCATTGCAAGCCGGTATCGATCAGGCAGAAGGTGAATTTGTTGTACTGCTCGATGGCGATCTGCAAAACGATCCGGCTGACATCCCGGCGATGTTAAAAATGATGGAATTAGATGAGTGGGACATGGTAGCCGGTGTTCGTGCCAACCGAAGGGACGGGATGTTCTTACGAAAAATACCTTCGAAAATTGCCAATTTCATGATCCGCAAATCTACCGGGATTCACATGAAAGATTTAGGTTGCACCCTTAAAATATTCACTAAAGAAACAATAAAAAGCATCCATATTTATGGGGAGTTGCACCGGTATATCCCGGCATTAATAACCCTCGAAGGTGCCACTAAAATTACCCAGGTCGATGTAAACCACAGGGCACGTAAATTTGGGAATTCAAAATACAATTTAAGCCGTACTACCAAGGTAATAAGCGATTTAATTTTAATGGTGTTTTTTAAAAAATACCTGCAACGGCCAATGCATTTTTTTGGTGCAATTGGAATAATAACATTCGGTATTGGTGTCCTTATTAATTTTTATATGTTAATATTAAAAATTTTGGGTAACGATATTTGGGGAAAGCCACTCCTTTTGCTCGGAATTCTTTTGGTAATGGGTGGGATTCAGTTTATAACAATTGGTATAATTGCCGAATTGCAAATGCGAACCTATTTTGAATCGCAACGTAAAAAACCATATCGAATAAAAAAAATAAGTTCTACAGTTGAAAAATAATGATTCTTTTGGGTACAATTTTTGTATTGATTTAAACCCTCTGATATGTTGTTAAAATTATCGTTATAAAATATTCAATTAATCGATTACAATGAAACTCACTTTATTAAAATTCTCCACCTTATTATTTGCTTTCTTTTATTTTTCATTTTCAAATGCACAGGTTAAAGTCATTCATGGAATGGTAACGGCATTCGACAGCATTCCTTTAGTCGGTGTCGAAATTAAGGTCAAAAGTAATAAACTTGTAACGCATACCGACGAATTGGGAAAATTTTCAGTAAGTTGTAGTGCCAACGATAAATTAAGAATATCTGCAAACGGTTTTTATGCCGATAATATAAAATTATCGGAAAAGATAAAATTGGTTGCAGTAAATTTAAAGCTTAAACCAGGCGACAAAAACAAGGATTATGCCCTCGGTTATACTCATGTTTCTGATAAGGATAAATTTAACTCTTTGATAAGTTTAAATGAAGACGATACTGATTTTTCGCAATACAATAATATTTATGAATTAATTAGTGGCCGCTTTGCCGGGGTGCAGGTTATGAAAAGTGGAGAAATAATAATCAGGGGAGTTGGTTCGTTTAGCTTGAATAACGGGGCATTAATTGTTCTTAACGGTGTTCCTTATAATAATGCAAATATTTTAAATTCTATTCATCCAACTCAGGTAAAAAGTATTAATATTATTAAAGATGGAAAATCGGCTATGTATGGTGCAAGGGGATCGAACGGTGTGGTTGTTATAGAGACTAAAACAGGTGAAGAGAAAGTTAATTAATATTTCAAGCAATGAAAAAAAGAAATCAGAGTATTTTATTAGCCCTTTTGGTAGTTTTATTAACGTTCCAATTAAATGCGCAGGAAAAGGTAATTCATGGCACAATTACCACCTTCGACAGTATTCCGTTAATTGAAGCAAATATTTGGGTTCGAAGTACAAAACAAACTGTACTTTCCGATTCGTTGGGGAATTTCTCGGTGGGCTGTAATACCGAAGATAAATTAAAAGTCAGCGCAAATGGATTTTACACACAGAATGTAAAACTTACAAGCAAAATAAAATATGCTGCGATAAACTTAAAATTGAAACCCGGTGCAAAAAGCCGTAAACATGCTATTGGATATGGACACGTTTCTGATGCAGAAAAATTAAATGCAGTATCTAGTTTGAACAATGAGGATATAGATTTTTCTCAGTACAGTAGTATGTTTGAAGTAATAAGGGGACGATTTGCTGGTGTCCAGGTTGTTAATGGCGAAATTATAATTCGTGGGGTAAATTCTATTAACAGCAGCAGCGCAGCTTTGATTGTTATTGACGGAATACCTTCGGATGAAAGTGTGTTAAATACAATTCCCCCGATTCAGGTAAAAAGCGTAAATGTAATTAAAGACGGGAGCGCAGCAATTTATGGATCCAGGGGTGCAAACGGCGTAATTATTATTGAAACAAAGCGTTCAAATGACGATTAATTGATAAATGCAATTATGCATTTATTTATTTAACTTATAAAACAATTTGAGAAAAGAAGGGTTTTATTATTAAATATATATCAAGAAGTTTGAAGGGGAAAAAATATTTATTGTTTTTTTATTTCTTGAACTACCTTTACAAGCCTAATTATTAATTTTAATAAACCAATTTAAACTTTTCATTTATGTTTAAAGCAGTTTTTATTATACCCATATTTATCGCTGTTTATCTGTTTCCTATTAATGTAAATGGCCAGGAAAGGACAATTTACGGTATTGTAACTACTTTCGACAGCATTCCCTTAAATAAAGCGAATATAAAAGCCCAAAGTAACAAACTATCCGTATTGTCCGACTCGTTAGGGAATTTCGAAATAAGTTGTGCACATCAGGATAAACTAAAAATTACTGCCGCCGGATTTTATTCCCAGAATGTAAAGCTTGATAAAAATATTAAATTTGCAGCAATTAATTTGAAGCTAAAACCTGGCGACAAAAACCTGAATTATGCTTTTGGATTAACAAGTGTAAAAGATCGAGACAGGTTAAGTGCCATGGCATCCAAAACCGACGAGGATATTGATTTCTCAATCTACAATAATATGTTTGATGCTATTTCAGGCAGGATTCCCGGGGTCCAGATTATTGGAGGTGAGATAATAATTCGAGGAAATTCTACAATCAATGGAACCAGCCCGGCATTAGTTGTTGTTGATGGTGTACCCGTACATCAATCGCAACTAAATGCAATGAATCCTTCAACTGTCAAGAGGATTAACGTAATAAAGGACGGTAGTTCAGCTATTTATGGTTCGCGCGGGGCAAATGGAGTTGTAGAAATAGAAACCAAAAGCGGCCGTGACTAAATGAATTAAAAACATTAAACGCTAATTAAAATTTAACATCAAATAAAATTATCATGAAAATTATAATAATTTCTTTTTTTACTTTTTTCGCCATTCTCTTTCAAATTAATGCCCAGGAAAGAATAGTTCATGGAATTGTAACAACCTTCGAAACAATTCCCGTGGTTGGGGCTACTGTAAAAGTTAATAGCACAAAACAAGTGGCTTTAACAGATTCTCTTGGGAAATTTTCGGTACACTGCGACCTAAAAGATAAATTGAAAATAAGTGCAAAGGGATTCTACGATCAGAATGTAAGATTACCAAAAGAAATAAAAATAGCAGCTGTTAATTTAAAACTTAAGCCGGGAGAAAAAGGCAGGGCTTACGCAATTGGTTATGGCCATGTTTTAGAAGAGGATAAATTAACTGCCGTATCCAACTTAAATCAGAACGACACGGACTTTTCGAAATACAGGGATTTATACGATGTTATACGGGGAAGTTTCTCGGGTGTTCAAGTCACGAATGGAGAAATTATTATTCGCGGAACTACCTCTTTTAATAGCAGTAGTGCAGCTTTAATTGTTCTCGATGGAGTTATTTCCGACGCAAGTATTTTAAATACAATTTCTCCAATTGAGGTTAAAAGTATAGACGTATTAAAAGATGGAGGTGCTGCTATTTATGGTTCGCGCGGTGCAAATGGTGTAGTAATTATTGAGACCAAAAAAGGAGGGGATAATTAGCTCGAATGCAATTTCAAAGCTGAATAAAGGAGAAAGACGCAAAATTAAACGAATTAATAATTTAAAACAGTGTATTATTAACACCAAGTTTATATCGCTAAAAAATCTAAAAAGTTCGAACACATGTTAAGAAAAATATTTTATCTGATAATTTTTGCCGTATTTATTTTGTCCTCTTCTGTTTTGAATGCACAAGATAGGGTTTTGCATGGAATGGTTACAACTTTCGATAATATCCCTTTAATTGGTGCAGAAATTAAAGTAAATAGCACAAAACAAATTTTTCTTACCGACACACTTGGTAATTTTTCGGCAGTCTGTAATAGTATTGATAAATTAAAAATTGATGCAAAAGGATTTTATAGCCAAAAAGCAAAAATAGAATCCAATATTAAATTTGTAGCCATTAATTTGAAACTTAAGTCTAAAAAAAATGAAAGGTTTTATTCTGTTGGATACGGCTATGTTAATGAAAAAGAAAAGCTTAGTGCAATTGATGGATTAACAAATGAAGACATAGATTTTAATAGGTATAACAATATTGCAGAATTAATAAGTGGAAATTTTTCAGGTGTTCAGATACAAAATGGTGAAATTGTAATAAGGGGGGCAGCCTCGTTAATTAGTAGTAATGCTGCTTTAATTGTTGTTGATGGCGTAATTTCAGAACAAGACATTTTAAATACTTTGCACCCTTTGGATATTAAAAGTATAAACATTATTAAAGACGGTAGTGCAGCTATTTATGGTTCGCGCGGTGCTAATGGTGTCGTACTTATCGAAACCATGAAAGGTGGGGAATTGGAACGCACTAATTATTAAAAATTAAATTTCATCCCTTAACTTTATGTCTCCGGGTGAACAAAATCGACTACAACAAAGATTTCCAAATTGTGAATGGAAATCATCCGGTAAACATCACAAAAACTTATTTATCCTTTATGTTTTTTTGACACCTTTATTAACTTTTTAATGACTCAATCAGTTTAAAAAGTTTGCAGCTTACAATATATTCACCAGCCCACTTTCGTTCTGGAAATTACAAAGTAGTGAATTTCAGCAAAAATGCAGAAACACACCTTGAAGTTATTTTCATTTAATTGTATTGCGCTAAAAAATCAAAATTTAGATTGATTTTTTTCTTTTTTGCTTTATCTTCACATTTCGACTAAAACCTGGCAAAATGAATAAAATCTTTGTTTCAATTCTATCTGTTTTTTTGATTTTTCAATCTTGTATTTCCGATAAAAAACATGTTCAACGCGATTTGAAATTATGGTTCGATAAACCTGCAGAAAATTGGGTTGAAGCCCTTCCAATTGGAAATGGCCGTTTGGGTGCTATGGTTTTTGGCGGAGTTGATTTAGAACGAATCCAACTAAACGAAGAATCGGTTTGGACGGGTGGTCCAACAAAACGAACAAATCCAGAAGCTTTACAGAATCTAGATAAAGTTCGCCAATTGTTGTTCGAAGGAAAATATGCAGATGGGGATAAGTTGGCCCAGGAAAAAATTATGGGAACACGTATTGAACGTGGAAACCACACTTATCAAACACTGGGAGATTTATTCATAAAATTTGAAAGCCTTGAAAATAGTTCAAAATACAAAAGAACACTGGATTTAAGGACAGCAATAGCAACTTCTACATTTGAATCGGAAGGCGTAAAATATACACGCCAAATATTTTCATCGGCACCCGATAACGTTATTGTTATTAAACTTTCAGCATCGGAAAAAGGAAAATTAAATTTCTCGACCTGGATGGAAAGGCCTGGCGATGCAGAAGAAATTTCTGTTGGAGAAAATCAACTATTAATGACTGGCTTCGCTGAATTTGAAAGTCGGGGAACACACTTTGCCTCACTTGTAAATATTGATAATACAGGTGGAGAAATTATTTCAAACGAAAATGGTTTTACCATAAAAAATGCCGATAAAGTAAAAATCCTGATTTCAGGAAGAACCGATTTTTGGGGAAAAGATGAAACGGAAACTTCGGTAAATGACATCAAAAGAGCATCAGAAATTAGTTTTGATGTATTAAAAACAAAACATATTATTGATTATCAGGAATTGTTTAACCGCGTTGATTTAGCACTAAATGAACCTGATACTTTGAATTTACCAACAGATAAGCGACTTGAAAGAATAAAAGAAGGAAAGCCGGATCCGCACCTCACCGAACTTTACTTTCAATTTGGACGGTATTTATTAATTAGTTCGTCGCGCCCCGGTAATTTACCAGCAAATTTGCAGGGAATTTGGGATGGTACATTGTCGCCGCCATGGAATGCTGATTATCACATTAATATCAATATTCAAATGAACTATTGGCCAGCATTGGTAACAAATTTAACAGAATGTCAGGAACCATTTTTTGAATTTACAGAAGATTTAAGGGAAAGAGGAGCGGTAACTGCAAAAGAAGTTTATGGTAGCCGCGGATTTGTAGCCCATCACACTACCGATGTTTGGAAATATACTGACCCAATCGGAAATACCGGCTACGGAATGTGGCCTATGGGAGTTGCCTGGTGTTCCGATCATTTCTGGGAGCATTACGATTTTACGGGCGACGAAGTGTTTTTGAAAGAAAAAGCGTATCCGGTTTTAAAAGATGCTGCTTTGTTTTTTGTCGATTTTTTAGTTGAAAATCCAAAAACCGGACTGCTTGTTTCGGGGCCAAGCATGTCGCCAGAAAATAAATTTATTGATAAAAATGGAGAGCGTGCAGCAGTTTGTATGGGGCCGGCAATGGATCACCAGATTATTCGCGAGCTATTTAATAATTGTATTAAATCTGCCGAAATTTTAAAAATTGATACGGAATTTGCCGACACTTTAAAAACCATGCTTAATCAATTAACTCCATCACAAATCGGTTCCGATGGAAGGGTTTTGGAATGGTCGGAAGAATTACTGGAAGCTGAACCGGGCCATCGACACGTTTCGCATTTATATGCTTTATATCCGGGAGAAGAGTTTACAAATCCAGACGACCCGAAATGGATGGTGGCGGCTCAAAAAACGATTGAAGCCAGATTAGCAAGTGGAGGTGGACACACTGGTTGGAGCAGGGCATGGATAATCAATTTCTTTGCACGTTTAAAAGATGGGCAAAAAGCGAATGAAAATATTCATGCTTTGTTTGCTAAATCAACTCATCCAAATTTGTTCGATAACCACCCGCCATTTCAAATTGATGGGAATTTTGGAGCCACCGCCGGAATTGCAGAAATGTTGCTGCAAAGCCACAATGGCGTGCTTCAGATTTTGCCGGCACTTCCACCGGCGTGGAACAAAGGTCATATAAAAGGACTTCGCGCACGAGGTGGTTTTGAAGTTGATATTGAATGGGAGAATGGTAAATTAATTAAATTGAAGATAAAATCGTTACTTGGAAATCCTTGTAAAGCAATGTACGGTGATTTGATTTCAAATATTGAAATTGGAGTGGGAGAAACAAAACTGTTGGATAGTAGTTTAACTCTGAATTAATGATATATTTTTTTGACCTTTAACCCAAATTACCAATGGTTAGCAAATAAAACAGATTTTGCTGATGCACGAATAAAAAATATTCAAAAAATAATGTGCATTCTTTGCAAAAGATTTTACGAATGACCTTTTACGACAATCAACATTATTTTTAAGTTCAAACGAAAAAAGCTGAAAAGCTGAATTAAAATATTGGTCCGGCGGCGTTTCGTTCCTTTTGTTGGAATTGGTGGATAAAATTCGTCTTTATTTGCGCTAAATACTCTGTTTTCTTCCATGACTTTTATTGATGAATGTGAAAAAATAATTTACCAGTATTCCTTATTCCGGAAGCAACCACCAAAATGGATAACCTTTGGCTTTGTGCAGAAACAGGTAGTGTAGGAATAACTTTATCCAATGCCCGGCAAGTCCAATTTCGCCTACCGTTGAATTAATATCTCTTCCCCATTCAGGATATTTCTCCCAGTCAGGAACAATAGGCGAAACGGTCATTGTTGCTCCTAATCCTTTGGTTATACTATAGCCAGCCGAAACAATACAAGCAGCACCCATTCTTCCCATACTTGCTGTGTGTTTGTGTTCCATTTTTCCCGATTTTATAGCTTCAGCAATATTTAGGGCAACAATTTTACCTGTTACTCCTGATGGCATTCCGGTTCGTGGAGGGGCTGGTGAGATTGGCGTCCCATTGGCACTTTTCATTGGTTTAGAAATTGGATGAGGTGGGGCAAAGGCAATTCCCGGTGCATAGATATTATCGTATGCCGGACTTTGATATGTTTCCGGCCAGTCGTTTATACTCCACTCCTCGAAAGGTTTGGCTTTATAATCAGCATCTACTTTCATGAATTTATTAGGAGCAAAAACGGTGGAGGTTATATCTTCCCCGATTTTGTTAAAAGCTTTTATGTCTTGTCCCGAGAATGCAGGGATTAACATGGCAAAATCAAACTCTTTTGTATGGTTTTTGCCGTCGAGTGTTTCGTAATGGGCAATACCAGGCTCAACTTTTTTTACGCCTGCTCTTTTAATCCATTTAATATTATTTTCTGCAAAAACAGATTCAGTAAAAATTTTCGTTGAAGTAACATAACCGCCTCGTTTTACAAAAGCACCTCCCATTCCAAAGTCACCAACTTCGTATTCATTGGTAATCCAGGTTATTTCTGCCAGGTGCGAAAGTTTACGTTGTTTTAGTTCGAAGGCGATGTTTAATGCGTATTCAAAAGCAGCTCCCTGACAAGTAGCACCGGGATGGCCTGTTCCAACCAAGAACCTCTGTTTCTTGCCCTGCTTCATTAATTCTATACTTTTCTGAAGTTCTCCCCATGCATGTGCAGCATGGTCGAACGAACATACTGAAACTGTATTTTTCCCGGGACCTAATCCTTCTGTAGCTTCAAAATTTAATGCCGGACCAGTAGCATTAACCAGATAATCATATTCAATTTTCTCAGTTTTACCCTGTTTTTCGGCAGATGTATAACTTATCTCAACTAATCCTTTTTTAGTGTTAGAATCGCCTTCGGGATAAATGGCTGTTGCCTTTGCTTGTTTAAGTTCAATACCCCAACGGTTATAAACTTTTTCCAATTTGAACCGTACTTGATCAGTGGTCATTTTCCCTACACCAACCCAGATGTTAGAGGGAACCCACTGGTAATATTGACTTGGGGAAACTACAATAACATCATGTTTTTTTCCCAGTTTTTTTTTGAGGAATGAAGCAGTAGTATGTCCTGAAACTCCTGCTCCTAAAACTACAACTCTCATAAATTATAGTATTTCTTTTGATTTTTATTATTTAATTGAAATTCACAAAATAAATTTCAATTGTTTTTTACAAATGCCAAGTTTGTAAGATAACATTAATTTTTATACAGTGCTTCTGGGAAGACTATTTACTAAGCATTACTATGAAAAAAAAGTCAATCCCACCCTTGCAGGAGCAATTGGGAAAAGTCAAGCTTCAGGAAACACGATGTTTATAACACCGTGTTTATCCGGTTTGCAAAAACAGGTGAACTCGTTACTTGGATAACTTATACAGCACGTGGGCCACCAACTGGGGCTTTGCTGAAAGAATTATTGCAGCATTCTCCGAATATCCCAAAATAGACGCCGTAATGGCGAATTGAAAAACTATGCGTAAATGTGAAAAACAAGATAATTTTAGTGTATAAGTCAATAAAAAAATACTGGAATAGAATCTAAACTACTGAAACAATTAATAAAAGCAGGTTGAAAATAAAAAGGAGCAATCCAAAACTTTAAATAACCCATACAAAAACCAATCATTACCCATAGAAAATCCTTTCAATCACCGGTCTCGTCAACACTGCGCTCAGGCTGGGTCGTGCCGACCTCCCGAATGCTTAATTATTGTGCATAGTTTTTGTTTTCAACTTTAACTTCCGGCAAATGGTGTTCCAAAAATACCAACTGCAAGTTCAGCCCAAATGAGGAGTAATAATATCAGAAGAGCAACAGAGATAGTAATTTGGTTTTTGGTATTCTTTATTTTTCTTATTACAAGATCGAAAATCAGACCTGTTCCGAGAAGTAGAACTCCAGCCACAACAAAATCTATAGGAGTCCAATCTACTTCATTGGTAAACTGCATCGCTATAAGTGGAATGAGTAAAATAATTGCTACTACTGTAATTATGATTTTAATTCTTTTGTTTTTCATAATTTATGTATTTTATTCCTTATAAATCTTAATAAATAATTTAACTTTTTAAAAGTACTTTGAACTACAAAGCAAAATAATAAAAATGTAAACTGCAAGTTTTTAACGAAAATAGACGTAAAGATCAGATTTTATGCCCAACGGCAGTCTGTCTAAAAACCACCCTTGGTTATTGTTTTTTTTGTTAAATATAAGCAGTTTAAGTGTTTAATTATAATTTCCGGTCTAATAATTCTCTCCCAAAGTTGATTGATTAAATGGTCGGTTTTAGGCTTACATAGCTGGATTATATGACGAATTGAAAGGGTACTTCTTTCCAGCCAGTCTTTTAATGTTTTTATCCCAACAATATTGATAATACGTCTTAAGTTATATGCTGACATCATAAAACCAATATCGGCACTTGCACGTTCCATTGTTTTCTTTGTAGCCACGAAAGAGAAGCCCCACTGCCGTTTTAAAGTGCCATATGGGTGTTCTACTATTTGTTGTCGTTTCCGGTATAGGTTTTTATTTGCGTTTATCCTTTTTTTATTATCGTCAATCAGCGTTTGGAATTGGCTTCGTTGTATGGCTTTTCCATAAATGGCTTTGGAGCATTCGGGCTTGACAGGACAGGTTTTGCAGGCTTTTGTAACATATCGTTTAAAAAGATATGTTTTGGCTTGATGTATCCTTCCGTTAGTGGTGAGTTTATGTCCTTGCGGACAGGTATAAAAATCACTTTGCCTGCAATATCCGAAGTTTTCTACATTGTAATCTTTGTTGGGAGAGTTGGCAGCAACAGTGGGTATGGCTACCATTGTTTCAATGCCCAATGTATTTGCAATTTCAAACTCGCTGCCGGTATGATATCCTTTGTCGTAGAGTGCTGTAAAGCTGTTGGTTTTCAAAATTGTTTTAGCCCTACGGAGCATCGTCCCCATTGCTTTACTGTCGTTGTTGTTGGTTACTTTATAGTCGATTAAAATATTGTGTTTGGCATCTACTGTTGTTTGAGCATTGTAAGCTACTTCTGTGATGTTATTACGGACAATCATCTGACGGCTGTCGGGGTCTGAAGTTGAAACCTGTGCCTGCCCTGTTTCTTTTAACTGTTTCTCAAGCTTTTTATATTCGGCCTTGCGCTGGTTTTGTTTCTCAATTTCCTTTTCAATTTGATTTTTATTGTCCCCGTCATTTTCAGCCAGTGCCTGATTATACTCTTTTAATTTATTTTCGATGTATCCCAAATGGCGGTCTATTTTCTTTTGGTTGAAGTTGTTTTTTTTGCTGTTCTGTGCCCGGAACTTTGTACTGTCACCTGCGATGAGTGTACCACCGATAAGGTTAAAATATTTTGCAATTTTAACCGTTTCACGAAAAACCCTTTTGATTGCTTTGGGATTATCTCTCCTGAAATTTGAGATGGTATTGTGGTCCGGTTTTAGGCTTTTTAAAAGCCACATTACTTCAATGTTTCTATTGCATTCTTTTTCTAATCCCCTTGAAGAACGCACCCTGTTTAGATAACCGTAAATATAAAGTTTTAATAAATCGGCTGGATGGTAAGCCGGTCTGCCGTTTTCCTGAAAATACACTTTGAACCCAAACTCCTCCAGGGTTAAACGATCCACAAAAATATCGATTAACCTGACTTCGTTATTAGCATCAACAGCACTATCAAGCGAAACCGGGAAAAGGTAGGTTTGTTCCCTGTTTTGTCCTTTGATAAATTTCATACCCGAAGATACAGAATGTATGTTTTTTGAAGTGTTTATATAGGAGTGAGTTTTTAACAATATGCAGTTAGTTTTTAGACAGTCTGACGGTTTGTGGTCGAGTAGGCAAAGGGAATTTCACCCTAAGCCTCTCACAGAACC
>JABGRN010000011.1:68262-80749 GCA_018648265.1 Prolixibacteraceae bacterium | reverse complement strand
ATAACAAAAGATTTGAATTTTGTTTATTAGTGCATCATTTTAAAAATTAGTGAATTTATGGTCAGGTCCTATTTATTTCAACTGAAACAAAAAAGCTGGCAAGATTAAATTTCTGCCAGCTTTTTTATGAGATATCATTTCCCTCACTAAATTCTATTTGTTCCCACTTTTATCCGGGAAAGGAGGTATTGGCGTAATTTTTTCATTCCAGCTTTCAATGTCTTTAAGAATCTCCTCAATAGCTTTATTTAACTGGGCATCCTCGCCTTTATATAGTTTTGCAGGATCATTTTCTACAATGATATCCGGAGTAACTCCCTCGCCTTCAATTACAAACCTACTTCCATCTTTATCGTAAGGCCCAAATGACGGGGTAATTAACGAACCACCATCGATTAATGGGCGTGCCCCGCTGTAACCAACCACTCCGCCCCACGAACGAGTTCCGATTGTTTTTCCCAGTTCCAATTGTTGAAAACGATAGGGGAACAAATCGCCGTCGGATGCCGAATATTTATCCATTAATGTAATTTTCGGACCAAGATGCATTCCGCTCGGACTCGTGGATCCCTCGCTTTGCCCGGTTGAGTAATTTAAATAAGTAAGTTTTCGCATGAGCCTTTCAATTATCATTGGAGAAACATTTCCGCCGCCATTTCCGCGCACATCAATTATAAGGCCTTTTTTATTTAATTGAGGATAGAAATGCCGCACAAATTCATTCAATCCGCCAACTCCCATATCTGGAATATGAATATATCCAACCTCGCCATTGGTTTTTTCAGTTGTATAATTTATGTTATCCTGAACCCAGTTGTAATAGTAAAGATTTGCTTCGCTGGCAATTGGTTTAACCAGGGTTTTGCGGCTACCATCTTCTGTTGGTTTACTATTAACGGAAAGCTGAACCTCTCGGTTTGTTTGGCCAATCAATAAAGAATAAATGTCTTTTATATCTTTTGTTGACTGACCATTTACAGCAACAATATATTCGCCTTCGTTAACATTTACGCCAATATCTTTTAGCGGCGATCGGAGAGTGTTACTCCAATTTGCCCCATCGAGTATTTTGTCAATTTTAAAAAACCCGGAATCATCTTTAAGTAATTTTGCACCTAACAATCCCATGGGAATCCGTTCAGGAATTGGTCTTTCTCCATTGTTTACATAAGCATGGCCAACATTTAACTCGCCAACCATTTCACCCAAAATATAAGATAAGTCGGAACGATGAGCCGCGTACGGAACCAAAACACTATATTTTTCGTGCATGGCATCCCAATCAACACCATGCATATTTGGTGCATAAAAGAAATCGCGCATTTGCCGCCAGTTCTCGTCAAATATTTGAGCCCACTCTTTTTTAATATCTACACTAACTTTCATGCCAGTTAAATCTATTGGCTTTGAAATTTTTACCGGCCCGGAAGGAAGATTTATCACCTCGTATTTACCTTTTATTGCCGCCAACATCTTTTTCCCGTTCGATGAGATTGTATAATTTAAACCCGTACCCAACTCGGTTTCCTTCTTCTCTTTCAAATCATAAACTTTTGTTTTGGTCTCTCTTGAGCTGGCGGATCTAACACTAAAAAATATTTTATTCTCAACACCAACCACATTAAAATAATTTGCAGGAGGTACAGGCAATGAAATTATACGGTTATTTATGCCATCAACATCCACAACAATATCAGAATCTTCAGCCTCCTTTTTCGTATCTTTTTCTTTTACCACGTCGGCCTTCTCTTCGCTTTCAATCTTTACTTCGTCGTTTTCAAGTGCAAAAGGAGAAGGCGTTTCTTTGGCAAGAGTTGCCAGGTATATTTTGCTCATGTCAACGTAAGCATGGTTCCACTCAGTGTTACTGTAAACAGGATTAAAATCTCTTGCTGAACTGAAAATAAGGTATTTCCCATCTGAACTAAATCCTGGGTTAAAAGAGTTGTACCAACCCTCGGTTACATCGGAATGTTCTTTTGATTCAACATTGTAAAGCCGCACTTTTGTAAAATCCTTTTCTGGTTTGGTATAAGTAATCCATTTACTGTCGGGCGACCAGTTAAATCCAAAATTAGGTGAACGATCCCCTTGAACAACGAGGGTTAGTTTTTTGGTCTCCACATCAACATATCGGAGCCTCATTTTTTTATCGTTAAACAGAATTTTTTTACCATCAGGCGACCACTCGTATCCAAAAATGTAAGTTTTATTATTTTTTGTAAGTTGAACAGGTGGCTCGCTACCATCGTGTTTAACCATATACAATTCGAACTCACCTGTCTTATCAGAAATGTAGGCAATATTTTTCCCGTCGGGAGAAAAATCAGCATTTTGCTCGTGAACTCCTGATGACGCAGTAAGATTGCGAGTAATCCCATGTTTTGCAGGAACAGAAAAAATATCACCTCTCGCACTAAAAACAACACGCTCGCCATTGGGCGAAAGATCTCCTCCGCGAATACTTTTGCTTGCATCTTTTATCTCGTTGCGCGCATATATTTGATCGTCAGCAATTGTAATTGAAATCTTTGTGTTTTCACCGTTGCTCACATTGTGTTTGTACAAAAAACCGCCTTTTTCAAATACGATAAAATCTTTTGAAAAAGAAGGAAATTTGATATCGTAATCTGTAAAGTCAGTAATTTTAAGGGTCTCTTTGCTGTCCAGATTGTAAGAAAAAAGATTCATCGTTCGGTCTCGATCTGACAGAAAAAATATTTTATTACCAATCCACATTGGCATTATTTCCTGAGCATTTGTATTGTTAATTTTTTCAACATTGCCTGTGTCAAAATCAAATATCCTGATATCGTCAGCCATTCCCCCTTGATAATACTTCCAGGTTCGGAATTCGCGAAAAACCCAATTAAAAGCCAATTTTTTTCCATCGGGTGAATAAGAACAGAAACCACCATCAGTAAGCGGGATTTCTCGTGGCAGGCCACCCTCTTTTGAAACAAGAAAAAGCTGCCCTTTAAATGCATTAAATGATTGTTTCCTTGACCTGAAAATAATGTCCTTTCCATCGGGAGTCCATCCCATTACCAGATTATTTGGACCCATTCGATCTCCAATATCGTCGCGCCCCAAAGTTGCTGTGTAAGTTAAGCGAATGGGAACACCACCTTCGGCAGGAATTAAAAACACTTCAGTATTGCCATCGTATTGACCGGTAAACGCAATTGATTTTCCATCGGGCGAAAACTTCGGGAACATTTCGTAACCATTGTGGGTGGTGAGTTTACGTGCAGTTCCACCTTCGGCACTTACATTGTACAAATCCCCTCCGTACGAGAATACAACATTGTTTTCGCTAATGGTTGGGAATCTTAATAAACGAGCATCATTCTGTGCATTTGTAAATGTTAAACTCACCAGAAATAATGTGAGTAAGATTAAAAATTTCTTTTTCATAATTATAATTTTTTAAAATCAAAAGTATTTATCTCCTCAAATTATCAATTTAAGGGAATAATGTATAGTTTGGTGCTATTCAATTTCTAGCTGCTGCAACAAATTCCTAACCCCCTTTACATCATTAATGTAATATTTTGCGGCAGTAGTTTTTGTTCCGACTTTAATTGTAATTGCTGATTCGGGCAATGAATTAAATGTATATTCATCAGTCCAGTCGTCACCCAGTGCAAGGATAAAATCAAATTCAACATTTCCAATTTTATTAAGGGCTGCTTTTCCTTTATTTATACCTGCATTTTTAATTTCTATTACTTTATCACCATCCATAATTTCCAGGTTTAGGTTGGCGATATAATTTTTTAAATCCTCTTTTAATTCCCAAGCGCGCTGTTGTCCCATATCGGGGTCGGCATCCCGATAATGCCAAACCAGCGAATAATTTTTAAACTCTATAAACGAACGTGGAGTTCGGTCAACAAAACTTTGCAACACAGGTTCAATGATTCCCATCCATTCTTTTTCAATCTGGTCAGTCATTTCCCATTCTTCCCCCGGGTTTTTATTCCAAACACCGTGTTCCGCAATAAATGCCAATTTCTCGTTCTGAATAAACCATTTCGATAAAGTTTCTTTATCCCTGCCGCTAATTATAACAACTGTATTTTTAATAACGTTGGTAAGTTTTTTAACAATTGAATAAAGCTCCGCATCGGGCATTGCCATTTGCGGATCCTTGTGAAATCCGGTTAAGGTGCCATCGTAATCAAGAAATATTATTCTCTTTTTTGCGATATTATATGCATTAACTAATTTGTCGATTATCCGATTGTTAACTTTACGGGTGTAGTTTGACTCTTGCAGCTTTTTTACGCTTTCAAGCCCATTTATAAAATCGTTTGCCCATCTTTCTTCATTATAAATTTTAAGCCTTTTTTGAAGTGCCGAATTTCTTTTTATTTGTTCCGGGACAGACATATTTAAAGCCTGATAAATTGCTCCTGCAACTTCAGTTCGGTTATTCGGATTAACAATTATTGACTCGCCCAACTCTTTAGCTGCACCAGCCATTTCACTTAAAATAAGCACTCCGGTATTATCAGTTTTGCAAGCTAAGTACTCTTTTGCTGGTAAATTCATACCGTCTCTGGTTGGGGTAATTAATGCAATATCAGCACTGTTGTATAATTCAATCGATTCCATTCTGTCGGTTGCCCGATAAAAATACCAGATAGGCATCCATCCAATAGAACCATATCCGCCATTGATTCTCCCAACTAATTCATCAAGTTGCTTCTTTAAATCCTGATAATCGGTAATATTTTCGCGCGATGGCGTTACAAACAAAAACAGAGTAACTTTTTCAAGATATTCAGGATAAGTATTTAAAAATAACTCAAAGGCTTTTATTCTGTCCGGAATTCCTTTTGTATAATCAAGCCTGTCGATTGAAAGAATAATCTTTTGGTTTTTTGCTCTTTTTAAATATTCTTTTAATTCTTTGTGAATTTCAGATTCTTCTTTAGCTGTACTTTTTGCGAGTTCCCTTGCCGTGTTATTAAAATACTCAAAATCAATTCCCATGGGGAAAGCATCTACTTTTACAATCCTTTCATCAAGCCTGATCCGGTTAAAAACAGTTTCGTTCCCTAGTAACCTGCGAACACAACTCATAAAGTGCCTCTGATAATCATAGGTATGAAAACCGATTAAATCTGCACCAAGTATCCCTTCTAACAATTCAATACGCCAGGGCAAAAAACGGAATATTTCGAAAGATGGAAATGGAATATGTTGAAAATAGCCAATTGAAACATTTGGAAATTTTTCACGAATTAATTTGGGCAATAACATTAAATGATAGTCGTGGACCCACAATATATCATCGTCATTTATATATTTTGAAATTACCTCAAAATATAATTGATTTACTTTTTTGTACGCCTCCCAGTTTGCCGGATAATATTTTGTGTTTTGTGTGAAGTAATTAAAAAGTGGCCAAATAGTATTATCGCAAAACCCTTCTAAAAAAGCACTCCTTAACTCCTGGTCCAGATAAATAGGGATACAATTATCTTTTCTGAATTTATTGTCGAGGTCAATTTTTTCATTTTCACTAATTTCATCAATATTCACCCCAGCCCTTCCAATCCATTTAATATCAAACGATTCATAAAACCCTTTTAATCCTGAATCTAAGCCATCTAAAACCGGCTCTAATTCCTTTTTACCGTCAATATCGTTTACTTGAAGGGGTAATTTGTTGGCTATCAAAAATAATTTTTTCATACTTCCCGGGTATTAATAACTTTAAAAAGGGGTATTTTGTTTTTACAAAGTTTCTTTTTTGAATGTTTAAAATTAACTTTTGTTTTTAACAAGTGTGAAAGTAACGATACATACTTAATTTTGTCGTAATATAGCTTTTTTTAGTGTTATTCAAATATTTGCCTTATATTATACAACTGCATAATTGGCTAAACATTTTGATGTGGTTGGCATAAAAACCTTAAATTATGAATAAAAACTTATCGTTCGATGCCGTGATTTTTGACATGGATGGAGTAATTACAAAAACTGCCCTTACTCATGCTTTGGCATGGAAAAAAATGTTCGATGAATACCTTCAAAAAAGGGAAGCAAAACACGGTGAAAAATTTGTTGAGTTTACTCATGCCGGCGATTATCTTCCTTTTGTTGATGGAAAACCCAGATATAAAGGCGTTGCATCGTTTCTGGAATCACGTGGCATCAATATTCCATTTGGCGACCCGTCTGATTTACCAGGTGTTGAAACTTGTTGCGGCTTGGGAAACAGTAAAAATGATGCTTTTAACGATGTCCTGGAAAAAGAGGGTGTGCAGGTTTATCCATCAACAGTGACTTTAATAAAAGAACTTAAGGAGGCAGGAATAAAGCTTGGCGTGGCATCGTCGAGTAAAAACTGCAAGCCCGTTTTGGAAAGGGTAGATTTGTTGGATGTTTTTGAAGCTCGTGTTGATGGGGTTGTTTCCGCAGAATTAGGGTTACATGGAAAACCAGAACCTGATATTTTTACGACCGCTTGCGATATCGTTGACACAAAATATTCCCGGTCGATTGTGGTCGAAGATGCAGTTTCGGGAGTTCAGGCCGGTGCAAAAGGAAATTTTGGATTAACCATTGGTATTGCCCGCGAAAATAACAGAAAAGAGTTGGAAGAAGGCGGGGCCGATATTGTGGTAAAAGATTTAGAAGAAATAAATGGAATTGAGGGCCTGGACAAAATTTTCTCTGAATTCAATAAATAAACCAACGCACGGAGTTATTTTAAAATATAATAAATTACAGTTTGACTCGGCTTATTGTAACAGTCAGATTGTAATTAGTAAAATAGAAAGTAACCAAGCCTGCTAGTTGCTAAAAAACCCAAAATATTATATGTCACAAATCACAATTAAAAAAGAATTCAATCCATGGTCTTTGGAATACAATGATTATGATCTAAAGAAAGAAAAATCACGCGAAACCTTACTGACAATTGGAAACGGTTATATGGGCACACGCGGGGCGATGGAAGAAATAACAGCATCTGAAACCAATTATCCGGGAACTTATATTGCAGGTTTATACAATCGTTTAATCTCAAAAGTTGCTGACAAGGACATCGAAAACGAAGATTTTGTCAACTGCCCAAACTGGACTTCCATTAATTTCAAAATAAAAAACGAAGAGTGGTTTAATGTTAATACTGATGAAATAATTTCAGTTAAAAGAAATCTTAATTTTTTAAATGGCTGCCTGTCAAAAAAGTTAATTGTAAAAGATAAAAAGGGGCGAAAAACAGAAATCAATAGTTCAAGGATTGTTAGTATGTCGAATCCTCACCTTGCAGCAATTAAATACAAAATAAAACCACTAAATTATTCCGGGTTAATTGAAATTAAATCGACTTTAAACGGGAATATAATTAATGACGGAGTTTCCCGATATCGCGATTTGAACCAAAAACACCTCAAACCGGTAGCACAGGGAAACGACAATGAAATATCGTGGTTGTCGGTTGAAACTACAAAATCGGCAATAGAAATAGCTCAGGCCGCAAAATTTGCTATTCATAATAATGGCATTTTAGAAAATGTAAAAATAAGCCACAATATATTACCTGGTTTTGTTGATTCTGCTTTTAGCATTGTTTTAAATGAAGGTGTGGAACTATCTATTGAAAAAGTAGTTGCAATATCAACATCAAAACCCGATGATAAAAAAGAACCTCTTAAATTCAGCAAAAATTTAGTACGTTCAGTCGGTTCTTTTTCATCGATTCTAAATGAAAGCGAAGCCGAATGGAAAAAAATCTGGAATAAAATTGACATTCAAATTGAGGGCGATATTAAATCGCAAACGCTTATTCGTCTCCACCTTTATCATTTAATGGTTACGGCATCGCCAAACAATGTAAATATCGATGCAGGAATTCCTGCGCGTGGATTACATGGCGAAGCTTATCGCGGTCATATTTTTTGGGACGAATTATATATTATGCCCTTGTATAACCTCTTTTTTCCAGAGGTTGCAAAATCGATTTTGAATTATCGCTTTCGCCGCATTAATAAAGCGCGGGAGTATGCAAAAGAACATGGTTACAAAGGGGCAATGTTCCCCTGGCAAAGTGGTAGCGATGGCCGCGAAGAAACTCAAACAATACATTTGAACCCTGTTTCCGGAATTTGGGGAGATGATTACAGTTCGTTGCAGAGGCACATTTCCATTGCAATTGCTTACAATACCTGGTATTATTTTCAAATAACAAACGATGTTGATTTTATGGAAAACGGCGGTGCAGAAATGTTTCTCGAAATATGCCGTTTTTGGGCGAGTAAATCAGTTTTAGATGAATCTAATGGGCGTTACAATATTTCAAAAGTTATGGGGCCCGATGAATTTCACGAAGAACACAAAGCCAGCAAAGGGGGGGGAGTTAAAAATAATGCCTACACAAATATTATGGTCGCCTGGCTTTTTGTGAAAGCTTTTGAGATTCTTGATAAACTTCCTGAAAAATCAAAAAAAATAATAATTTCAAAAATAAATCTTGTCCCCGATGAAATAAAGGAGTGGAGCGGAATTTCCAAAAACCTAAATATACCAATCTCAGAAGAAGGGATTATTGAGCAATTTGAAGGATACTTCGATTTGAAAGAACTTGATTGGGATGCTTACCGGGAAAAATACCCAAATATTTATCGGCTCGACAGAATTTTAAAAGCCGAAGGGAAATCTCCCGATGACTACAAATTGGCTAAACAGGCCGATACTTTAATGACGTTTTACAATCTCGATGAAGGGGATGTTAGAAGTCTTGTGAAAAATCCTGATTTCGAATTGCCATTGGATTACCTTAAAAAAAATTATAATTATTACTTAAACAGGACTTCGCATGGTTCAACATTGAGCCGGGTTGTTCATTCGTATCTGGCAAATATGTTCGGCGATAAAAAACTGGGCGACAAATTATATTTCGAAGCACTGGAAAGCGATTTTACAGATATCCAGGGCGGGACCACTGCCGAAGGGATTCATGCGGGGGTTATGGGAGGGACTGTTTTAATGGCAATTACATCGTATGCAGGAATCAATTTTAAAAAGAAAAACCTCGCAATTAATCCGGGATTGCCCAAAAACTGGAACTCTCTTAAATTTAATTTTACATTTAAAAACAACAACTATTTTATCCATTTAACCCACAATCAATTAATAATCGTAATAAATAGTAAAATTTCCGAACAGGTTGAGATTGAATTTTCAAATAAAAAAATAATTTTACCAGCCAATAAAAAAGTATTATTGGATTATTAATTGAAACCGGAGATGTAAATGTTAGGTGATGTACTGTTAATCAATGAGCTGCATAAAAAGGCAGCCGATTCAATTTATAAAACCCTGTTAAAAGATATTAGCAATAAAAAGAAAGGCTATCGGTTTATCGTAGCCATTTCAGGCGAATCGGGTGCGGGAAAATCAGAGCTTTCCCATTCTTTGGCTTTGTTATTAAAAAAAGAAGGTCAACGGGTAAAAATTTTACACACCGACAATTATTATAAAATACCTCCTAACCTGCGTACACAATGGAGAAAAGACCACGGAGTAAAACATGTGGGCACAAATGAATACGATTGGAAATTACTAAACAGGAACATCAAAGAATTTAAAGAGGGGCGCGAAGCATTGATGCCCTGTATTGATATTGTATCGAAACAGACCGATAAATTAATTACAGACTTTTCGGATATCGATATTTTGGTTGTTGACGGGCTTTATGCAATTAAATTAAAAACTATCGACCTTAGGGTTTATATCGATCTTACTTACCACGAAACCAAGAAAAACATTGGGAAAAGGGGAAAAGAGAACAGCGATGCATTCCGCTTCGAGGTCCTAGAAATGGAACATCGCAATATGCTTGCACTAAAACCCAGAGCTGATTTAATTGTAAATAAAAGTTACGAAGTGGAAGAAACGGAAAAAGCAATGGTTTAATTTTAATCAGTGGTTATTAAAACTTCCTTCTCAGGTTCAGATAAACACGGTTGTAATTTTCGTTTTCCTGAAAAGTTGCCTCAAGGTTAACAGACAGGTACAGCTTTTTGTTGAATTGATATGAAAAATTCACCTCCCCGATATTTTGTTTCAGGTTGCTGGCCGAACTTACATAATTGAAATTTACAAACCGGTAATGAAACTGAGAGTATAATTTGCCCGGAACAATGTCTTTCGAGAGGCGGGCCCCGTAAACCTGGCCATCTAAATAACTGGTTTGCATTAAGTTCGACGACAGTGCCAACGAAGCATTAATCCATGGTAAACGTGTGTAGGTTACGTTGCTGTTTAGCGTTTTTGTTGGGCGCGGATCTTCTTTCCTTGAACGCGTTCCTGCATTTATCCCAATATTCAGATAATTAATGGGCCGGTAATTTACCCTAAAACGCAGTCCCTGCCGGCTTGCCAGTTGCAAAACTTCGTCGGCGTAGTTTTTAAACGTTTCGTAGTAAATTACATTTTTACGGGTGTCGAACGATGCAAACAACGACAAACGCCGCGAAACACGGTAGCGGATTGAAAAGTACAAACTCGTTAAACTCACTGTATTTTGTGCCACCCCATTTTCCAGTTTATACAAATCCAATTCAAACGACGAAAAAATATTCACGTTTTTTATAAATGAATTACTGTGCTGAAAATAAGTGAACCGCCGGTCGATATTCGAGCTGTTCCTTTGTTCGAAAAAAGCCAGCGATGTTTGTACAAAACCATTCTCAACTTTCTGGCTTTGACCAACGTAAGCACCGTATTCAAGCAAATCGATGTTGTACCCATAATTCTGGAAATCGGGCCGCGAACCTACAACGGCACCAGCAAAAAAGTTATTAAACTGTTTTTGAAACTGAAGCCCGTCAACTGCACCAACATTTGCAATTTTGGGGTTGATTTTACGGCCAGCCCAAAGTGTTGCCGATTCATTGAAGTCGTATTTTAAAGCAAGGCTGTAAATTTTCAATGCGTTGCTTAAATCTTCCTGGACCAAATCCCACTGGTTTAATTTATGCGAAAAAGAAATGTATGTTTCCGCCGAAAGTTTTGAATCAGAAATATTTAAGGCTTTCATTGAAACGGTATATCTAAACCGGTGAACATCGTCGCCCGTTGAATTGGAAAAATTTGAATACGACGACAACGAAATCCGCCCGGCCACATTTTGTGCTGCACTTGGTTTTTCTGTTCCTTTTTCTAAAGAAACCAGGGCCTGTTCGTTTACATCTTGTTCAACCTGTTCTTCAGTTTGGGTTTTTGTTACCTCTCTATTTTTTGCCCCTTTTTGTTTGCCAACTATTTGGTCTGCCACTTTAAACGTATTTTCACCAACAGCTTTACAGAGGCAAGAAATTGATGAACGGTGCTCAACAATTAAAGCAGGCGTTAAAATTTCATTTTTTAACATGAACAAAGTATCGCCATTTTCAATTCCCTGGGTACTCTCAAATTTTACATAAATACTTTGCCCTGAAATATATGAAACTGCCCCTTCAATTATTTTTGGTTCCTGTCCACTTACCTGAAAAACTAACCCCAGCGAAAAAACCACCATCTGGATTAATAACTTAATATGTTTTCTTTTTTTAATCATCGCTCGCAGTTCCGGTTGGGTGACAGGCCAGACAACTTGTGCTGTTGTACACATAATCAGTAACATCTGAATGTTCGTCTGCCATGTCGGTCAAATTATGTTCGTGGCAAAGGATACAAGAAAATACAGAATAATTGCTAGGCTCGGTGTGGCATTCAGAACATAAAGTCCACTCGCCCTGGTGCTCCCCGCTATAAATTGGAAAGTACTGGTTGTCGTGGTCAAAAGTTGATGGGGCCCAGGCAATTTCAGTATGGCACGATTCACAATCTGTTGAAAATTGTGCCGGTGCATGCGCCGGGTTTGTTGTGTTATTATAATCCGTTGTATGACAAGCAAAACATGTATTCTGTGTGTTGTTATAATCTCCGGCGTGGCACAAAAAACAATCGTTGGCAACTGTTAAATGTGCACCGTTTAATGCATAATAATCCTGATGATTTGGGAACAAAGCAGGTTCCCATCCCGGATTGGTCGTATGGCAATCTTCACAATTTATCGAAATCCCCAAAGCCAAATGATTTGGGTTTAGCGTTCCATTATAATCAGTTAGATGGCATCCTGAACACAAAGTTGTAGTTCCGGCATAACCATCTGCGTGACAGGCAATACATTCAGTGGCAACGTGCGCACCAGTTAACGGGAAGTTGGTCGTATTATGATCAAAAGTTGCTTCGGCCCAATCGCTCGTGTTGTGGCACTGCAAACAATCGAAGGGGAAGCTTAATAAAACATGATCCTTTGCTTCGTTGTAATTGGTTTGGTGGCAACTGATACAATCTGAACTGGCTTCGGTGGTCGTCCCCAAATGGCAGTCAACACACTGTTTGCCGGAGTGGCCGTTTGTTAATTCAAAACCGGTTGTTGCCGTGTGGTCGAAGGTTGAAGGGGCCCAGGCCGATGTCC
>JABGRN010000011.1:0-68162 GCA_018648265.1 Prolixibacteraceae bacterium | reverse complement strand
TTGTAGTCCCCAAATGGCAGTCAACACATTGTTTGCCGGAGTGGCCGTTTGTTAACTCAAAACCGGTTGTTGCCGTGTGGTCGAAGGTTGAAGGGGCCCAGGCCGATGTCCCGTGGCAGGTTTCACAATCTGTTGAAATACCGGCTGCCGTGTGGCTTGGGTTTTGGGCATTGTTATAATTATCGGTGTGGCAGGAACTGCACAAAGTTGAAGTTCCTGTGTAAGTTTCGGTGTGGCAAGCTGCACATTCGGTGGCAATGTGCGCGCCTGTCAATGGGAAATTGCTTGCGTTGTGGTCGAAGGTTGTTTCTTCCCAGTTGCTTGTGTTGTGGCACTGCAAACAATCAAACGGATAGTTTTGTGCCAAATGGTTTTCGGCTTCGTTGTAATTTGTTTGGTGGCAACTGATACAATCTGAACTGGCTTCGCTTGTAGTCCCCAAATGGCAGTCAACACATTGTTTGCCGGAGTGGCCGTTTGTTAATTCAAAACCGGTGGTTGCCGTGTGGTCGAAGGTTGAAGGGACCCAACCTTCTTCGGTGTGGCAACTTTCACATTCAACAGCAATTCCTGCGTTTACATGATTTGGATTTTGCGCTTCATTGTAATCATTTTGATGGCAGTGGTTACAATCGGTGGCAGTTCCTGAAAACCCTTCTGAATGACAACTTATACAATCGGTGCCGATGTGCGCACCTTTTAGCGGAAAATCTGTTGAGCTATGATTAAATGCCACCGGATCGTCACCGCTTGGATGACAAGCCAAACAAGCCACGCTGTTATATACATAATCGTTGTTGCCCTGGTGTTCATCATCCATATCCGATTTATTGTGTTCGTGGCAATCGATACAACTGAACACCGAATAATTTTCGGGTTGCGTGTGACAATCGATACAATTGTCCCATTCGCCATTGTGGTTTCCTGAATAAATAGGGAAAAATAGTGCATCGTGTGTTTTAAATTCTGCAGGTTTCCAATCGAGGTCGGTGGTATGACATTCAATACAATTGGTTGAAAAACCAGAATTTTGGTGAGATGGATTTACCGCAGAATTATAATCATTTTGGTGGCAACTGTAACAATCGGTTGACAGTGGTTCAAACAAACCTGTTGTATGACAAGCCGCACAATCATTTATTTCGTGCCCTTTTGTGAGAGGGAAAAAGTCGTGGTTAATTCCGGTGGCCGACCATTCGTGGGCATCTATCCTATGACATTCAACGCAATTTGTTGAAAGCCCGGTTTGCACATGATTTGGATCGGTGGTTGTCAGATAATCTTCACGGTGGCAATCGATACATCCGACACCAAGCGGCTCAAATTCAAGAAGTGAAGCTGATTTATGACATGCGGAACAATCGGCTGTGTTGTGCGCCCCAAGTAATGGAAAGCGACTTAATTGATGAATTTCCGAAATATTCGAAACAATCCAAGAGTTTGAATTGTGGCATTGTGCACAATCGGTACCGACCGTGTTATTGTGCATGTCGGTGTGGCAATCTACGCAATTTGTTTTGGCTTCAGAAAAAACAAGCGAGGTGTGGCAGGCTGCGCAGTCGGTAAAACGATGTTCTCCTTCAAGCACAAATTGAGTTGAGTCGTGATTAAAAATGGCAGCTTCTTTCGAAAATGTCCAACCTTCGGTGGTGTGGCAATCGGTACATGTAAATGTTAACGTTTCGCCATGAGGATTTTGCTGCGCCCAGGTTTGGAACAACAAAAATACCAAGCCAATTATTAATGGCAGCTTGCGCATGATATATCTTCAAATTTATAAATAATATAGGTCTTTAATAAATTATCGTTTGGTTTGTGGCATTTTACACAATCCAAACCTTCGTGTTTTCCATCCAGCTTAAACCGGGCATTGTTGTGGTCGAATTTATCCGGCTTCCAATTATCATTTGTATGACAACTTTCGCAGGTGTTTCCCCCATTTTCTTCAAACTGGTTAAAATGAATATCGTTGTGGCAATTCGTACATTCCTGATTCTCCCAAACAAACTGTTGTTGCAGGTTTTCTTCAGAATCCGTGCTGAAATGACATTCGCGGCAAGTAAGTCCTGCATGTTTTCCCAATAACGCAAAATCAGTCGTATTGTGGTCAAATTTTACTTCGTTCCAAACGGAAGTGGAATGACAAGTTTTACAATCACTTTCGGGCATGTATTTTTCATCTAAATAATTTTGATGAATGTTTTCGTGACAATCGATGCAGCCTGTTTTCAAGTTGGCAAAATTCCATTTGTCTTCTGTTTTATGGCAAACAAAACAGGGCGATGCCAGGTGCGAACCATCCAAAATAAAATCGGATAAATTGTGTTTTTCGATTGTATAATTTGAAGGTGTGAAATTTTCCACAGAATGGCATTCTGCACAATCGGGCGATTGGCCGTTTTCGGCAAACTGGTTTTCGTGGTAATCGGTGTGGCAATCGGTACATCGGGTGTGTTTAACCGGCCGGGTATAACTCCCTTTATGGCACTTTTTACAATCTAAATTGATGTGTTTCCCACGGAGCGGATAATTGGTTTTTTCGTGGTTAAAAGTGCTCATACTTTTAATTTGTGTAAAAGAAAATTCATCGTGGCATTTCCGGCAATCGTTGCCAAATTTATTTTTATGGACATCTTCATGGCAATCTGTACAATTGGCAAATTCCACCCCTGTAAATTCCTGGAACCGGGTTCCATTTTGTTCTTCAATTTTATGGCATTTTGCACAATCTACATTTTGGTGTTTGCCAATAAGTTGAAACTTTGTTTTGGAATGATCAAACCCGGGGGCCGGCTTAAATGCATCCTGGTTGTGGCACGAAACACAATTGTTTGAAAGTGTTTTCTGGTGATAATCGTCGTGGCACGACAAACATTCCGTTCCCAAACCCAAATAAGTTTCTCCTTTTTTTTGCGAAATATTATTTTGAATAAGTTCTTTTTTGTGGCAATCGATACATTTAATTTTGTTATGTTTTCCTTCCAATTCGTAACCAGCAAGTTTATGGTCAAAGGTTTCATCGTCGAAACGCACCATTTCGAAATCCAGGCCGTGATGATCGCTGTGGCACCCGGCACAGTTTTTCCCTTCAACTTCGGAAGATGCATGGTAACCTTTGTTGTTATTTATTAAATTTTGAATTTCGGTGTGGCATTCCAAACATTTCGAAGTGGTTTCTTTTTCGCCTAAAACATGGCATTGGGTACAATTTTTTAGTCCTTCGAGATGGGTGTGTGCCCTCGAAAGCTCGCCAGGCGAAAGTTGTGCGTACGAAAAGTTGACCCAAAAAACCAGGCTAAAAACTTGAAATAAATATTTTAGAAATCTATTCAATACCAGGTTATTTTTCGTGTTTTAAAATCGCCTCGCCAAATTTCCGGGTAATGTTAATACCAACATTTTTCAAAAATTGGGTTGGCAGTTCACCCCCCGCAAAAATATAGACCAGGTCGTTTTCCAATTGCAAACCATTGTCATTCCCCGCAACTTTTAAGCTCACAACTTTTTCTTCAATAGATGTTAGGTTCGAATTTAGTGACACATTTATTTTTTGGCTTTTTATTGCCTCCTTTAAACTTTGATTGTTCCTGGGTTTTAATCTCGAAAAGGCATCTTTGCGGTAAGATAGTGTTACCTGATTTTGGTCGGCCAAAAGCAGTGCCGATTCAATGGCTGAGTCGCCACCACCTACAACTACAATTTTTTTGCCTTCAATTAATTCGGGTTCGAGCAAACGGTAAGCAACATTTGGCATCTCCTCGCCCGGAATATTTAGTTTCCGGGGAGTCCCGCGCCGGCCAATCCCCAAAAGTACACGCTGCGTTGTGTATTTGCTTCCATCTTTTGTATGAACAACGAAACCCCCGTTTTCAGGGATAATCTGTTCTACTTTTTTATTTTCGTGGATTTTTATTCCATTATTTTCAAGAACACTTGTCCAAAGATTTAACAGTTCGGCTTTACTGGTTTCGAACAATTTTATTTTCCCGTGCAGCGGCAAATCCATGGCCGAGGTCATCACAATTTTAGCGCGTGGGAACGTAAAAACTGTTCCGCCCAATGAATCCTGCTCAAGTGTCAGGGCTTTGATTTTATGTTTTTTTGCTTCCAGGCTAGCTGAAATCCCTGCCGGCCCGGCGCCCACGATTATTAAACCGTATTCTGCGTTACTTTTAGGATTTAGCCCCTTTACAATATTATCGACCGCTTGTTTCCCTTGTTCGACCGAATTTTTTATGAGCCCCATCCCACCCATTTCGCCGGCAATAAAAACCCCTTTTACGTTCGATTCAAAAAACTGATTTACGTGCGGTAGATCGACCCCCCTCTTTTCTGTCCCAATGTGCAGAGAAATTGCCTCGGTAGGGCAGGCATGGAAACAGGCACCGTGGCCAACACATTGGCTGGCATTTATTACCCTCGCTTTCCCTTTCCTAATCCCCAGGATATCGTGTTCGGGGCATGCCCGGATACAGGCACCGCTTTGGATGCACGAATTTACATCTACAACAGGGTGCAGCGAAACAGGTTCGTACATCCCCTCTTCTTTGGCAATCTTAATTTTTTCGCCAACAACCTGCGATTCCTTTTTTAGCTTCCTGATATAGATATAAACCACTATAAACAAAAATAGCCCGACAGCACCATAAATAAGAATTTTTTCAACTAAAATATCCATATTCTAAAAAATCCATTTGTAACCAAAAAGTACAACTACAACAACGTGTATAATCATAATTACCAGCATAATAAGGGCAAACGGAAGGTGTGCCACATGCCAGTAACGCAAAAAGTTATGCATAGAAGTAAGCCAGTCGATCCGGCGTGTTAACACAATTTCAGCCTTTATCAATTTTATATTTTTTTTGAAATTTTTTCTTGAAAGCCCCTGGGTTTTTAATTTCGACCTTATTTTTTTTATTAAACGCTTTTCAAATCTCAAACGTTTGAAAATATTTGCTAAAAAATTTCCCTCGCCCCAATCTGGTTTGTCAGATAACGATTCATTCAAAAACCCGATAATTTCAGTATTAATTTTGTATTTGTTTTCAAGTTCTTCCAAAAAATTGGCTTTCATTCCATTTAGCTCGTTCATACTCATTTCCCGCCCTTCTATTGTGCGTGGTATTTGAATATAAATAAACCGGCCAATCACACCGCTGATTACAACGGCAACCATACTCCAAAAACTTATGGCCACAATCCCGCCAAATTCAAATGCAGTGTGGTACAATACCAAAACCGGGCCCAGTGTACAAAGGAAAATGTGGAATTCGAGCCAATGTTTTAAAAGCCCCAAACGTAAAAAACGCCTTACCCTTTTTCGGGCCATGTAACCAAAAACACCAATTATCATTAACAAAGAACCAACCACACCAGCACCATGGCCAACCAATCCACTCGATTTTAACAAATCGTTTTGACCGTGAAAAAAACGTTCCCCGGTAGCAGTGAGATAATAACCGGCACCATAAAATGCCAGTAATAAAAAAGCAAGAGCTGTAATTATCGCCAAAGTGAAAACATAAATTTTATGTGTTAAATTGGTCATTTATAAAATTGTTTTACTGATTTATAGAATTCTAAAGTTAAACATAATTGTAAAATTTAATTAAGGCGAACTGAATTTGACAGTATTTTAAAACCATTCCAAATTGATATATATCATTTTACAAGTTAACAACTGTCAATTAAAATGCACATATGTAAACTAAATTATTTGTGATTAAGGCCTGAATTCAAAACAACTAATAAAAGTCGCAAATAACAAATCGCAATATTCGAATAAATCTCAATGGACTAAATCCCACAATTACAAATGGCTTCAAATATCTGAACGTTGATATTTGTAAATTATTTGTAATTTAAGTTTTGTATTTTAGACTTTCATTTTAAAAATTACCTGCTTTATGGACAAACACTTATTAAACGAGCATCCGTTAGCTGACTGCCAAAGTAGAATAATTAGACTTTCAATTGGCGCTATTCAATTTCCGTTTTCGGCATTCCAATCAATTTTGATAAATGCGAAATTTTTACCCCTACTTTCCATTCTTATTTTTCTCCCGTTTTTCAATTCTTTTTCACAAAATAATTCTGTAATAAACGATAAAAACCAGCCAGGTGTTTTGATTCCTGTTAAAATTTCTGACATAAAACTTGATGGTTTCCCAGGGGCAAAAATAGATTTGTGCATTAACGAACGTATTAAAAAACAGGATGTTGAACATTTAATTGAACCGTTTAGAAATAAAACAGAAACACGATTTTGGCAAAGCGAATTTTGGGGGAAATGGATTTTGTCGGCAATTGCTGCTTACAAATACAACAACGACCCCGAACTTTTAATAATTATTAAAAATGCTGTTCGTGATTTACTAGAAACACAATTACCAAACGGCTACATTGGGAATTATGCCCCTGAAAACCAATTGACACAATGGGATATTTGGGGCAGAAAATACAGTATGTTGGGCTTAATCCTCTACTTCGAAATATCTGATGATAAAAATGCACTTCGATCGGCACAGCGGGTTGCCGATCATCTTTTATCGCAAATTGGCCCCGGGAAAACAAATATTGTAAAAACAGGTAATTATCGTGGAATGGCAAGCAGTTCGGTACTGGAACCCATGGTTTATTTATACAATTATAGTGGAGAAAAACGTTATCTCGATTTTGCCAATTACATTGTTGAACAATGGGGAACTGAGGAAGGGCCAAAATTAATATCGAAGGCTGTTGAAGGAGAATGGGTGAGCGAAAGGTTTCCCTCTCCGAATGTTTGGTGGGGCTGGGAAAATGGTCAGAAAGCCTACGAAATGATGTCGTGTTACGAAGGACTTTTACAGCTTTATTTAGTTAACAAAAACCACAAATATTTGAAAGCTGTAATTGATGTTGTTGATAACATAATCGATACTGAAATCAACATTGCTGGCTCGGGTTCTGCCTTCGAATGCTGGTACAAGGGAATTGAAAACCAAACACGCCCAACCTACCACACCATGGAAACCTGTGTTACAATAACCTGGATGAAACTCTGTTACAGCTTATTGCAGGTAACCGGCGACTCGAAATATGCCGACCAAATCGAAAAAACTTTTTACAATGCATTAATGGCATCCATGAAATTTGATGCCGGTGAAATTGCAAAATACAGCCCTTTGGAAGGAATGCGCCATGCAGGTGAAGAACAATGTGGAATGCACATTAATTGTTGTAATGCAAACGGTCCTCGTGGGTTTACATTGATGCCGGCTTTCTCATTTATGAAATCAGAAAACTCGGTTTTTGTAAATTTTTATTGCGAATCGGAAGCAAAAATTAACATCAACAAGAATGAAATTTTTATTCAGCAAAAAACCAGTTACCCTGAATCGGGTAAAATTGAATTAACCATTAATCCAAAAATTGAGAGCGATTTTGAAGTTTTATTACGAATTCCTATCTGGAGCGAAAATACCGGGTTAAAAGTTAATGGCGAAGTAATAAAAAATATAAAACCGGGGAAATACATTTCAGTACAACGAACCTGGAAAACGGGGGATAAAATAGAATTGACATTGGACCTCCGAGGAAAACTGGTTCAGCAAAATAACTACCAGGCAATTGTAAGGGGACCAATTGTTTTAGCCCGCGATACCCGGTTTGGAGATGGATTTGTTGACGAGACTGCCGAAATAAAAGCCGAAAATGGCTTTGTTAATTTAAGCCCGGCAGATAATAAACCAGAGAATATCTGGATGTCATTTACTGCCCCTTTAGTTTTAGGAACTGATTTGGAGGGTGAATTCAGAAACCCAAAACGAATAAATTTCTGCGATTTCGGCTCCGCCGGAAATACCTGGGAACAAACCAGCCGTTATCGGGTTTGGATTCCACAAACCTTAAACGCAATGAAAATAAACTATAAAAAATATTAGGCGCTTCATTTGGTTTCGGGAAACCGATTCTTCTAAGAATTTTTTTTTTGCGACTGAGGTGTGGGTTGGCTATTATTTTATTTGTGTGGAACAATTTTTCAATTTGCAAATTTACAAAACCTTCTTCTATTGCATAATCGCGGATCGGGCTAAAAAAGTAATCCTTAGTATTAAATACAATTAATGCCCGAACAGGATTTTCGTGAGTATAATTAATTCTATGGTCAAGCATTTCATTAGTGTCAAGAAAAAGAGCATGATTGGTTTCCTGTACAAATTTGTGTTTTTTTACTGTACTAATGTCAATGCAATCGACTAAAAACTTACCCTTGTTGCCGCTAAACTCGAACGAGGGAATGGAACTAGCGGAAGGCATGTGGAATTGAAGTTTGCGAAGTATTATACAGCACATGAATAAAATTATGACACATTGGTTAGCACCTTTATAGAACTGTATTTTTGATTTTTTATCTTTACTGAAAATTATTATAGCGCTTAACTGTTATGAGTTTACGATTTACGGGACATGAAACTTTTGTTGTAAGGACTTTTTGGCCAAAGAAAGGATATGATTTTATAAAAAAAGGAGGAACCTTTAGTGCAGAGAATGCTGTTGTAGATTTAGGTGTTGGTAAAAACATGGTTGCTTCCATTCAATTTTGGATGAAAGCACTGGGCCTTTTTAATGATGGGAAAAAAGAATTAACTGAAATTGCACACTTCCTTTTTGGTGAACATGGAGTTGATCCTTATCTTGAAGATATTGGCTCAGTTTGGTTGTTGCATTATCATTTAGTGCGTTCTAATTACTCTTCTATTTACAATCTTGTTTTTAACGATTTACGCAAAGAAAGAGCTGTTTTCAAAAAACAACAATTAGTTTCATTTATTAAGCGAAAATATTCTGAAAACTCGGACAATTATTATAACCCAAATACAATAGATAAAGATATTTCTATATTCACTCGGTTATACAAGAAAGTTGATTACAAATCCATTTCGAAAAACTTTGAAGACGAAATTAGTGGTTTAATGTTAGAGCTTGAATTAATTTCATCCTCTATAGAAGAAGAGGTAAAAGAAGGAACCAATAAAAAAGAAAAAGTTGAATGGTTTTATCTTCATGGTGAAAACAGGAACAATTTTCCAGCTCCCATATTGTTATTTTCAATACTAGACAATTTTGAAGGAGATTCAAATATTGCAGTACGTAGATTGCAAATTGAAGCTAATAGCCCCAATATGGTATTTCTTTTGAGTAAAGATGCTTTATATAATAAATTGAAGGAGCTTGAAAATTTAGTATCAGGAATTACAATATCTGAAACTGCGGGTAACGTTATATTGGTCCTACCGGAAGGATTAGACAAATGGAAAATTTTACGAGATTACTATGCAAACTAAATATTTCTCCCCATCAATAAATATTCAGCGTGATCAGAATCAAGAATTTCACTACATTTCAACTAGGAATGGAGAAAAAGCATTTCAAAAAATCACATCAGCATTTTCCGGAGGAACAAAGTCTTTTAATATTATTGGTGCTTATGGTTCAGGAAAATCCGCATTTATTTTAGCCCTCGATAAAGTATTAAATAACAAAGAGAAATTTTTCTCAAATCCATTTAAAGAGGATTTTAATTCTTTTGAGACAACTTTCATTATAGGAAAATACTCTTCTTTTAAAGATGTGTTTTGTGAAACGTTTAAACTTAATTCGACAAATAATATTTTTAAGGACTTACAGAAAACTATAACACAAAAAATTAAGGCTAAAGTTGGACAGTTAATTGTTGTTGATGAATTTGGAAAATTCCTTGAATATGCCGCAAAAGAAAGTCCCGAGGATGAACTTTATTTTATCCAGCAACTTGCAGAATTTGCCAATACTCCGGGATTACCATTTCTTTTTATTACAACATTACATCAGCCATTTGAGGATTATGCCCTATCATTATCAAAATCACAAAAGAATGAATGGGACAAAGTAAAAGGCAGATTAGTTGAGATTTCATTTAATGAGCCAGTTGAACAATTACTGTTTTTAGCATCCGAAAGAATCATTCAAAAATCATTTCTTTGCCATGTAAAAGAAGCTCATCAAAAGGATTTATTCAATATAATTCAATCTGCTGATGTTTTTCCGATGAGGGATTATTTTACTTTTGATTTTGCCAAAAAATTATTTCCCTTTGATATTCTTTCTGCTTCAATAGCAATGGTTGCTTTTCAACGATATGGGCAAAATGAAAGATCACTGTTTTCTTTTTTAGAATCAGAAGATTACCTCGGAATTAATGATTTTACAAAAGGGGAAGAATATTTTCATATTCCCCATATCTATAAATATTTGAAATATAATTTCCATAGTTTGTTGAATTCCCGATTCAACCAAGACTCTGCTAAATGGAAGGCATTGGATGAAGCTCTTCAAAGAGCTGAATCGGTATTTGATGAAGAGTATAAAAATGCTTCACAAATCTTAATTACTATTGGTCTATTATCAATTCTTGGGAGACAGGGGCAAAAAATCTCAAAAGATTTCTTGAACTTGTATTCACAATTAGCACTTGGAATTTATAAAGCAAAAACAATAATTGAAATACTTGAATCAAAGCAGTTAATTCGCTACCGAAAATTTAGTCAATGTTACGTATTATTTAAAGGAACAGATTTTGATCTGAATACAGAACTTGATTTAGCTGAAGATCAGGTATCAAAAGATTTTGCAGTTGTACATCAACTCCAACAGCATTTTAATTTTCCAATTGTGCCTGCCAAACGAATATTCTTTGAATGGGGAACTCCGAGGTATTTTGTTTATGAAATAACAGAAAACCCCATTTGCATAATCCCGGAAGGACAAGTTGATGGGTATATTAATCTAATTTTTAATGAATTTATTAACAAAGAAGAAATAAAGTTATTTTCTGGCAAATGTGGTGAAGCTATTTTACATGGATATTTCAATAATGCAAATGATTTAAAAAAACAGTTAATTGAAATTGAAAAAATACAAATCGTAAAAAACAGATGTATTGATGATGCAATTGCCATTGCAGAACTTGATGTTTATTTAAATGTTTCCAAAGAGCAATTGAACAAATCATTTCAAGCCTCTTTCTTTGGGGAAGAATCAAATGTCAGTTGGTATTTTAATGGAACACAAAAGCATTTTGAAAATGCCAGAGAGATGAATCTTTTTCTTTCGGAAATTTGCAGAGAGATTTACGCTGGTACTCCCATATTAAGAAATGAATTAATGAACCGCGAAAAAGTTAGCGGAACCATTTCTTCTGCAAAAAATAAATTGATACATCGAATATTAGAATTTGAAAATGAAACTGGATTAAGTTTCGACGCAAATAGATTCCCTCCTGAAAAAACGATCTATTTAACATTGTTACATGAGACTGGAATTCATCAAAGGAAAGATGAAAATTGGTTTTTGGGAAAACCAACAGAGAAATCATTTACTAAATTATGGGTGGCATCAGAACAATTTTTAGATGATTGTGCAGCAGCTTCCCGAAAATTGAATGAATTTATAAATATTCTAAAAGCAAAACCTTTTAAACTAAAACAAGGATTTATCGACTTTTGGGTGCCGATTTTTTTAATTGCTAAACAAAAGCATTTCGCTTTTTATGAACTTGATACCTTTATTCCTCAACTAACCGCTGATTCCCTAGAGGTTGCCATGAAACAAACTCAAAAATATAGAATAAACACTTTTGATCTGAATGAAAAACGATTGAATATTTTTAATCGTTATCGTTACTTTTTAAATCTCATAGAAGAAACTGCACCTGATTCAGACACGTTTGTTGAAACAATAAAACCTTTTTTGGTTTTTTACAAAAATCTTGTTCCTTTTACAAAACAAACTAAACAATTATCGAAAGAAGCATTACGCTTGCGTGATGCAATTTCTTTGGCAACTGATCCTGAAAAAGTTTTTTTTGAGGATATTCCAAGTGCTTTAGGATTTATACTTAATGATTTTACAGATGACCAAAAAATTGAAGATTTTTCGATTACGTTACGCGCAGCAACACAGGAATTAAGCGGTACTTTTCCCAATCTGGTTAACCGTATTGAAGAGGTGATAAGCAAAACAGTCAGAAGTAAAAATATTGTTTTTCCGGAGAACAAGTTATTATTACAAAAACGGTTTGAGAAACTAAAAAAAGAGCGCATTCACACAAAATTAAGGGTGCTTCTCCAAAGAATTAATACTCCTTTAGAAGATAGACAATCATGGATTAATTCTATTGCAACAGCAATTTTCGGTAAATCGTTGGATCAATTCTCCGATGATGATGAATTAAATTTTCAAACTTTGTTTCCAAAGAAAATTTATGAACTGGATAATTTAACTGATATAAGTAAAAATGATATTGATAAAGAAAATGAGGAAGTATTAAAACTTGAAATTACTTCGTTTGTTAAAGGAGTACAAAATAATTTAGTCCGTTTACCTAAATATAAATCAGAAGAAATTGCTAAATTAGAACAGAAGATAATACCTTTATTAAATTCAAAAGACAGACAAGCTAATATTGCACTATTAATAAGACTATTACAAAAAGAGATTGAGAATGAGTAGAAAAGTTAGACATGTTTTAGGAATTTCAGGTGGAAAAGACAGTGCAGCATTAGCCATGTACATGAGAACCCATCATCTTGAAATTGACATGGAGTATTACTTTTCGGACACAGGTAAAGAATTAAATGAGACCTATGAATTGATTCAAGAATTGGAATCTTTTTTAGGAAAAAAGATAATTAGACTGGAAGCAAATAGCAGCCATAAAAATCCTTTCGATCATTACTTAGATATTTATAACGGTTTTCTTCCTTCGTCGATGGCTCGCTGGTGTACACAGAAATTAAAACTAGAGCCCTTTGAAAGGTGGATCGGTAATGATTTAGCTATCTCTTATGTTGGAATCCGCGATGATGAAGATAGGGAAGGATACGTTTCTACAAAATCGAATATTCAATCCATTTTCCCTTTTCGTAAACATATTTGGAGTTTGGAGATTCTGCATAAAGTACTGCATAATTCGAATAGGGATAAAATAGCCAGTCTATTTACAGAAATTGCAGCTCCAGAATTATTGGATCGCTACATTGAAATTGTTTTAGAACCACAATCGCCGAAATACTTGTTTTCTCAAAAATTAAAAGACCTGCTACAATTAAGTATTTCAACATTTAATCGTGTAGTTTTCGACTTTTTAAAAGACGAAAATTATCCGATTTCTAATCTTAATGAATACTCTTTACTCAACAATGAAGATAACGTTGATATTAAAAAAGTATTCCAGCTATTTAAAGATAACGGAATAAAAATACCTGGTTATTACGATGAGATAGAATTTGAAGTAAACGGACAAAAAGGTGTTTATAACCGCAGCCGCTCCGGCTGTTTCTTCTGTTTTTACCAGCGTAAAATTGAATGGATTTGGTTGTACGAACGCCATCAAGATTTATTCAGAAAAGCACAACAATACGAAAAAGACGGTTACAGTTGGATGGACAATGAAACCCTTGAACAAATAATTCAGCCCGAACGAATTGCTCAAATTAAATTGGATTACATTGCTACATTACAAAAAAAACTAATCAAAAATAAATCGAACAAACTGGTTGATATCCTTGCGGATGATGTTGAGGTTTGTGCTAATTGTTTTATTTGATCTGTTTTTTAAAGGGTGATATTGAAGTTATTATGAACATCTAAGTCCTTGGGTGTTAATTTAACATTCAACCCTATTTTCTTTAGGATAATTTGAACTGCATATTTCTGAAGTGATTTATCAGTTTTTATGTTACCTGTTTCTTCATTATAGAATATTTTTCTCCAAGAAGGGTTTCTCAAGCTAAAATCATGTGTTTCAAAAAAGTCCAAAACCTTAATCTTAATATTATTATCAATACCTATTTTAAGTACAGAGAATAATATATTTTGTCCAATTGGTTTGAACAAAAGGCTTGATTTTAACTTCGACCTGTCAATATAGTTTTTTTGAATAAACTTTTCCAACACCGGTAATCTTTCAAATAATTCAATAAAAATAGATTCTACATAATTTTGTTTGACATTATTTGTTTCATCAGATTGTCTCTTTTTCGTAAAAATCTTTATTTCTTCTCCTTTTGATTTTATTCCGTATACAGATGAATTTGTGAGAAGTATTTTAACTAAATCATACAAAACTATGATATTTGTAAAGGCATCATAATTGGCTTGACTTATACTTCGATTTTGATTAAATAGAATTTTCCCCTTCAGTAGATGAAAATATTCAACAATATTTCTCGTGATTATCGCGCAATTATCCTCTTCATCAAGTGCAATGATTTCACTAATACTAACAGGTTTTGCATAACGATTTAACGTTGAGAAAAGTCGTCGAGTTCGTATTTCACCTTCAGTAGTTTTCTTATGTGATATAAAGATTACTGCAATTTCTTCATCAGAGAAAGTTGGATCTTTCTTGATCGTATCTTTAATCGCCTTACTTCTGTGTTGACCATCAATTGCAAATATTTTTTCTTCTCCGTTAAGAGTTAATATCCCGAAAGTTCTATTTAGGTATTCCAATTGCTCTTCACTTAAATCATTAGATTTCTTGTCTATATCAATTTCTTGCCATTGCGGACTCCCACCATAAATCCCTAAAATTAGACTATTGAAAAACCTTTGATCTTGTGTTTTTATATAATTAACAATATCTTTTGTTCTACTTGTAACTTTTCTTTGAATCATGCGACTAAGTCCCTTATCCTTATGGATTTCATCTGCAAGGGAAATTCTTTTAGCTACTTCTTTAAAAGGTAGTAATGTTACATAGTATAACCAATCGCCCATTTTCCCTTTCAAGGTAGGTAATATTAATTTATTCATCTTACTTGTTTTACTCATAAATATTTTTCAGCTCTGGCAATATTCGTGCTTTTGGAATCTTTGTATTTATTGCTGGCATAAAGGTATTCAAAAGTTTCTCCTCATTTTCTTCTATTATATCGGCATTTGCTATTTTTGCATAGTAAAAATATATGTTATTACGATATAAATTAAGCATCTCATAAATCTTATTTCGGGGTTTGCCTACGCCTCTTTGGTCGCTTAAATATTCACCATATCTAATTCTTAATGTCCTTTTTGTTTGTCCTATGTAAAACAAGTATTTTGTTTCAAAAAAATTTGGTACCTCTGGCTTAACAACGAAACAATATAAACCCTTTTCTTCTGGAATATCTGCCACATTCTCATTTGTGAATTTTTTCTGTTGCCAATCCAATACTATACCAACCAAGTTTTCCTCACTTATCCAAAATTCAGGATATAAAAGAAACTTCCTAACATGGAGTTGCAGCTGACCTTTAATATTAAAATCAATGTCATACATTATAGAATTCTATTTTGGATAAATATATTATTTTACTTATTAACTAATCACTCAATCCCTGCATCAATTCCTCCATTCCCCCGAAATTCAAAATAAACTCAGAATAGAAAGATTGAAATACATCTTTTAAATAGGTTGCAATATCTACTTCCACATCTTGTCCATCTACTTGCTGAATCATATTGTATTTCTGTTTTTTTGAAATGGTATATAAGAATAGGGTATGGAAATAAACGGAGGCAATATACTTTCTTTCGGCAACATTTATCTGTTCCTCAGTAATATTACGATATTTGCTTTTATAATTTTTTAAAACTCTCGAATCCATATTTATAAGGATTTTTTCCAACGTATCGCCACTCGCTATCGGAACCATTACAGTTTCCCATTCAATAATTTCACCTAAACTTTCCGAAGCAGTCTCCCAACTCATTTGGTTTTCCTTTGGTTCTTGGTAAACAAGAATGAATTCCGGTAAACCAAGATTTTCTTGATCAATTTCATCTTCGTTTGGTGTCTTTTCTTTTGGCTGTTCTTTTTGAGCGATTTTCACCCAAAATATTTCCTCAAATTCTTCACCAGTACCATCCAATGTAACTTTTATCTGGCACATATCACCAACCTCAACTGGAGCATTTCTTTTGGCATTTAGTCCAAGCTTTATTTTGCCTTCCTTTGGGCTTCTTTTATCTACATTGAAAACATCTTCAATTTCTCCAATTCCGGCTTCGTCTCCACCTGTCGATTCGTTTTTCTTTGTTAAATTCAACAAGGCCACTTGCATTTCACCCGGCTCTTCCACCCTATCGAAATAATGATTCTCTACATCTGTTTCAAATGTTATTGTTTTATCTCCACCAAGAGGGATTGCAGCAACTTCTTTTTTTCCATCATTTTTTTTGTTCAACTTGAAAAAAGAAGGAAATCTTTGGGGATGAAATGGAATTTGCTCTTTTGGAGTTTTCCCCTTTTTATGACTTTTCGCTTTTGGTTTCTCTTTTTTCTGTTCGAGTTTAAAAGTATGGTCAATCAATTTTAAGAGTTCGCTGTTCATAGGCAAACTCTTCGTGAAATTTTTCAGTAAATCTTTTGCATCAGAACTTTCCATAGCAAAAGCATCTTTTCTCTTTTTCTCAATTTCAACTAACCTGCTTTCTTTATGAGTCAACTTTTGCCTCAAGAACTCGCGTAAGAAACGTGTTTCTGTGCCATTTTTCAACCTATCTCTTGAAGCCATAAATAACTCCTTTCGGAAGTTATATTTCATTTGTGTACAATCTACGTGAATTAGAAGATGACTTTTTAAGAGATTCATTTTAAGCCCTCTTGATATGAATTCAGTTGTAAAATGACCATGTACTTGTCCGTTTATAGAAAAAAGAACAGACATATTGTTTTTAAAATACCTACGCTGAATATTTTCTTTTGTCTTTTTTACATCCCAATCTTTTATTTTTGTTTTAAACAGATAACAAGTTACCTTTGAATTACCGATAGCTCCTTCTCTATAATCATTGGACCAGTAATCTTCCAGATAATCATTTTTGTCGGTTTCAAGTCTTCGTTGTAAACCAAAAAGGTCCAATTCATTAACTTTATTATTCGGGTATCTTTCTTTAGTATCAACTGTTAAGACAGGAAGAGCCGGTTGAAACAAAAACTCATTAATACTTTGATTAAGGTCTTGTGCAAATCCAGAATAACCGGAAGGAAATTGGTAAGAATAAAGTTTTAAAATTGAACCTGTTTTGAATCGCCTATTATAAAGCTTGAGTTTAAGTTCATCAATTTCAAATGAAGGAATTTTCCCTTTCAATACAAAATATTCATACCAAGTATTCTTTTTAGTGCCTTCTTCTTCTTTAGTTAAAGGGTGTTCGCGAACAAGAGTAAAACCGAAATTGCCAGTTTTATCAAATCTTTTAGACCCAATTAATTGATAACTCTTTTTACCACAAAATACAATTCCGCCGCTACCACCCATATTATATTTACCTTGCACAAAATGGATTTCATTTTTATTACCTTTTAGCAGCGATAAGAAAGTATCTTCAAACTCTTCAGGATGTTGTCCCTCTCCATTATCATAAATAACTACTGAGGTGTTTTTAGGTTTCCCATCAGCAATAATTTGAATGTCTTCTGATTGGTTTCGCCTGAACGATTTTAAATCCCAGTCTTTATGCTCTGGGAAAAAACGGCTGATTGCATCGCTCATTGTTCTTGGTGCGTCAAGCGACCTTGGATCAATATTATGTTCTAAACACCGTTTTGTTAATATTGCATCAATAGAGTTCGTAATTTTTTCAATTAAAGCTGCAATAGGACTTGATTGCTGATTCTCAATCACTCCATAATTAGAAGCATTCCCGCCTAATGGTCTCCAGTTTTCAAGGTTATTTAATAAATCAACTTTTGAAAACAATTTTTCAACTTCCTGCTCAGTTCCTGAATTGAATAATGCAAAAAACAACTCTCGTGGGCTAATATCGAACATATGATTTCGGTTATTAGATTATTTATTTTGTAGAATACCAAATTTAATAATTTAAATTGAAGGTTGATTTATCCATAACCTTTTTATAAACATAAAATCAATTTAAAACTACAGGAATGAAAGTTAGCAGTGTTTCCTCCTTCGTTTTGCTGCACTGGACATGGAGTTGCTGTTGGCAAAAGGAATCATTGGTTATCGGTTATTAGGAAAAGGTGGGTTTGGTTTTCCAGTGACGAATAAATAGTATCTTGTGAAAAAAGATTTCCAATGTAGAATATTCAAAATTCAAGGAATAAAGATTAAGGGAAAACAATTCTCAGTTTGCAGTCGTTTAATCCGCACTAATTCTCTGTACTTAATTGACACTATTCCCGCAATTCTGTTAATAGTTTAGTAAAAATTTATATCGGTTATTAGTATATATTTTTGGTATAAATCCTTTTCTTTTTAAAAATCTGTCATTCCCCAGAATAGCAGGCCTCCTGAAACTGATATTATAAAGCTCGTGTCAATTTCATTTTCGGGAAAACTATTTTGCGAATGTAATTATTAGTGAATGTGCATAATCGGTTGGTGTTCTTTCGGAAAACTACTTTCAATCCCTTTGTAATTTTGATTCAAGATAATTATTTCATCGAAACGAGCATTGAAACATCCATTAACAAAAATTACTGTTTTGTATTTGGATAAAACAATGTCGGGTTTTCTAGGGAGAGATTTCACATTCAACCGGTAACGAAACCCGTTTGCAAACAAAAATTTCCTCACCAACATTTCGGCTTTGTATTTTTCCCTTTTATGCGGCTCCTATTACAACTGCGTGTTATTTTGTTATGAACATCGGCCATGGTATAAAGATAGGAAAATACCAAGGTCACGCCATGACTTGAACTTACAATTTTGGAAAGAAATTAGGATGATTTTAGGCTGGCAATTACAATACCTTTTTTATCACAGGGATTTGTTTTACAATCCAGGCTATCAGAAAACAAGCTGTCAATGCAATTGGGGCAAGGGCCAAAAACTTTAATAATTGCGGAATTTGCCAGCCAAGGAAAACAGCACTTAAAACCAGCAAGACCGGTGGATGAAGAACATAAACTCCATAGGCACCAGCCGACAGGTTTTTGAAAAAACCGGTTTGTTTATGAAAATATTTTTTAAAAATCCCGAGTAATCCGTAAATCATAGAAATACCAACCAATTGCTCCCAAAGGCAATACACAAAATTTTGCCAGTAAAAACCACCGGTAAATTTCCCCTCTCCTTCGGTGGCTGCGCCCCCCAATAAAAATAATACAGGAAACCCGACTAAAATAAGAACCTGCGCAAAGGCAAACCACCGCCAGCTTATTTTAGTTTTTATTGAATCGAACCAGTTATTTTGATTGGCAATAATTCCGATTGTAAAAAGTGCAATATATTGTACAAAAAATGTTATTCGTAAATTGGTAAATGGTATTGTCCATCGGGCCGGTAACCAAATTCGCATAATAAATTGTGCAAGGGCGATTATAAAAGCAAAAAGAAGAATTTTATAAGTTCCCGGAAATTTCATCTCCACATTGCTGAATAATCGCCGTACCAAAAAGAACAAAATAGTAAATATCAACAAAGCTTCTACAAACCACATTGGGCCAAAATACCAAATGTCAGGATTAGTAATAAAACTCAGCAAATTATCATCCTTCATGTAAATATATTTGTCTCTGATGTAGCTGGTTAAGGGGCCAAGTAAAAAATAAAAAACTACCAGTGGAACTCCCAGCCTGATCAGTCGTTCTTTAATAAAAAGTTTTGGTCCTTTTCGAGTCAGTGAAGGCAGGAGGAAAAAGGAGGAGATTAAAAAAAACATTCCCATAAGAAATGCCTGATTTGCCGTAATAAACATGGACATAGGAATAATTTCAGGAAATTCTGCCGTAGATTCAACGTAATACCATCCGCCGGGTGCTCCATAAGCAGTTATCAGGTGAAAGAGAACCACCAGGGTTGTCAGGAAAATACGAAGATTGTCGATGTAATAAATGTGTGCTTTGTGCATTTTGCGGTTTTTCATTTGCTTACGACAAACGAAGTAAAAAAGTTATAAGGAAAATTGACAATATTTAATCCTGGTTAGTGTGTTCAAAAAGCTTGCATTTCAAAGCTCACTATGCAATATTTTGTCAGCTATTTAAATTAAACTATTTTCGAAAATTCATTTAAGTTTTTAATTATGAATTTATTTCTCCGGCTCGGAACTTCCATAGTTATTTTGGCACTTGCTTCGTATTCAATTGCAATTATTACTGAACAACGTAAAAAGATTATAAGTAAAACAGTACTTTGGTTTTTAACGCTTGGTGTACTCCTCGATATTACTGCAACTACTTTTATGATTTTTGGTTCTTCCAAAGGAGGTTTTACAATTCATGGATTTATTGGTTATTCATCGTTAGCAGCTATGTTTATTGACGCCGTTCTGATTTGGAGGCAGAAGTCAAAAACCGGGATTAATTCGACTGTTCCAAAAGGCCTCCATCTTTACTCCCGATATGCTTATGTTTGGTGGGTATTGGCATTTATTACCGGTGGATTATTGGTAGCGTTGCGTTAAATTTTAGTTAGCGGGGCTTACAAATTAATTTTCAGTTAAAAAAAACTAAAAGCAGTTGCCTGAATCTATTCTAATTTAGGTTGCATTATTTTAACCCCAAATGTAAATATTCAAAAAAGCAATCAGTTTCTGGTATAAAAAAGTATAAAGTTCGTTGCTACCATCCATTTTTTACATGCTGTACAATACATGATAAAAATCATATCAATGATGATTTATTATTATTTTTGCCAAAAATCGACTAATCTTTAACTAAATATAATAAATATGTTACAATTTCCTAAAAATAACGATGCACTTGGAGCAGTTAATCGTGGTGTTCCTTGCGAATCGGGTTTATGTACTCTTTGCGATTCAGCCTGTAAAGGCAAATGCGAAACCTGGCTTTCCTGCCTCGAAGGGCGTAAAATGCTGTATCCGCGTAGGTTCGGACATTCAACGTCGGGAGCAAGTAATTTTACTTCAGTAGGAATTGGATATCACGGATTACGTATTCAGGGTTATGCTTATGGATCAAAAGGAATGCCGGCCAATCTTACCGACGATCCGGACGATTGTATTTTTACCAACGTAAATATTGAAACCGAATTTGGAAATGAAATAAAAACCAAATGCCGTGTTCCAATTATGACTGGTGCTTTGGGCTCTACTTTTATTGCCGCGAAATACTGGCCATCGTTTGCGGTTGGTGCGGCCTTAGCAGGATTCCCGATTGTTGTTGGCGAAAATGTTGTGGGTATTGATAAGAAATCGATTTTGAAAAACGGTCGTATTTTAGAGGCTCCGGAACTGGAACGGCGCATTAAATATTTTATGCGATATTACGATGGTTACGGTGCAATTATCATTCAAATGAATGTGGAAGATACCCGCAACGGTGTGGCAGAATACCTCATAGACAAATACGGTAACGATATAATTATTGAACTCAAATGGGGGCAAGGTGCCAAAGACATTGGCGGAGAAATTCAAGTAAAAAGCCTTGAATATGCACAGTTTTTAAAAGACCGCGGCTACATTGTTGATCCCGATCCGTATAATCCAGTAGTTATTAAAGGATATGAAAACAGGGCGGTTACATCGTTTGCGAGGCACAGCCGTCTAGGGGCAACTAATAAACATACATCAGATGCTGTACGCGAAGATTTTATGAACAGCGTGGCCTACCTGCGTAAACTGGGATTCAAACGTATTTCTCTAAAAACCGGTGCTTACGGAATGGAAAACCTGGCAATGGCAATTCGATATTCTGCCGATGCAAAACTTGACTTGTTAACCATCGATGGTGCCGGTGGCGGAACAGGAATGAGCCCCTGGAATATGATGCAACACTGGGGAATTCCTTCGCTGCCATTACATGCAAAAGCTTACGAATATTGCAAAATACTGGAAGAACAGGGAATTAAAGTTCCTGATATTTCGTTTGCCGGTGGTTTTGCCCGCGAGGATCATCTTTTTAAAGCACTTTCACTGGGTGCACCTTTTACTAAATTGGTTTGTTTAGGCCGCGCACCTATGATTGCGGGCTTTTTAGGAAGTAATATTGAAGCAACGGTATATCCTGAAAGGAAAGCAGAACTGAATGGGCATTGGGAAAGTTTGCCTCCGTCAGTAACAGAATATGGGAAATACCCCGAAGAGATTTTTGCAGAATGGGAAACTGTAAAAAATAAAGTGGGTAAAGACGAAATGAAAAATATTCCTTTTGGAGCAATTGCCATGATGGGTTATGCCGACAAACTTGCCGGTGGCCTTCAACAATTTATGGCCGGGGCACGAAAATTCAATTTAAAAGAATCTGACCGCAGCGACTTAATTGCATCGAACCGCGAAACAGCCGAAGTAACAAACATACCGTTTATGACTGAAGCTCTCGACGACAAGGCAAAAGCCATTTTACGTGGTTGATAAAACGATTTATTTTCTGATAATTAAACAGCTAAAAAATGGCATCCTTTTACGGGGTGTCATTTTTTTTTTATGAATTAATAATATGTCGGCTCAACTGATTTTTATAATTTTAAGAGTTAATTTTTTGGTAAACTTCAACTAAATCCATAAGAAATGAAAATCAGAAAATCACTTTTTGTAAAATCCTCCCTCCTTTTTTTAGCAGTAATTATTGGTTGTTCTGTTCCACAAAACAAAACGTACAATCGATTAATGGATTACGCCAATTCGTTAAAAGTAATCAATACGCACGAGCACCAACGCACTCCTACAGATTTGGAATATACAAAATTCAATTTCTGGACCTTGTTACATAAATCTTATTTGCGGGCAGATGTAGTTTCAGCCGGTGCAAAGAATTTCGATATTGAAACCGTAAATAACAGTTCGCTCGACGAAATGTGGGATTTTTTTGGCGAATATCTTAATTATACTGCCAACTCAAGTTACTACCAGCATTTTTGGGAAGGTATTAAAAAATGCTACGAATACGATAAACCCATTTTCACAAAAGTAGGAATTGAATTACTTTCAAAACAAATTGATGAAAAATATCAAAATTATGGAGACTGGTTCGACGAATGTTTCCGGAAAGTAAATTTTGAAACCATGTTTCTCGATCAGTACTGGGCCCCGCATAATATGGATATCGACAAAAAACACTATTCGCTGATTTTCCAGGTGAATAAACTGGTTTACGATATTGGAGCAGCAAAAAATGTTTACAACGATGGAAACATGGAATTTGTTGAATTTAAAGAAAACTCGGGAGTTGAATCCATAAACTCATTAAACGATTACCTGAATTTTGCGGATTTTATGTTGCAGTCGGCCATTAAAAATGGTGCAATTGGATTGAAAAATTCAATGGCTTACGGACGGTCGATTGATTACGAAAAAATTTCTATTGAAATGGCTACTTCACTTTTCGATAAATCTCAACAATTAAATGCTGACGAAGTAAAAGCATTGCAGGATTTTATGTTTCACTGGTTTCTCGACAAAGCTGCTGAATACGAATTGCCGGTTCAAATTCATACCGGTTATTTGGCTGGCAACGGCAATCAACTCGATAACGGAAAACCGATAAAATTAAATAATCTGTTTCTTCAACATCGAAACACAAAATTCGATTTATTTCATGGTGGTTTTCCGTGGACCGGCGAATGGGTTGCACTGGGCAAAATGTTCCCAAATGTTTATTTGAACCTGGTTTGGCTACCACAAATTTCGAAACAGCGTGCGTTGGTTACTTTTAACGAAATGCTCGATTGCGTTCCGTACAATAAATTTCTTTGGGGTGGCGATTGTCATTTTATTGAAGAAACAGTCGGTTCGCTGGAATTTGGTAAAAAGGTAGTTTGCAAAGTTTTGGCCGAACGGATTGAAAAAGGGGAAATGGATGAACAAACCGCGCGGAAAATTATTGCCGGTGTATTCAGGGAAAATGCGATTCAACTTTTCAACCTGGAATAAAAAGTAACACACAGGTTTCTTCAACTTTTAATAGTTTAGTGATAAAAATAAAAATACTCAGCCGCATTTTAAAACTCCTGAAAAAGCTGCTGATTTTTATAATTTTTGTAGTTGCGTTTTATTTTGTTTCCGCTTTGGTTTTTTCACTTTTAAAAACACACCCTTCTGAATTTAGCTGCACCGTTAAAAAACAAATCTTTATAACAACAAATGGTGTACACCTCGATATTGTTTTACCTGTTGAAAACATTCAACCTGAATTTCTTGAAAAACTTGAAGTTTTAAAAGGGACAAAGTATGTTTCGTTTGGTTGGGGCGACAAAGAATTTTACATCAATACTCCGGAGTGGTCCGACCTTACACTTCCAACTGCATTTAAAGCACTTTTCCTGAAAAGCGAAACTGCAATGCACGTAACTTGTTGTCGAAATTCAAATCAATCGTGGAATAAATTATTTTTATGTGAATCACAAATTGATTTATTAAACAAATACATTGAAAACTCTTTTTTGAAAACAGGAAATGGAAAATTAATAAAACTGAATGTTGATGGATACAACAATTACGATAGCTTTTTTGAAGCCAAAGGAAATTTTTCGTTTTACAAAACATGTAATATTTGGGTGAACCAAGCACTAAAAGAAATTGAAGTTAAAACTTCTGTTTGGTCGCCTTTCGATTTTGGGATTTTGTATCATCTGCAAGAATAAGATGGAAAACAAGAGGAATCTTCTTTACAAAAAAAATGAATTTAAACAAAAAAAATTATACAATCGTGACAACAAACGGATTTGTTTCCAGGGAAATCCTCATTTTCTAGAACGTTAAAAAGATGTCCGACAAATTTATTAATAGTTCAGGCTAAATCGGATAATAAAAATATAAAATGGTTCGAATTAAGAATTCATACTAATCAAATAACGTTTTTAATTAGATGTTTTCTAAATTAGTTTTTCATTTGATTAGCAATAAAGTTATAAATAACTTTAAAGCTCAAGCTAAAACTAACCTTGCTATGAAAAATTTTCTATGTTTTTGTTTCGTACTATTTTTTTCAATTGGATTTTTGAATGCTCAGAATTTAGTTTACACAGTTAGTGGTGAATTAAACAATGAAAAAACTGCACTCGATTCTATTATCGTTGAGAATAAAACAAATAATACTCGAATTGTATTTGGTGATTTACCAGTTCAAGATTTTTATGAAATTGAACTGACCGAATGGAATACGACGGGAGTAAATAATTATCATAATTCATCCGGATTTATTGCCTCTCAAAACATTCCGGGATTATTAATCCTGACAAACATTTCTAATATAGAAACCGAAGTAGGACTTTCTATTTATGATATCTCTGGAAAGAAAATGTATGTTTCGGATAAAAAATTATTAAATGCAAATAATTCAATCAAAATTGAACTTGGTGTAACAGGTATTTTTATGGTTAAGTTAGATTCTCCACTGGGAATTCAGTCATTTAAAACAATTGGTTCAGTAAAATCAAAAGCATTTAATATTGATATAATTGAAAAAAACACATCGAGGGAAACACTTAAAAATGCTGAAATAGCTACGGCAGAAGATTTCAGCTTTAAAATTGGTGACAGCATTCAAATTTCAGTATCTAAAAAAGATTACCTGTCACTTCCAGAAGGATTGAAAATTACAGAATCAGAATCTATAAATTTTAATTTATACAATATTGAGTTTACCGATTCAAGAGATAACAAAGTTTATCAAACCGTAAAAATCGGAAATCAGATTTGGCTGGCAGAGAATTTGGCGTATCTGCCACATGTCAGTCCATCGACAATTGAATCGCCAACAGATTCACTTATTTACGTTAATGGTTACGAAGGTACTGATGTATCTGTAGCAATTCAATCTGAGCATTTTATAAAATACGGAGCACTTTATAACTGGGCTGCTGCCCAGGCGGTTAGTCCGGAGGGATGGCACTTGCCTTCTGAGGAAGAGTGGAGACAGTTGGAACTGTATCTTGGAATGAGCTCCGAGGAAATTCCAAAAGCAGGTTGGAGGGGAACAGATGAAGGAAGCAAGTTAAAATCAACAAGCGGATGGGATGGTGGAAACGGAACCAACGAAACAGGTTTTTCAGCTCTCCCGGGAGGTCTCTGCTGCCCATTCAATGGAGCTGGATTTGGTGGTTATTGGTGGTCTTCAACAGAGGCGACTTATTTTGCAGAAACAGGAAGAGGCCGCGGACTTGATAAAGATCATACTCAAATTGTTGTTCTGGGGAACTATAAAAAGTTTGGATTTTCTGTACGTTGTTTAAGGGATTAAACTTTTATGGCAGGTGAAATGAGATTTTTTTCGTAGATTCGATGTAAATACATGCTATTTATTTCCCTCTTTCTTATCGATTTAATCATCTTTTATTTTGGGTGATTGATCAAGTAATTTGATCTGAACGTTTTGCTTTTTTCCTAACTTTCGTATTAATAACTTCTACCATTACCGAAAAGAAAAGGGCAAAATAAATGTATCCTTTTGGAATCTCGAAATGAAATCCATCGAGAATAAGCATAAATCCAATCAGTATTAAAAATGAAAGTGCCAGCACCTGAAAAGTCGGATGTTGTTTTATAAACCGGCTAATTATTTCAACAAAATAAATCATGGCAATCATTGCAATTACAATGGCGGTAATCATTATTGCAAGCCGGTTTGAAAGGCCGATTGCAGTTAAAATCGAGTCGAACGAAAAAACAATATCCAATAATAATATTTGCATAATAACATACCCAACCGAATGTTTTTTTGCCGATATTTTATTTTCATGTCCGCCCTCCGTTTTCTCATGAATTTCGGAAACACTTTTAGCGAGTAAAAAAGTTCCACCCAAAAACAGAATTACATCACGAACAGAAACTGCGTGTTCAGACAAAGTAAAAAGCGGCTCTTTTAGTTGAATAATAAACGTTATCAGCGAAAGCAAAATAATCCGCATTACAAGTGCAAGTAAAAGCCCGATAGTACGAATCCGTTTTTGATTTTCTTCTGGGAGCCGGTCGGTAATTATTGAAATAAAAATAATGTTATCGATTCCCAATACAATTTCTAAAAAGGTAAGTGTAATAAGCGAAATGTAAGTTTCAGGTTGAAATAAAAAATCCATTGTTTTTCAGTTTTATAGGCAAATTAACAGAATTTATAGTAAAGCTGGAAAATGATTGTACAAAAAATTAATTGTGAAACGAATCCTACAAATAATAAATTCTTATACTTTCACTTTATTATAAATTTACTGAATGAGAACTGCAATTATCGACCTTGGAACAAATACTTGTAATTTACTTGTTGCTGAGGTAAACTCCTCTGATTTCAAAATTCTGCATCAAAGTAAACAGCTGGTAAAATTGGGAGACGATAAAATCAGGGAAAACGAAATAAGTCGGGAAGCAACCGCCCGCACTTTACAATCATTTCAGATTCATAAAAAATTCATAAAAAAATATAATGTTGAAAAAGTTAAAGTAATTGCAACTTCAGCGGTTCGGTCAGCTGGAAATAAAATTGAATTTCTCGAAAAAATAAGTGAAGAATCCGGGTGGATTGTAAAAGTTATTTCAGGTGAAAAAGAAGCTGAACTAATTTTTAAAGGCGTTTTGCTGGCGATTAAAGAATTTAAAAACCCTTCAATAATTTTGGATATTGGGGGAGGGAGCAACGAACTAATTCTGGCTCACCAAAAAGAAATGTTTTGGAAAGAAAGTCGCCCAACCGGAATGTCCAGAGTTGTAAATCAGTTTCAGATTTCAGATCCAATTCAACCCGATGAAATAAAAATCCTTCAAAACTATTTTTCAAAAGAACATAAAAGTGCATTTAAAAAATGTACCGAAATCCCGGTTCAAACAATAATTGGTTGCTCAGGTGCATTTGATACTATCGCCGATATAATTGACAAAGTAAATCCGGGAGAAAAGCAGCGAACTTCACAAGAAATTTCAATTCAACAATTTTACGAAATTTATAATTCGCTCATAAAATCAACTCGCAAACAACGATTAAAAATAAAAGGGATGGACATGGTTCGTGTAGATTTAATTGTACCGGCTGTAATTTTAATTGAGCAGTTGATTTCTGAAACTGGAATTAAAGACATTTTCCAAACCGATTTTGCTTTGCGGGAGGGGGTACTTTTTGATTTGATGAGATAACTCTTCACGTGGATTTAATTCTGAAGGCGAATTAGATGTTTTGTCAAAAGACGAAAATCTTAACCCCATTTAATTTGTTCGGTTTCATTCTAAAAATTGCAAACTTTTAATCCCCGAAAAATGTTAATATTGCCATCGCAATTGAAAAATTATAAATGAAAAAATTTAAGTCAGCATTCCTTTTTCCGGCCATCGTAGTATTCGCTTTTGTTTTAATAAGTTGGGGGAAAACCGGACACCGAATTATCAGTTTAAAAACTGCGCTGTCATTTAATCAGGAAATGTCTCATTTCTGGGATTGGACGGCCTATCTTTCAAGTCATGCATCGGATGCAGATTTTCGGAGGGCATCGTTTCCTGAACAGGCGACAAACCATTACATCGATATTGACAATTATCCTGAATACCAGGAAACAGGTAAAATTTCTCATTCGAATTCCGAGGTAACGGAAAAACATGGGGAGGAATTTGTTATTAAACAGGGAACTTTACCATGGGTGACTTTGTCAATTCTGGATTCGTTAACCAACTGTTTTAAACAAAATGATTGGGAAAAGGCAGCTTTTTTTGCTGCCGATTTGGGGCATTTTGTTGCCGATGGTCACATGCCTTTTCACATTACGCGAAACTACGATGGGCAATTTTCTGGTAATAAAGGAATTCATGGTCGATACGAATCTGCCATGATTAACGAATTTCAAAATGATATTTGTTACTCGGGGAAGCCGGCTGTTTTTATTGAAAATCCGGAGCATTTTATTTTTAACTATCTATATAAAAATTACAAGTACATCGATTCAATTTTAATAGCAGATAATAATGCTCACGAATTGGCAGGAAATAATTCGTCCAAAATATATACTGAATCTCTTTGGAAACAGACCCAAAATTACACCCAGTTGTTATTTGCTGAAGCATCGTTAAGTTTTGCTTCGTTGCTTTATACAGCGTGGGTAAATGCCGGAAGTCCGCAAATAAATGATGCTGAAGACTTTTTAATTGAAGAAAATGAGGGACATTTGTTTCAGGTTTTTTATGGTGGGATTTTTAAAAAGTCAGCAAATATAAATTACTCATTTGGAAACGATTCAACAATAAATATTTCTGTTTACGATAAGTCGGGAAAATACATCGAAACACTGCTTGAATCAGAAAGTAATCTGGAACCTCAACACATTAAATGGCAGCCGGCAAACAAAAAGAAGGAGATTTATTTTATTATTTTAAAAACGGAAAGTATTTATCAGGTTAAAAAGATAAGTCTGTAATTCTTTTTGTTCATAATTCAACAGTTTTAAGCTTCTCTTTCAAAAATAAAAAATCTATATTTTTTATTTTTGAAAGAGAAATTGTCGCACTTACTAATTGAATTTTCGAAGTGAAAATTTGCGACATTTTGTTGTCAAATCGGTATTACATGTTCAATAATCAACCAGTTCCAGGTGTAAAACGATTTAAAATATTCATTTATAAACAGATTTTTATGAGTTTGTTTTTTTTAAAAAGGCTAACTTATATTTAGGGAAGATTAAAAATGATGGTGAATACTTTCCTGTAAATACGGATGATTTTTAGGAACCAAACTCGCTTTTGCCAAATAGTTTGAAACTACCAGTGAGAACAATCCAACATAACCAAGAAATGTACCGATTTCCAGCAAGCCAAATTTTGCTTCGTGAACTGTGGCCGGCCAAATAATGTAATACAATTCGGTGTATTGACCAATTATCAGAACGATTATAACCGGTAGAATTATCATTTTACTTCTTGACGATTTGCGTGGCATTAATACTAAAAAAGGAACCAGCCAATTCAAAACAATATTTACAAAGAATAATATTTTGAATGTTCCATAAGAACGGTGAGCAAACCACATTGTTTCTTCTGGAATATTGCCGTACCAAATAAGTGCATATTCCGCAAAATTAAAGTAGCCCCAAACAATGCTGGTCATAAAAATATAACGGGTAAAATCGTGCAAATGGCTCTGGTTTAAATCTTTAATTTTCCCGGAACGTGCTAAAAGAATTACAATTAATGTAATAATTGAAGATGCATGTAAAAAAGCAGCAATAAAACTTTTGCCTGCAAACAATGTGCTGTACCAGTGTGGTTCGAGCGACATTAACATATCTACTGCAAAAGCGCTAAAAGTTATCGCAATTATAAAAATGAAAATTTTTGAATAAAATTCTGATTTTTCAAAATATTTAATTCCCCCAAATTCGTCCTCTTGCAATGAAATTTTACGAAGTAATCGTGACATTATAGTCCATACAAAAAAGAAAATAACTACCCGAGCAAAAAAGAATGGTACATTTAGGTAGGGTGATTTGTATTGCAACAAATGGTCGTTTTGAACTACTTCTTCATGAGTCCATTCGAAAATAGAATGCATTCCAAAATACATAATCAGAAAAAATACTCCTGCAAATGGAATATATGCAGACATGGCTTCTGGAATTCGTTTAAACATTGCCGACCAACCCGATTGAGAAATATATTGAATGGCACCAAAAAAAGCTGCTCCAATTGCTATGGAAATAAAATAGTAGTTATTTAATAAATAATTCGCCCAGGTACGTTTTGCATCAAAAATAAAACCCAATGCAAACGAAATTACACCAATTGCAATTAATGCATAAGTAAGTAATTTAAAATTTTTCGAGACGATTAATTTCTCTTCCATAATCGGTTTTTTTATTCTTAAAACATCAGCCGTTACTTTGTCCGTCATGCTGAATTTATTTCAGCATCTATTTCTTAATAGATTCCGAAACGAGTTCGGAAAGACGAAGCCACACGTAATAGTTCTGATTCATTATTGAGTTAATTCTGTAGTTCTTGTTTAATATACATTGCAATTTTCCAGCGGTCGTCGGGCTGAATCATTGTTCCATGCTCGCCCATAATTCCATGTCCGACAGTAGTTACGTGGTAAATGTCTGCTTCCGGGTTTGCCAGCATCTTTTCGCTGAGTAAACTTGCCGGAGGATAAGTGTATTTTTTATTTACGTACAAAGATCCTTGTCCGTCACCTTTTTCTCCATGGCATTGCATGCAGTAAATTCCATACATTTTTTCTCCACGCTTAATATTTTCCAAGTTTGGTTCAATAGTATTAATTAAAGTTGCTGCTGCAACAGCTCTGTCTTCATCGGTTTTTTCGTAAGAATAAGGTTTTATGCCACGCGGAATTGTTCCTTCAACTGGAGGTTGCATGGTTTTACCATCGGCAAAATTTGAGTTTAGCGTGTAGCTTTCGAATGCTTGCGATTGTGACATGGTGTCGTCGTATTCCCAGCCGGTTGTACGACGATTATAGTCGCAGGAATTCAGCAAAAGAAAAAGTAAAACAATAAATGAGATGTATTTTGATTTTTTCATTTCTAAAAGTTATTCAATTTCACCATTTTCTTTAATAATCGACTGAATCAAATCATTGTTTTTACCTAGGCTTTTTTTATCCAAAACCATTATAAATTTATCGTCGGTTGCACGTTCATGAAAAATTTCAGCCTTTTTTGCCGGGAATATTTTTGCACTTGCCGAAAAAGTAAAAAGTGTAAGTAGAGTAATAGCTAGAATTACAGCAACAATAGTTACAATTATGAACGAAGGAAAAGCATTAAACGGTTTTCCTCCATAATCCAATGGCCAGCTAATCCCGGCTGCGTACGTAAGAAATCCTAAAATACCAATTGTAGCAAATAATCCGTATATAAAAGCTGCATGTGTAATGTAAGTTTTGTCTTTCATTCCCTCCAAAATCTCGTGAACAGGGTACGGAGTATAAACTTCAGTGGGTAAAATTCCTTTTTCTTTTACTTTATCGAAAGCCTCTACCAAACTTTCTTCATCATCAAAAACACCTAAAATATAATCCTTATTCATGGCTAGTATTTTTTACGTGATTTTTCTGTGGTTTATCGAATTTTGCCACACTCTTTAATTCTGAAATCGCAATCATTGGAATGAATCGGAAGAACAAAAGAACTCCTGCAATAAACATTCCCAGTGTACCAATAAAGAATCCAACTTCTACCCACGAAGGTGAATAGGGTGCCCAACTGGATGGCAGATAATCGCGGCTTAACGAGGTAATTACAATGTTAAAACGCTCGAACCACATTCCAATATTTATTATGATTGAAACAGTAAAAACAACCCACATATTCCGACGCATTTTTTTGAACCAGAATAATTGAGGAACAACTGCGTTGGCGATAAACATTATCCAAAATTGAACGGCATATTCACCAAAAATACGAGTGTGAAAAAACAGATAAGTTTCATAATCAGACCCGGAATACCAGGCCATAAAAATTTCGGTCATATAGGCAGTTCCCATAATTAACGAGATAAAAACCAAAACCCGACAAACCGCATCGATATGCGAATCGGTAATAAAATCGTTCATTTTATACAAGCCTCGCATGGTAATAACCAAGGTTAAAACCATTGCAAATCCAGAAAATATTGCACCAACAACAAAGTAGGGAGGGAAAATGGTTGTGTGCCAACCGGCTTTAACCGAAACAGCAAAATCGGTGGATACTATGGAGTGCACAGAAACTACCAAAACGGCTGCAATTCCTCCCAACACAAAACTTAATCCTTCAAAACGCAACCACTCTTTACTCGAGCCTGTCCAGCCAAATGAAAAGAAACCATAAACGGCTTTTTTGATTTTCGATTTGGCAGTGTCGCGAATGGTTGCAAAATCGGGTACCATTCCAAAATACCAAAAACTTGCAGAAATAAGTAAATAGGCAGAAATGGCCACAAAATCCCAAAACAAGGGTGAGTTAAAATTTACCCAAAGCGGACCGCGAGTATTTGGATATGGGAAAATATAGAAAAATAACCAGGGACGACCCATGTGAAGGAGTGGAAATAAACTGGCACAAAATACTGCCACAACCGTCATTGCTTCTGCTGCCCGATTAATTGCAGTACGCCACTTTTGTCTTAATATCAAAAGGAAAATAGAGAATGCCGTTCCCGCGTGTCCGATTCCAATCCACCAAACAAAATTGATAATTGCCCATCCCCATGCAACAGAATTGTTTACTCCCCAGGTTCCAATTCCCGTGGTAACAGTAATGTATTTGCAATACAGTCCAAATCCAAACATTCCAAGGCTTACCAACAATGCGCCGTACCACCAGATTGGTGTTTTAGCATGAATCGGGGCAATAATTTCCTGCGAAATCTGTCCCAGGCTTTTATCCCCATTAATTAATTTTCCTCTAACCGCTGAATTATACATAGGCAATTACGCTTTCTTATTTTATTCTTTTTACCCCAAACCCCTATAGGGGCTTTTCGTCATGCTGAACTTGTTTCAGTATCTTTAAAATAGATTCCGAAACAAGTTCGGAATGACGTTCAACATTATTGTTCGTTCTCAAGACTCACTGCTCAAATCTCATTACTTTATCTTAACTCGTCTTATTTCTAACTTTAGTCAAATATCCAACCGATGGCAATGTGTGCAACTCTTCCAATAAATGATAATTTCGTTCGTTTTTAAAGTATTTTGAAATTTTGCTGTCAGGATTTTTTAAATCGCCAAACACCAGCGCATCAGCCGGACACGATTGAACACAAGCTGTTTGAATTTCTCCATCTTCCAATTTGCGACCATCCAATTTCGCATCTGCTTTTTTCTCCTGAATACGTTGTACACAGAACGAACATTTTTCGACCACGCCACGAGAACGAACGGTAACATCAGGGTTTAAAACCATTCGTCCCAAATCGGTGTTTGAAGCAAAATCAAACTTATCGTTATTTACATATTGAAACCAGTTAAAACGACGCACTTTGTATGGGCAATTGTTAATGCAATACTTAGTTCCCACGCAACGGTTGTACGCCATTTGGTTTAAGCCTTCTTCGCTGTGTGGAGTTGCCGATACCGGACAAACATTCTCGCAAGGTGCATTGTCGCAATGCTGACACATTACCGGCTGATGATAAACTTCTGGATTTTCAGCATCGTTAGTGAAGTATCTGTCCACACGAATCCAATGCATAATCCGACGATTGCGAACTTGTTCTTTTCCGATTACCTGAATGTTGTTTTCGGCCTGACAAGAAACGGAGCAGTTTCCACACCCAATACACGACGATAAATCAACCGCCATTCCCCAATGATGACCTTTGAATTCCGGCTCAGGATACAAAGAAACATCATGTTCTTCGTGCTCTTTTTTTAGTTCATTTCCTGAAGTTGGGTCAAGTTGCCATTCGTCGAAAGTTGTTTCTCTAACAATGGGGCGACCTTCCATCGAATGGTGTGTTTGCGAAAGAGCCAGCTCAAAAGTTTTATCTGTGGTTTTAACATCGGCGCCAGCAACCCAAAGTTTCTTTGAACCATTTTCAATCGCAGAGAGTGCGAACATATTTTTTCCAACTCCGTCGCCAACTTTACCCGCAATTTCGCGCCCATATCCCAAAGCTACAGAAATCGTGTCGGGCGCTTGTCCGGGCTGAACATAAACTGGTAATTCAATACCATTTATTGTAATTACACTTTCGTTAACAATCCCATTTTCTTCTGCCCATTTTACAGGAACAGCAGCAAAATTGTCCCAGCTTATTTTTGCAATTGGGTCGGGTAATTCTTGTAACCACGGATTATTTGCAGCATGTCCGTCACTAATAGCTATACTTTCGTAAAAATTAATTTCCCAGCCTTTTTGTTCTGAATTTGCCAACAAAACGGCTTCGTCTATTCCGTTTTCAGAATAAACCAATTCTTCCGAAATATTATTTTTTGATTCAAAAACACCTTTTTGTAAAACATCGTTCCAAAAAGTTCGGGCATCTGTAAATTCAGATTGTAATCCGAATAAGTTTTCTTTCCAGTGTTTTTTTATGAATTCGTAGTAATTAGGTTCTGCAACTCCGCTCCATTTTGCCAGCGAATCCTGAACCTGACGACTGTCGAACAGTTTAGATACTGTAGGTTGGGCCAAACTGTAAACTCCTGCTTTTGGTTCAGCATCGTTCCACGATTCCAGATAATGAGAATCGGGGCAAACCCAATGGCAAGCATTTGTTGTTTCGTCGTTTCTATCGGCAAATGAAACCGAAAGTTCCAGGCCTTCAATTGCATTTTTAATATCGCTCCCGGCAGGATGATTATAAACCGGATTTGCTCCCCAGCACAAAAGTCCGGCAATTTCACCTGCTTTTAACTCTGAAATAAAAGTTTCAAAATCGGCATCAATTCCCTGTCGTGTATTTACCGTTTTGTCTAACTTAATGGTTGAGCCATAATTTCCCAAAAGATTATTTATGGCGTTTACCAGTATTTGAATATTTGTATCGTTGCTTCCTGAAATAACAATTGATTTTTCTTTGTTTTCCAAAAGGTCGGCAACTACATCTTTAACATCAACGGGGCTACCTGGAGCTGCAATTGTCATAAATCCATTGGCTTGCAAAAGCTGATAATACAAGGCAGTTAATATTGTTTTTTCTTCCGAGGGTTTAATTGGGAAACGAACATCGGCATTTGAACCGGTTAAAGTCATTCCGGATTCAAACTGGTAATGGCGGCTCATTTCGTCATTTTTGTCCAACACTTTTCTACCCAATGAATATCCTTTTGTAAATTCCACCGGAGAAATCCATGTTCCTAAAAAGTCGGCTCCAAAACTCACTATTACTTTGGCTTTTTCGAAACGATAATCGGGAACCAATGCCTTCCCAAAACTGCCTTCGTTGGCTTTTAAAATTCCCGAAGCTGAAACTGCGTCGTATTGCAACCACTGAGCATTTGGATTGGCAGTTAAAAACTGCTCAATTATTTTTTTTGTTGAGGGAGAAATTATTGTTTGTGTAAGAAGTACCAGTTTTTTATTTGCGCCTTTTAACTGCTCAATTTTTTTAATAATGTATTCATCTGCTTCTTCCCATGTAACAGCACTTCCTCTTTTTATGGGAGATTTAAATCGAGCGTCGTCGTATAAACCTAAAACAGATGCCTGCACTCTTGCCGTAGTACCTTGTTGTGAAATGGATGAAAGATTATTTCCTTCAATTTTAATGGGCCGTCCGTCGCGCACTTTAACCAAAACGCTACAATATTCGTTCGATTCGAAATAAGTTGAAGCATAATAGTTTGCCATTCCCGGAGTAACTTCTTCCGGTTTTATAAGGTAGGGAATTGCTTTGTTGATAGGTTTTTTACAGCTTGCTACAACGCTTGCTGCTGCGAGACTAAAGCCTAGTGTTTTAAGAAAATCGCGTCGAGAAGAACTTGATTGTTCCCCAATTCCGACACGTTTGGCATCCAGCTCCAGTTTAATCTCAGTCTTTTTAAATTCAACCGGATTATTTAATTCGTCTATACTTCTCCAATATTTTGTCATAACCTGATTTTCAACTTTACCTCTGAACCATCAACTTTAAATTAGCTACTACTATTATCGATGGAAATTTTTCCAATAAATGCTGGCTTTACTTTTCAATAATTTTTTCAAATTCAAATGGAATTTCCATATCACCTCCAGAAACTAATGCGTTTATTTTGTCGCCATTTCTCCAGTACTTTATTTTATTTGGGAAATCAAGCACTTCATTCACGCAGGTAAATTCATTTTTGTCGAATTCTGACATTTTAAAAATAATTGATTCAGCCTCTTCAGGAACTTTAACCTCCATATCCCATTTTCCGTTCAACTTAATTAGTTTAATCTTTTCTTGCTTTATCGTGTCGCCATTTTGCATCGTAAATCCTAAACCTATGTATTCAGAATTACTTGTTTTTTCCCAAACTTCAAAGGTTTCTTTTCCAGCTTCTTCGTTGTTCCTTTTCCAATTTCCCAAAAGCCAATCAAAGTTTTCAGTAGTTTTTGAAACTTCAATTTTACTTGCCTTACTTTTTTTATTTTCGGTACAACTGCTAAACAACAATATCATAACTGCCATTACTGCTAAAATTGCTACCTTCTTCATTTTATTGATTTTACGTTTCACTCTAATTACTGCTTTTCTACACAGCTACAAACTTTTAACCCTTACTCTTCAACTTAAACTTTACCGTTGCCCTCTCTACCTCTGAGTCCCGAAGGGGAAATCCATCCCACGAAAGACCTTCCCTCAACTTTGAACTCGAAACTTTAAACTCAAAACTAATAATGGCAACGCATACAATCGTTTGCTCCGATATCTTGTGCTGTAACCGAATCGATTACACCTGCTTTTAAATCTTCGTGCAGTTTTAAATGATGCTCATAATATTTATTGTCAACAAAATCTACTTGTGTTTCGCGATGGCAATTAATACACCATCCCATTGAAAGGTCGTTTTGTTGTTTCATTAAATCCATTTCTTCGACGGCGCCGTGGCATTGTGCACAATCTAATTTCCCCGAGCCAACATGCACCGCATGACTAAAAAATACATGGTCGGGCAAATTGTGAATTCGATTCCAATCCACAGGATTCCCATTTTCGGCTGCTTCAACCACTTTTGAAATTTCGAATTTACCACTGTTTGCTCCTTCACGGATTAAAACATGGCAATTCATACAAAGATTAGCAGCAGGAATTCCTGCTGATTTTCCTTGTTCAACTGTAGTGTGACAATACATACAATCTATGGCATTGTCGCCTGCGTGTACTTTGTGTGAAAATTTTATGGGTTGGTCGGGTGCATAATTTTCCTGCCGCCCCAATTTAATGGCATCTGTAACAATCATTCGAACCTGAATGCCAAATGCGCCAATAATTATTATTAATGGAATAAATTTTAGTTTTATTTTATGAAGGAAAATGAGTTCAACAACTCCCCAAGTAATTAATAGTCCTAAAAATAAAAACAGAATTAAATTATTGTAAGTTGGTTTTGCCGGATCAACACCGGAATGAGCTAAATCGTTAAGGTAAATTTTTACAGTTTTTAAATCTTCTTCGTCAATGTTAAAATTTTTGTGCGAAGCTTCCATTTTAATTCCGGTGGGTTGCATTACAACTTGCTGAAACGATTCAAAATCTTTGTCGGCAAATTTTGCTGCAATGGCCATTGCTGACGGATTCCAGTTTAAAGTGTCAACTTGTTTGATGTTATGGCAAGAAACACACGATTCATGCGTGCTATTAAAAGGTAGCAAGCCCATAAAAACACGTTTGCCTCGATTTATGTCTTCATGTGAATGGCCATCTGAAATAACTGAAGTCTCAGGTTTAGAATATAAATCTTTGGAAATGGTAAAACAAGAAATAAAAACAAGCAGGAAAATTAAAAATGATACTTTTTTTATACACTTTTCCCCTAAGAAATAATCGCTCATTCTGTTCAGTTTAGTAGTAATACAATGGCATATTTTTAATATGACTTAATTGTTAACACAAAAACACTCCAAAAGGTTTTCAATTTTTCAAGAATGAACCTCAAAAATAGTAAAGCCTTCGTTAGTTTTAGTTGATAAAAATAAGAAGCTAATGTATCAATAAACAATCAAAAGGACACCGATAATTGAATAAAAAATATTTCCCTAAAGTTTAAAAAATCATAAAGTTAGTACTCGCTTACTTTTAAAATAATGAATAGCAATAGTTTCCCGAAGTTATTCAAAGGTTTTAAGCTCTGAATAAAGCGTCTGCAATTAAAAAGAACATCATAAAAAGGTAGAGCAAATTGAGTTTCAAAAATGCCGGGCGCACCTTTAATTCTTTTTGTACCACCACTGCCATTGTTAACGACGAAAGCAGGTAGAACGTGTAAAACAAAAGTGCAAACATTAACAGTTTATTGGTGAACACAAAAAATATAACCAAAAGCGCAGATGCCACTGTTGTTAGAACCCAGGTAAATGTTATTCGTTTCAATTGGCTTTCGTTAAAAATCTGATTTAAACTTGGCAATCCGGCAAGTTTATATTGATCGCCAAACATCATCAACAGCAACCAAAAATGTGGAATCTGTCCGATAAAAAAGAAACCAGCTACCAACAAAATCACTTCCGACGACAAACTTCCTCCTGCTCCTGCCCAGCCAATCATTGGCGGCAATGCACCAACCATCGAGCCTGGAATGACTGCAAAAGCAGATATTTTTTTCAATGGAGTATAAACTACGTTGTAAAAGAACAAGGTAAGCCAGCTCAGAATTAATGCCATAATTGGATTGGTCAGAAAAAGAAGAATCGACCCTGTAATTGCAAAACCAACTGCTACTAAAAAAGCTCCATTCGCTGAAATTTTCCCTGAAGGGATAGGGCGGTTTTTTGTTCGTGGCATTTTTGCATCAATGTCCCTTTCCTGCCAGTGGTTTATTGCACTCGAACTGCACGATATAAAAAAAACTCCCAACGCCAGCAACCAACCCTGAGAATCTAGTTCGCCTGTAAACATTACGTAGCCGGTTAAAGCAGATAAAGCAATGGGCAAAGAAATGCGTACTTTGCCCAATTCGTATATAATTTTCAAAAATGATTTCAAATCCAAAAAGTTCTTTAATTATTATTTTTTTATTTTTGAGATGGTGGATCAAAAGTTAGTAGATGAATGACTTACTTACTGAAAACTGTTACTGTCCACTGCGACTTCTTTCTCAAACTACTTCAACGTTTTTAAATATTCCACAATATTTGTAATGTCGTCGTCCGAGAGTTGCCCTCGGTATGAAAGCATCAATCCCTTACTAAATCCTTCAACTACATCTTCATTCGGATCGTAAATAGATGATTTTATGTATTCTTCATCGACTAAAACCTGCCGTGTTTCTTTGCCGGTAACAACGGTGTGTTCTTCCCCCCATATTCCCTTAAAACTTGGGCCAACCAGTTTTGAGCCGTCTAAACTATGACAGGCAAAACAACCAATATTTTGCATGATTCGTTTTCCGGTTGCCGTTGGAGATTCAATATCCAAAGCAGCAACCTGGGTAGTATCAACCAGCCAATCCGTAAATTCATTCTCCTCCATAACTTTCACGTAAGTGTACATGTACGAGTGTTGCAGTCCGCAATATTCAGCACAATAAAGTTCAAAAATTCCTTCTCTTTGTGGTTCGAACCACATAAAGTTATTTTCCATTCCCGGAACCATATCCTGTTTCACGCGAAAAGCAGGAATGTATAAACTGTGTAAAACGTCCATTGCCACGAGATTCAGTTTTATAGGCTGGTCTTTGGGTAAAAATAGCGTGTCGGTTCGTTTTCCATTTTCATATTCAAAACTAAAATTCCACATTCTTCCGTAAACAGTAATTTCCATTGAATCTTTTGGTGCTTTTTGCATGGGTTTCCAACCTGCCCAACCATAATAAAACATTACCATTGTAAGCAAAAAAGGAACAACAGTCCAAATAATTTCAAGTGTTGTGTTTCCGTGAATTTGGGTTGCTACCGGATTTCGTTTTCGATTGTATTTATAAATGAAATAAATCATTACAACCGTTAATACAATCAGGAAAAAGAACGAGATTCCCAAAATTACAAGGAATGCGGTATCGACGCCTTGGACAAAATTCGATGCTTGTGTGACTTCTGGACTATACATATCTATACTTTATCTATATAAATAATCTAAAAATGTAATAACTATCATTACAACAAAAATGACAAAAACAAATACCACCATTGCTCTGATGTACTTTTTGTCGTATTTGAGGTGCATAAAATAGGTTAATACCAAAAACGATTTTATACATGCAAAAATAAGTGCTCCTGCAACTGTGTATTCGCCTAATTCGATACTTGTAATTCCAATGGAAGCAAAAGTTAGTGCCAGCAGAGCCAGCAGAACAATTATATAAACTCTGTACGGAACAATATGATGTTTTTCTTCTGACATACTTTGTTTTATTAAGTTATTAGGTAGAAAAGCGGGAATAAGAAAATCCAGATAAGATCGACTAAATGCCAGTATAATCCAGCATTTTCAAGAAGTGCAGCCCGGTTCTCATGCACTGTTCCTTTACGAATACGAATAATTGCAGCAACAATAATTGCCAAACCAATTATAATATGAAGTGCGTGTAATCCTGTCATTACAAAGTAGAGTCCAAAAAACAAAATTTCGCCCTGGCTAAAATCGTTTAAAAGATGTTCTGATCCCGGCCAGATTCCATGATCGAATTTTACGCCCCATTCAAAATATTTATTTACAAGAAATACTATTCCTATAATAATTGTAATGGCCAATAATCCCAATGTTGCGCCTTTCTTTTTAAGTAGCAACGTTGTTGTTGACATGGCAATTGTCATACTACTAATTAATAGTAACACCGTATTTAAGGCACCAATAGAAGTATTCAACTCTTCAGCAGCCAAATGAAAAGCTTCGGGATTTTTAAACCGATAAACCGAATAAATTAAAAACAGACCTCCAAAAAGCAGCAACTCAGTAAAAATAAACAGCCACATTCCAATCTTCGAGGCTTCCGCGTCGTAGTGGACATGTTCACCATTTGCATTATTTTCCATATTCAAAGTTTGGTTTATTTATAATTATAAGGGCCATCGTCTTCTGCAATTACCGGCAATTCATCAAAATTTTCTACCGGTGGTGGAGAACTTACCGTCCATTCAAGAGTTTTACTGTGCCATGGATTCATTTCTGCAGGTTCTCCTTTTCGTGCTGAGCGAACCAAATTAACCACAATTATTACTAATCCGGTTACCATAATCCACGAACCAAATGTGCTTAAAATATTTCCACTGTGAAATTCGTCCAGATAATCGTAATAACGACGTGGCATTCCCATCATTCCCAAATAAAACATTGGTGTGTATAATGCGAGGAATCCAATAAAGAAAACCAACCAGCCAGTATTTGCCCAACCTTTATCGTACATCCGGCCATATATTTTAGGAAACCAATAATGGGCTGCAGCAAAAAATGCAAATCCCGTTCCACCAAAAACAATATAATGGAAATGAGCCACAACAAAAGCAGTATCGTGAACATAAATATCGGTTGCAAGTGCTCCCAAAACTAATCCGCTTAAACCACCAATCAGGAAAACAAAAACAAATGAAGCAGCCCAGTATAAAGGAGTTTGTACATTTATCGAACCTTTGTACATGGTCGAAATCCAGTTAAATACTTTAATCGCACTCGGAATGGCAACAATAAATGTTAGCAATGAAAAGTAATATTGTGCAGTTCCGCTCATTCCGGCAGTAAACATGTGGTGTCCCCAAACCAAATAGCCAACAAAAGCAATTGCCATTGTTGATGCAATAATAGCTTTGTAACCAAAAATTTGTTTTTGTGAAAATGTTGGAATTATTTCTGAAATTGCCCCCATTGCAGGTAAAATCATAACATAAACGGCCGGGTGAGAATAAATCCAAAACAGATGTTGATATAAAACTGGATCGCCACCCAAAGCGGGATCGAAAACACCAATACCGAACATTCTTTCCAACGCAACCAAAACCAATGTGATGCCAACTACCGGAGTTGCCAATAATTGTATCCACGCTGTTCCATATAAAGTCCAGACAAAAAGTGGCATTTTAGTCCATTTCATTCCCGGGCATCGCAAACGGTGAATGGTCACCAAAAAATTCAACCCTGTTAATATGGAAGAGAAACCCAATACAAAAGCACCAAAAACGGCTGGGAGAAGATTTGTTCCTGACTTAAAACTGTACGGAGCATAAAATGTCCAACCGGTATCAGGAGCTCCACTCCCAAACATGAGTGCAGCTAAAACCAAAATTACACCCAAAACATATAACCACCACGACAGAAGATTTAGTTTTGGGAAAGCAACGTCTTTGGCACCAATCATAATTGGCAACATAATGTTCCCAAAAACAGCGGGCAGGCCAGGTATTACAACCATAAATATCATAATAACTCCGTGCACAGTAAATGCCGAATTGTAGGTTTGTGCTTCCATTATTGTTTTTCCAGGAGCAAGCAATTCAAATTTCATGGCCAGCCCCAGCAAAACCCCAACCGAAAACATGGTTAAAATTGAATACAAATAAAGTAAGCCGATTCGTTTATGGTCAGTTGAAAAAATCCATCCGAGCAAACCTTTATATTTTCCTTTGTAAGTTAAATAGTTTGCTTCGTTTGCAGAATGTGCTGTTTGCATATAGTTTAGTTTAAATTTTTTTTCTTTTTGGTTTGAATACTAAAAACAGTAAAAATACCGCCGCAAAAAACAATATTAATGTGCCGCTTATTTTGGTAATATTCATTACATAAGTTTGCCCAACCGGGTCGTACGAATAACAGAAGCGCAAAACTTTATTTAATGTTGCTCCCGACTGACCTTTCGATGCTTCAACAATTGCCATTTTCCATTCAAACGGAAGAAAAAACATGCCGTTTAAATAACGTGTAATTTTCCCATTTGGACTAACAACAGTTAATGAAGCAGCGTGTAAAAAATCGTTGCCGGTTCGTTTATATTTAAATCCGGTGGCATTTGTTGCACGAACAATACTGGCACTGTCGCTGGTAAAAAAGAGCCAACCTTTTTTGGCTTCTTCAACTTTGACTTCATTATTCATTAAGTTCAGGTAATTTGTTTTTTTCCTCACCCCTAAATCAATAGTTTCCGAAGGATCGAAACTGATTGTGAGCACCTGATAATCTACACCTACAACCATTTCTGATTTATCCATAACTCCTGCAACTGCTTCCATTAACGGGCTGCAAATTCCCGGACAACGATAATAAACAAAATTTATAATGGTTGGCTTGTCGATAACATCTTTCAACCAAACTTGCTCACCGTTTTCGTTAATCAACGAAATGCTGTCGGGAAGAAAATCATCGAGATGTTCAACTATCCCAATTTCTACATCGTCGTCAACAGCTGATGGATTTATTACAGCTTGTGCCGAAACTTGAAAAACGAAGAAAATTAAGATGAATATTTGTAGTATAATTTTTTGATAAAAAAGTTGTTTCATTTGTCTAAAATTTATTGAAGCCTTTTTAAATGTATAATAATTTGTATAAAAAATGGAGACATATAATCATTTAATACAGTCGGTTTTTTGAGTGCTGATTAAGTTTTGATTTTTTATACTCGTTTTGTTTCTTTTTTATTTCAATCTATTTAACCAAAAACTAAGCTCTAATGTTTAAATATAATTAGCCTTCATAACAATTATTTTTACCGATAATTCTAGCTACCATTGTTTATAAGGCTATTTTAGAAATTTATCAAATAACCATTCTTTCTTCAATATGTAAAAAATTCATTTTAAAGATTAATGAAATATTAAGCGTTTTAAAGTTACAGAAAATACAAAGTCAAATCAACCAATCTTTTAGCAAAATATATTGAATTGATTATTGCAAACATAAGTTCATAACATTGCTTTATTTTCAGTTATTAATATATTATATACTTACAATCAGAATTCGATTAATTTGGGCAAATGACCATATTTTTTTATAGAATCAATCTACATTAAACCCTAAAACATGTTTTAGAGCATGTAGGATTAAAACTTCTTTTAATCAAAATTATGCAGTATAAAAATGAAGACAACCTTCTATAAACAACAATAAACTTAAATTGTTTAATCCTAATCATCATTTTCTGATGCTACTAAATTTACCCATTAGAAATCAATAAATTAAGTACAATTCAATTTTCTAAAATAAAACAATATTCGTGTAATTCATTCATTATTAGCAATTAAATTCCTTTTTGTCTTTTATTTTTATACTGATTTCTCAATTTGTTTCTTTCAACGGAATCGTTAAATTCGTATCAACTGTGAATATAATTTTGACGATTTATAAATCACAAAAACTGTTTTTTTGCAAATAACTAATTCAAACTAAAAGATAATTCTTCAAAAAAATCTATTTATGGAGAACAACACACGAAGAAATTTTATTAAAAAACTGGGGGCTTCTGTTGGAGCTGCCAGTGTAGTTGGAGGAGCCAGTATTTTAAGCTCGTGCAACCGCGTTGAAACTGTAACCGGCGATACAATTCAGCTTTTAACTTCGAGCGGAGAATTGGTCGAAGTTGACAGGTCAATGTTAAAACCTGCGGATTTACCCTCTTTGTCTGAAAATCAAAAACGCGGCAGAGAAGGAATTCCAGGGAAAAGCTGGGTAATGGTAATTGATCTTTCGAAATGCAGGAATGCTCGCGAATGTATGAAATCGTGCCAAAACCATCATCAGTTGAGGCCTGAACAACATCATATGAATGTTTTGCAAATGCAGGATTCGGAGCACACCGCACCGTATTACATGCCTAAAAATTGTCAGCATTGCGACAATCCGCCGTGTACAAAAGTTTGCCCTGTAAATGCAACTTTTAAACGAGAAGACGGAATTGTTTTGATCGACAATGAACGTTGTATCGGGTGTCGGTTTTGTGTGGCGGCCTGTCCGTATTCAGCAAGGGTTTTCAACTGGTTCGAGCCAAAAGATGCTGAAAAATATGAAGGCGTTACATATAACATCGAAGCCAATGTTCCGCAAAAAAAAGGTACAATCTCGAAATGCCTTTTTAGCGCCGACCGTTTAAGAGATGAACAACTTCCTACTTGTGTTTCGGCTTGCCCGAATGGTGTTTACTGGTTTGGCGACCGGAATGAAGATGCAGTTACAAACGGAACCACAAAAGAAACTGTGAGTTTTAGCAAGCTTGTGAAAGACAATGCAGCTTACACGCTTATGGAAGAATTGGGTACAAAACCCAGGGTTTTCTATTTGCCGCCAAAAGACAGGGCTTTCCCTTTTCAAGGAGAAATTGACGACCATCACGCATAACCAACAAAAAAACTGAACGATGAAAAAAATTGAATCTGCCGAAGAATCAAGAAAGTTACTCGATAAAATTACTTTCGATTTAACCCGGTCAATTGTAAAAAAAGATGAAATGACCCGGTTTTGGTTTTTCATTTTAATAATGTTTATTGGAGTTGGATTGTGGGGTTGGATTATTCAAATAGATAAAGGACTGGGTGTTACCGGAATGCGCGATTATGTTTCGTGGGGGATGTACATTGCCAATTTCGTGTTTTTTGTTGCAGTTAGTTTAATCGGATTTTTATTGAGTTCGGCGCTACATTTACTTAAAATCGATTGGGCAAAACCTGTTTCGCGGGTGGCTGAGCAAGTGGCAATTGCGGGAGTTGCATTGGCAGGATTAATAATTGTTATGGACATGGGACGCCCCGACCGGTTTCTTAATGTATTTTTACACGGAAGATTTGCATCGCCAATTATTTGGGATGTAACCGTTGTAACTACATACCTAGTAATTTCGGTACTCCTTTTTTATCTACCATTAATTCCCGATCTCGCTCTACTTCGTGACCGAATGGGCTCTGAAGTTCCAAAATGGAAAATGAAAATCTACACCATTTTAGCACTGGGCTGGAATGGAAACGCGAAACAATACAAAACGGTTTATCATGCAATGCGCATATTAATGTTGCTAATTATCCCGGTTGGATTATCGATTCACACAGTTACTTCGTGGTTATTTGCAGCTACTTTGCGATCGGGTTGGGACACTACAATTTTAGGTCCTTATTTTGTTGCAGGTGCATTTGTTGCAGGTTCTGCTGCCGTTATTATATTAATGTATGCTTACCGAATTCGCTACGGATTAAAAGATTATTTCGAGGATATTCATTTCGACCAAATGGGAAAATTATTGGTTTTTGTAAGTTTGGTTTACCTCTATTTTAATATCAACGAATTTTTGGTTCCTGGATATAAAATGAAATCGGCAGAAGGTGTTCACCTTACAAATTTATTTTCAGGAAGTTTTTCATCGATGTTTTGGATAGTGCAAATTGTTGGACTAGTCTTACCAATAATTTTGTTGTTGTGTAAATATTTTAGGAAACCGCTTCCAATTGCAATTATTTCGGTTTTTGTATTGGTTTCGGCATGGTTTAAAAGGTATTTAATTGTTATTCCAACAATGGAGCATCCGTTTTTACCTGTTCAGAATGTTCCCGAAAATTTTCAAACCTACTCACCAACCAGCATCGAAATAATGATTACGCTGTTCTCCTTTTTTGCTGCGTTGATGATTATTTCTGTTTTGGCAAAACTCTTCCCGGTAATAACTATTTGGGAATATGCAGAAGAGAAAGGAATCGATAAAAAATATCTTTCAGAAACACCTAAAAACTAAATTGCGATGAACAAAAAACTAAACATATTAATAGTAGCAATTCTATTTTTATCGGCACAACATGTTTTTGGGCAAGAGTGGACTGTTCCGGCTGATAAAGAAAATGTTACAAACCCGTCGGAATACAATCTGGCAAATGTAAAAAAGGGGAAAGACATTTATCAGTTGAATTGTAAATCGTGCCATGGCGATGCAGGTAAAAACAATGCACTTCCGTTGGTTCCGGTTCCGCCGGATGTTGTATCTGAAAAAATGCAGGCAAATACCGAAGGTGGATTGTTTTATAAAATAACTGCCGGTAAAGGTGGAATGCCGCAATTCGAAACCACACTTTCTGAAGACGATAGATGGAGATTGGTGAATTACATAATGAATTACAACTCGAAGAACGAACCTGTTTTGGTTGACGCTCCGCCAGTAAAAGCAAAACTTTTAGCATCGGTTAACGAAGCCGATAAAATAGTTGAAATATTTGCTGAATATGAAAACAAGGGTGAATTTGTCAAACTCTCAGGTGCTCCAATTATAATAAGTGCAAAAAAGGCATTTGGAAACATTGAATTGGGGAAAGTGCTAAGCGACGAAAATGGGAGAGCTGAGTTTGCCATTCCTGAAAATGTAATTGGCGACGAAGAAGGATTTGTAAATATTGTAGTTGCGTTGGAAGAAAATTTTGAAGTTGTCCCGGTAATTCTTGATAAAGCAAAAGTTGGAAAATTGAAAGAAGTTCCAAAACTAATTCGAGGAGGAGAAATACTTTGGTCAACCAACGAAAATATTCAACCCTGGCTTTTGCTAACTTATTTAGGAGCGGTTGGTGCTGCCTGGCTGGCGATTGGATATGTAGTATTTCAGATTCTAAAAATCAGAAGATATAGTAAAGAATAATAAATAAATGAATATTTTTTATCTGTTGATAGGAGTGAGTTTGTTTGCTGCCCTCATTTTTTTGGGAGCATTTATTTGGGCTGTCCGCACCGGGCAATTTGACGACAACGAAACACCTTCAATACGGATATTATTTGACGATGAAGAGTCGATAAATAATGAGATTGATAATAAAAAAGAACTAACAAAATAACGACCATACTTATGGAAAATCAAAAATTCTTTTATGACAATAAAATTGTAAAACTATTTCTTCTTGCAACCATTATTTGGGGAGTTGTTGGAGTTATAGTTGGTTTGTTGGTTGCACTTCAACTGGCATTTCCATTTTTCAATTTCGGATTGGAATTTACAACGTTTGGGAGAATGAGGCCGCTTCATACAAATGCTATAATTTTTGCTTTTGTGGGAAATGCCATTTTTGGAGGGGTTTATTACTCGCTGCAAAAATTGCTAAAAGCCCGAATGTTTAATGATACGCTAAGTAAAATTCATTTTTGGGGTTGGCAATTAATAATTGTTTTAGCAGCGGTAACTTTTGTATTGGGTATTTCAACCTCGAAAGAATACGCCGAACTCGAATGGCCAATCGATATTTTGATAACCATTGTTTGGGTGGTTTTTGGTTGGAACATGATTGGCACAATTGTAAAAAGAAGGGTTCAACATATTTATGCTGCAATTTGGTGGTATCTGGCAACATTTCTTGGCGTTGCCATTTTACATGTTGTAAATTCTTTTGCATTGCCAATTTCGTTAACAAAAAGTTACTCAATTTATGCCGGTGCTCAAGATGCAGTTGTTCAGTGGTGGTATGGTCACAATGCCGTGGCATTTTTCCTCACTACACCGTTTCTCGGATTAATGTATTATTATCTTCCAAAAGCTGCAAACCGACCGATTTATTCCTATAAATTGTCTATCATTCACTTTTGGTCGCTCATATTTTTATACATGTGGGCAGGACCTCATCATTTATTGTATCAGGCTTTGCCGGATTGGGCGCAGGCACTTGGAGTAACCTTTTCAATTATGCTGATTGCTCCTTCGTGGGGTGGAATGATAAACGGATTATTAACACTCCGGGGAGCCTGGGATAAAGTACGCGACAGTGCGGTTTTGAAATTCTTTGTTGTTGCGGTTACTGCATACGGTATGTCAACTTTCGAAGGACCAATGATGTCGTTAAAAAGCGTAAATCAAATTACACACTTTACCGACTGGACAATTGCGCATACTCACATTGCGGGAATGGGATGGAATGGTGGACTTGTTTTTGGTATGTTGTACTGGATTATTCCAAGATTATTCAAAACAAAACTATTCTCTGAGAAACTGGCAAATGCACATTTCTGGATAGCAACTTTATCAATTTTGATTTACGCGATTCCGTTGTACTGGGCAGCAGTTACGCAGTGGTTAATGTTGAGAGAATATACTCCGGAAGGATTTTTGGCATACCCAAATTTCCTTGAAACACTGACTCAAATATTACCGATGTACACCATAAGAATTATTGGTGGAACAATGTTTCTGATTGGATTTTTACTCATGGTTTACAATCTTTTCAAAACTATGGCAGCAGGTTCTGTTGAAGCAAACGAAGCTGCCGAAGCTCCGGCTCTTGTTTCGCAAGGTTCGAGAAATCCGGTAACAGAAACCATTCACCGTTGGATGGAACGCAGAGCTGTTCGGTTTTCGATTTGGGTGTTTGTTGCATTGGCGATTGGAGGCGCAGTAGAAATTATTCCGATGATTTTTATAAAATCAAATGTTCCTACCATTGATTCGGTGAAACCGTACACACCACTTGAATTGGAGGGACGCGACATTTATGTTTCCGAAGGTTGTTACACTTGTCATTCACAGGTTATTCGACCTTTCCGTTGGGAAACCGACCGGTACGGCGAATATTCAAAAATCGGTGAATTTGTTTATGATCATCCTTATCAATGGGGATCGCGCAGAACCGGACCAGATTTGGCGCGGGCAGGTTTAATTGGTGGCCCGATGTACAAAAACGCAGCGTGGCATTATAACCATTTTATGGATCCTCAGAAAATGAATGAACAATCGATAATGCCAAATTATGCATGGTTTGCCAAAAAGGAAATCAACCTCGATCTGATTCCTAACAAAATAAGGGCGATGCAAACTTTGGGTGTTCCTTACGAAGAAGGTTTCGATGAGTTTGCAGTTGACGATTTAATGAAACAGGCGCAAACAATTGTTGATGATTTGAAAAATTCAAATATTGAAATTGAACCAACAAAACAGATGGTTGCAATGATTGCGTACATGCACAAATTAGGTAAAGACATCGGTCCTCCACCAGTGGAAATTGTTGAAACTCTAGAAATAGCTGAACCAGAGGAATTAGAGTTATTGTCGGGTGAGGAGGATTTAGCCGCTGGGAAGGCGATTTTTGCAACAACTTGCGTAGTTTGCCACGGAGCAGATGGAAAAGGAATAGCAACTTTTCCGGATCTAACAGACGAAGAATGGTTGACCGGAAGTTCGCCATCGGAAGTTTACTTGTCTATCTCGAACGGAAATATCACAAAAGGGATGATTCCGTATAAAGACCAGTACTCCGAAAAACAAATTACTCAGTTAACCAGTTACATTTTATTAACACTGAATAAAAATGAAGATAGTAAGTAATTTATTGGAAAACATTGAAGGAATCCAGATATATTACATCATTGGATTACTCATTTTTTTCACACTGTTTGTCGTGATTTTTATTCGCACAATGCGAAGATCGGACAACGAAATGGAAGAAATTAAAAATTCAATATTAATTGATAACGATTCAGAAGAAATAATTACATCATAACTTTAAAATTATGGGTATGTCACAAGAAAATAAAAACTCAGAACTGCACGACGATAAATTAATGGACCATGAATACGATGGTATCAAGGAATTAGATAATCCGCCTCCAAGATGGATTATGGCAATTTTTTACATTACAATTGGCTGGTCAATTCTTTATGCTGCCTACTTTTTTTGGCTGAAAGTTGGTGACGATCAGGATGCAGAATACGTCCGAAAATCGCAAAAGCACGAACAGAAATTTCAAATGGTAAATATGTCATCCGACGATTTAGTTCTGCTAACCGATGCCGAGGCAATTGACGAGGGAAAAGCAATTTATGGCGAAATGAATTGTTTTGCCTGCCATGGAATGAATGGCGAGGGAAATGCAATTGGGCCAAATTTAACTGATGAATACTCGATTTCGGGCTGTGACTTTAAAAGTGTTTTTAACATCATAAAAAATGGTAATCCGGCAAAAGGGATGACTGCTTTTAAAGGGCAACTTAGCGATGAAAGAATACAAAAAGTGTCGAGTTATGTTATAACTTTAAAAGGAACAAACCCGGCAAATGCCAAAGCTGCACAAGGGGAAAAATGCGAAGAATAAGTTTTTCCCAGCCTCACCCCAGTGAGGAGAAAGAATTAATTGTAGATTACACAAAATTGCTAAATCTTTAAATATTGCTCAAAGTCTTTCTTCGGAGGATTTAGGGGGCTTTTAATAATATGTCAGAAAAAGATATTTCATTCAGGGATCGTCCCATAAATATGGACGAAAAAGGAAATAGAAAATGGGTTTACGCAAAAAAGCCAAAAGGAAAATGGTACACGCGCCGAACGATTTTTAGTTGGTTTGTTTTGCTTTTTTTAATAGGCATTCCTTTTGTTCGGGTCAATGGGAATCCATTTATTTTACTCGATATTGCCTCGCGGAAATTTATAATTTTTGGAGCTATTTTTTGGGCACAAGACACTTTTATACTTGCACTTTTAATGCTTTCGTTTGTGGTTTTTATTCTTTTGTTTACAGTAACTTTCGGTCGATTGTGGTGTGGCTGGGCATGTCCGCAAACCATTTTCCTGGAAATGGTATTCCGAAAAATAGAATATCTAATTGAAGGCGATTACAAAAAAAGATACAAACTTGATAATGGTCCGTGGACAACTGAAAAGGTTATTAAAAAAACGGTGAAACACGCTATTTTTATTCTGATTTCGCTTACCATGACCAATGTTTTTTTAATGTGGTTTATTGGAAACGAAAAATGGATGCAACTTGCTGCTGAACCAATATCTGAAAATCTTTCGGGAATTGTGGTTATTCTAGTTGTTTCCGGTTTTTTCTACTGGGTTTATTCCTTTTTCCGCGAGCAAATTTGTACAATGGTTTGTCCTTACGGAAGAATGCAAAGTGTTTTACTCGACTCAAAATCGATTGTTGTTACCTATGATTACAAACGTGGTGAACCGCGCGGTGTAAAAAATAGCGGCGATTGTATCGACTGCGGGCAGTGTATTTCGGTCTGCCCAACAGGTATCGATATTAAAAACGGAACCCAACTGGAATGTATAAACTGCACGGCTTGCATCGATCAGTGCGACAGTGTAATGAAATCGATTGGTAAAAAACCCGGATTAATTCGCTACGATTCAGAAACCGGAGTTAAAGAAGGACACACAACAATTTGGAATACACGCAACAAAGCATACTCCACTGTTTTGCTCATTCTCTTTTCATTTTTCATATACACGCTTCTTACCCGCCCAATTATCGAAACTACCATTTTGCGAACTCCCGGTCTTCTTTTTCAGGAAAATGCGGATAATACAATTTCGAACGTTTATAATATTAGAGTTTTGAATAAAACACACGACGAAATACCACTTGAAATCAGGCTTCTTTCGCATGAAGGAGAAATTAAAATGGCGGGTAGTAAAATGGATATTAAAGACCAGGCGATGTTTGAATCTACCTTTATTTTATTCATTCAAAAAGAAAAACTTAAAAGTGATAAAACCGAAGTAGAATTTGGAATTTACAGCAATAATGAATTAATTGAAACTTATAAAACTACTTTTGTAAGTCCATAAATATGAGAGGCATGAAATTTAATTGGGGAACGGGGATTTTAATATTTTTGATTGTATTTCTTTTAGCATGTGCAGTTTTTATAGTTTTTGCATTTAAACAAGATGTAAACCTTGTTCATAAAGATTATTACGAAAAAGGTGTAGATTATACCGAGCAAATGAATGTCGAAGCTCGTTCGGCCAGATTCATAAATGCCATTAAAGTGAATTCTGAAAACGATTTTTTAACTCTAATTATTGAGGATGAATTGGCTTCGAAAATAGACTCTGGAAATGTTCTACTATTCCGACCATCGAATAGCAAACAAGATGTTTCTTATACAGTTAAAAAGGCAGTCAGAGAAGTAAATATTCCTAAAAAAGATTTAATTTCAGGAAGGTATATTTTGAAGTTTTTCTGGTATTCCGAGGGATTAAAATATGAACTCGACCGTCCTGTAAACATTCAATAAAATTCACTATTTTTTATTGTCTTCTTAATTTTTAAATTAACTTACGTTCAAAATAATTTAATAAATGGCTATATTATTATCAGCATTAGTACTTGGCTTAATGGGGAGTTTTCATTGTGCCGGAATGTGCGGCCCAATTGCAATTGCACTACCATTACACGGAAATACAATTCCACAAAAAATATTTGGTGGGGCACTTTATAATATTGGCAGAACGATAACCTACGGAATTATGGGAGCCATTTTCGGGTTTCTTGGGCAAGGTGTCGAGATGCTTGGTTTTCAGCAAAAAATTTCGGTAATAATGGGTGCATTAATGATAGTTTCTGTCTTATTTCCGGCACTTTTTAAAAACCAATACCGAATGGACAAAAGTTGGTTTTCGTTTGTGGGCAAACTAAAAAAGACGATTGGAAAAATGTTTTCTATCCGCTCATTTTCAAGTCTGTTTTTAATCGGGCTCTTAAATGGATTACTTCCGTGTGGATTGGTTTATATGGCAATTGCCGGAGCAATCGGGACAGGCGAAGTTGTACTTGGTTCGCTTTATATGATTTTGTTTGGCTTGGGAACAATTCCAATGATGCTTTCAATTTCGCTGGCCGGAAATGTGATGAGTCTCGCTATCCGAAATAAAATAAATAGGTTAATTCCTGTGCTTGTAGTTGTAGTCGGGATATTTTTTGTTCTCCGCGGATTAAGTCTGGGAATTCCTTATTTGAGTCCGCCAAAACAGAAAATCGAGATGAAATTTGAACAAGGGCTTGAGAAAAATTCGGCCGAATTATATTTAGAATCGAAGGGTTGCTGTTCGACAAAATGAATCAGAATAAAAACAATATTTGTGTTCATTGTGGTGCCGACAACGGAAAACATCCGGTAATTTGGAACGACTTACCATTCTGTTGTAACGGCTGCAAAACGGTTTACCAACTTCTCAACGAAAATAAACTTTACAATTATTATAATCTTGAAGAAACCCCTGGAATTAAATTGGAAACTACTACTGAGTTTGGTAATAAATATGAATTTTTAGAAAATACCGAGGTAAAAGAAAAACTTATATCTTTTACCGAAGGTGAAATTTCAAAGGTTAAGTTTTACATTCCGGTAATTCATTGTGCTTCTTGTATTTGGCTACTCGAAAATTTACATACGCTACACAAAGGAGTAAAATACTCGTTTGTAAATTTTACAAAAAAAGAGGTTGATGTTACTTTCGATGAATCGTTGTTAAGTTTACGCCAATTGGTTGAATTGCTCTCTTCGATTCATTACACTCCCGATCTTTCTCAAAGTCTTTCTGATAAAAAAGATGACACGCAGTCGTACAAAAAACTACTTTATAAAATCGGGGTTGCCGGATTTGTTTTTGTAAATGTGATGACCTACAGTTTACCTGCCTATTTTAACGGCGAACCACTGGACGACAAACTGCAATCGGTATTGAGTATTTTAAGTTTTATTTTGGTTGTTCCGGTTGCGTTTTACAGCGGCAGCGACTATTATATTTCAGCATTTAAAAACCTGCTAAAAAAGAATATTAGTATCGATTTGCCCATTGCACTTGGTATTATTGTACTTTTTTTTGTTTCGGGTTACGAAATACTTTTTGCAGGCGGGGCGGGTTATTGCGATAGCCTTTCCGGATTAATATTTTTTCTCCTGGTTGGTAAGTGGTACCAAAGCAAAACCTACGAAGCACTTTCTTTCGATCGGAATTATAAATCGTATTTCCCAATTGCAGTTACAAAAATCAACAAGCAAATTGAGGAAAGTATTTTGCTCGAAAAAATTGAAGTTGACGATGAGTTAATTATCCGGAACAAAGAATTGATTCCAGCCGATTCTATTTTAATTGAAGGGGAAGGAAGAATAGATTACAGTTTTGTAACTGGAGAATCGACACCTGTTGTTAAAAAAACCAACGATTTTATTTATGCCGGCGGGAGACAAATGGGTGAGATCATTAAAATCAGGGTGAAAAAGGAGGTCAGTCAAAGTCACCTCACTAAACTTTGGAACCAGGATAAAACCTACGAAAAACCAAGCGATTCACTTAAATCACTTTCCGATAAAATAAGTAAATATTTTACGCTGATAATTATTGTAATTGCAATTGCCGGATTCACTTTTTGGATGTTTAAAGGAGAGACACACACTGCTATTTTTGTTTTTACTGCGGTTTTAATTGTTGCCTGTCCGTGTGCATTAGCACTTTCCATTCCGTTTACTTTTGGAAATACGATGCGCATTTTTGGCAAAGCCGGACTTTACATTAAAAATACCGATGTTATTGAAAAACTTTCGCATGTAAATACAATTGTTTTTGATAAAACCGGAACACTTACCAAACCAAACGAAAGCAAAATTGAATTCTCGGGGATAGTACTTTCAGCGGAAGAAAAAAATGCGATTTTTTCACTTGCAAAACAATCAACTCACCCATTAAGTACTGCCATTGCAAATCATTACAGCAAAGCAAAATATCAAAAACCGGAACATTTTGTTGAAGTTTCGGGTCGGGGTATTTTTGGTAAAGTAAATAATCTGGAAATCAGAATTGGTTCGGAAGAGTACGTTACAAATTCAAAAGAAATAAAGGAACAAAAGGCTTCTGTAGTTTATGTTTCGATAAACAATAAACCGACCGGATTTTATAAAATCAGTAACAAGTACCGAGTCGGTTTCGAAGGTGTACTAAAATCACTAAATAGAAATTTCGATATGTTTCTTGTCTCTGGAGATAACGATTCGGAGGCTGAAAACCTGACCAGCTATTTTGAAAAAGGAAAATTACTATTTAATCAAAAACCCGGCGACAAGGCAGATTTTATAAAATCATTACAAAATAAAGGCGAAACAATATTAATGACCGGCGACGGGTTAAATGATGCTGGTGCGTTAATGCAAAGCGATGTGGCATTAACAATTGCAGATAAAGTGTATCATTTTTCGCCTGCCAGCGATGCCGTTCTGGAAGCGGGCAGATTTCATAATCTGGCAAATTTTATAGACTTTACAAAAACAGCATTAAATATTGTAAAGTTAAGTTTTGCAATTTCGTTTTTATACAATATTATCGGAATCGCTTTTGCAATTACCGGAAATCTTTCGCCAATTGTTGCTGCTATTTTAATGCCAATCAGTTCGGTTTCGGTTGTGGCATTCGCCACTTTTGTTACCCGCGGAATGGGGAAAATAAAACTTCAAAAGAAATGAGGTAAGGATTTGGGATTTCCTCATTTTTCTAACCCAGTTAAATTTTATCTATTTAGTACTTCTAAGTGACACTATTTAAATGTTTCTCAAAAGAATTATTAATCTCAGTTAATCAGGCTTTCATTTATTTCGTTTATTTTCTCACAATTGAAATAAAGTGCAACATTGTTTTTTAGTAAATAAAATAGTACCAATTCAATTTTGAAGTAAACTGCCCAGTAAATATAATTTCCATAATTAAAGTATCTTAAAGATAAAGTGAATTATTCGGCACATTTTAAATAGTAAGGGGTGTCAAAGGTGATTAAGCAAAACTCTTAGGTTTCAACGGGCTAGTAGTTAGTTTGAGGTTTGGTGGAGATCTAAATTTATAACTTACCACCGATAAATATTCAAACCTTTAACTTTATTAACAACTGACGTTTCATTTTAAAAACGAAAAATAGATTATTAGCATTCTCAATTTTGTAATTTTGAACAAAATTGGCACGTATGAAGCGTAATTTAATTATTATACTAATCGCAGCCCTGACAGTTGTTATCGGGTTTGTATATTTTACAAAAGACGAAGTTACCTTTTCGAGAGAAACATCTGTGTATAAAGCAGTGCCTGTTTCAACTCCGCTTTTTATTGAATTCAGCTCGATACAATCAATCCCGGTAGAAAATCCAATAGTTCAAGAATTTGTAAAATCTGAAATTTGGAATGAGTTTTTTGAATTGATTGAAAAACTGGATACTATTATTCAATACAAAAAAGATATTCAAAATAATTTAAGGAACGAACCTTTTATACTGGCGTTTAATTTTACCGGAAAAAACGAACTGGTTCCAATAGTTATAAAAAAAGCCGATAGCAATAATAAACGTAAGACTCTTGAAAATTTAATTCAGGTTTTGTTCCCTTTTGATGAATACTTGTATGACAAAAGAAATTATAATGGGCACAGAATCACAACAATTTCAACTTCTGCAAATTCAAACACCTTGTTTTATTGTTTTACAGGAGGCCTGTTTCTAACCAGCACAAATTCAATTTTATTGGAACAGTCAATTAGGCAAATAAACACTCAAGGTATTGTTGAAAACCCATTTTTTTTAAAAGCAAACAAAACGGTTACATCGCAATCGGAAATTTCGTTGTATGTTAACCACGTTTATTTTCCCGAATTTTTAGGAAACTGGATTAATAATAAATCGACTGAGAAAGTAAATGAATTTGGCGAAAAAGTTAAAATAAACTATAAAAACCAGGTTAAAATTTTTAAAGATTATGCAGCGTGGAGCGAACTCGATTTAAGTTTTGGAAAAAGTGAAATTACACTTAACGGAATTTCTACATCGACTGATTCACTCAACCATTTTTTATCGGTTTTCGATGGTCAGGAACCGGTACGTTTTGAAGCTGACAAAGTCCTTCCTCAAAATACATCTTCTTTTTATAGTTACACTTTTTCCGATAAACAACGGTTTTTTAAAAATATGGAGGAATTTTTTACATATTCCGATTTCTATTATAAACGCGAAGAACGAATTAAAAAAATTGAATCCGGATTTAGGACAGATATTAGATCGGATTTTACCACAATTGTTAAAAACGAAATTATTGTGGCAACTACATCAATCTCCAAAGATCCGGCCAATAAAACCAGTTATTTTATACTGCACACCGAGGGAAAATCAGCTGCCGAAGAAAAGTTAAACGCTTTGTTATTGAATTATGCGAACAGAAAAAAAATTGATGTAAGCAGCCTTAAATTGACTTTTTCAATCGACAAAGAAACCCCTTTTGTAGTTTATCGCTTTCCCTACCCGTCATTTCCGGGAACCTGGATGGGAAAACCCTTTACTTTGACCGAGGCAAAATTTGTTGCCTTTTGGGGTAATTTTATGGTGTTTTGTAATTCTCAAAAAGGAATAGAAGAATACTTGCGGAATATGGTCCTGGATGCCACACTTGACAAGGATATGGATTATATACGTTTCAAACAGAACATTGAAAATAAAACCAATATTAATACTTATTATAATGTTAACCTTGGATTTCAATATTTTAAAGAAATTTTTAATCCCATAGTTTTTAATGAGCTTGAAGGAAAAAGGGATTTGTTCCAAAAAATGGGGGTGGTCAACTGGCAAGTTCTGCACAACAAACAAATTTCTTTTAATTCCATGTTTATATCGTTCGACCCTAAAATAAAAGAAAAGGCGAAAACAACCTGGCAAAGCAATGTTGGGAGCAACATTATTTCTAAACCAGTTATTGTTGTTAACCACAATAACCCGACTAACCGTGAAATTATTTTACAAGACAGCCAAAACACTCTGCACCAGGTTACAAAAGAAGGCCGTACTCGCTGGAGCATTGATATTCCCGAGACAATTTTAAGTGAAATTTATCAAATCGATTACTACAAAAACGGCAGGTTACAATACCTTTTTAATACCAAAAGTAAGCTCTTTTTAATTGATCGGAATGGTGAAAATGTTGCGCATTTCCCGCTTACATTTCGTTCGCCGGCTACCAACGGGGTAAATATTTTCGATTACGACAACAATCGAAATTACAGGTTTTTTGTAGCTTGCGAAAACAAAAAAGTGTATGCCTACGATAATACAGGAAAGTTAATTTCCGGTTGGGAATTTGATAAAACCGACCATGAAGTAACTACCCCGGTACAACATTTTAGGGTCGGGAACAATGATTACATTGTTTTTAAAGATAAATCGCGGGTTTATATTCAAGACAGGAGGGGAAAAACAAGGGTGGCAACTTCTGCAAGGTTCGAAAATTCTAGAAATCCACTGGTATTAAATTTAAATGGGAAACCAAAAATAGTTGCCACCGACAAAAATGGGAAAGTTTTTTACCTCTATTTCGATGGTAAATTTTCTGAAAAGAAAACGGAAAAATTCAGTGAGGATCATTTTTTTACAGTTGAAGATTTAAATGGCAATGGTGTCCCAGATTTTGTTTTTATTGATAAAGACAAGTTAATTGTGATGAGTGAAAATGGGGAAAAAAGTTATTCCTGGAAGTTTGAAAATGAGATCCAGCATAAACCAAATATTTATACGTTTGGCCCCAACCTGAAAAAAGTTGGGGTAGTTGACACAAAAGCCAATCAGATTTATCTTTTTAATGCTGAAGGAAAGTTACACGATCGTTTTCCATTGCAAGGCAATGGTGAATTTAGCATTGGTAAAATTTCACAAAATTCAGGTCAACTTAATTTAATTGTTGGAAGCGTGGGCGGCAATTTGTATAATTATACCCTTAATTAAATTTTTTCAAAAATATAAATCACCGAGCTGCATTTTTCAGGTTTAAACAAGCTAATCAGCCAAGAAATCTTTCCGTAAAAAATCCCTTTAAATAAAGCTAACTTCGACTTTTTGTATTTTTCGCTTAACATCGAAACATAAAACGAGTCGAACGGCATGGTACGTAATCCGCTTAACTTAAATCCATATTTTTCTCCAAGTCTTTTCATTTGTTCCGGTGCAAAATGCCAAATGTGGCGTGGCACATCATAAGCTGCCCAGAAATTTTTATAATGCCGGGCATCGAAAGAAGAGAAGTTCGGGACAGCAATTATTAACCGCCCAGTGCTTTTGAGTAAGCGAACAAACATTTCCATATTTTCGTTTAATTGATGAATATGTTCCAGCACATGCCACAATGTAATTACATCGCAACTATTTTCTTTAAATCGAAAAAGATTTTCGCTTGGAGAAATATCAAGGTTAAATTCCTTTTTCGCAAAATTCCGGGCACCGCTGCTTTTTTCTGTTCCATTCACCTGCCAGCCAGATTTATTCATTTTATCGAGGAAAAAGGCTGTACCGGTACCAACATCCAGAATTTGTCCTTTTTTAATTCCGCTTACATTTTTAACCAAGCGCATTTTTCTATTTAACATGAAATTTCTTACATGGTGGTAAATAAAATTTACAATTCCTTTTGTTGTGTTTGAATGCGAAATATATTCATCCGACTGGTAATATTTACTAATACTTTCTTCGTCATCAATATTTTCGGTGATTTTAAAACCGCAACCTTTGCACTGTTTAACCTGAAACTCTTCGCCTGAAACAAAAAAATCGGAACAAGTTAAAAACGGGGAAAAATCTTTTCCGTCGCAAACCGGGCATTGTTGAACGTTGAATTTTGTCATTTCAAGATTTTTAGTCGCAATATAAATATTTCAAAATTTGAATGAGGAAAGATAAAATGAAAATTGCAAGTTGGCTACATAAAAAAACCACATAAAATTTATTACGTGGTTTTTACATATTTTTTAACATTGGAGCCTAAATAATAAGCATTGCGTCGCCGTAAGTACCAAAACGGTATTTTTCTTTAATTGCTGTTTGGTATGCCTGCATTACAAAATCGTAACCGCCAAAGGCAGCCACCATCATTAGCAGTGTTGAGTATGGCAGGTGGAAATTGGTTATCATCCGGTTTGCCACACTAAATTCGTGAGGAGGAAAAAGGAATTTATTTGTCCAACCTTCAAAAGGTTTTAAATGCCCCTGGGTAGAAACCGAACTTTCTAAAGTTCTCATAACGGTAGTTCCAACAGCGCAAATGTTCGACTTATTCAATTTTGCGTTATTTACCATTTCACACGCTTCATCTTTTACCCAAATTTGCTCCGAGTCCATTTTGTGTTTGGTAAGATCTTCCACATCAACACCCCTGAAATTCCCGAGGCCTACGTGCAATGTAATGTATGTAAAATCAATCCCTTTAATTTCCAGGCGTTTTAACAATTCGCGGCTAAAATGCAGTCCTGCTGTGGGTGCGGCCACAGCACCTTCGTGTTTTGCAAAAATGGTTTGATAACGTTCTTTATCTTCCGATTGAACAGGCCTGTTAATAAATTTAGGCAGTGGGGTTTCTCCTAATTCGTACAATGTTTTTTTGAATTCGTCATAAGGCCCATCGAAAAGAAAACGGAGTGTGCGGCCCCTTGAAGTGGTGTTGTCAATTACTTCAGCTACCAACAAATCGTCTTCGCCAAAATACAACTTGTTACCAATCCTGATTTTCCTGGCAGGATCAACTAATACATCCCACAAACGTTGTTCGCGGTTTAATTCGCGCAAGAGGAAAACTTCGATTTCTGCACCGGTTTTTTCTTTATTTCCGTACAAACGTGCCGGAAAAACCTTGGTGTCGTTAAATACCATAACATCTTTATCGTCAAAATAATCAAGCAGGTCTTTAAACAATTTGTGTTCAATCTTTCGGGTTGCCCTGTTTAATACCATCAATCTCGATTCGTCCCGGTTTTCTGAGGGATGCAAGGCTATACTTTTTTCGTCTAAATCGTACTTGAACTTCGATAACTTCATTTGTAAATATTTTAATTTTCTTTATCTATTTTAAACAATTAAACTTAATTTGTCCGGGCGATGGTTCAGCTACAAAGTTTTATTGTTACGGGTCAAAATTTAATTGGTTACAATTGTACCTAAATTATCAAGAAAAAAATTAATGTTAAATGCATCTTCGACATCGAATTTACCAATTCGTGTTCGCCTCAGATCTGTTAAATATGCACCACAATTTAATTCTTTTCCGATGTCGCGCGCCAAAGAACGAATGTAAGTCCCTTTACTGCAAACGACTTTGATTTTTATTATTGGTAAACTGAATGATTCAACAAAAATTTCTTTTATTTCAATTTTTCTGGATTTTAGTTTTAGCTCTTCCCCATTTCGTGCATATTCAAAAGCTCTTTTGCCTTTTACTTTAACTGCTGAAAAAATGGGTGGAACCTGGTCAATTTCCCCAACGAATTTTTTTGCTGCTTCAACAAAAATTTCTAGCGTTACATGTGAATAATCAAAAACACTGTCTTCCTCGGTTTCCATGTCGAACGAAGGTGTGGTTGCACCCAGTTTTAATGTTGCTATATATTCCTTTTCCTCATTCTGGAACGATTCTATCTGTTTAGTTGCTTTACCAGTACACAAAATCATTAAACCGGTTGCCAGGGGATCCAAAGTTCCTGCATGGCCCACTTTAAGTTTTTTTATTTCCATTTTTCTGCACAAGGAATTTCGCACCCTTTGGACCAAATCAAAAGATGTCCAATCGAGGTTTTTGTCGAACAATAAAACCTCACCTCCTAAAAAATCGTAATCCTTTTTAAGGTCAATCATCTGCAAAAATCTAATTTACAGTGTTTTATGATTATTGAAAAAAATCAGGCTGCAAAGATAGCAATAAGCCCAATAATAAAACAATAAACAGCAAAATAAATTAATTTGCCTTGTTTAATAATTTTTATCATCCACGAACAAGCCAGCAGCCCTGATGTGAAAGCTGCCAAAAAGCCTATTAACAAAGGGATTAATTCAATATTTTCGTTTGAAAAAATCCGTTCTCCGGCAAGGTCGAGAAAGGCAGCCCCCAAAATTGGCAGCAAAACCATCAGAAAGGAAAAGCGGGCTATTTCGTCTTTTTTTGTTTGCAATAACAATCCGGCTGCGATGGTTGCCCCACTTCTTGAAATCCCTGGTAATACTGCTAATGCTTGTGCAATGCCAATTATCAAAGATTTTGCAAAAGTAATTTTGCCATTTCCTTTTTTTACAAAATGTGCAGTTGACAGAAGCACCGCTGTAATAATTAACATACTCCCTACAAGTACGAGGTTTCCTGTAAATAACTGTTCTATTTCTTCCTTAAAAAACAAGCCCAAAATTACAACAGGGATTGCAGAAAATACTATTTTAGAAACGTAAATAGTAGATTCGTTCCATTGAAATTTAAACAAGTCTTTGATTAGATTTAAAATGTCTTTTCGGAAAACAACAAGTGTACTAAGCACCGTTGCAAGGTGGACAACAACTGCAAAAAGCAAATTATTTGATGTTTTAACACCGAGTAAGGCATGTCCGATTTCAAGATGCCCGCTTGAGCTAACAGGAAGGAATTCAGTAAGGCCTTGTAATATTCCAAGAAGAAGAGCTTGAAACTCGCTCATAAACCGCGGATTTAGTTATCGTTTTTTGGTTTTTTCATAATGGCGTAAATTTCAAAAACAAAACCAAATAACAAAACTATTGGTGCAACAGTTAATCTTCTGAAATTAAAAATATCGGGATTAAAAACATTTGGGTCGTCGCTTCCGCCACCGGCCACCAAAATAAACCCAATTACAATAATTACAAAACCGATTGCCATTAATTTGTAATTCTCTTTTCCGAGTGCAAAACCTGTCTCTTTAACTTCTTTTTCTTTTTTAGCCATGCTTTCTTTTGATTGACGGGGTAAAGATAATTAATAAAACAATTCATCAAATTTCATTTTCAGGAATTTATTTACAGCAAAATAAGTTGATAAATAAGAAATTGACATTCCCATTACTAAAACCATTACAAAAACAAAACTTGTTACCTTCAAATCGCTGGTTGAAATTATCCCATATAATTCTTTTTTATATGCATAAACCCCTGAAATAAGTACCAGGTTTGCGATGAGTGCGCCATAAATACCAAAGAACAAACTTCGTTGCAAAAAAGGTTTTCGAATAAATGATTTTCCTGCCCCAACCAACTGCATTGTATTAATTGTAAAACGTTGCGAATAAACAGAAATACGAATAGTGTTATTTATTAGAGCGACAAAAATAAATATTAATAAACTACTTATTATTAATAGAATAATACTAATCCGGCTTACATTTTGGTTTATTACAGAAACCAGGTTTTTTTGATAATAAACCTCTTTAACTTGAGGATATTCCAGGAATTCTTTTTCAATAACCAACAAATTATCGGTGTTAGTGTATGGTGCAAACAGCTTCACATCGATTGACGAAAACAAAGGGTTAAATCCCAAAAACCCGGTAAAATCCTCACCTAATTCTTCGGTAAGTTCTTTTGCAGCAGTTTCTTTGTCGATGTACCGTGTGGATTTTACATGGTCGGCTGCATTTATTAATTTTTGCAGCCTGATTATTTCAACCTCTTTAATATCATCGTGCAAAACAAGAGTAAACCCTATTTTTTCTCGAACGTAATCAGACAAACGTCCGGCATTAATTAGAACTAATGCAAGTGTGCCGAGCATAATTAATACTAACGAGATACTTATTGTTGAAGTAACCCAGGAGCTAAAAATTCTTTGTTTTAACTTTTGTGGTTTTGGTCCTCCCATGTTGCAAACCTAATTAAACTGATAATAACAAGCGAATGATAAATGTAAAAAATTATTTGCCAGATTCGAATTGGCCTTGATTGCCGGGATTAGCAATAGCCCAAATATCCTCTTTTCCCGATTAGAGGGATTATTTCTTAAATAACGACTTTCAGGCTTCGCTCCATTTAATTGACTTTTACCGAGAGTGTTGTTTTGTTGTGTTTCAATAAGTTACATGCTAATTATGAAAACGTTTTTATTTTTATATTCACTCATAATCAATGTTGTCGCATTTTTTTTTAAGTTGTTAAATAGAAAAACGTGGAAATTGAATGAAGTAATTTCTTGTCATAAAAATTCTGGAAATGTTTAAAAGAGAAACTGTAAATTAAATACCATTTATTTACCTGAAAAATTAATTATTATTTTTTGGATATTCAAAAAAAGAAAATACTTTTGCAGTCCCGATTCTTATCCTTACTTGTTAGTTATTTAAAATGTTGATTTACTTTGAGTAACGGGTTTTATTAAGAATTCCGTCACAATAAAAACCGGCTCGTGGGAAAGACAAAATTGTTAAACAAATAAAAATTGTACAAGTGGATACATTAAGTTACAAAACAATTTCGGCCAACAAAGCCACCGTTAATAAAGAGTGGGTAGTTGTTGATGCTGAAAATATGATTTTAGGACGTTTGGCCAGTCAAGTTGCCAAAATCCTTAGAGGCAAAAATAAGCCGGAATTTACTCCGCACGTCGATTGTGGAGATAACGTAATTGTTGTTAATGCTGAAAAAGTTCAGCTAACCGGAAATAAATTGACCGACAAGGTGTATATACGCCACACTGGTTATCCCGGGGGGCAACGTACACAGACTCCTACCGATATTTTAGCGAAATATCCGGAACGGTTGGTTGAAAAGGCAGTAAAAGGAATGCTCCCGAAAAGCAAATTGGGGAGAAAACTGTTTGGTAACCTGCATGTAGTAATTGGTGCTGAGCACAAATATGAAGCTCAAAAACCCAAAGTTGTTGATTTAAATACGATTAAATAAGCAAGATGGAATTAGTAAACACATTAGGACGTAGGAAATCAGCAGTGGCACGTATTTACCTTAGCGAAGGAAAAGGTAACATTACTGTTAATAAAAGGGAATTGAAAGAATATTTCCCAAATACTACTTTACAGTACATTGTAAAGCAGCCACTAAATTTAATGGAAGCGCAGGAAAAATACGACATCAACGTAAATTTGGGTGGCGGTGGTCCAAAAGGACAAGCCGAAGCATTGCGCCTTGCAATTTCCCGTGCCTTGCTCAAGGTAGATCCTGAGTCAAGGAAAGAACTAAAAGCTGCCGGATTTCTTACCAGGGATCCTCGCGAAGTGGAACGTAAAAAACCAGGGCAACCAAAAGCAAGGAAAAAATTCCAATTTTCAAAACGTTAATATTATTATCAATTCATATGGATCTAAAACGGTTGAGATTTCCGAGTATTCGGAACTACTCAATGGTTGCTTTTAGGAACATACTAAAAAAGTAAACAGATGCCAAAAACAAATTTTCAGGAATTATTAGATGCAGGTGTACATTTTGGTCACCTGAAAAGAAAGTGGAACCCAAACATGGAACCGTATATTTTTATGGAAAAAAACGGGATCCACATTATCGATCTTCAAAAAACAATTGTAAAAATTGACGAGAGTGCGGCAGCTATTAAACAAATAGCTAAATCAGGCCGTAAAATTTTATTTGTCGCTACAAAAAAGCAGGCAAAAGAATTGGTCGCCGACTTGGTTAAAAATATAGGAATGCCCTATGTTACCGAGCGATGGACTGGAGGGATGCTTACTAATTTCCCAACAATCAGGAAAGCTGTCAAGAAGATGATTTCAATCGACAAGATGGCTAAAGATACCAGCTGGGACAATCTTTCAAAAAGAGAAAAACTTCAGATCACAAGACAACGTGCCAAACTGGAAAAAGTTCTTGGAAGTATCTCAGACCTTACACGTTTGCCTGCCGCTTTATTTGTAATTGATGTATTGAAAGAAAAAATTGCAGTTCGCGAAGCCCAGAAATTAGGTATTCCAGTTTTTGCAATGGTTGATACAAATTCAAATCCCGATGATGTTGATTTTGTAATTCCGGCAAACGATGATGCTTCACAATCTATCAATCTGGTTGTTGGAATTATGACAGAAGCAATTCGCGAGGGTTTGAACGAGCGAAGGAACGAAAAGGAGAAAGAAGAAGCTGATGTTGTTGCAACTAAAAAAGCAAAGCGAAAAGCCAAAGAAGAAAGTAACCCGGAAACTAAAGTTGAGTCCGAATCAGATAAGGATTGAGCTGAAAGGTTATTTCAAATAAAAAACACTTAAAAAAATTTCATTATGTCTTTTACAACAGCCGATGTAGTTAAATTGCGTAAAGCAACTAGTGCAGGGATGATGGATTGTAAAAATGCACTGTCGGAAGCCGAAGGTGATTTCGACAGAGCTGTAGAAATAATCCGTGAAAAAGGAAAATTAATTGCCAATAAACGTGCAGATAGGGATGCTGCTGAAGGTGTAGTTCTTTCCAAGATAACCGAAGATAAAAAATTTGGTGCCTTGTTAGTATTAAATTGTGAAACTGATTTTGTGGCTAAAAATGCTGATTTTGTTGCTTTTGCCGATAAAATTTTGAATTCAGCCTTAGCACAAAAAGCAGAAAATCTTGAAGTTCTAAAAGGCTTAAGCCTCGATGGGAAAACTATTGGAGATTTGGTAACTGAACAAACTGGGGTTATCGGTGAAAAAATAGAACTTTCATATTTCAGTAAAGTTAGTGCAGAAACTGCAATTGCTTATATTCATCCCGGGAACAAACTGGCTACCTTGGTTGGTTTTAACAAAGGCGATGTAGAAAATCAGGTTGCAAGGGATGTTGCTATGCAAGTTGCGGCAATGGCGCCAGTGGCAATCGATAAAGATGCAATTCCACAGGGAACCATCGAAAAAGAAATCGAAATTGCAAAAGAAAAATTCCGTCAGGAAGGAAAACCAGAAGCAATGCTCGATAAAATTGCACAAGGTTCTCTAAATAAATGGTACAAAGATGTGACTTTGTTAAACCAGATTTATGTTAAAGATGGTAAAATTACTATCAAAGATTTCTTAAAACAAAATGACAAAGAGCTTACAGTTACTGCATTCGACCGTTTTACTTTGAATGTGTAATTAGAAGTTACTAAAGATATTAAAGAGCTACTCATTTATTTGGGTAGCTTTTTTTGTTGATTCCGAGGACAACCGAAAACATGGCTCACTTCATAATTCGGGTTGGTTTTGTTTTTAAGCATAAATTTTAGCAA